>NZ_JAUXXP010000010.1 GCF_030684895.1 Pseudomonas sp. | reverse complement strand
CAAAATCTCGCCAGGCTAGGCGGAGGACGCAGGTAATGGTCGCCCCCTTGCCAAGTCCTCCAACACCGCATGGCGAGATTTTGCGCGCAACCCGCAGGGACGGGCCTGTTTTAGCGCGATACTGCGTTTCTCGACACTCATTTGGAACAACCAAACTTCGTGTCTCGTGCCTTGCCTCGCGCTAAAACAGGCTCCGGCGCGGCCGCGAACGAAACGGGAACAGACCCTAGGGAGTCATTATGTCGCTGCCCTTACCGCCGCTGTTCTCCGCCTGGCGCCAGACCTTGCGCGCCGGCTACGGCTGGAAAAACCTGCGCAGCGACCTGAGCGCCGGGGTCACGGTGGGCATCATCGCCATTCCGCTGGCCATGGCCCTGGCGATTGCCGTCGGTGTAGCACCGCAGCACGGCCTGTATACGGTGCTGGTGGCCGGTACGCTGATCGCCCTGTTTGGTGGCTCGCGCTTCAATGTTTCCGGGCCGACCGCCGCCTTTGTGGTGATTCTGTTGCCGATCACCCAGCAATTCGGCCTCGGCGGCCTGCTGCTGTGCACCCTGATGGCCGGGGTGATCCTGATTGCCCTCGGGCTGATGCGCGCCGGCCGCTTGATCGAATTTATCCCCTACCCGGTGACGCTGGGTTTTACCGCCGGCATCGGCATCGTCATCGCCACCCTGCAGATCAAGGATCTGCTGGGCCTGCACCTGATCACTGAGCCGAACAACTACATCGAACAACTCAACGGCCTGCTGCACGCCCTGCCCAGCCTGCAATTGGGCGACTGCCTGGTGGCGCTGGTGTGCCTGGCGACTCTGCTGATCTGGCCGCGCTGGGTGCCGAAAGTACCGGGGCATCTGGTGGCGCTGATGGTCGGCGCCTTGCTCGGGCTGCTACTGGAAAGCCTGCAGATTCCCGTGGCGACTATTGGCGAGCGTTTCAGCTACAGCCTGGATGGCGTTGAGCACCCCGGTATTCCGCCATTTCTGCCAAGCTTTATCTGGCCCTGGCAGCTACCTGGCGCAGATGGCCAACCGCTGGTGGTGAGTTTCGAGCTGTTTCGCCAACTGCTCGCCCCGGCCTTTGCCATCGCCATGCTCGGGGCGATTGAATCGCTGCTCTGCGCGGTGGTCGCCGATGGCATGACCGGCAGCAAGCATGACCCCAATGGCGAGCTGATCGGCCAGGGCATCGGCAACCTGGTCGCGCCGCTGTTCGGCGGCATCACCGCCACCGCCGCGATTGCCCGCAGCGCCGCCAACGTGCGCGCCGGGGCTTACTCGCCGATGGCCGCTATCGCCCACGCCGGCGTGGTGCTGATCGCTATCCTGTTTCTCGCGCCCCTGTTCAGCTACCTGCCGATGGCGGCGCTGGCAGCCTTGCTGCTGATAGTGGCGTGGAACATGAGCGAGCCGCGACATGTGCGCCACACCCTGCGCATCGCCCCGCGCAGTGATGTGCTGGTGCTGCTGACCTGCCTGATTCTTACCGTGCTGTTCGATATGGTGCTGGCCGTGGGCGTCGGCCTGCTGCTGGCCGCCGGATTGTTTATCAAACGCATGAGCGACCTGACCGATACCGAAGCGCTGCCCAAGCACTTTCACCAGGCGCTGAATGACCTGCCCGAGCATGTGCTGGCCTACGCGATTCGCGGGCCGCTGTTCTTCGGCGCAGCGGAAAAGGCCCTAAGCGTGCTCAGACGCTTTACCCCTGGGGTGAAGGTGGTGATCGTCGATATCAGCGCGGTGCCGCTGCTGGATATGACCGCCATCGCCGCACTGGACAACGTACTGCGCGACTACCGCGAGCAGCAGGTCGGACTGATATTGAGCGGGCCGACGGCCCAGGTGCGCCTGCAATTGCGCCGCGCAGGGATAGTACGAGTGGAAGGACAGCTGGCCTATGTGCGCGACCTGGCCCAAGCCAGGGAGAAAGCGTTGCGTTGGCTAGCGCCAAAGGCCGATGGAGAAGCAGAGCTCGTGTAGCCCGGATGCAATCCGGGGAAATCTAACGCAGCATAAACCGCTCCCGGATTGCATCCGGGCTACCTAAATTGCGCGCGCATCCAGGCTTGGTAGTCGGCAACCCCAGGCTCGCCTTCACGCGGCGCCCAGCTGGCCTGCTCGCCCTCGCCCACCGGTTTGTAGGGCCCGGCTTTGCACTCGAACAGAATGCTGTCGGCTTCCAATACCACCAGGGCGTGAAACACTCCTGGCGGCAGGTCGACGCCGACACAGGCGCCACCCGCCTCCAGCACGCGCTTATCCAGCACCTCACCGCTGTCATTAAAGATCAGCAAGCCCAGGCGACCTTTCAGCACCAGCAGCGCTTCGGCCTTATCCGCCGAAAGATGGCGATGCGGCGGGATATAGGTGTCCGGCTGCAGCCCCACCGCCATGCGATGGCAGGGCTCTTCCATCTGGTGGAAGTTATGGTGCTGGCGTTGCCGTGAGCTGGCCGCCGCTTGCTCGGCCAGTGCGCCAAACAGGGTCTGATCGAGAAAGCGTGGCTCAGTCATGCGTCTTACAACCCTTTAACTGCATAGATACCCGGCGCATTGCGCCAGTAGCCCTTGTAGTCCATACCATAGCCAAACACGTAACGATCAACGCAGGCCATGCCAACGTAATCAGCCTTGAGGTCGGGGCGTGCCTTGCGGTCGTGGGTCTTGTCTACCAGCACAGCGATGCGCACGTTCTTGGCGCCGGCGTGCCGGCAAAAATCGATGATTGCACCGAGGGTGTGCCCTTCATCGAGGATGTCGTCGATGATCAGCACGTCGCGGTCGATAAAGGAGATTTCCGGTTTGGCCTTCCAGAACAGCTCGCCGCCGCTGGTTTCATTGCGGTAGCGAGTGGCGTGCAGATAGGACAATTCCAGCGGGAAGTTGAGCTTGGGCAGCAGCTTGCCGGAGAAGATCAGCCCGCCGTTCATCACGCAGAACACTACAGGATTGCTGTCGGCCATCTCGTTGTTGATGGCGGCCGCCATGCTGTCGATGGCCACCTCAACCTCGGCATTGCTGTGCAGGCAATCGGCTTCAGCCATAACTTGGCGGATATGCGCGAGATCGACGGACATGCTGTTTCCTCTTGGGAGCGGGACGCCAGACCAGAAAGCTGATCAATGCGTCAAAATAAAAGCCGGCAAAGGTACGCATCTGCGCCATGCAGAGCAAGCCCCGGCAGACCAACTGCGGCAATTGCCCGCAAGCGGCGACACGTTAGCCGCTATTTAGCGACATTAGGCCATCTTGGCCCAGCACTTGGCATAGCCAATGCTTTAATCTAACGCAATTTTTCGCCCGTCCTGCCGGAGACCCCGCCATGCCCATCCTCGAGATCCGCCACCCGCTGATCCGCCACAAACTCGGCCTGATGCGCCGCGCCGATATCAGCACGAAGAACTTTCGCGAGCTGGCCCAGGAAGTTGGCGCGCTGCTGACCTACGAGGCAACCAAGGATCTGCCGCTGGAAAACTGCGAGATCGAAGGCTGGTGCGGCACCGTGCAGGTGGAAAAAATCTCCGGCAAGAAAATCACCGTCGTACCCATCCTGCGTGCAGGCATCGGCATGCTCGAAGGCGTACTCAGCCTGATTCCCGGGGCCAAAGTCAGCGCCGTGGGCGTGGCGCGCAATGAGGAGACGCTGCAGGCACATACCTACCTGGAAAAGCTGGTGCCGGAAATCGACGAGCGTCTGGCGATGATCATCGACCCGATGCTGGCCACCGGCGGCTCGATGGTCGCCACCATCGACCTGCTGAAAAAAGCCGGCTGCAAGGATATTCGCGCCATGGTGCTGGTCGCCGCTCCTGAAGGCATCAAGGTGGTCAACGACGCACACCCGGATGTGCTGATCTTCACCGCCTCCATCGACGAGCGCCTGAACGAACACGGCTACATCATTCCCGGCCTCGGTGATGCCGGCGACAAGATCTTCGGCACCAAGCAGAAGGACGCCTAAGCATGCAGGACGAATACAACGATCCACTCTGGCGCCAGGGCATTTCCGGCGCGCAGATGCTGTTTGTGGCCTTCGGCGCACTGGTGCTGATGCCGCTGATCACCGGCATGGACCCCAACGTCGCGCTGTTCACCGCTGGTATCGGCACCCTGCTGTTCCAACTGGTGACCGGTCGCCAGGTTCCGGTGTTTCTGGCCTCCAGCTTTGCTTTTATCGCACCGATTCTCGCCGCCAAAGGTGAGTTCGGCCTGCCGGCCGTGCTCGGCGGCATCGTCGCCTCGGGCCTGGTGTATATCCTGCTCAGCGCCGTGGTGCGGGTTAAAGGCGCGGGCTTTATCGACCGCCTACTGCCGCCCGTGGTGATTGCCCCGGTGATCATTTCCATCGGCCTGGCGCTGTCGCCAGTGGCGGTGAACATGGCCATGGGCAAGGCCGGCGATGGCAGCGCGCAGCTGGTGCCGTATGAAACCGCCATGCTGATTTCCATGTCAGCGCTGCTCACCACCGTGCTGGTTGCCGCCATGGGCCGTGGCCTGCTGCGCCTGGTGCCGATCCTCGCGGGGATTATCGTTGGCTGCATCGTCGCTGCGTTCTGCGGGGTGATCGACACCAGCAATGTCGCGGCCGCACCCTGGCTGGCGATTCCGGCATTCGTGACACCCGAGCTGCATTGGGGTGCGATTCTCTACATCGTCCCGGTCGCCCTGGCTCCGGCTATCGAGCATATCGGCGGCGTGGTAGCGATCGGCAGCGTGACCGGCAAGAACTTTATCAAGAAGCCCGGCCTGCACCGCACCCTGCTTGGCGACGGCCTGGCCACCTCGGCCGCTGGCCTGTTCGGCGGCCCACCCAACACCACTTACGCGGAAGTCACCGGCGCGGTGATGCTGACCAAGAACTACAACCCGAAGATCATGACCTGGGCGGCCTGCTTCGCCATCGGTCTGGCCTTTGTCGGCAAGTTCGGCACCGCGCTGCAGAGCATTCCGGTACCGGTGATGGGCGGCATTCTCTGCCTGCTGTTCGGCTCCATCGCGGTGGTCGGTTTGAATACCCTGATCCGTCACCAAGTCGATCTGTCCGAAGCACGTAACCTGATCATTGTTTCGGTGACCCTGGTGTTCGGCATCGGCGGCATGATGATTGGCAACAGCGACTTCGCCCTCTCCGGCATTTCCCTGTGCGCCATCTGCGCCCTGGTACTTAACCTGGTGTTGCCGGGTGGCCAAGGCTGGCGCAGCAAGACCGTGCTGGAAGAGCCGGATTTGTAGCTCGCAACCGTTTAAGCGGTTAACTGTATTAGAGAGCCTTGGTTGGTGAGCCAAGACGTAGGATCGGTGGAGCCGCCTAGGTGATAACCCATCAATTGGCTGATGGGTTATCACCCATCCTACGGTTCTAAGCGCAAAAGAATGCCGCTTGCCTGTAACAGGGAAGCGGCATTTTTCTTAAGTGAACAGTATTACGCGATTGCTAGCCCGACTCAGGCCGGATTAGCCGACCACTGCTGCAAGCGCACCACACTTTCGCGGTAGGGCTTGAGACTCATGCTCAGCAGCACGATGGAGCTGAACACGGCGATGCTGGTGACGATCAGCAGCGAATAACGCAGCGCCATGTCATCGGCAAACACATAGTCAGTCACCAGCGCCACCGCCGTCGGACCGATGCCCAGGCCGATCAGGGTGATCACAAATAGGTAGATCGCCGAGGCCTGGCCGCGCATCGAGTTGGGCATGATTTCCTGAATCGCCGCCGGTGCGACACCAAATGGCATGCTCAGAAAAAACACCGCCGGCGCGGTGAGAATCGCCGCCCATAGCGCAGTTTCCATCAGCGGGAAGGCCAGCACACATGGCACCGCACCGATGGCTGCATACAGACCGACGCGCATATTGGCATCGCTGCTGCCGCGCTTGGCCATCCAGTCCGCCAGACGGCCGCCAAAGACGATACCCAGACAACCGAACACCGCAACAATGCTGCCATAGACGATGCCGACCTGGCCGGCGTCCCAGCCGTAGGTGCGGATAAAGAAGGTCGGAATCCAGGCCGCGCTGCCGTAACCGGCAAACGCCAGGCCGGCAAAACCGAAGTTATGGCACAGCACGGTACGCCGGTTGGCACGGATATACCGGCCAACATCCGCCAGCGGCACCGCGATACCGGCACCAACGCCGCGCCGCACGGGCTCCTTGACCGCCAGCAGAAGCAGAGTAAAGAGAATCCCTGCCGCACCGAGAATCAGAAAAATCAGCTGCCAGGGGCGCACTTCACCAAACACCGGTAGCGTCACATCGCCCTGCGCCGAGGCGAACTGGATCACCAGGCCGCCAAGCAGAAAGGCCAGACCGGAGCCGAGGTAAACCCCCATGGAATACACGCTGATGGCGGTGGCGCGGCGTTCGGCCGGAAAGCTGTCGGCAATCAGCGAATAGGCCGCCGGCGACAACGCCGCCTCGCCGACGCCCACGCCAATGCGGCAGAGCAGAAATTGCCAGTACAGCTTGGCCATACCGCAGGCAGCGGTGGCCGCACTCCAGAACAGCACGCCGATGGCGATCAGCCCGCGGCGGCTTTTGGTATCGGCCAGTCGGCCCAGAGGGATGCCGCATACGGTGTAGAACAGCGCAAAGGACAGGCCCATCAACAGGCTCATCTGCGTGTCACTGATCATCAGGTCGCGGCGGATCGGGCCAACCAGCAGATTGAGAATCTGCCGGTCGATAAACGACAGCACGTACGCCACCATCAGGATGGCGACCGTTACCCAGGCGCGGGTGGAAGAGGGATAGCCGTTATTGTTGTTGGGCACTGGCAGTCTCCTCGGCACCGTTGGTGCGGTGCACGACGGTTGAAAGAGCTGCCAGCTTAGGCCGATATACAGAGCGATGAGTATCGCCCTTAGGTGTTATCAGTGAGGCGAATGCGCGGCATCCCTTCGAGCGAATGACAGCCGCGCCTTATTCGGTTAGAGCATCAGCGGTGCGCGCTCGCTCAGCGTTTTTAATGCGGCCACCCAGCTTGGGTGATCATTCAGACACGGCACCAGCTGCAGACTCTCGCCGCCGGCTTCAACAAACTGCTCGCGGCCACGGTCGCCGATTTCTTCCAGGGTTTCGATGCAATCGGCGACAAAGGCCGGGCACATCACCAAGAGCTTCTTCACGCCCTGTTTGGCCAGCTCGTCGAGACGCGCTTCGGTGTAGGGCTCGATCCACTTGGCGCGGCCCAGGCGCGATTGGAACGACACCGACCATTGCTCGGGCTTAAGCCCCATGCGCTGGGCAAACAGCTCGGCGCTTCGTAAACATTGTGCGCGGTAACAGCTGGCAAGCACTTCGGGCGCGGCCGTACGGCAGCAATCGGCGCCTTTCAGGCAGTGATTACTGGGGTCTAGCTTGTGCAGATGCCGTTCCGGCAGGCCGTGGAAACTCAGCAGCAGATGGTCGAAATCCTGTTCCAGATAAGGCTTGGCGCTGTCGACCAGGGCGTCCAGGTATTCCGGCTGATCGAAGAATGGCGGCAGGATGGAAAAGCGGATTGGCAGCTGCTGCTCACGCACTACCCGCTTGGCTTCTTCGATCACCGTGGTGGTGGTGCTGTCGGCAAACTGCGGGTAAAGCGGCGCCAGGGTGACCTGCTTGATGCCCTGCTCGGCCAGACGGGTCAGCACGGTTTGCAGCGACGGCTCGCCATAGCGCATGGCCAGCTCCACCGGGCCGTGACTCCAGGACGCCTTCATCGCTTGATGCAGACGCTTGCTCAGCACCACCAGCGGCGAGCCTTCGTCCCACCAGATCGAGGCATAGGCATGCGCCGAAGCCGCCGGACGCTTGATCAATATCAGCGAAACGATCAGCCGGCGCAGCGGCCATGGCACATCAATGACATAAGGATCCATAAGGAACTGGTTGAGATAGCGGCGCACATCAGCCACGGAAGTGGAGGCCGGCGAGCCCAGATTTACCAGTAACAAGGCGTGATCGGTCATGCAAAGTCCTAATCAGTGATGGCCCAGCAAATCCGCCAGGGCCACATCCAAATGAGTAAAACGAAAACTGAAGCCAGCCTCCTGCAAGCGCGTCGGCATCGCGCGCTGGCCACCGAGCAGCAGCACCGACAGCTCACCCAGCAGCATGCGCAGGGCAATGGCCGGGGCCGGCATAAAGGCCGGGCGGTGCAGCTCGCGGCCCAAGGCCTGGCTGAAGGCACGGTTGCGCTCAGGCGTCGGCGCGCAGGCATTATAAGGACCACTGGCCGAGTCCTGCTGCAGGAGAAAATCAATCAGGGCGATTTGATCAGCCAGATGAATCCACGGCATCCACTGCCGACCATTGCCCAAAGGGCCTCCCAAGCCGAGCTTAAAGGGCAATAGCAGGCGCTTGAGGAAACCGCCGTCACTGGCCAGCACCAGCCCGGTGCGCAGCAGCACCACACGGATATCCAAATCCTCGGCGCGCTGGGCAGTTTCTTCCCAAGCGCCACACAGCTGCGCGGCGAAATCCTCGCTCACTGGCGGCGAATCCTCATGCAGCTCGCGCTCGCCACCATCGCCATACCAACCTACGGCTGAACCGGACAACAGCACCTGCGGCTTGTGCGCGCGACACTCCAACCAGGCCAGCAGTTGTTCGGTCAGACCAATTCGGCTGGCCCACAGCAACGCCTTGCGCTTGCGCGTCCAGGGCCGGTCGGCAATCGGCGCACCAGCCAGGTTGACCACGGCATCCAGCGGCTCTTCACCCAGCTCATCAAGCTGGCCAATGCCACGCACCGCCTCGCCACAAAGGGCAGCAACCTGCTCGGGACGGCGGCTCCACACCGTCAGCTGATGGCCTTGTTGCAGCCAGTGGCGGCATAGCGCTCGCCCTATCAAGCCGGTCCCGCCAGTCAGAAGTATGTGCATCACAATGTCCTCGCATGGCCTTTGCATAATTCACAACCGCCGACTGATTTATGCCTGTTTGTGGCTTCAATCCGGCTGCAGGTTGTCTTAACTATAGGAAGGCAGGATCGACTCCGGCACAGCTTATACACAAAAACCATATTGTATAGCTTTTGTCTAAAGCGTAGCCTAACGCTTGAAAACACGAGGTAGACCATGACCGCTCTACACCCCATCGCCATCATCGGCACCGGCATCGCCGGGCTGTCTGCCGCTCAGGCGCTGCATGCCGCCGGGCACCTGGTGCAGCTGTTCGACAAGAGCCGCGGCAGTGGCGGCCGCATGGCCAGCAAGCGCAGCGATGCCGGCGCGCTGGACCTTGGCGCGCAGTACTTCACCGCCCGCGACCGTCGTTTTGTCGAGGTGGTGCAGCAGTGGCAAGCCCGTGGCTGGGTCGCCGAATGGACCCCCAGCCTGTACAACTTCAATAACGGCCAGCTCAGCGCCTCGCCGGACGAGCAGGTGCGCTGGGTCGGCAGCCCGCGCATGAGTGCGATCACCCGCGCCATGCTCGGCGCACTGCCGGTAAGCTTCTCCTGCCGCATCACCGAAGTGTTTCGCGGCGAACAGCACTGGCACCTGCAAGATGCCGAGGGCAATAACCACGGTCCGTTCAGCCACGTAATCGTCGCCACCCCGGCGCCACAGGCCACCACCCTGCTGTCCAGCGCACCGAAACTCGCCGGCGCCGCCGCCAGCGTGGCCATGGACGCAACCTGGGCAGTGGCCCTGGCCTTTGCCAACCCGCTGGAAACCCGTGTCGAAGGCTGCTTTGTCCAGGACAGCCCGCTCGACTGGCTGGCCCGTAACCGCAGCAAACCCGGCCGCGACACCAGCCTCGACACCTGGGTGCTGCACGCCACCAGCCAGTGGACCAAACAGCACCTGGATCTGCCCAAGGAAGCGGTAATCGAACACCTGCTCGGAGCCTTCGCCGAACTGATCGGCTGCGCCGTGCCCGCCCCAGCGTTCAGCCTGGCGCACCGTTGGCTCTACGCCCGTCCGGCCAGCGCACACCAGTGGGGCGTACTGGCCGATGCCGACCTGGGCATCTATGCCTGCGGCGACTGGTGCCTGTCCGGCCGGGTTGAAGGCGCCTGGCTGAGCGGCCAGGAAGCGGCGCGACGCTTGCTCGAACACCTGCAATGAGCGCCCAACAGCGTACTGCGCCAGGCAAGCACCGGCTCAACCCACGCAAGCTGCTGCTGTCGAAATGGACAGCAGCGCAGCCGCAGAACCGTGAAAAGCATTTTCTCGTCACCGAACTGTTCTGCGACGAAGACGGCACGGTGCTGCAGATCGAATTGCAGGCCGTGCTTAACCAGCGCTGCCAACGCCTGGACTGGCGTGTGCTGGAAAACCCCGAACACTGGCGTATGGGCTGGAAGTAACAGGCCTACACACAAAACCCTACAGTAGTTGTACAAAGATATTGACTTGTACAATTACAAACCTATGATGAACTCAAGTTGTACATCCATCAGGATCTGTACAAGTCGTACATCAGAGGTTGCCCATGAGCCCATCCGAAACCGCCACCGGCAAACCCAAACTGGGCATCAGTGCCTGCCTGCTGGGTTCCGAAGTGCGCTATAACGGCGGTCACAAGGAATCGCGCCTGTGCAGCCGCACCCTCAGCGAATATTTCGACTTCGCCCCGCTGTGCCCGGAAGTAGCCATCGGCATGGGCATCCCGCGTGAACCGATCCGCCTGGTTGGCGACCCGCAAGCGCCGCGCGCCGTGGGTACAGTAAGACGCGAGGTGGATGTCACCGCGCCGCTGGCCGAGTACGGCGAACGCATGGCCGGCGAGCTGACGGATATCTGCGGCTACATCTTTATGCAGCAGTCGCCGTCCTGCGGGCTGCACCGGGTCAAGGTCTATCAGGACAACGGCCGCCCCAGCGAGCCTGGCCGTGGCATCTTTGCCCAGGCCTTCTGCGCCCGCCATCCCAACCTGCCGGTGGAAGAAGACGGCCGCCTGAATGATCCGATTCTGCGCGAGAACTTTATCACCCGCGTTTTTGCCTACGCCGAATGGCAACAACTGCTGCGCGATGGCCTGACCCGCAAGCGCCTGATCGACTTTCACTCGCGCTACAAATACCTACTGATGGCCACCAACCCCATGCAGTACAAACTGCTCGGGCGCATGCTCGGCAACCTTGGCCAGCACGACATCAACGAGCTGGCGCCGCGCTATTTCAGCGAGCTGATGAGTGCACTGAAAAGCTGCGCCACCCGCCGTACCCACAGCAACGTGCTGCAGCACCTCAGCGGCTACCTCAAGCAGTCACTGAGCAGTGACGAAAAACAGGAAATGCAGCAGCTGATCGGCCAGTATCGCCACGGCGTGGTGCCGCTGGTGGTGCCCATGACCCTGCTCAAGCATCACTTCCGCCGTCACCCGGACACCTATATTGCGCAGCAGGTCTACCTGCAACCGCACCCGGAAAACCTCAGCCTGCGTAACGCCCTATGAGCCTGCAGCCAACCAGCACAGGCGCCGCCGACGATTACCAGGCGGCCATCGCTCAGGGTTTTATGCCGATCCGCGATGTGGCGCGCATCACCGGGGTCAACGCCGTCACCCTGCGCGCCTGGGAACGCCGTTACGGTCTGATCGTGCCGCACCGCACGCCCAAGGGCCATCGCTTGTATGCCGATGAGCATGTGCTGCGTATTCAGGCGATTCTCACCTGGCTCAATCGCGGCGTCTCGGTCAGCCAGGTCAAGGGTCTGCTGCGTTCCAATCAACCGGCGTTTGCCGAGGCCAACTCGCAATGGGAAGCCCGACGCCAGCAGCTGCAGGAAGCCATCTGCAACCTCAACGAGCGGCGTGTGGATGAGTGTTTCAACAGCGAACTGGCGCTCTACCCGCCGCACACCCTGTGCCAGCAATTGCTGTTGCCGCTGCTGAGTGATCTGGAGCTGCGCTGGCGTAACCAGTTCGGCGCCCAGGCCGAGCGGGTGTTCTTCTATTCCTGGCTGCGCAGCAAGCTCGGTGCGCGCCTGTACCACAACAACCGCCAGTGCAACGGCGCGCCGCTGCTGCTGATCAACGTCTCCGACCTGCCGATGGCCCCCGGCCTGTGGCTGACCGCCTGGCTGGCGAGCAGCGCCGGCTGCCCGGTGGACGTCTTCGACTGGCCGCTGCCGCCGACCGAACTGGCCCTGGCGGTCGAGCATATCCAGCCGCGTGCGGTGCTGCTGTATTCCAGCCAGGCGCTGAACAGCACCCACCTGCAGCGCCTGCTCGGCGGTTATGACTGCCCCTGCCTGCTGGTCGGTCAGGTGGTGCAGATCCACGCCGAAGAGTTAGTCGCCATCACCGCGCAAAACGCCGAACTGAGCCTGGCCGCCGACCCGCTGGCCGCGCTGCACAGCCTGACCGACCTTAACCTGCTGCACAGCTGACGGAATTGAACATGCTGCAATTGATCTGGTTTCGTACCGACCTGCGCGTGCAGGACAACAGCGCCCTCGCTGCCGCCATGAGCAGCGGCCCGACCGTGGCGCTGTACCTGCTCAGCCCCGGTCAGTGGCTGAGCCACGATGATGCGCCGAGCAAGGTCGACTTCTGGCTGCGCAACCTCAAGGAACTGGCCACTGAGCTGGGCAAACTCAATGTGCCGCTGCTGGTGCGTGAAGCCGATAACTGGAGCGCCGCGCCGCAGGTGATCGGCGAGCTGTGCCAACAGCTGCAAATCGGCACGGTGCAGGTCAACGAAGAGTACGGCGTGCATGAAAGCCGTCGCGATCAGGCCGTAGCCGATGCGCTGGATGGCCTAGGGGTAAATTTTCGCAGCCATCTGGATCAGCTGTTCTTCAAGCCCGGCAGCGTGCTGACCAAATCCGGCAGCTACTTTCAGGTCTACAGCCAGTTCCGCAAGGTCTGTTACCAGCGCCTGCACAGCGCTCTGCCCGCGCTTGTCGCCACACCTAAAGCGCAAGCCCCGCTGGCAATCCAAAGCGATGCCATTCCAGAGCACGTTGCAGGCTTCGCCCTGCCCCCGGCAGCCCTGCGTGAACTGTGGCCCGCCGGTGAAGCCGAGGCGGCGCGGCGCCTGGATGATTTTGCCGCGCAGCAGATCGACTTCTACCAGAGCGCCCGCGACTTCCCCGCACAGCCCGGCACCAGCCAGCTGTCCGCTTACCTGGCCGCCGGGGTGATCTCGCCGCGCCAATGTCTGCATGCCGCCTTGCAGGCCAACCAGGGCGAGTTCGACAGCGGCAATATCGGAGTGATCACCTGGATCAACGAACTGCTCTGGCGCGAGTTCTACAAACATATTCTGGTCGGCTACCCGCGCGTGTCCATGCACCGCGCATTCCGCGCGGAAACCGAAGCAGTGGCCTGGCGTGATGCGCCGCTGGAGCTGAAAGCCTGGCAGGAAGGCCGCACTGGTTTTCCGATCATCGATGCCGCGATGCGTCAGTTGCTGGCCACCGGTTGGATGCACAACCGCCTGCGCATGATCGTGGCGATGTTTCTGACCAAGAACCTGCTGATCGACTGGCGCGAAGGCGAGCGCTTTTTTATGCGCCACCTGATCGATGGCGACCTGGCGGCGAACAATGGCGGCTGGCAGTGGAGTTCCTCTACCGGCACCGATTCGGCGCCGTACTTCCGCATCTTCAACCCGCTGAGCCAGTCGCAGAAATTCGACCCGGATGGGCGCTTTATCCGTCAATGGCTGCCGGAGCTGGTCGGCCTGAACAAAACCAATATCCATAACCCGGCGGCCATCGGCGGGCTGTTCGGTATCGCCGATTACCCCGCGCCGCTTGTTGACCTGAGCAAGAGCCGCACACGCGCCCTGGCAGCGTTCAAGAGCCTGCCGCACTTTGCCGGCGAGGAGGTGCTATGAGCGACTTTCTGCGCCAGTTCGCCCAGGACTTTGCCGGGCTGAACAAGGACAACCTCGACCGCCTGGGCCAGCTCTACAGCGACGACGCGCTGTTTTGCGACCCAATGCACGAGGTGCGCGGGCTGCCCAATATGCAGCGCTACTTCGCCGAGATGTACGCCAATGTCAGCGAACTGCGCTTCGATTTCTACGGCTTCGATCAGGTGCGTGACGGTGAAGGCTACCTGCGCTGGACCATGAGTTACCGCCATCCGCGACTGGCCGGCGGCCAACTGATCCGTGTGGAGGGCTGCTCGCACTTGCTGTGGCACAGCAAGGTCTATCGCCACCGCGACTATTTCGACGCCGGCAGCCTGCTCTATGAGCACCTGCCCTTAATTGGCCCGGCAATTCGCTGGCTGAAACGGAGGTTGGCATGAACGCGAACACACGGCGCATCTGGCTCACCGGTGCCAGCAGCGGCATCGGCGCCGCCCTGGCCGAACAACTGCTTGAGCAGGGCCACCGTCTAGCCCTCAGCGCCCGCAGCCTTGAACCGCTGCAGGCTTTGGCCAAGCGCTATCCGCAGCAAGTGCTGGTGGTTGCGGGCGACCTCGGCGATGCCGCCCAGGTGCGTGCCATCGGTGAGCATATCGGCCAGGTTTGGGGCGCGCTGGACTGCGCCATCCTCAATGCCGGCACGTGCGAGTATGTCGAGGTCAGCGCCTTCGAGGCGGCGATGGTTGAGCGGGTCATGCGCGCCAACGTGCTCTCTGCAAGCTACTGCATCGAAGCGGCCCTGCCCTTGCTGCGCCAGGGCAACCGCGCGCATCTGGTCGGCGTCGGCAGCTCGGTGACCTTTATGCCGCTGCCCCGCGCCGAAGCCTACGGCGCGTCCAAGGCGGCCATGCGCTACCTGCTGGAAGCCCTGCGCATCGACCTGCACGCCGAGAACATTGCCGTCACCCTGATCAGCCCCGGCTTTGTCGACACCCCGCTGACGCAGAAAAACGACTTCCCCATGCCTATGCGCTGGCCGGTGGACAAAGCCGCCCGCTATATCGCCGAGCGCCTGCAGCAGCAGCCCTTTGAAATAAGCTTCCCCGGCCCCTTTATCGCCATGCTCAAGCTGCTCGGCCATCTGCCCAAGCGCTTGCAGGTGGCCATTGGCGCCCGTATGGCCCGCACTGACGCCAAGACCAAGGACAACCCATGAAGATCGCCATTATCGGCAGCGGTATCGCCGGCTTGACCAGCGCCTATCTCCTCAACCGCAACCACGACATCACAGTATTCGAGGCCGGCGACTGGATTGGCGGGCACACCCACACCGTGGAGGTACAGGTTGCTGGCCAGCACTACGCCGTGGACACCGGTTTTATCGTGTTCAACGACTGGACCTACCCGAACTTTATCCGCTTGCTCAGCCAGCTCGGCGTCGGTTTTAAGGCCACCGAGATGAGCTTCTCGGTCAGCGACCCAGTCAGCGGCGTGGAATACAACGGGCACAGCCTTAACAGCCTGTTCGCCCAGCGCAGTAACCTGGTGTCGCCGAAATTCTGGGGCATGGTGCGCGACATCCTGCGCTTCAATCGCGAGGCGCTGAACGACCTTAATCTGCAGCGCATCGCCAGCGATATGACCCTGGGTGACTACCTCAAGGCCAATTGTTACAGCGAGCGCTTTATCCAGCATTACATCGTGCCCATGGGCGCGGCGATCTGGTCGATGTCACTGAACGACATGCTCGGTTTTCCGCTGCAGTTCTTTGTGCGTTTCTTCAAAAACCACGGCTTGCTGTCGGTCAGTGATCGGCCGCAGTGGTGTGTGGTCGAGGGCGGTTCCAGCAGCTATGTCGCGCCGCTGACCGAGTCCTTCAAGCAGCATATTCGCCTGAACTGCCCGGTGATCCGGGTCGAGCGTGATGGCGATGGCGTGACTGTGCACAGCGCCGCCGGCAGCGAGCGCTTCGACAAGGTGATTTTCGCCTGCCACAGCGACCAGGCCCTGGCGCTGCTGGCCGAACCCACGCGCATCGAGAAGGAAATCCTCGGCGCGCTGCCCTATGCCGATAACGACGTGGTGCTGCACACCGACACCCGTTTGCTGCCGCAACGGCCACTGGCCTGGGCCAGCTGGAACTATCGCCTCGGCGGCCCGGTGGATCAGCCGGCAGCCGTGACCTATGACATGAATATCCTGCAGGGCATTCAGAGCGACACCACCTTCTGCGTCAGCCTGAACCAGACCGCCGCCATCGACCCGAACAAGATCCTCGCGCGCTACACCTACGCCCACCCGCAATACAGCCTGGCCGGCATGGCCGCGCAAGCGCGCTGGGAAGAGCTGCTCGGCGCCAACCACAGCTACTTCTGCGGTGCGTACTGGGCCAATGGCTTCCATGAAGATGGCGTGGTCAGCGCGCTGCGCGTGGCCCGCGAATTCGGTGAGGCGCTGTAGTGGGCAGCACAACGGCACTGAACAGCGCCCTGTACAGCGGTTGGGTGCAGCACCGGCGCTTTGCGCCGCGCCTGCACAACTTCCGCTATCGCATGGGCCTGCTCTACCTCGATCTGAGCGAGCAGGAGGCGGTGCTCGCACTGTCGCCGCTGGCCGGGCGTGGACGCTTCGCGCCCTTTGCCTTTCGCGAGACTGATTACCTGCCGCAGTTCACCGGTGCAGGTATCAGCCTGATCGACGCCGTGCGCCAGCGTGTCACCGAAGCACTGGGGCGTACGCCGCTGGGGCATATCTGCCTGCTGACTCAGCCACGCAGTTGGGGCCTGGCGTTTAACCCGGCGAGCTTTTTCTACTGCCATGAGGCCGATGGCAGCCTGGCGGCGGTTCTCTGCGAGGTGAGCAACACGCCTTTCCGCGAGCGCTACCACTACGTGCTGCCGGCAGAAGGCGAGGGGCACCAGCACGTCGCTGTGGCCAAGGCATTTCACGTTTCGCCGTTTCTGCCGCGCGAGCTGGAGTACCGCATGAGCTTCAGCCCGGCTGGCGAGCGCTTAGGTATTCATATGGCCGACTGGCAGGGCGAGGAAAAGCTCTTCGACGCCAGCCTCAGCCTGCAACGCACTGAACTCAACCGCGCCAGCCTGCATCGCTACCTGCTGCAGTTTCCCTGGATGACCGGCAAAACCCTTGCCGCCATCTACTGGCAGGCCCTACGCCTGCTACTCAAACGCATTCCCCTGTTCACCCATCGGGCCGCTGAAGGTGATTTCCGCGTCGCCCGCCCCGCATCAAAGGAAGTCCCCCATGAAAAGCTCTAGCCTGACCTCCGCCAAACATGTGGTGCGTGCCGGCAGCGGCATCGGTGCCAGCCTGCTGCGCCGTGCAGTGCTGCGCCAGCTGAAACAGCTGCGCCATGGCCAACTGGTGATCGTCGAAGGTGACGAACGCATGGAGTTCGGCGATGCCCACTCCAGCCTTAGCGCCGAGATCCAGGTGCAGGATGGCGCGGTCTGGGGCCTGGTGGCGGGCAACGGCTCAATCGGCTCGGGCGAGGCCTATATCCATGGTTACTGGACCACCCCGGACCTGACCGCGGTGATCCGCGTATTTGTCAGCAACCTCGATGTGTTGGACGCCATGGAAAGCGGCCTGGCCCAGCTGGGTCGCCCGCTTATCCAGGGCCTGCACTGGCTCAACCGCAACACCCGTAAAGGTTCACGCAAGAACATCTCGGCGCATTACGACCTGGGCAACGACCTGTTCGAGCAGTTTCTCGACCCGACCATGATGTACTCGGCCGCCATGTTCCGCAGCGCCGACGACAGCCTGGAACAAGCGCAGCTGAACAAGCTCGAACGCATCTGCCAGAAGCTTGCCCTCAAGCCCAGCGACCACCTGCTGGAAATCGGCACCGGCTGGGGCAGCATGGCGATCTATGCCGCCAGCCACTATGGCTGCAAGGTCACCACCACCACCTTGTCGCGCGAGCAGTTCGCTTACACCCAGCAGCGCATTGCCGAACAGGGCCTGCAGGGGCAGATCACCCTGCTGCTGGAGGACTACCGCGACCTGGCCGGGCAGTACGACAAACTGGTATCGATCGAGATGATCGAAGCGGTCGGCCATCGCTTTCTGCCCACCTATTTCGAGCAATGCGCCAACCTGCTCAAACCCGACGGTCTGATGCTGCTGCAAGCAATCACCATCCGCGACCAGCGCTATGAGCAGGCGAAAAACGCTGTGGACTTTATCCAGCGCTATATCTTCCCCGGCGGCGCGCTGCCCTCGGTGAACAAGATGCTGGAAATCATCACCGCCAAGACCGATATGAACCTGCACCACATGGAGGACTTCGGCCTGCACTACGCCCGCACCCTGCGCATCTGGCACGACAACCTGCGCCACGCGCGGCACAAGCTGGAGCAGCAGGGCTACGACGATTACTTCTTCCGCCTGTGGGAGTTCTACCTGTGCTATTGCGAGGGCGGCTTTATCGAGCGCACCATCGGCACCGCGCAATTGCTGCTGGCGAAACCAGAAGCACGTCCTGCTCCTCTATTAGGAAATCTCAATGCCTAAATTGATCGTCAACACCCTGCTGTTTCAGCTCGGCTGGTTCGCCTGCGTCTTCGGCGGCGACAGCCTGTGGCTGCTGGTTGTCGCAGGCGTGCTGGCGGTGCATCTGTTGTGGACCAGCAGCTGGGCGGCGGAAGGCAAGCTGCTGATCACGCTGTTTCTCGCCGGCAGCGCGCTGGACAGTTTTCTGCTCAACCTCGGCGTGTTCGACTTCGGCGAGCCACGCACGCTGATCCCGCTATGGCTGGCCTGCCTGTGGCTGCTGCTGGCCACCACACTCAACCACTGCCTGGCCTGGACCGCGCAACCCTGGTGGCGCGGCAGCTTGCTCGGCGCCATCGCCGCACCGCTGTCCTATTACGGCGGCGCACAGATCGCCGGCGTCGGCCTGCCCTACGGCACCTGGCAAAGCCTGCTGCTGATCGGCGCAATCTGGGCGTTGGTGATGCCTGTGCTGCATGGCTTCGCCAAGCTTTACCGCAGCCAGTATGAACAGAGCCTGCGCGCGCGCAAAACAGCGTAGGGCGTACATACCGAAGGCTTGTACGCCATTTGGGCAGCCAGCGGTGGACAAGGCTCCGCCCTACAGCGCTGTTGTAGCCCGGATGAAATCCGGGAACGCGATGCGATGGCCACAACCGATGCCCCGGATTGCATCCGGGCTACGCGGGTTAGACGCCATCCACCCTACGTCGGCGGCAGACGCCGCAATAACACCGATGACGTACACTGCGCGGCATGAGTCAGACCATCCCCCACACCCAACTCGCGGATGAACCCGCCGTCAGCTGCAGCAACTGCGCGGCCTGCTGCTGTCAGCTGGAAGTCATGCTAATCACCGACACCGGCGTGCCGCCGCGCTATATCGACACCGATGACTGGGGTGGCGAAGTGATGCTGCGCCTGGACGACGGCTGGTGCGCCGCGCTGGACCGCGACAGCATGCGCTGCACCATCTACGAAGTGCGCCCGCTGATCTGCCGCGAATTCGAGACTGCCTCCCCCGAGTGTCTGGACGAGCGCAAGGGCATGAGCAGCATCTACCGCTGAGCGCGCGGTTTACTGCTGGCACAAGAAATCGGCGGGAGCGTTTCTTTGTGGTCGCACAGCAACGAGGGCTATGGGGTGGCTGCCATGGGTGGCTGGCCACAAAAACCCGGATCAATATCCTGTTTTCTTTTCAAGACGCTATGGTAGCGCGCTCACCACTGTCCCCTCGCCCCACAGCAACGGCAACACCCGCTGCATGGCCAAAGGATCGCCGCTCGACCAGAACTGCGCAGGCTGCGCCGGGCCGCAGGCCAGTAGATCATGGCCTGCCAACAGCCGCTGGACTTGCCGCGCCACCGCCGCGCCGGTGTCGATCAGGCTGATCGACTCCGGCACCAGGCTGCGCAGCAGCGGCTTGATAAAGGGGTAATGGGTACAACCGAGAATCAGCGTGTCACAGCCCTCGGCCAATAGCGGCGCGACAAAGCCCTGCAGCAACTCGCGGGTAGCCTGGCTATCCAACTCACCGGCTTCAATACGCTCGACCAACCCTGGACAAGGCTGAGTAATCACCCGCACATCGTTGGCAAAACGGTCGAGCAAGGCGGCGAACTTGGCGCTTTTTAGCGTGCCGGTGGTTGCAAGCACGCCGACCACACCGCTCTGAGTAGCAGCTGCCGCGGGCTTGACTGCCGGCTCCATGCCCACCAAGGGCAGCTGCGGGTACAACTCACGCAGCTCGGCCACCCCCGCCACCGTGGCGGTGTTACACGCCAGCACTAGCGCCTTGGCGCCCTGGGCTAGAAGAAACGCGGCCAACACCCGGCAGCGCTCGCGGATAAATTCCGGGCTTTTTTCGCCATAGGGCACATGGCCGCTGTCGGCGACATAAAGCAGCGACTCATTGGGCAGCAGCGCGCGAATCTCGCGCAGCACCGACAGGCCGCCGACGCCGGAGTCGAATACGCCAATCGGCGCGTTACTCACCGCCGGCCACTCCACACACGCTGCAGCCCGGATCACGCTTGACCCGCAGCTCGCGAAAACGGCTGCCCAGCGCATCGATCAGCAACAAGCGCCCTACCAGCGGTTCGCCAAACTGTGCCAGCAGCTTCAAGGCTTCCAACGCCTGCAAACTACCGACCAGGCCAACCAACGGGCCCACTACGCCGGCTTCGCTGCAGGTCAGCTCGGCTTCGCTGCCGTGGCCGTAAATACAGTGATAACAGGGGCTGTCATCGCGCCGTGGGTCGAATACCGAGAGCTGGCCTTCCAGGCGGATCGCCGCGCCGCTGACCAGCGGCACCTTGGCCGCTACGCAGGCGGCGTTGACCGCCTCGCGGGTGCTGAAGTTGTCCGAACAATCCAGCACCAGATCCACGGCGGCAACCGCTGCGGCCAGGGAATCGCTGTCCAGGCCCTGGCGATGGCAATGCAGGCGCAGCTGCGGATTGATCGCCAGCAGACGCTTGCTCGCCGAGTCGACCTTGCTCTGGCCGATGCTCGCAGTGTCGTGGGCGATCTGCCGCTGCAGGTTGGTCAGATCAACTGTATCGAAATCCGCCAGATGCAATTCACCGACCCCCGCAGCCGCCAGATACAACGCCACCGGCGAACCCAGACCACCCAGGCCGATGATCAGCGCACGACTGTTTTTCAGGCGCAGCTGGCCGGCGATATCGATCTGTTGCAGGAGGATCTGCCGGCTGTAACGCAGCAGTTCCTCGTCATTCAGCATGTCCTGCGAGCTCATGGCGTCACTCATTATTGAAGCGTCCCAGACTGATGCGCTCATGGCCGCCGAGGTCACGCCGGCTTTCTACCGCGCTAAAACCACGCGCGCTAAGCAGCTCGCGCACTGCAGCCGCCTGATCGAAACCATGTTCCAGCAGCAGCCAGCCGCCTGCTTCAAGATAGTCCGGAGCCTGTTGGATGATCAGGCGGATATCATCAAGACCATCCGCACCGGCTACCAGGGCGCTGCTCGGCTCGAAGCGCACATCGCCCTCGACCAGATGCCGATCATCGGCGGCGATATACGGCGGGTTGCTGACAATCAGCTGATAACGCTGCCCGGCCAAGGCGCTAAACCAGTGGCTTTCAATAAAAGTGGCATTGTCCAGTTTAAGCCTCGCGCGGTTGCGCTCAGCCAGGGCCACCGCCTCAGGCACGCGGTCCACAGCGGTTAGCCGCCAGGCTGGGCGCTCGCAGGCCAGCGCCAGGGCAATCGCACCGGTGCCGGTGCCCAGGTCCAGCAGCGCAGCGGGCGTGGCCGGCAGCAGCGCGAGGACTGTCTCCACCAGCAACTCGGTATCCGGACGCGGAATCAGGGTGTGCGACGCCACCTCCAACTCCAGGCTCCAGAAGCCCTGCTGACCGAGGATGTACGCCACCGGCTCGCCGGCCTGACGCCGCACCAGCATCGCCTGATAACGCTCAAGCTGCTCGGCCTCAAGCTCACGCTCCGGCCAGGTGTGCAGATAACTGCGCGACTTACCCAGGGCATGGGCGAGCAACAGCTCGGCGTCCAAACGCGGGGTGGGCGAGTCGGGTAGATCGACGGTGTTAAGCAGGGATTCGATGGTGACCATGGCATTTATTCCGTAGCCCGGATGCAATCCGGGACATGCGTCAAAGGTCGCTCCCGGATTGCATCCGGGCTACGAAAAGCGCGAATCAATCGCCCAGCGCAGCCAGCTGATCGGCCTGATACTCGACCAGCAGCGGCTCGATGATCGCTTCAACGCCGCCAGCAATCACTTCATTGAGCGAATACAGGGTCAAGTTGATGCGGTGATCGGTGACCCGACCTTGCGGGAAGTTGTAGGTACGAATGCGCTCGGAACGGTCACCGGAACCCACCAGCAATTTGCGCGAGTCGGAAATTTCCTTATGCGCGGCAGCTTCCTGCTGGTCTTTGAGTTTCGCCGCCAGCCAGGCCATGGCCTTGGCGCGGTTCTTGTGCTGCGAGCGTTCTTCCTGACATTCCACCACGGTGCCGGTAGGAATGTGGGTGATGCGGATCGCCGAGTCGGTGGTGTTAACGTGCTGGCCGCCCGCACCGGAACTGCGGTAGGTGTCGACACGTAAATCGGCCGGGTTGATGTCGATAGCCATCTGCTCATCCGGCTCGGGCAACACCGCGACGGTGCAAGCCGAGGTGTGGATGCGGCCCTGGGATTCGGTCTCAGGCACGCGCTGCACGCGGTGCGCACCGGACTCGAACTTGAGCTTGCCGTAAACGTTGTCGCCCTCGACTCGGGCAATCACTTCCTTGTAGCCACCATGCTCGCCTTCGCTGGCCGACAGCACCTCCACCCGCCAGCCCTGCTTCTCGGCATAGCGCGAATACATGCGGAACAGGTCGCCGGAGAAGATCGCTGCCTCGTCGCCACCGGTACCGGCGCGCACTTCGAGGAATACGTTACGGCCGTCGTTGGGGTCTTTGGGCAGCAGCATGCGTTGCAGGCTGGCTTCCAGCTCGATCAGCTGTTCCTTGGCCTCGGCGACTTCCTCTTCGGCCATCTCGCGCATGTCCGGGTCGCTGTCTTTGAGCAGCGCCTGCGCGCCTTCGAGGTCGGACTGGACTTTGCGGAAGGCACTGAACGCCTGATACACCGGCTCAATCTCGGCGTACTCCTTGGAGTAGGCGCGAAACTGCGGTTGGTTGCTGATCACTTCGGCATCGCCAAGCAGCGCAGTCAGCTCTTCGAAACGATCCTGCAACAGGTCGAGTTTATTGATCAGTGACGCTTTCATTGCAGACCTTTATTTATTGGCCGAGCTGCTATGGGTAGAAGCAGGCGGCGCGCCCTCGTCGAGGGCAAACAGTTCTTGAGCCACGCCCAGCGCATCGACGCGGCCGTCAGCAGAGAATTTTTTCAGCTGCACGCTGGGCGCATGCAGCAGTTTGTTAGTCAGACCGCGAGCCAGCAGCGCCAATACATCCTCAGCCGAGCTGCCGTTGTTGAGCAGACGCAGGGCCTTGTTCAGCTCCTCGTCACGCAGGCGTTCGGCCTGCTGACGGTAGGCCTTGAGCACATCCACTGCGGCCAGCTCGCGCAGGCGCTGCATAAAGTCCTGGGCGCCAACGCTAACCAACTCCTCGGCTGCCTGAGCGGCGCCCTGGCGGCTTTTGAGGTTCTCGGCGATTACCTCATGCAGGTCATCGACGGTATACAGGTAGACGTCGTCCAGCTCGCCGACTTCCGGCTCAATATCGCGCGGTACGGCGATATCGACCATAAAGATCGGCTTATGCTTGCGCTGCTTCAGCGCCCGCTCCACCGCGCCTTTGCCCAAGATGGGCAATTGACTCGCAGTGGAGCTGATCACGATATCGCTGTTGACCAGCTCATCGGGGATTTCCGAGAGCAGCACGGCGTGCGCGCCAAATTGTTCGGCCAGACTGCTGGCGCGTTCCAGGGTGCGATTGGCGACGACGATGCGCTTGATGCCCTGGTCGTGCAGATGACGGGCGACCAGGCTGATGGTTTCACCGGCGCCGATCAGCAGCGCCTGGCTGCGGTGCAAGTCGGCGAAAATCTGCTTGGCCAGGCTAACGGCAGCGAAGGCCACGGAGACTGGGTTTTCGCCAATCGCAGTATCGGTGCGCACGGTTTTAGCGGTGCTGAAGGTGGCCTGAAACAAGCGCCCGAGCAGTGGGCCGAGGGTGCCGGCCTCACGGGCCACGGCAAATGCCGACTTCATCTGGCCAAGAATCTGCGGCTCGCCCAACACCATAGAGTCCAGCCCCGAGGCCACGCGCATCATATGGCGCACGGCTTCGTCATCGGCATGGATATAGGCGCAAGCGCGCAGTTCTTCGAGGCTTAGCCGGTGATAGGCGGCCAACCAGGCCAGCACTTCATCGGCGCTCAGGTCATCCTGTTCGAGGTACAGTTCACTGCGATTGCAGGTCGAGAGAATCGCCGCCTCACGACTGCTGGTGCGCTGACACAGCTGCTGCAATGCCTCAACCAACTGCTCGGGAGTGAAAGCCACGCGTTCGCGGACGTCCACCGAGGCGGTCTTGTGGTTGATACCGAGGGCAATAAAGGCCATGCACGTCGCTGACAGGGAGTGGAAGCCGGCAATTGTCCTACTTCGGCAAAGCGAGAACAACCACTGCGGCCTATTGTCCCAATAGCCAGGTTTATCTCTTAATCCGCATCATTGCAGCCCATGGGCTTGCCCCAGCGCTTGTGTCATGATGCCCAAACCGCAGGTTGGCCACATACTCTTCCTATGAATAGATCCTTCGCCTTGCTGACTGCCGCTGCCTTTTTAAGTGGCTGCCAGACCTTTGCTCCCTCTGCCCCGGATGGCACGCCACCGGTGGAAGATCCTGCGGTTGTTGCCGCAGAAACTCAGCCGCAGGTTTACCGCAATTTCAGCCAGGAAACCCTGCTGTCGCTGCTGATCGCGGAACTGGCGGGCCAACGCAACCGCTTCGACATTGCCCTGGAAAATTATGTAGAGCAGGCCAATGCCACCCAGGATGCTGGCGTCGCCGAGCGCGGTTTTCGTATAGCCGAGTATCTAGGGGCCGAGCAACCCGCGCTGGAAACCAGCCTGCTGTGGGCCAAGACCGCCCCCGAGAATATCGACGCTCAGCGCGCCGCCGCCGTGCAACTGGCACGCGCCGGCCGTTACGACGAGTCCATGACTTTTATGGAGCAGGTGCTGCAACGTCAGGGCGATACGCATTTCGACTTCCTCGCCCTGTCCGCCGCGGAAACTGACCCGGATACCCGCGCTGGCCTGCTACAAAGCTTTGATCGCCTGCAAGCCAAATACCCGGACAACAGCCAGCTGCAATTTGGCAAAGCCCTGTTGCTGCAACAGGATGGCCGCCCGCAGGAAGCCCTGGAACTGCTGGAGCAACAACCCAGCAAGAACCGCCCCATTGCCTCGATCCTGCTGCACGCTCGCCTGCTGCAGGGCCTTGAGCGCAATGACGATGCCCTGCCGCTGCTGGAAAAAGGCATCAAGCAGTACCCGGACGACAAACGCTTGCGCCTGACCTACGCCCGCCTGCTGGTCGCCGAAGATCGCCTGGATGAAGCCAAGGGCGAATTTGCCTCGCTGCTGCAGCAACACCCCAATGACGACGACCTGCGTTTCTCTCTCGCCCTGGTCTGCCTGGAAGCCAAAGCCTGGAAAGAGGCGATTGTCTATCTGGAAGAACTGGTCGAACGCGGCAGCCACAGCGACGCCGCGCATTACAATCTGGCACGCGCCTATGAAGAACTCGGCGATATACCCAGCGCACTGATCGAATACGCCTTGGTCGGCCCCGGCAATGACTACCTGCCTGCCCAATCCCGGCAGAGCGAGCTGCTGTTCAAGCAAAAACGCGCCAACGAAGCCGCTGAGCGCCTGCGCAAGGCCCGCGAATACCAGCCCGACTACGCCATCCAGCTGTACCTGATCGAGGCCGAGGCCTGGTCCAAGCGAAACAATACCGAGCGCGCCTGGCAGCTGATCCAGCAAGCCCTGGAGCAGTTCCCGGAAGACCTCAACCTGCTCTACACCCGCGCCATGCTTGCGGAAAAGCGTGATGATCTATCTCTACTGGAAGAGGACCTACGCTTTATTCTCGAGCGCGAACCAGACAACGCCATGGCGCTCAATGCCCTCGGCTACACCCTGGCCGACCGCACCACACGCTACGCCGAAGCCAAAGCACTGATCGAGCAAGCGCACCAGCTCAACCCAAACGACCCGGCGATTCTCGACAGCCTTGGCTGGGTAAATTACCGCATGGGCAACCTGGATGAGGCTGAACGCCTGCTGCGCCAAGCACTGCAGGCATTCCCCGATCATGAAGTCGCCGCACACCTGGGCGAAGTACTGTGGGCGCAAGGCAAACAGAAAGAAGCGCGCAAACTCTGGCACGAAGCCCTGAAACAGCAACCCGACAGCCCAATCCTGCGCAGCACTCTGCTGCGCCTGACCGGAGCAGAGACACTCTGATGCTTGCGCGCCACCTGATAGTTTTCAGCCTGATTTTATTACTAGCAGGCTGCGCCGGCCTGACCTCCCGTGAAGCACTCGAAGGCCAGGGTGATGCGCAAAGCTGGCAAGCCCACAAGCAGCAGATCAGCCGCCTGGACGCCTGGCAGATCAACGGCAAGGTCGGCATCCGTGCACCGAAAGACTCCGGCAGCGGCACCCTGTTCTGGCTGCAACGCCAGGATTACTACGACATCCGCCTATCCGGCCCACTGGGTCGCGGTGCTGCACGCCTGACCGGCCGCCCCGGCGCCATTCAGCTGGAAGTGGCCAATCAGGGCCGTTACCAGGCCGAGTCGCCGGAACAACTGCTGCAAGACCAGCTGGGGCTCAACCTGCCTGTCTCGCACCTGCTCTGGTGGATTCGCGGCCTCCCCTCCCCGAATAGCAAAAGCCGCCTGAACCTCGACAGCCAAAGCCACCTGGCGCAACTGAGCCAGGACGGTTGGTACGTCGAGTACCTGAGTTATGCCGAGCAGAATGGTTTCTGGCTGCCGGAACGTATCAAGCTCAGCGGCTTTGACCTGCAAGTCACCCTGGTCATCAAGGACTGGCAACCACGCCAGCTCGGTCAATGAGCGCCCCGGCACTACCCGCCGCTGCCGAGCTGATTCTGCCGGCACCGGCCAAGCTCAACCTGATGTTGCATATCCTCGGCCGCCGCGCCGATGGCTATCACGAGCTACAGACCCTGTTTCAGTTTCTCGACTTCGGCGATGAGCTGGGCTTTGCCTTGCGCAGCGACGGTGAGATTCACCTGCACACCCCCATCGACGGCGTGCCCCACGACAGCAACCTGATCGTGCGCGCCGCGCGCCTGCTGCAACAACACGCAAACTGTGCGCAGGGCGCCGACATCTGGCTGGACAAACGCCTGCCCATGGGCGGCGGCATTGGTGGCGGAAGCTCGGATGCCGCCACCACCCTACTCGGCCTCAACCATTTGTGGCAGCTGGGCTGTAGCGAAGATCAACTGGCCACCCTGGGCCTGAGCCTGGGCGCAGACGTGCCGGTATTTGTGCGCGGCCACGCCGCCTTTGCCGAAGGCGTGGGGGAAAAGCTGCAACCGGTGACCCTGAGCGAACCCTGGTTTCTTGTCGCGATTCCGCAAGTACTTGTCAGCACAGCGGAAATTTTCTCCGACCCCGAGTTGACACGGGATACGCCGCCCATTAAAGTTCGCAGCCTTCTTGAGGGGGGTGGTCGTAATGACTGCCAGCCGGTAGTCCAGAAGCGTTATCCTGAAGTACGTAACGCTTTGATCTTGTTGAACAAATTTGTTCCAACCAGATTAACCGGCACTGGAGCTTGTGTGTTTGGGAGCTTCCCAAACCAGGACGATGCTGATAAAGTCGCCCGCCAACTTCCAGCCACTTTGCCAAGTTTTATTGCCCAAGGCCGTAACATTTCGATGTTGCACCGCAAGCTCGAAACATTGGTCAGGAAGTGAATGTTCGCTCTTAGTAATTAAGAGCACAGAGTTGTACGGTAATAGGGGCGTCGCCAAGCGGTAAGGCACCAGGTTTTGATCCTGGCATGCGTTGGTTCGAATCCAGCCGCCCCTGCCATTTCCGCCCTGGAGCGGATACACAACTCAACGCATTCGGTTACACAGGATACAGGGGCGTCGCCAAGCGGTAAGGCACCAGGTTTTGATCCTGGCATGCGTTGGTTCGAATCCAGCCGCCCCTGCCATTTCTGTACTCATCCAGGTATACCCCCAGCCGGCAGGTACTGCGCGTGTCCAAGATGATGGTTTTTACGGGGAACGCTAACCCCGATCTGGCGCGACGTATCGTACGTCAGCTGCACATTCCCCTCGGTGATGCTTCTGTCGGTAAGTTTTCCGACGGCGAAATCATGATTGAAATCAACGAAAACGTCCGCGGTAAAGACGTCTTCCTGATTCAACCGACGTGCGCGCCAACCAACGATAACCTGATGGAACTGGTAGTGATGGCCGACGCCTTCCGCCGCTCCTCAGCGACCCGAATTACTGCAGTCATCCCCTACTTTGGTTATGCCCGCCAGGATCGCCGTCCGCGCTCCGCTCGCGTGGCCATCAGCGCCAAAGTTGTGGCTGACATGCTCACCGTTGTAGGTATCGACCGGGTTCTCACCGTCGACCTGCACGCGGATCAGATCCAGGGTTTCTTCGATATCCCGGTAGATAACATCTACGGCTCCCCAGTATTGGTGGACGATATCGAAGACCAGCGCTTTGAAAACCTGATGATCGTCTCCCCAGACATTGGCGGCGTAGTGCGTGCACGCGCTGTAGCCAAGTCCCTGGGTGTTGACCTGGCGATCATCGACAAGCGCCGCGAGAAAGCCAACCACTCCGAAGTGATGCACATCATCGGTGACGTTGAAGGCCGTACCTGCATCCTGGTCGACGACATGGTGGATACCGCCGGCACGCTGTGCCACGCCGCCAAAGCGCTGAAAGAACATGGCGCCTCGAAAGTCTTCGCCTACGCCACGCACGCTGTACTGTCTGGCCGCGCGATCGAAAACATCGAAAAATCCGTACTCGACGAGCTGGTGGTGACTAACACCATCCCGCTGTCCGCCGCTGCGCAATCCTGTTCGCGTATTCGCCAACTGGACATCGCCCCGGTAGTCGCTGAAGCGGTTCGCCGCATCAGCAATGAAGAATCGATCAGCGCGATGTTCCGTTAATTCGGAATACGCCCTGAGCGCAAACGCCCTGCCCTGATGGCAAGGCTTTTCAACCAACCGTCCCGTCGCTGGTCGCAAGCGTAACGGACGGTTTGGTTATTTTGGAGAAGTGAAATGACTGAATTTGCCCTGAATGCCGAAGTGCGTTCCGACCTGGGGAAAGGTGCGAGCCGCCGCCTGCGTCGTAACGTTGCCATGGTTCCTGCCGTAATTTACGGTGGCGAAAAAGCCCCACAATCGATCAGCCTGCTGGCCAAAGAACTGGCCAAGCTGCTGGAAAACGAAGCAGCCTACAGCCACGTGCTGAGCCTGAACGTAGCCGGCAGCAACGAAAGCGTGATCATCAAAGCCCTGCAGCGCCATCCAGCCAAAGGCTTTGTCCTGCATGCTGACTTCGTTCGCGTTGTCGCTGGCCAGAAACTGACCGCTATCGTTCCCCTGCACTTCACCAACCAGGAAACTTCGGTTGGCGTGAAGCAGCAAGGCGGCGAAGTCTCCCACGTCCTGGCTGAAGTAGAAGTTTCCTGCCTGCCGAAAGACCTGCCGGAATTCATCGAAGTCGACATGGCTGCCGTTGAAGTGGGTCAGATCGTTCACCTGGCCGACCTGAAACTGCCGAAAGGCGTTGAGCTGGTTGCACTGGCTCACGGTAACGACCTGGCAGTGGCTAACATCCACGCCTCCCGCGTTGCTAAAGACGAAGGCGCTGCCGAGTAAACCTCGCAGCGTCGGAAACCAGCTCGGCATGCGATTCTGCCGAGCTATTTCCACAAAAGGGCTCCTGACATGACTGCCGTACAACTGATCGTTGGCCTGGGTAACCCCGGCCCTGAATACGACCAGACCCGGCATAATGCAGGGGCCCTTTTCGTTGAGCGCCTGGCCGACAGCCAGCGCATCAACCTGAGCCTCGACAAAAAGTATTTTGGCCTGGTTGGCAAATTCAGCCATCAAGGCCGCGATGTTCGCCTGCTGATCCCCACCACCTTTATGAACCGCAGCGGCCAAGCCGTAGCGGCCTTAGCGAATTTCTTCCGCATCCCGCCGGAAGCCATTCTGGTGGCCCACGACGAACTCGACATGCCGCCAGGCGTCGCCAAACTCAAATTAGGTGGTGGGCACGGCGGGCATAACGGACTGCGCGACATCATCGCCCAGCTCGGCAATCAGAATAATTTTTACCGCCTGCGGCTTGGCATCGGCCATCCCGGGCACAGCAGCATGGTCTCCAACTTCGTCCTCGGCCGCGCCCCACGCAGCGAGCAGGAACTGCTGGATACCAGCATCGACTTTGCCCTGGGCAGCCTGCAGGAAATACTCGCAGGCGACTGGAGCAAGGCCATGCACAAGCTGCACAGCCAGAAAGCCACCTCCTAACTCTTTACCGCCATTCGCGCGAGGGACACACCATGGGATTCAACTGCGGCATCGTCGGCCTGCCCAACGTCGGCAAGTCCACCCTGTTCAACGCCCTCACCAAATCCGGTATTGCGGCCGAGAACTTTCCGTTCTGCACCATCGAGCCAAACAGCGGCATCGTGCCGATGCCCGACCCACGCCTCGCGGCGCTGGCGGCCATCGTCAACCCCAAACGCATCCTGCCGACCACCATGGAATTCGTCGATATCGCCGGCCTGGTTGCCGGCGCATCGAAAGGTGAAGGCCTGGGCAACAAATTCCTCGCCAACATCCGCGAAACCGATGCCATCGCCCACGTAGTGCGCTGCTTCGAAGACGACAACGTTATTCACGTTGCCAACAGCGTCGACCCCAAGCGCGATATCGAAATTATCGACCTGGAACTGATCTTTGCCGACCTCGACAGCTGCGAAAAGCAGCTGCAGAAAGTCACCCGCAACGCCAAAGGCGGTGACAAGGACGCAGTCGTACAGAAAGGCCTGCTGGAGCAGCTGATCACCCACTTCAGCGAAGGCAAGCCAGCACGCAGCCTAATGAAGAACATGAGCGCCGATGAAAAAGCGGTGATCCGCGGCTTCCACCTGCTCACTACGAAGCCGGTGATGTACATCGCCAACGTCGCCGAAGACGGCTTTGAGAACAACCCACTGCTCGACGTCGTGCGCGCCATCGCCGACGAAGAAGGCGCGATCGTGGTGCCGGTGTGCAACAAGATCGAAGCGGAAATCGCCGAGCTCGACGACGGTGAAGAGAAAGACATGTTCCTCGAAGCCCTGGGCCTCGAAGAACCCGGCTTGAACCGCGTGATCCGTGCCGGCTACGAAATGCTGCACCTGCAGACCTACTTCACCGCAGGTGTCGAAGAAGTCCGCGCCTGGACCGTAAAAGTCGGCGCCACCGCTCCACAGGCAGCCGGCGTAATCCACACCGATTTCGAAAAAGGCTTTATCCGCGCCGAAGTCATCGCCTATAACGACTTCATCCAATACAAAGGCGAAGCTGGAACCAAAGAAGCCGGCAAATGGCGCCTGGAAGGCAAGGACTACATCGTTAAAGACGGCGACGTCATGCATTTCCGCTTTAACGTGTAAGCGATTGATCGCGCGCAGAAATTTTCACTCAACAGGGTTGACACCCAACCCCAAGACGCGAATAATGCGCGCCACTCGGCTACGTAGCTCAGCTGGTTAGAGCATAGCATTCATAATGCTGGGGTCCGGGGTTCAAGTCCCTGCGTAGCCACCAAACAAAACAAGGGTTTAGCGAAAGCTAAGCCCTTTTTTGTCTGCGTAGATTTTTCACGGACGCCCAACGCTTGCGCTTGTGATGAACTCAACCGCTGTAACTACGCCAGCTACACAGTGATCGCCGCAAAGCCTGCTACTCACAGGATTGCAAACGCCCCGTCACGCCCCTCACCGACTTCGCGCCCGCCCCTGAGTCCCCAGCAGCAAGCCCGTAAAGATCAGCACAGCGCCAAGCCAGTGATAACTCTGCAAGCCTTCGCCCAGCAGCACCCAGCCCAATATGGCGGTGAATACCGGCATCAGGTAGTTGCTCAGAGCGGCTTTGGCAGCGCCGAGTACTCGGATGGCGTGGTTCCAGGCGAGGTAGGCCAGCAGTGAGGCGAAGATCGCGGTGTAGCTGATGGCGGCCACGTTCTCTGCCGTCAGGTTGAAATGTGCGCCCTGGGCCAGTTCGTAAAGATAGAACGGCAGAATCAGCGGTACGCCCAGCAGCATCAGCACACCAAGCAGGGCCAGCGGGGGGATCGGCAGCAGGTAGCTGGCCCAGCGTCGCAGCAGCAATGAATAGAGCGCCCAGTCGGCCACCGCTAGCAGCATGATCAGATCGCCCTTGTTGAATGCCAGGCCACTGAGGCTGGCCCAGCTGCCTTTACTGATTAGCACCAGCAGTCCGCCTGCGGCCACCGCCATACCCCACCAGGCACGGCGATGCGGCCACTCACCGAGCAGCAGGCCGGCGCCGATAAAGGTCATCAGCGGCAGGCAAGTGTTGACCAAGGTGATATTGATCGCCGCGGTGGTTTGCGCGGCGGCGTAGAGCAGGCTGTTGTAGCCCGCTATACCGATGCCGGCAAGCACCAGCAAGCGCCAGCCGGCGGCGCGCAATGCCGCGCGGTGTTGCCACAGCGGCTTGGCCACGAAGGGCAACAGCAGCACCAGAGCCAGGCTCCAGCGCCAGAATGACAGGGCGAACGGCGGGATTTCGCCAGCAAACGCCCGGGCCACCAGGGCATTGCCGGACCAGCACAGCGTCGCCAGTAACAGCCCGGCCAGCGCGACACGCACGGAAGATTGCATAGCCTAGCTCTGACCGAGGGGGCGCAGACGGTATTGCGGTGGCAGCTGCTCCATGCCGCTGACGGTAACGTTGAGGTTCTTCCAGCGGCCGTCCTTGATGCCATAGATGCAACCGTGCACCGCCAGTGGCTGGCCGCGATGCCAGGCGTTCTGCACGATGGTGGTGTGGCTGACGTTGGCCACCTGCTGGATCACGTTGAGTTCACAGAGGCGGTCGACCTGCTCCTCCTCGCTGGGCAATTGCGCCAAGTGCTCGCGGTGCTCGTAGTACAGGTCACGAATGCTGCGCAGCCAGCCATCAATCAGCCCGAGCTGGCCGTCCTGCATCGAGGCGCGCACACCACCGCAGCCATAGTGGCCGGTGACCAGAATATGTTTGACCTTGAGCACATCGACCGCGTACTGGATCACCGACAGGCAGTTGAGGTCGGTGTGCAGCACCACGTTGGCGACATTGCGATGCACGAACAGATCGCCCGGCAGCAGGCCGACAATTTCGTTGGCCGGCACCCGCGCATCGGAGCAACCGATCCACAGGTATTCCGGCACCTGCTGCGTGGCCAGTTTGGCGAAGAACTCGGGATCTTCCTCTTTGATCGCCTCGGCCCAGCGTGCGTTGTTATCGAAGAGATGTTGTAGATCGCTCATGCTTCACTCCCAGGTTCGTCGATGCGCACCATAGGAGCGCCACCGGCTTTTGACAAGCACGCGCGGCTCTCAATCACAGCCGCCTGTTCAGGCGCGGCGGCGACGTAGCAACCAGAGAATCAGCAGCAGGCCCGCCAACAGCACCAGGCTCACGCCCCACTGCAGCGGCCCGGCATAGCGGTATAGCTCAGCCGGCTGCAGGCTAGGCGCGCGCAGCATGCGCTGCTCGGTCGCCGCGCCCTGGGTCGGGATATCGGCCAGACCGTCGCCGTCCAGGTCCGGCAGGCTGCGAATATGGTCGAGCAGGCCCTGCCACTCTTTATATTCCTGCACGCCGGGCTGCTGCGGGTCGGCATCGATGATTGCGTCCTTGATCGCCGCCAGCGGCTGGCCCTGGGCATCCTTGGGCTGCACGCTGAGCAAGCCCTTGGTCAGGTCGCTGACCAGCCAGGTAAAGCTGCCAACATAACTGGTGGCGCCGATGCTGTAGAGGCGCTGATCGGCCAAGTCGAGCGGTGTATAGCCCTTGATCGGGTCGCCCAGCTCAATCCGGCTGACCCGGTCAAACGGCACGCGCCAGGGGTTGTAGCTGAAGCGCAGTCCCGACACACGCGGGTAGTAGCTTTTGCTTTCACGCACCTGATAGGCCAATAGCAGCACTTCGAGCAGGTTCTTCAGCTCCTGACCGCTGACATACACCTTGATCAGCGGATAGCCCGGCGCATCATCCAGCTCGCCAACACCCAGCGGGGCGATGCGGAACAGGTCGGACACCGCCTGCACGCCATGCCGGCCCATGATCAGGTTGTCGCGGATGGTGCCGTTGCCGGTAAACGAGACATCGCTGCCCGTCGCCTGGCGCAGGGCATCGGTGACCAGATTGCCGAGGATTGGATCGTCGTACTCCCGCGTCAGGGTCTTGTCGACCTTGGCCAGCGGTTGATCGAAGGTATAGCCCTTGGGCGCCAGCATCTGTGCGCTGACCACCTGTTTGAAATCCTCGACCTGGGCGGTGATCGCGGCGCTGCCGGCAATCTGGTCATTGATCGGGTGCAGTTGATAGTCGACAACCTGCGGTTTGCCGTCTGCCGGCAACCGCATGCGCAGCTCGCCCAGGTGCTGAATCTCGGAGCCAGCCTGCATCACTGGCGTACGCCCGTTGACCAGCACAGGTTGCGCCAAGGCCGTATGCGAGTGGCCACCGACGACGATATCGATGCCCGGCACCTGCTCGACCAGCTCGACCTCCTCACCGCGCCAGCTGCCGTCATCCTGCTGCACCACGCCCATGTGCGAGAGCAGAATCACCACCTCGGCGCCCTCCTCGCGCAGCTTGGCAACCATGGCCCGGGCGGTCACCACCGGATCGGCAAACACCGCCGGCTTGATCATCGGACTGACCGCCACGGCGTTGTTACCGAGCAGGCCGAACAGACCAAAGCGGATACCGCCCTTGTCGATCAGCTTGTATGGCGCAATGCGCCCGGCCTCATAGTGGGCCTGCAGGCTGTCATCTTCCTTGCGCGCGGGGTCAAAGCCGAGGTTACTCGACAGCAAAGGCATCAGCGCATCGCCCTTGATCTTGTGCGCCGAGCTGATCATCGCGGCCAAGCCGGCCGGACGAAAATCGAACTCGTGGTTGCCCAGGGTCGCAGCGTCGTAGCCCAGCTCGGTCATCAGGCGCAGCTCACCGCCGGTTTCGCGGGTCACGGTATGAAACAGCGTGCCCATGCTGAAGTCGCCACCATCGAGCAGCAGCACCGGCTGCTCACCAGCCGCGGCGCGGCGCTGTTCAAGCAAGGTAGCCAGGCGCGCGACACCGCCGACCGTATCGTCATCGCCGATGGTAGCGGGGGAGTATTCGTTGTTCGGGCCAAAGCCGAGCAGGCGTGATTGCCAGTCGTTGGTGTGCAGGATGGTAAAGCTGCGTTCGGCACTGAAGGCCTGAGCGGCGGTGAATAGGCAGAACACCGCAAGCAACGAAGCAGACAGGCGCATGACAGATCCTTAGGGCAATGGGCCGAATACTGCTGCCGCTGGGCAGCGCACGCCAGTATGCGACAAGCCCCGAGTCAGGTCAGCGGCGAATAACGCCGCGCGCGGTAGCCAATCGTGTCAGCACGCTGCCGGGCAAGGGCCTAATCGAACAGCGGGCAGACCATCACCAGGGCATCTTCGCGGCCGCCGACGGCCGGGTAATAGTCACGGCGCCGGCCGACCTCATTGAAGCCGTAGCGCTCATACAGGCGGTAGGCCACCTGATTGCTCGCCCGTACTTCCAGAAAGCAATCATTGGCGCCCTGCTGCTGGGCTTGCTGCATCAGGTGTTCGAGCAGTTTGAGGCCCAGGCCACGGCCCTGGCTTTCGGCCTTGACGGTGATATTGAGCAGGTGCGCCTCATCCATGATGATCTGGATCACGCCGTGACCGACCTGCTGCTCGCCCTCGAACATCACCCAGCAGTTGTAGGAGGTCAGGCTGTCGGTAAAGATGCCGCGCGTCCAGGGATGGCTGAAGGCGGCGTATTCGATTTTCAGCACCGCATCGATATCCGTCGCAGTCATCGGGCGGAAGCTGATTGCATCACTCATTCAGATTGACTCGCACGCAGTAGAAACCTCGGTCCGCAGACCGGGAAGATGTATTCAATTGTCGGCCAACCAGCGCTGGCGGACGCGGCGCATGGCCTGCCACAGTTCGCGCTTGCGCTCGGGCTCATCCATCAGCAACTCCAGGCCAGGCAGCGCCCAGGCAGCGCTCAGCCCCTCGACCTGCAGCTCACGGTTATAGGCGTCGGCAATGGCCTCACCGGCAAAGCGAATGGCGGGCAAGCCCACCAGCCACAGGCAGCTGCAGGGCTCCTGCTCTTCCAACCGTGCGCCGACAAAGCTCTGCACATATTCCAGCGCCGCTTGCGGGCCCTGGTCGATCTGCCCGCGCACCAGCAGCGGCCAGCGCACTGGTTCGCCAATCAGTTGCGGGCTGTCCGGCAGGCCGGCGGCGCGCAGCAAATCCTTGAGCAGCAGATAAGCCGGGTCGCGGCCTTGCAACGGCTCGCCGGTCGGCAGTTCGACCAGCACCGCACAAGCGCCGGCGCGCAGCAATTGCAAGGCAAAGCGCGGTGGTGCAACGGGCGTTGGTTGGGAAGTAACCTGCGTTTCGGCGTCGGCTGTAGCCGGTTCCACCTTGGCCATGCGCCCCTGAGGCGCCAGGCGTGGCACTTCGACCTTGGGCCGAGGGGCTGGCGCAGCTACGGGCGTTTCGGCAAGTGGCGGCTCATAGGCTGGCGCCGCTTCAGCCACCGCCTGTGGCGCGGCAGCAGCCACCTCCGGCTCAGGCTCTGACTCAACCAGCGGTTGCAGCAACTCCGGGCGCGAGGGCGCGGCAAACGGCAGCTCGACACGCGGCAGCCAGCTGGCCACCTGCATGGCACTCAGGTAAGCACGCCGGCGCAGTTCTGCAATCAAACGTCAGCCGCCTGTGGATGGGCTTTTTGTCCGGCCTGCATCAGGTTCAGCGCATTGATATAGGCCTTGGCCGACGCCACCAGAATGTCGGTGTCGGCGCCATTGCCGTTGACGATGCGCCCGCCCTTCTCCAGGCGCACGGTCACCTCGCCTTGCGAATCGGTGCCCTGGGTGATGGCGTTGACCGAATACAGCTGCAGGTTGGCCTCCGAGCTGGCAATCGACTCGATGGCCTTGAAGGTCGCGTCCACCGGCCCCGAGCCCTGGGCGTTACCGCTACGCTCGGCACCGTCGACGCTGACCACCACCTGGGCCTGCGGCACCTCGCCGGTCTTGCTGGCGACGTCCAGGGTCACCAGCTTGAAGTGCTCGGGCGCTTCCTCGGCCAGGGTGTCGGAAACCAGAGCCTGCAGGTCTTCGTCGAAGATTTCGTGTTTCTTGTCCGCCAGCGCCTTGAAGCGGGCGAAGGCCGCGTTCAGCTCGGCTTCGCCGGCCAGGGCGATGCCCAGTTCATCCAGACGGGCGCGGAAGGCGGCGCGCCCGGAGTGCTTGCCCATGACCATCTTGTTGGCGTTCCAGCCGACCGACTGCGCGGACATGATCTCGTAGGTTTCGCGGTGTTTGAGCACGCCATCCTGGTGAATACCCGACTCGTGGGCGAAGGCGTTGGCGCCGACAATGGCCTTGTTCGGCTGCACCGGGAAACCGGTGATGCCGGAGACCATGCGCGAGGTGCTGAGAATATGCGGGGTGTCGATGCGCGTGTGCACGCCGAGCAGGTCTTCGCGGGTCTTGATCGCCATGACGATCTCTTCCAGCGCGGCGTTACCGGCGCGCTCACCGAGGCCGTTGATGGTGCACTCGACCTGACGGGCGCCAGCAACCACAGCAGCCAGGGAGTTGGCCACGGCCAGGCCCAGGTCGTTGTGGCAATGCACGGAGAACACCGCCTTGTCGGCGTTGGCTACGCGGTTAAGCAGCTGACGAATGGTCTCAGCGTACTGGTGCGGAATCGCATAGCCGACGGTATCGGGGATATTGATGGTGCGCGCGCCCGCATCGATGGCCGCTTCGATGATGCGGCAGAGGAAATCGATTTCCGAACGGCCGGCGTCTTCGCAGGAGAACTCGACATCGCTGCACAGGTTGCGCGCGCGCTTGACCGCGTGCACAGCCTGCTCGACCACCTGATCGGGCTGCATGCGCAGCTTGTACTGCATATGAATCGGGCTGGTGGCGATAAAGGTGTGGATGCGCCCGGAGTTGGCGCCCTTGAGCGCTTCGGCGGCGCGGTCGATATCGGCGTCCAGTGCCCGCGACAGGCTGCACACGGTGCTGTCCTTGATGCTGTCGGCAATTGCCTTGACCGCGGCGAAGTCGCCGGGGCTGGCAATGGCGAAACCGGCCTCGATCACGTCGACGCGCAAGCGCTCCAGGGCCTTGGCGATGCGCAGCTTTTCTTCACCGGTCATCGACGCGCCGGGGCTCTGCTCGCCGTCACGCAGGGTGGTATCGAAAATAATGACGCGGTCGTTGCTGCTCATGCTGGTTTCCTCACGGAGTCGCCGTAGCACACGCCCGACGTTGGGGCGCGTGTCGATAAGGGTTGATTGTCGCGTGAAATGCCACGGGCGGGAAGCGCGGCGCACATCCATACCACGTCGCGGCTAAAGCTGTAGAAAGCAAAACGCCCACCAAAATGGCGGGCGTTAGGCTGATTGAGCGAGCTAGAGCCAGGCTAGGCGAAAGTGCGCGAGGACGCGGAGTTTACTGCTGTAAATGAGCAGTCCGAGCGCACTTTCAACGACGCATGGCCGACGCGCAGCCAATCAGAGGGCCTGATCCCAGGGACGGTCGCCGTTGGCATCTTTAATCCGGGTCGGCAGGCCCATTACATCGAGCAGCTTGAGGAACGGTTCAGCCGGCAACTGTTCAACGTTGGCCATGCGCGCCACATCCCAATCACCACGCGCCACCAGCAGGGCTGCCGCAACCGGCGGTACGCCAGCGGTGTAGGAGATGCCCTGGCTGTCGGTCTCGACGTACGCATCTTTGTGGTCGGCGACGTTGTAGATAAACAGCTCGGCCGGTTTGCCGTCCTTGGTGCCTTTGACCAGGTCACCAATGCAGGTCTTACCGCTGTAACCCGGCGCCAGCGAGGCCGGGTCCGGCAGTACGGCCTTGACCACTTTCAGTGGCACCACTTGCAGGCCTTCAGCGGTTGTTACCGGTTGCTCGGAGAGCAGGCCGAGGTTTTTCAGCACGGTAAACACATTGATGTAGTGCTCACCGAAGCTCATCCAGAAACGCACATTGGGTACGTTCAGGTGTTTGGACAGGGAATGCACTTCGTCATGCCCGGTCAGGTACAGATTCTGCTCGCCGACTACAGGCAGGTCGTCGGTGCGTTTGACTTCAAACATGCTGTTGCTGGTCCACTGGCTGTTCTGCCAGCTCCAGACTTGGCCGGTGAATTCACGGAAATTGATTTCCGGGTCGAAATTGGTGGCGAAGTACTTGCCGTGCGAACCGGCGTTGACGTCGAGGATGTCGATCGACTCGATGCTGTCGAAGTACTGCTGTTGCGCCAATGCGGCATAGGCATTGACCACGCCCGGGTCGAAACCGACGCCGAGGATAGCTGTCACGCCCTTGTCCTGGCATTCGGCCAGGTGCTTCCACTCGTAGTTACCGTACCAAGGCGGCGTTTCGCAGACCTTGCCCGGTTCTTCGTGGATGGCGGTATCGAGGTAAGCGGCGCCGGTCTCGATGCAGGCGCGCAGCACCGACATATTGAGAAAGGCCGAGCCCACGTTGATCACGATCTGCGATTCGGTTTCGCGAATCAGCATCTTGGTTGCTTCAATATCCAGCGCATTCAGGGCATAAGCCTGGATTTCGGCCGGCTGCTTCAAGCTACCTTTGGCCTTTACGCTGTCGATGATGGCCTGGCATTTGGAGATGTTGCGCGACGCGATAGCAATCCGACCGAGTTCGTCGTTGTGCTGCGCGCACTTGTGGGCCACCACCTTGGCGACACCTCCTGCACCAATGATCAGAACATTCTTCTTCAATTGTTTCACCTCCTGGGTACTGCGTTTAAGAGACAGATGTTGCGGTACTACAAACAGCTAGGGTGGACGGCGCTTTTTCCGCCCACCACTTGGCGATCGCGCCGGTGGATGAGAAAAGCGCCGTCCACCCTACGAATCAGCTCAGGCTGGACAGGTAATCGTCAAAGCCAAACTCGCGAACCACCTCGACGCTGCCGTCGAGCTGCTTGACCACGATGGACGGCATTTTCAGGCCGTTGAACCAGTTCTTCTTGACCATGGTGTAACCCGCTGCGTCGATAAACGACAGGCGATCACCGATGGCCAGTGGCTTGTCGAATTGGTACTCACCAAAGATGTCCCCCGCCAGGCACGACTTACCGCACACCATGTAGCTGAATTCGCCACTGCAGGGTTCCATCTTGGCGTTGAGCCGGTAGATCAGCAGATCAAGCATGTGCGCTTCGATGGAGCTGTCGACCACGGCCAGATGCTTGCCGTTGTACAGGGTGTCGAGCACAGTGACTTCCAGCGAGGAGCTCAGGGTGATCGCCGCCTCGCCCGGTTCCAGATACACCTGCACGCCGAAGCGCTCGGAGAACGCCTTGAGCCGTGCGCAGAACTGATCTAGTGGGTAGTCGTCGCCGGTGAAGTGAATGCCGCCACCGAGGCTGACCCACTCGACCTGCTCCAACAGGTGGCCGAAGCGCTCCTCGATGGTGGTTAACATCTGATCGAACAGCTCGAAACTGCCGTTCTCACAGTTGTTGTGGAACATAAAGCCGCTGACCTTATCCATCACGCCCGCGATCTTTTCCGGGTCCCACTCGCCGAGGCGGCTGAACGGCCGCGCCGGGTCGGCCAGCAGGTAGTCGGAGCTGCTCACCTGCGGGTTGACGCGCAGGCCGCGCACCTTGCCAGCGGAGGCCTCGGCGAAGCGTTCGAGCTGGCCGATGGAGTTGAAGATGATCTTGTCGCAGTTGGCCAGCATCTCGGGGATTTCGTCATCGGCCCAGGCCACGCTATAGGCGTGAGTTTCACCGGCGAACTTCTGCCGACCGAGCTTGAGCTCGTACAGCGAGGACGAGGTGGTGCCATCCATGTATTGCTGCATCAGGTCGAACACCGACCAGGTGGCAAAGCACTTGAGCGCCAGCAGCGCCTTGGCACCGGAGTGCTCGCGCACATAGGCGATCTTCTCCAGGTTAACCAAGAGCTTCTGTTTATCGATCAGGTAGTAAGGCGTTTTGATCATTTCGGTGCCCCGTGCAAGGTCGGCCAACGGAGAGCAGAGGCTGCTCCCCCCAAAAAGTGGAGGCGAATTGTGCCGACAACCGGCACATATCGAAAGAGCAACGGGGATATTTCGTCGATTCAGCGACCATTGGCAACGACTGGGCGGCCAACGTGAAGCAACCGACGCGCCCTACAGCGCGCCAGCAGAATGACCAACAAGGATGACAGGGGCATGACGGTAATAAGCGCCAGCACGGCGCTTATTCTGCGGCTCAGTTGATCGGCGTGGCCGTCAGGTTGGCGCGGATGTCGGCGTTCTGCAGCTTGACCCCGTACATAGAAGTCACGGCACCGCCGGTGGGGTGGACGTGCTGAATCCGGTCGATATTCACTTCCTTGAAATGCACCCGGCCGTTGACCGCAAAGCCCAGCGGATCGGGGCTGACCGGCGTACAACCGGAGGCCGTCTTGTTGCATACCTTGGTCGGTGCCACATCAAGGTTTAGATCGACGTTGAATCCATAGGCGTTGGCGTTCGGGTTGCTCGGGTTGCCGTCGGCGGTGTGGAAGTTATCCACCACCAGCTGGCTACCCGTGCCATTCACTCCGTTGACCCGCCCTGTTTCGATGATGATCTGGTTACGCTTCTCATTGCTCGATACGGCGTTGGCCGGATTGCCGGAGCCGTCGCGCACGAAGACGTTCTTCAGTTTGACCGAAATCCCTTCGTCGCCACGATCCTCCCAGCGCCCGCCACTGGCCACGCACGCCGCCGAAGAGCTGCCACTACCGCCTACGCACAGCGCACCGGCACCGCCCGAGCTGATGGCCAGGGTCGAACCCTGCTCATAACGCTTGAGCACCAGGCGACCAATGCTGCTGCCGGTCAGACGGTCACCCCAACGCACGTTGCCGACATCCAGCTTCGACCAGTAGGTGCCTTTGCGCAGTTCGACACCGTTGTTGCTGATATCCAGCGAGCCTTCGCGGTAATGCATTTCATAGCTGCTGCCCGACAGCCACAAGCCGCGGCCGTTTTCATCCACGGTGATCGCCGCATTGGCCTCGGTGATATAGAAGTCGGCGTTATAACGCAGGCCATCACCCACGGCGCCGCCGGCACGCAGGGTGACCTGGCCATTGAGGGTGAAATCATAGGCCGGGAAGATTTCCATCAACACCAGCAACTCGGTGCCGCCCTGCAGTGGCGCGTTGGGCGTACCAACCCGCAGCCCATCAAAGCTGTAGCTGCCGACGATGTTCTTCAGCCCCAAGCGCATACCGTCGAAGTGACCGTTATAGCCACCGCTGTTCATATCGCTGTTGCTACCGGCATAGCAGCCCGCGCTGATACCAGCCGCGCAGCTTTTGCTCAGATCGAAGGTAAACTGGCCGGTGCCGTGGGTGCGCAAGCCGCTAAACCACATGCTGTTGCCGTTATCGGTCAGGGCCAGGGAACTGTTGAGCATATTCCAGCTGAGATCGGCACTGATGCCTTTCTGCCCGGAGTTGGGGTCGCCGCCTGGACGCAGCTTCAACCAGTTCTGCCGCGCGCCCTGATCGAGAAAATTCAGATCCAGCGCCAGGCCACCGAGTTTCTGATTGCTCGGATTGCCCATGATCAGGCCGCCGAGGGTGGCGTTGAGCTTGAGGTCCTGAAAGGCGATTTTGGCATAGCTGCCAGCGCCGTCCTGTTCCAGATCCAGGGTCAGCCCGGCGTTGCTGATCAAGCTGCCGGCGAAGTTCTCGGCGCGCAGCACGCCTTCATCCTGATACTGGAACAGACTGTTGGCGATGGTGATATTCGGCTTGATCCGCAAGCCCTCGCCACTGGCACCGCCGCCAGCAATGCGGATGCTGCCACCCAGGCGCAGATCCATATTCAGTTTGCCGAAGCTGCGCTGTGCATCGACATCACGTAGATCGGGAGTGCCCGGCGTCACCGCTACACCGCTAGTTGGGTCGCCATGGGCCAGATCGAGGCCGATACCGGCAATCGAGCCGACAAAGCGCGAAGTGCCCAGATCCAGCTTGATCTCCTGGCCGCTGCCGCCGCTGACAATATCCAGATAGGCGTTGTTCAGGTAGGTATCGAATGACAGGCCTTTGACGATCAGGTCAAAGCCATTGTCGCGGTAATAAAAGGTCGCCGCGCTCAGCGACAGCTGGCTGTCATCCACGCGAAAGCCACTGACGCCACTGGCCCCGCCGCCGCTCAGTTTAAGGCTGGCGCCCAGGGTGAAAAACGCGCGAAAGGCACCAAAGCTTTTGCTGCTGCCGGCCAGTTCGATGTTATCGACACTCAGCACTTGGGCACTGCCGCTGTGCTGCACCCGCAGCTGATTACCCACGACATCCAGCGTGGTGGTCGAGCTGCTGCCCGCCGTTTGCGGTGTGCCACGCACACCCTTGAGGCTAAGGGTCTGGCCATCCTGTTTGTAATCAATACTGCTGGCCGACCAACCAGCGCCAGTGGTTTGCAGGCTGATACCATCGCGCCCGCTGACGGACGACAGCGCCTGATCATCCAGCGCCTGCATGGCCTGCGTCAGTGGACTCAGAAGCGCGAGCAATAACAGCGAATGACGGTGCATGGCCCTGCTCCTCAATTCTGCGGAAAGATCAGCACGTTGCCCTGCATGCGGATGGTGCCGTCGATCTTCGCCGAGAAGATATTGGTCTGCTGATACGACGGGTTACCGCCGTTGGCCGCGCTCAGCGATTTGTTCTGCCAGCCGCCCTGATTGGCCACGCCAAAGGCAAAACTGCCATCCTTGAACTTCACCTCGTTGGGCAGACCGAACTCCAGCACATCCTGGTTAAAGGCTGCGCCATCACCGTTGAAACCACTGTTGATGGTACGGGTGCGCAGGGTCAGGCCTTCAAAGCTGAACACGCCCTTGAGGTTGTCCAGCACGTACCAGCCGCCATCGGCCTCGGAGCGAATCGCCACGCGCATGCCGCAGTTTTCCGCCGTGCTGGCGCCCGCCGTAGCGCAGCTGCGCTGGCCGGCCGTCCAGGTACTGGGGTTGTTGCTGGCCGGCTTGCTCCACAGCACGCCACCGTCCTTGTTGATACTGAACTCACCGGAGAGGTAAACCCCACCCTGGCCGTTCATGCTGCTCAGGGTGTCATCGTCCAATGCCTGCATCTCGGCAAAAGCCGGCATGGCGAGCAGCGCGATGATGACTAACCAGACTTTAGAGATCACGGCTGGTCACCTTCAGGTAGTTGATGCTGAGCCCCTGGATGGCGTTGTAGCCAAAGTTGTAGCCACCGGTAGAAAAGCTGCCTGTGCCGGCTTTGAGGTTGTCGATCACGATATTGGTGCGTGGGGCGTTGGCATAGAAGTCACTGGCAATCGCATTACGCTCAGCTACCGGACGCGCACTGCCATTGGCGGCACGTGTCACCGGATTGGGCAGTTCCAGCACAAATTGACCATTACTGCTGACATCAAACAGCAACGGCTGGCTCTTACCGTAACCCAGCGAAATATTGGCGTAGGCATTGCTCAGCGTCAGGGTGCGAGCGGTCTGTTCTTGCGCAGTGGTGCAATTGGCCGTTCCTGCAGCGCAAGACATCAGCTGTAGGCTCTTGGCAAAGAGATTTACCCGTGCCTCGCCCACCAGCTGCCCCCTTGGGTCATCACCCCATAGCCGCAGGTAGCTGCCGTCCATAACCAGCTCGCTGAAATCAAGATTGATGATGTCGGTGCGCCCGGCGGCGACCTGGAAGTCAAAGCGAATACCCAAATCGACTCGCTCGGAAGCGCGGCTGGAGCAGTTGCTCCCGGCAGCCGCATAGCCGCTGATACAGGCCTGCCCACCAGCACCGGTCAAGCGTTCGGGAAACTTGAACTCCAGCACGCTGACATTGCTCGGCGTGGTCTGCACCCATTGGCCGTCATCGCGCAGCGTGCGCAAGCTCTCGCCTTTGGCCAGAGTGATCTCAAACGGATGATCCAATCGACCAATACTCACCGGGTTCAAGTTCGCACCTTTATTACTGCCGGTGGCGCCTAGGTAGAACTCCTTCACCGAAATCGGCACGTTCTGCCCCGAGGCATTGTTGATGTCATTGATGGTGATCACCGCACCTGAGGCATCCAGCAACACACCATCCAGCACAAAGCCGAATCCGGCGCCCTGAACGGCGGAGAGTTCCTGATCATCCAGCGCCTGTAATTCTGCCTGGGCAGCCCCAGACATCAGCATCAACGAAGCAGCAGCAATCAGCGCGCGCATCATCAGCACCCCGCAGTGGCTGTGCCCAAGCAGGTGTCCTGCCGGGGAATACCATTGAAAGCCTGCTCAAAGTTGATATTGATCGGGGCCACCATATTGCCGTTGGCATCACGGTATTTGGGCAGGTTCATAAAGGCCCCCTTCAACGTATTGATCAGCGCATTACTATCCATGTCACGCCAGGCCACATCTTGGGTTTGCATGGAAATAAAGAAACCTTTGGCTGCGCCCTCAATCGCGGCAGTAGCGGCCGAGTCATTGACGGCCATATTACCGACAGGAAGAGACTGGAATTGCGATAACGAGAAACAGGTCTGAATACCCAGCAAGGCACAGCCATTGGACTTAAGCAGGGCCAGCGCGGCATCAGAAATACCCGGCAAACAACCGCTGGTACAGTTTAGACCGTCGCCATTTTTGATCCCTGCCAGACCGGCACGAACGGGGTCTGCAGCGCCATTGGATGCCACCAATTGAGCATCTGCCTCAAGCACGCTGGAACGGTAAATCCCGCCCAGAAACAATGCTGTTTGCTGCAGACCATTAGCGCTGTTATACACAGCATCTGCCGTACCCTTGATGTGAACAGGGATATTGCCCGTCAGACTCTGAATATCCCCGGACAGAATGCCTTTGGCCTCGCCAAAACCAATACGCACGCCCACTACCTTGTTACCCGAATACGCCAATTCCAGAAAAGGATTGGCGATCTTGAACGGGTTAATGCTGTCGTCGGCGTTTACCGTACCCAATGCAAAGTTGTTGATCAGGATGTCAGAGGAGCCCAATGCCTCCCCTGGGCGAGTCACCGAATCGTTGTACTGGCCAAGCTGCAACTTTTTCATATTCAACTGGGTTTCGACATTCATGCCGAAATTGATACGGGTGTAGTTGATCCCGGCATTGCTGTCCGTCGTCAGATTGATAAAGGCCTGACCGGTCACGTCCGACAACTCGCTATCCGCCAGTTCAACCATCTTGGCCTGAGCAGTGGTGCAGATTAATCCGGCACAGAGCAAGGCGAGTGCAGTGTTGGCAAAGCCGAGGGTCGGACGCATGGCTGATTCCCTGTCGTTCTTATTTGAATGGCAGAGCCCTGGGGGCTCCACGCCTTGATTAGCACTATAAAAAGCCGGCTGGCTAAACGTGCCGACCCATAGTCGAGAAATCCTCGAAAATCTGCCCCAACCGCACAGCAAAGCGCCGCCACGCTGTTACCCATCACCACACCCTGGGTTACACGCGCGCAGGCAACTGCGAACAGACGATGACTGACACTCAAGCCTTGGCCACGGCTTGCAGTACAATCGGCGTTTTTTGCGAAAAGCCCGCGGAGCGGATGCCCCGATGATTGATCCCAAGCGCGTACTGCGCGCCCTTGCTGAACACTGGACGTTGCTAGAGCCGCTGTGCGAGCGCTTCGATGCCGGCACCCTGAGCCTGGTGGAGCTGCGCAATCAGCTGGCCGCGCAGTTGCCCGAAGGCACGCCCACCGATGTCACCGCCCTGCTCGATCAGTGGATTCGCCTGGATATCCTGGTGCCGGTGGCCAAGAGCCCGAATCGCTTCGAGCTGAACGCGCAGATCCACGACTTTCTGGCCTACCTGCGCCGCGAACACCGCCTGGGCCTGTGCCTGGAGATCGAAGCCTATTTGCGACATCTGGAGCGCCTGGCCGGTTATATCAAGGATGCCTTCGAGGTGCGTGACGCCGCCGATCTGGCGCGCCAGCTGCGTTTGCTCGATATGCGCGTGCGCGATGTATTGAAGAAGCTTGCCAACGACGAGCAGGCCCTGGTCGCCGTGGCCGACCGGGCCAAGACCTCAGATAGGCAAATTCCGCTGCGTCAGCGCTACGCCGAAGTGCTGGCCACCTGGGATGAATACGTCGAACCGATGATCCAGCTGGTGGCCGCCGACGGCGCCTTCGAGCAGGGCGTCTATCGCGTCGAGCATGTATTGCTGCGCCTGCTGGGCGAACAGCAGCGCCTCGGCCAACTGGTGGATGACGACCTGCTGCTGCGCACCCACGCGCGCATCCTGGAAATGCAGACCACCGCCCAGCTGACCCTGCGCCGCGCCCGCGAACTGCTGCTGCCGCTGCGCGAGGAAGCGCGCCGGCATAACGCCGTAACCCGTGGCGCAGCCCTGGCCCTCGCGGCAATCCGCAAGAAGGGCCTGGACGCAGTACCGCAGGCGTCACTGCCGCTGTTCAGTCGCCCGCAAAGCACCTTCCTCGGCACCGCTTCGCAGGTCGAGGCCTATGTCTATGCCCTGGCCCGTTTCGAGCCCAAGCCGGCGCAGTTCCCCAAGGCGCATGCCAGCCGCAAGGGCGAAGCACCCCGCGCGCCACGCACGGCGCGGGAGATGATCGAACGCTGCGAGCAGGCCCTGCCGCTGCCGGACCTGATGGTCTGGCTGCTGGAACAGGAGCCCGAAGGCGCCACCGACGAATTGCTCTACTGGTTCTCGCGCCTGTCCCGCGATGGCCGTTTCCAGCGCGAGCGTCTCGAACGTCGCGACTACCTCACCCGCGAGCATCAGGTCAGCCTGAGCTCCTTTTCGCTGATAGGAAGTACGCCATGAGGGCTGCGGCAGACAACTATCAGCCCCCTCTCCCTCTGGGAGAGGGCTGGGGAGAGGGAGAGCCATGCAACGCGACCCTCAAGCCCCTCTCCCCCGGCCCCTCTCCCATAAATGGGAGAGGGGAGCAAAGCCCCACCGATTTGCGAGCCTCTGCATGAATATCGATCTAAAAGAACTGACCCAGCTCGCCCCGATCTTCCGTGAGCTGTTCAAGGGCTACCACATCAGCCGCAGCAACCCGGAGCTCTACACCCAGCTGGCCAGCCAGCAGGACCAGTACCGCGGTCTGTTCAAGGCCCTGGGCTATGAACTGACCTGCGACAGCCGCGGCTTTTACTACTTCGTCCCCGAGCAGATGGGTGCGCAGGTCAACAAGACCGCCCAGCGCCTGGCGCTGTTCACCTTTATTCTGGTGGAACACCTGGCCGATCAGGGCCGCGACCCGCTGGCCGTGCTCGACGGCGGCAGCCTCGGCCGTGATGAACTGCCGGCGCTGCTGGAGAAGTACCGCGACCTGTTCCTGCAGGCCGAAGTCACTACCGTTGAGGAGCTAGAAGAAAAAATCATGCGCCGTCTGACCCAGCTGGGCTTTGCCAGCGAAGACAACGGCATCTACCGCTTTCTCGCGCCGATGCACCGCTTCCTCGATGTCTGCCTCTCCGTGCAGCAGGACCGTGACCTGGCCGCCACCCTGCACAGCAGCCTGCCGCTGCCAACGCCGGTGCTGCTGGATGAGGAGGCCGAAGAGGAAATCATCAGCCTCAGCGAAACGGATACCGACGAATCCGAAGAAGACGCCCTGGCCCGCGCCATGGCCGAAGGACGTGACGCCCAGGAGACCCTCGCATGAGCCAGGAACGCTACGGCATCCGCCGCTTCGCCCTACTGAATACCGCCGGCTACAGCCTCGGCCTGTTCCCGCTGGAAAACCCGCTGTCGGTGTACGGGGCCAACAACCTCGGTAAATCCGCCTCGATCAACGCCTTGCAGTTTCCGATTCTGGCGCGCATGTCCGATATGAGCTTCGGCAAGTACAGCCTGGAACAGTCGCGCAAGTTCTACTTCGCCAGCGACACCAGCTATATCCTCGTCGAAGTCGTCCTGCCCCACGGCCCTCACGTGATCGGCGTGGCCGGGCGCGGCCCGGGCGGCGGCTTCGGCCACCAGTTCTTCGCCTACCAGGGCACCCTGAACCTTGAGCACTACCAGAAGAATGGCACCTGCCTGCGTCAGCGCGAGCTGTTCAACGCACTGGAACGCGACGGCATCAAGGCCTACGAGCTGAAACCCGAGGAACTGCGCCGTCTGCTGGTCGGCGGGCATACCTCGATTCCGCTGGACCTGACCCTGATCCCGCTGCGCTCCACCAGCGAGCAGAGCCTGAAGACCTTCCGCGCGCTGTTTATCAACCTGCTGCATATGCGCGAGATTACTGCGGCCAAGCTTAAGCAGCTGTTTCTCGACGCCTTCGAGCACAGCCTGCGCTCGGGCAGCGTCGACTATATCGCCGCCACCGAAGAAGCCTTCCGTGATGTGCGGCGCATGGAGCAGGACTACCAAGCGCTGGTCACCGCCGGCCCCTTGATCGAAGCCCTGGCAGCCGGTGTGGCCCAGCGCGAGCTGCTACGCGGCAAACTGCACCGCCTCTCGCCGCTGCTCGACTCACTGCTCGGCACCTGGCAGGACTACGCCGGCGCGCGCCGCGAGGAACTGGTGATCCAGGCCGAACACTACCGTGGCGAGCAGGACGGCCTGCAGCAGGAGCAACGCGGCGGCACCCAGGAGCTGATGCGTATGGAGCGCGAAATCAGCGAAATCCAACGCTGGCTCGGCGAGCTGTCGGTACTGAAAAACCGCTTCGCCCTGGTCACTGATGCCAAGGTGCTGGAAGAGCAGCTGCTGGCTGCCAAGGACGCCCACGACGAGCTGGCGGGAGCCCTGGCGCAATCCCGGCAGTTCTCCGCCGAGGATTTGGATGAGCGCCTGCGCGATCTGGAAAAACGCCTGAAATCAGTCAAACAGCAGCTCGAACACGCCGACAACAACAGCTACTCACGCCTGCGTGAAGAATTCAGCCAGGCCGATGTCGACCGCCTGATGCGCCTGTTTAACGGCCAGTTGTTCAGCCTGCCGCTGGGTGAGAAAGGCATTCAGGTCGCCGAGGGCGACGCCTGGGTCAAATCCCTTGAAGCCATCCTCGACGGCTTCAAGGGCGAGCACTTCGAAGTGCCCGGCCTGACTATCGACCTCTCGCATATCGAGCCGCCAGCCCTGCAGGCCCTGGCCGACCGCGCCGCTTTGCGCGACCAGAAAGACCGCCTCGACCGAGAATACAAACAGCTAAAAACCCAGCAGGCCGTAGCCTCCGACCGCGCCGCGAGCAAGGCCCAGGCCGAGCAGTTCTACCAGGCCGTACTGGACGCGCAGAAAGCCCTGGAAGACTTCCGCAAAAGCCAAACCCTGGCCGTAGAAGAGCCGCAGAAACTGGAGCAGCTGGCCCAGTTGGAAGCCGCCCAGGACGAACTCAAGCGCGCCTCCGATGCCTTTACCGAGCGCGTACAGCAGCTTTCCGCCAAGCTGCAATTGGTCGGCCGTCAGCTCGCCGACCTGGAAGCCAAGGAGCGCACCCTGGAAGACGCCCTGCGCCGCCGGCAGCTGCTGCCGGCCAACCTGCCGTTCGGCACGCCGTTTACCGACCCAGTGGATGACAGCCTGGACAACCTGCTGCCGCTGCTCAATGACTATCAAGACGCCTGGCAGGGCCTGCAACGGGTCGACGGGCAGATCGAGGCGCTTTACGCACAAGTGCGCCTGAAAGGCGTGGCCAAGTTCGACAGCGAGGATGACGTCGAGCGCCGCCTGCATCTGCTGGTCAACGCCTACGCCCACCGCCAGGACGAAGCCATCACCCTGGCCAAGGCACGTCGCGCGGCGGTTACCGATATCGCCCGCACCTTGCGCAATATCCGCAGCGACTACGACAACCTGGAACACCAGCTGGCGCTGTTCAACCGCGAGATCAACAAACGTCAGGTGTCCAACCTGGAAAGCTTCCGCATCGTCCTCGCACCGAACAAGGACGCGCTTAAGCATATCGACCAGATTATCCACAGCGCCGGCCAGTACGAAGAAGGCGAAACCCTCTCGGTGTTCGACCTGCAGCAAAGCAGCGAGCAGGACAGCAAGAACGAGGAAGCCAAGGACTACCTCTCACGCCTGGTGGCAGCCAACCATAACCAGTTGGGCTTGAAGGACCTGTTTGAACTGGCCTTCGAGATTACCAAGGTGCACGGCCAACCGGTAATCCACACCGATATCGATGGCGCGGCGTCCAACGGCACCACCATGACCATCAAGGCGCTGACCAACATGTACCTGTTGCTGCACCTGATGGACCGCGATCAGGCCGGCAAGGTGCGTCTGCCTTACTACCTGGACGAAGCGGCGGATATCGATGAGAAGAACCAGCAGGCGCTGATCGAAACCAGTCTGCAGCTCGGCTTTGTACCGATCCTGGCGTCAGTCAAACCGCAGGTCTCGGCCCATGTGGCCATCGACCTGGAAGGCGGCAGCGGGCCGAACGGCATCTATATCGATGAAGCGGATTGGAAATATATCCAGCGTCGCGATAACGCCAAAAGCAAGGCTGAAACCACAACCGCAGCCACCGAGCCAGCCTAACGCCGGCTCACCCGCCATAAAACACAAGGGCCGCAATTGCGGCCCTTGTCGGTTATTTCTCCAGCGCTATCTTCGGTGCCCAGCGCAACCACTCTTCCTTCACCTCATCGTACAAGGCAAAGGTCTGCCCTGGCTGCGCCGGCCCACCCATCTCCGGGTTATTCGGCGAGGCGAAGGCGATGCCGCCCTCCAGCAGAGCTTCCAGCGACTCGGTGCGCACCTTCACGCCACTGAACAGACCGGCATCCACACCAATGCCGCTGGCATTCCAGAAACGGCTACCGCTGCGTACCAGCGGCGCATAACGCGGCTCGATCAGCACATGAATCAGCACCCGATCCGAGGTCGGGCCAAGTTCAAAATCCGTCACCTTACCCACCGGCACTTCACGGTAACTGACCACTACACCGGGCTTGATCGAACCCCGCCGCGCCGCACTCAATACCAAGCGCAGCCCCTGTTCAGGAACATTGGCTTTCGGCTGCGCCTCGGCTGCGGTAAAGCTCAACTGCGCAGCCCCCTTCTGGATAGAGGGCTGTACCTCCAGATATTGACCAGTGACCAGAGTTTCCAGGTTAGCCGCTCGAGTCAGACTGACCTCCGGCTTGACCACCCAGAACTGCGTCCCCACACGGGCAATCTGCTGCGTCGCCTGGGTTACCCGAGCGTGGAGGATCACCGCCTGCAGATCGTCGGTCAGCTCGATTCGCTCCACCTTGCCCACATCCAGCCCCTTGTAGCGAATTGCCGTACCTGGGCTCAAGCCATCACCTCTGGCAACTCGAATGGTCAGGGCAACCCCCTTCTCCAATGCACTTTCCTGGCTGCTGTAAAGATTGAAGCGTTGCACCCGCTTACCATCCTTGGGTGCTGTGGGATCAGGGGTTTCGAAACTAATCCCGCCAGCCAACAGAGTCTGCAACGACTCGCTTTTGACCTCGACACCCGACAAGCCACCCTTCAAGGTAATACCGCTGGCATTCCAGAAACGTGTGCTGTTATTCACCAGATGGGCGTACTCCGGCTCAATATGCACGCCAAAGGCCACCTGCTTGTTATCACGCGACAGCTGGAAACTCTGCACCGTGCCAACCTTGACTTGCTTGAACAGTACCGGGCTGTCCACTTCCAGAGAGCCACGGGTGTCGCTGAACAACACGAGATGCAAACCCGGGGCAGACAGGTCAAGAGGTGGCGCCTTGGCTCTGGCAACAAAATCACGCATCGGCGCATTGCCCTTATCGCCAGGTCTAAGGGCAATGTAGTTGCCCTTGACCAGGGCCTCCAGACCGGTTATTCCGGCCAGAGAAATCGACGGTTTGACCACCCAGAAGTCTGTGCCTTCAACCAGATAGTCCTCCGTACGAGGGTCGAGCATCAGCTCCACCTGCGCCCCGCTGAGATCCTGATCGATTTTGAAGGTTTTCATGTGACCGACCTGGATACCCTTGTACATCACCGGCGTACGACCCGGCTCCAGCCCATCGAAATCATGCAGTTTGAGCGATACGCGAATTCCCGCCTGGGCGCTATCGAAGTCTTCGTACAGACGAAACGGCAAACTCGGGTCAGTCGGCGGACTGTCCTTGCGATGCTCCGGCGTGGCAAAGGCAATCCCACCAGCAACAATGCTCGCAAGGGACTCGGTACGTACCTTCACCCCAGATAAACCCGCATCAATGGAGACGCCGCTGGCATTCCAGAAACGTGTGTGTTTACGCACCAGAGAGGCAAACTGCGGTTCGATAAATAGCTTAATCTCGACCAAGGTCTGATCGTCAATCAAGGCATAACTCTTCACCCGGCCCACCTGGATCTGCTTGTAGAACACCGGGCTATCACGATTGAGTGAACCCAGGCGCTCGGCCTTGAGGGTCAGGTGCAAACCAGGCGCGTTGTCAGCCAAGGGTGGCGGCTCACTCAGCGCAGTAAATTCACGCGTAGGTTCACCATCACCGGGGCTGGCGGTAATGTAGTTACCCGACACCAGGGTTTCCAACCCGGTGATGCCCGCCAGTGACACACTCGGTTTAACCAGCCAGAAGCGCGTGTTACTACGCAGGTACTGCTCAACCCGCTTGTCCATTTCCAGGGTCGCGCGCACACCACGTCGTTCACCGCTGTCATCCAGCTCTAAAGCGGTGACCTTGCCGATCGGCATACCCTTGAAAATCACCTCGGTCTTGCCTGGCTGAATACCGTCACCACTGGCGAACATCACCTGCACTTCGATACCGGCTTCACTGTAGGCACGCCACCCCAGCCAGCCACCGATAAGTAACGCGATCAACGGTAATACCCAGATAGCCGACCAGTTTGAAGCAGGGCGCGCCTTGGCCAACGGCAAATCATTCATGGTCTTCATCCGAGTCCGTGTTATCCCATATCAAGCGAGGGTCAAAGGTTAAAGCGGCCAGCATGGTCAGCACCACTACGCTGGCAAAAGCGATGGCACCATAACCGGGCACAATGCTCGCCAAACTGCCGAAATTGACCACAGCCACCAGAATCGCGATGACAAAAATATCCAGCATCGACCAGCGCCCGATCCATTCAATAAAGCGGTACATCAGTATCCGCTGACGCGCCGACATCGGTTGATGGCGCTGTACCGAATAAAGCAGCAGAGCAATACCGACCAGTTTGAACGTCGGCACTAGGATGCTGGCAACAAATACCACCGCCGCAATCGGCAGCATGCCGTAATTCACCAGTTCGATAACGCCCGACATGATGGTATCGGACTGACCCTTGCCTAACGAATTGACCGTCATGATAGGCAGTAGATTGGCCGGGATATACAACACCGCAGCCGTCAGCAACAACGCCCAGGTGCGCACCAGACTATTGGGGCGGCGTGCATGCACATGCCCACCGCAGCGCGTGCAGAACTGCTTGTCGCTGTCCGGCTGCTGCGGATTGAGCTGGTGACATTCATGGCAAATCAACAACCCGGCATCAATCGCCCGCATGTGCATCCTCTCCCGACAAGGCTTCCCAGATCTGATGCGGCGACATCGTCACCTCCAGCCAGACCTGAACCAGTAACAGCGCAACAAAGCACAGCAGCCCCAGACCGATGCTCAGCTCGGCGAGATCGACCAGCTTCACAATCGCCACCAGGATGCCCATCAGGTAGACCTCAAGCATGCCCCACTCACGCATATGGTGATAAATGCGATAGAGCAGCAGACCATAACTGCGGCCAATATCCAGACGGATACTCAACAGCACAGCGAACTGGCACAACAGCTTGAGCAGCGGCACCGCCATGCTGCAGAGGAACACCACCACGGCGACACTCTGCATACCGCTGTTATACAGCCCGAGCACGCCCGTCCAGACGGTGTCCTCAGTCGCCTGCCCAAGCAGGTTGAGCTGCATGATCGGCAAGAAATTGGCCGGCACATACAACAACAACGCCGCAACCACCAACGCCATGCTGCGGCGCACAACCTGTGTACGATGGGTGTACAGCTCATAGCCACAGCGTGGGCACTCAACCCGCTCACCTGCGCCCGCATCAGGTCTGCGCAACAGCAGATCGCACTCATGACAAGCAATCAGCTGCTTAAGCTCAAGTGCGGAAATTGGCTCCGAGAGTGCCGGACCAGCCATAGAAGAACCCTGATAAAAGTGCGTCCAGGCATCATAGCCACGCGCTGTTTAGTTGCCTATCAAAGGCTCACCTGTGCGTGGTTTGTTTTCGGCGCACAAAGTAAAACCCCCGACCAGTTTCCTGATCGGGGGTTTTGGTATAGGTGCTTGACGATGACCTACTCTCACATGGGGAAACCCCACACTACCATCGGCGATGCATCGTTTCACTACTGAGTTCGGG
>NZ_JAUXXP010000003.1 GCF_030684895.1 Pseudomonas sp. | reverse complement strand
TCGCAGTTACCCGTTACGTCAGTAGTACGGAAGTAGAACTGAGGACGGTAGCCTTTGAAGAACGGAGTGTGACGACCGCCTTCTTCTTTGCTCAACACATACACTTCTGCAGTGAAAGTGGTGTGCGGCTTGACCGAACCTGGCTTGACCAGAACCTGACCACGCTCAACGTCGTCACGCTTGGTGCCACGCAGCAGAACGCCGCAGTTCTCGCCAGCACGACCTTCGTCGAGCAGTTTGCGGAACATTTCAACACCGGTGCAGGTGGTCTTGGTGGTATCACGCAGACCAACGATCTCGATTTCTTCCTGGATCTTGACAATACCGCGCTCGATACGGCCAGTTACCACGGTGCCACGACCGGAGATTGAGAATACGTCTTCGATTGGCATCAGGAACGGCTTGTCGATGGCACGAACCGGCTCAGGGATGTAGCTGTCCAGAGTCTCAACCAACTTCTTGACGGCAGTGGTGCCCATCTCGTTGTCGTCTTGACCGTTCAGAGCCATCAGCGCGGAACCGATGATGATCGGAGTGTCGTCGCCTGGGAAATCGTAAGTGCTGAGCAGGTCACGCACCTCCATTTCCACCAGCTCCAGCAGCTCGGCGTCGTCAACCATGTCAGCCTTGTTCAGGAAGACCACGATGTACGGAACACCTACCTGACGGGACAGCAGGATGTGCTCACGAGTCTGCGGCATCGGGCCGTCAGCAGCGGAGCAAACCAGGATAGCGCCGTCCATCTGCGCAGCACCGGTGATCATGTTTTTTACGTAGTCGGCGTGACCTGGGCAGTCAACGTGCGCGTAGTGACGCACGGCCGAATCGTATTCAACGTGAGCGGTGTTGATGGTGATACCGCGCGCTTTTTCTTCTGGAGCGCTGTCGATCTTGTCGAAGTCAACCTTGGCCGAACCGAATACTTCGGAGCAGACGCGGGTCAGAGCAGCGGTCAGAGTGGTTTTACCGTGGTCAACGTGACCGATAGTGCCAACGTTGACGTGCGGCTTGTTACGCTCAAACTTTTCTTTAGCCATTTTGACTGCCTCCCAGAGAAGAATTGACTCAGTATCACCGCCATAAAACAAAGGCAGATACTTGCATATCTGCCTTTATTAGATGGAGCTCATGAGCGGACTCGAACCGCTGACCTCACCCTTACCAAGGGTGTGCTCTACCAACTGAGCTACATGAGCCAAACACATTGCAAGAACAACAATGCTGGAGCGGGTAGCGGGAATCGAACCCGCATCATCAGCTTGGAAGGCTGAGGTTCTACCACTGAACTATACCCGCGGAGCCTGCAGCTCTCGCTAAATCTGGTGGAGGGAGAAGGATTCGAACCTTCGAAGTCGATGACGTCAGATTTACAGTCTGATCCCTTTGGCCACTCGGGAATCCCTCCAAACGGGGCGGCATTCTCATTCGATGCCGACCTACTGTCAAGCAATTTCTCATTAAAAAACCTGAGGTTAGCTACATTGACAGCAACTTCGCAGAACACTTGTTAGCGCCACCCTGCGAAGCGGGCGCCATTCTATGCATTCTATTGAGGGCTTGCAACCCCTTCGCATGGCATTAATTGCTGCTCTAAGCCTTTGAAGTCAAAAGCCAAACGCTGCAGCAAGGAATCATCCGCCAGACGCCTACTTTGCGGCGAAATACGCACCCAGAAACTGCGATGCGCGCGCGTCAACTCACGCAGGGACGGCTCGTACCCGGCATCACGCAAACGCTGCATGACACTCTGCGCCGAGTCGCTACGAGGAAAGATGCCCAAGGAGATGCCGTTGGCCAAATCGCCCTGGGTGATGATGTAGCTATCAATCTTGCGCGCCTGCAGCTCACGCAACTGACGCAACGACGCTTGCCGAGAAGCCAAAGGCGGTAGATACACCCAATAGTCGACTCCGGCCGCCGCATCCATGCTCTGCACCCGCGACTGAATATCTAGGCTCAGCAAGCGCTGCTCGACCGCAGACGCATCTGCCATCTGTTCAAAGCTACCAAGAAACAGACAGACCGCTTCAACAGACTGTACTTCGGCAACCTCTCGCCGCGACGGCGTACTCGACTCACTGAGTAGGCGAATATCGCGTTTACTGTCTTGCGCCATATTCAGCGGTGCAATTTCAGTAACCCGCAACGGCGCCTGCTGTTGATGCCATACGTAATAGAACAGATTCAGCACAACCAACCACAAGAACATCCAGCGCATGCATGACCTCAACCTATGGGGCAGGCGATCGCCAAGCCGATAAACACCAGATCAGGCACAACCCGCGCACCCGGAATAACATCCACCACCAGCGGAGCATCGCCACCGGTGAGAAAAACATCAACGTCACGACCTAGCAACTCCGCCGCCATCGCCAGCTGACCAGTGACAAACCCACGCAGCATCAGCAAGCACCCACGCTCAACCGCCTCAGCAGTAGCGCGCCCCGGCACCAGATTCTCTAATGCCCTGGCGGCCTCATCACTGTCATAGCGCGTTCGCCGGGTATGGGTCCGCAACTGCGTGCGCATTAAGGGCACACCAGGGCAAATAAACCCACCCAAATGCGCGCCATCTGCGGCCACGAAATCCGAAGTCACCGCGGTGCCAAGATCAATAATCAACGCTGCCTTGTGCGATAGTTGATAAGCCCCAACCACAGCAAGCCAGCGATCAAGCCCAAGACGCTCGTATTGCTCATAGCCGTTGCGCACACCCGCCAATGCAACGGCTGGGCAGGCAGCATGGCACGTGACAGCAAAGGCCAGCTCAATCAGCGAGATCAACTGCGCAGTCTCTTCGTCGCTGCGCACACTGACCAAACGACAGGCACGCAAACGCACAGCCTGCTCGCGAACGACCTCTATAAGCGCCTGATCCGAGTCAACGACACCACCTATGTTTTTCGCAGCCTCGCCATCACCCAGCAAACGCCACTTGATAAAGGTATTACCGCAGTCGAGCTCAAGAATCATCACGCAACCTCAGGCTGAGCTCACCGCCGCTAAAGCTTTGCTCAGCCCCATCAACACGAAGACGAATGGCCCCAGAACGATCCACCCCCAATACCTCACCTTCGACAGGCTCACCGCCAGCCGTTATCGCAACTGATCGCCCCTGCCAAAGGTGACAAGCCTGCCACTCATCCTGCAAAGCTACGAAACCATCACGTAACTGAATATCCAGGTAGCGCGACAGCTGCCGATTCAACTCACTGACTAGCTCATTGCGATTTAACAGACGCCCCAGCTCAGCACGCATCGAAGTCCACGGCTGACCGATAGCTCCGGGCACAGCCGCCAGCATATTCACATTCAAACCAATGCCGATAACTACATGGCAAACATCCGCAGGATCACCAGAGAGCTCTAATAGAATGCCCGCCAGCTTGCGCTCACCCACCAGCACATCATTGGGCCACTTCAATCCGGCATCAGCCACGCCAAAGCCGCGTATAACCTGCAGCAGCGCCAAGCCGACAGCCAGACTCATGCCCTCAAGCTGACGCATACCACCTTCGACTCGCACAACCAGGCTGTAATACAGATTCTCGCCGAAAGGGCTTACCCAACTACGCCCTCGCCGCCCCCGCCCACTGGTTTGCCGCTCAGCAAGCACGTAGAACGGTAGCGATTGCGACGCCGGCAAAAGCCGCAGCGCTTCTGCATTGGTCGAATCCACACTTGGCAGAACGCGAGCATGCCACTGAGGCGCATCCTCATGGGCATTTAGCCAATCCGCATCCAGCAATTGCAACGGCGTCGCCAACCGGTAGCCGCGTCCGCGCACCTTGTGCAACGGTAACGACAACTCCGCCTGCAAAGCCTGCAGCTGCTTCCATACCGCCGAGCGGCTAACGCCCAGCACCGCGCCCAGCGCCTCGCCCGAATGAAATCGCCCGTCCTGAAGAAGTCTTAACAGTGCAAGCATGTGAGCCCCGCCACGCAATAAGGCACGCATAATAACGATGCACTGTTTAGTTGCCTATCAAAGGCTCACCTGTGCGTGGCTTGTTTTCGGCGCACAAAGTAAAACCCCCGACCAGTTTCCTGATCGGGGGTTTTGGTATAGGTGCTTGACGATGACCTACTCTCACATGGGGAAACCCCACACTACCATCGGCGATGCATCGTTTCACTACTGAGTTCGGG
>NZ_JAUXXP010000066.1 GCF_030684895.1 Pseudomonas sp. | reverse complement strand
GCCGATGTGTTCGATTACATCGAGATGTTCTACAACCCGAAACGCCGACACGGTTTCAACAATCAGCTGTCACCGGTAGAGTTTGAAAAACGCTATTTCCAGAGCTTGGAGAGTGTCTAGAAAACCGGGGGCGATTCATAGGCTAAATTTAGGGCGCTCATTTACCTGCATACCAACACCCACAAACGGTTCTTTCAAACGCATGTGTTGTCGCGCTACTTAGAACTTTCGGTTCTGTCGTGGGAGCTTCAGTGCTAATTTACTCGAGTGCCTGGGCGGAGAGATACTTCGCTTCAAATATTAATTCGCAGTTGGTGAGGATTGTATGTCGCTTCGTCCTAATCCTGAAATTAATACGTTTTTGATATCTACGCCGTCTAGATTTGTAGGTGAGTTTGAAACTCCAGATGTTCTATTAACTCATGCTTGGCCATCTTTTCAGGGGCGGTGGATGCAACGTTACAGTCCAGGCCCATCATCTCGCTCAGCATATATTTTTTCTTTTAAGATGCCATACAAGCCCCCTCAGGCTGGGGAGATTGTTACTAGCTATGAATTAGTTGGAGGTATGATTTGTTCCTACTTGTCTGTGCTATATGGTAAGAGGTTCGATTCCCATGGGGCTGTTCAAAGTATAGGGACGTATGGTCTACCTGACCTTAAGGAATACGGCGAGCTTGTAAATGAAAATTTGCCTTTTAATTCGCATGAGGTTAGGCGAGATTTTGCAGTTGAGTTAAATCTAGAAAACGCTAAAAGTTTACTTCCGCTCATGACTGGAGGTGCTGACGCGTCGGTGTTGAGGGTTTTTAGAAGTGCCGCAAAGTTTTATCATCATGCATTACAAGCGGCAGAGTCTGATCCCGAGGTTGCTTACCTTGATCTTGTGACAGCAGGAGAAATTCTCGCAGGGTTTGAGGTTTTCTCGGAATCTGAGCTGTTTGATCCGATTATGTTGAGTGCGTTAAAAAAGCTTGAGGCTTGTGTTGATTGTTCAGAAGATTACTCTGTCCTTAAACGAACTCTGTTTCAAGTAAAGAGACGTTTTGAGCTTTCGATTCTGAGAAATATAGACGACGGATTCTTTATTCCTCAGGATGATGGCGCTATTAATTTTTCACTTAAGAAGGAAGATATAAGCCAGCGTATAAAGGCCGCCTATGATTTGCGGAGCAACTACTTACACTCAGGTAGGTCGTTTGGACCTTGGGTCGCTCCCAGTTCAAGTGGCCATGAGGTGCAGTTTGGTAAGCCAGTGGTCGATGATGCAAAGTTCGCGAAGGTGCTTGCACTAGCGCCCACGTTTCTAGGTCTCGAAAGAATAATTCGGTATGCGTTGCTTACGCTTCTCCAGAAACACGGTGTTCCTATTGCAGTGAAAGACACCGTGGCATAGGGCGTGGGCACAGTCACACCTTAGGTGTGTCACAAATCGCTGCGAGCATAGTGCGGTAAGGGTCTCAGAGAAACCCCTTGCTCAGTCACTGGCTGAGCGCTTTTGCTTGTGCCGCCTTCGCTCGCAATTTACTGCCGGCCCATAGGGCGAGAGCTGCTAATGCAAGCGTAACTAAACCCATGGCAAAGTGTTTTTCCGGCCCAGGCATAGCACCCATCGCAGCTGCGATAATTCGGGTTACTCCTGAGAATGCCCACACACAACCGAGAATCGTCAGTATCCAGCCAAAGATGCGCATTGTAGTTTCCTTACCAGTCCGCTTGATTACGGCAGGCATGACAATAACCGATGCTTTAGAGTCTTGTCATGGCAACTTGCCATGACAAGCGGGCTAATAAAGGGGCACACGATCCGTGCGCACGGATTGATCATCGGTGCGGAACACCACTAAAAGCCCCGTTCTATAGGGCTTTCAGCAATATCCCTTGTTTAGTCACTGAATGGCGGGTCACTTGTCTGCTGTCACGGTTGTTGGCTGTCAAAACGGCTGTCGAAAGCGCGCACGAAGGCGTTGCGCAGAATGGCTTTGAAGGCCTGCCAGCGGCTGACGTCATAGGCTTTGAGGTCACCGTCGATGTTTACCCGGGTGGCGAACTGGTCTTTACGCTGGTTTTTCAGCAGCCAGCTGCCGCCGCCGACCAGGGCTTCCCAGGCGCCGGTGAGCAGGTTCTTGTCCTTGGCCGCGACATCCTGCTGCCAGTCGAAGATTTGCATATTGCGCAGCAGCGGTTTGGCGTAGCCCTTGAGCTTGCCTTGGCGGGCATCCAGCTCCATGACGAAGTCGCCCTGGCCGGCGGCAAAGTCGAAGTCAGCATAGGCGCGGGTAAAGCTGTTGAGCTGCTTGAGTTGAATATCGGTGATGCGCAGGCGCAGGTCAAAGTCATCCAGCTGGCCGAGCGGGTCGAAGTTGGCGCTGGCTTGCACGGGAGCCTGCTCGAACACCTTGGCGGTGGCTTGCAGGCTGGCCGGGCGCGGATTGTCCACCACGCTAACGTTGCTCAGGTTGAGGATGCTTGCGTTGATCTCGCTGGCCTGTAGGTCGACCGGCGGCTTGGCGGTGAAGTTGCGAAAGGCCAGGGTGCCGTCGATCACACGGATTTCGTTGATATGAATCGGCAGCAGGCCCCTGAGCTGGGCGCGCCAGTCGACGCCTTCACCGGTCTGTGAATTGGCGGCGTTGCCACCGTCGACAAAGGTCAGTTGCGGCCGCTCGAAGGCGACTTCGGCGACCACCGCGCGGGTTTCCCACAACGCTCGCCAGCTGATGGCCAGGTCGATGGCTGGCGCTTCGAGCAGCGGCACTGGCACCTTGCCATTCAGTTTGACGATATTCAGGCCGTTGATCTGGTAGGCCCCGCGCCACAGCGCCAGGTCGATATCGCTGATCTGCCCGCGATAGTCGCCCATAGTGGCCAGCCGCTCATTCAGGTAATCGCGCAGCAGCCAGGGCAGGGCGATATGCAGGGCCAGCAGGGCAATGGCCAGGGTGAGGAGTGTCCAGAGGGGGATGTGGTAGCGCTTTCTCATATACAAACTGACTGATCCACTCGCAATAGGTTTCCTGCCGGGCTGTGCGCATGGCTGGACTGCTGCCCGAACGGGCCTTAGGCTTGGGAGCTTACTCGGCAACGCATGAAAAAGGACCTCGCCATGAGCCGCATCTTCGCAGACAACGCACAAGCCATCGGCAACACCCCGCTGGTTCGGATCAACCGCCTGGGCCCGGCTGGGGTGACCATCCTGGCCAAGATCGAAGGACGCAACCCCGCCTATTCGGTGAAATGCCGCATCGGCGCCAGCATGGTCTGGGATGCCGAAGAGCGAGGCGTGCTCAAACCAGGCATGACCATTGTTGAGCCAACCTCGGGCAATACCGGGATCGGCCTGGCCTTTGTGGCCGCCGCGCGCGGCTACAAACTGCTGCTGACCATGCCGGCTTCGATGAGCCTGGAACGGCGCAAGGTGCTCAAGGCCCTGGGCGCCGAATTGGTGCTGACCGAACCGGCCAAGGGCATGAAGGGCGCCATCGAGAAGGCTGCGGAAATCGCCGCCTCTGACAGCGCCACCTACTTTATGCCGCAGCAGTTCAACAACCCGGCCAACCCGGCGATCCATGAAAAGACCACCGGCCCGGAAATCTGGAACGACACCGATGGCGCGATTGACGTGCTGGTGTCTGGCGTTGGTACGGGTGGCACCATCACCGGTATTTCGCGCTATATCAAAAAGACCCAGGGCAAGCCGATTATCTCGGTGGCGGTTGAGCCGATTGGCTCGCCGGTCATCACCCAGACCATTGCCGGTGAAGAGGTCAAACCCAGCCCGCACAAGATCCAGGGCATCGGCGCCGGCTTTGTCCCAGGTAACCTCGACCTGACCATGGTCGACCGCGTTGAGCTGGTGACTGACGACGACGCCAAGGCCGTGGCCCTGCGCCTGATGCGCGAAGAAGGCATCCTCTGCGGCATCTCCTGCGGCGCAGCCATGGCTGCTGCCCTGCGCATTGCCGGCGAACCCGGCATGCAGGGCAAAACCATCGTGGTGATCCTGCCGGACTCCGGTGAGCGCTACCTGTCGAGCATGCTGTTTAGCGATATGTTTACCGAGCAGGAATTGCAGCAGTAACCGGCAACAAAATCGGCAGTGTGGGAGGGGCTTTAGCCGCGAAACGGCCGTCTAAAGCTCGCCGCTAAAGCGCCTCCCACGAAAAGAAATGCCGCTCACCTGATAGGTGAGCGGCATTTTTATTGGGCCGAGCTGTCGGGGTATTACTTAGTTGTCGTAGCCCAGGTTCGGTGCCAACCAGCGTTCGCTGACGTTGAGATCCTGCTTTTTGCGGGCGGTGTAGCTTTCCACCTGGTCTTTGTCGATTTTGCCGACGGCGAAGTACTGTGCCTGTGGGTGGGCGAAGTACCAGCCGGACACCGCTGCCGCCGGGAACATGGCGTAGTGCTCGGTGAGGAACACGCCGCTGGCGCCGGCCTTGTTAAATTCGGCCGCTGGGTCGAGCAGGGTGAACAGGGTCTTCTTCTCGGTATGGTCCGGGCAGGCTGGGTAGCCGGGAGCGGGGCGGATGCCTTTGTAGGCTTCCTTGATCAGTTCGTCGTTACTCAGTGCTTCTTCCGGGTCGTAACCCCAGTAGTTTGTCCGAACTTCGCGGTGCAGCCATTCGGCGCAGGCTTCGGCCAGGCGGTCGGCCAGGGCTTTGACCATGATCGAGTTGTAGTCGTCGCCGGCGTCCTGATAGGCCTTGGCCACTTCTTCGGCACCGATGCCAGCGGTGGTGATAAAACCGCCGACGTAGTCGGTGATGCCGCTGTCCTTCGGTGCAACAAAGTCGGCCAGGGAGTAGTTCGGTTTGCCGTCCGGTTTGATGGTCTGCTGGCGCAGGTGGTGCAGGGTGGCCAGTTTATCGCCGTTGCCTGAGTAGACATCCAGATCGTCGTCGTTCACCTGGTTGGCTGGCCAGAAACCGAAGACGGCGCGGGCGCTGATCAACTTTTCGTCGATTAGCTTGTTGAGCATTTCCTGGGCGTCGGCATACAGCGCAGTGGCGGCTTCACCGACCACCTCATCGGTCAGAATACGCGGGAACTTGCCGGCCAGGTCCCAGGAGATAAAGAACGGCGTCCAGTCGATATATTCGGCCAGCACCTTGAGGTCGATGTTCTCAAGCACCTTCACACCGGTAAAGCTCGGCACGGTGGGCTGATACGTCGCCCAGTCGAACTTGGGTTTGTTTTCCACCGACTTGGCGTAGCTCAAACGCTCGGTGCGGGCGCTGCGGTTGGCGGTGCGCTCGCGTACTTCGATGTAGTCCAGGCGGGTGCGTTCGACAAAGTCGGCTTTCAGTTCCTTGGACAGCAGTTGGGTGGCCACGCCGACCGCGCGCGAGGCGTCGGTGACGTAGATCACTGCATCGTTCTGGTACTTGGGCTCGATCTTCACTGCGGTGTGGGCTTTGGAGGTAGTCGCACCGCCGATCATCAACGGCAGGTGGAAGCCTTGGCGCTGCATTTCGCGGGCGACATGCACCATTTCATCCAGCGAGGGGGTGATCAGGCCGGACAGGCCGATGATGTCGCATTTCTCGGCAATCGCCGTTTGCAGAATCTTCTCTGCAGGCACCATCACGCCGAGGTCGACGATGTCGTAGCCGTTACAACCGAGTACCACGCCGACGATATTTTTGCCGATATCGTGCACATCGCCTTTTACCGTGGCCATAAGGATCTTGCCCTTGGCTTCCGGCTTGTCGCCTTTTTCCAGCTCGATAAAGGGGATCAGGTGGCCGACCGCCTGCTTCATCACCCGGGCGGATTTCACCACCTGGGGCAGGAACATCTTGCCGGCGCCGAACAGATCGCCAACCACGTTCATCCCGGCCATCAGCGGACCTTCGATCACTTCAATCGGCCGCGCGCACTGTTGGCGGCATTCCTCGGTGTCTTCGATGATGTGGCTGGTGATGCCTTTGACCAGCGCATGCTTGAGGCGGTCGACCACGCTCCAGGTACGCCACTCTTCGGTCTCCGCTTCCTTGACGCTGCCGTCGCCCTTGTAGTTGTCGGCAATCGCCAGCAGGGCGTCGGTGCCTTCTGGCGTGCGGTTGAGGATCACGTCTTCAACGCGGTCGCGCAGTTCCTTGGGAATCTCGTCGTAGATTTCCAGCTGGCCGGCGTTGACGATGCCCATGGTCAGGCCGTTCTGGATCGCGTAGTACAAAAACACCGAGTGAATCGCCTCACGCACCGGGTTGTTGCCCCGGAAGGAGAACGACACGTTGGACACGCCGCCGCTCGTCAGCGCGTGGGGCAGGTGGTCGCGGATATAGGCACAGGCCTCGATAAAGTCGACGGCGTAGTTGTTGTGTTCCTCGATGCCGGTGGCCACGGCGAAGATGTTCGGGTCGAAGATGATGTCTTCCGGCGGGAAGCCCACTTCATTAACCAGAATGTCGTAGCTGCGCTGGCAGATCTCGCGCTTGCGCGCGGCGGTGTCGGCCTGGCCGGCTTCGTCGAAGGCCATCACCACCACGGCCGCGCCGTAGCGCTTGCACAGCTTGGCGTGGTGCTTGAACTGCTCGACGCCTTCCTTCATCGAAATCGAGTTGACGATGCCCTTGCCCTGGATGCACTTGAGGCCGGCTTCGATCACCTCCCACTTGGAGGAGTCGATCATGATCGGTACGCGGGAGATATCCGGCTCGCCGGCAATCAGATTCAGGAAGGTGACCATAGCCTTCTGCGAGTCGAGCATGCCCTCGTCCATGTTGATGTCGATCACCTGGGCGCCGGCTTCCACCTGCTGCAGGGCGACTTCAAGGGCTTCGGTGTAGTTGTCCTCGCGGATCAGCCGGGCGAACTTGGCCGAGCCGGTGATATTGGTGCGCTCGCCGACGTTGATAAACAGCGAGTTGCGGTCGATGGTGAAGGGCTCCAGGCCCGACAGACGGCAGGCCTTGGGGATTTCCGGAATAATGCGTGGCGGGTATTTGCTCACCGCTTCAGCAATCGCCTGGATATGCGCTGGCGTGGTGCCGCAGCAGCCGCCGATGATGTTCAAGAAGCCCGAAGCGGCGAATTCTTCCACCACCACGGCCATTTCCGCTGGGGTTTCGTCGTATTCACCGAAGGCGTTCGGCAGGCCGGCGTTGGGGTGAGCGGAGACATGGGTATCGGCTTTGGCCGCCAGCTCTTCCAGGTACGGGCGCAGATCCTTGGCACCGAGGGCGCAGTTCAGTCCCACGGAGATTGGATTGGCGTGGCGCACCGAGTTCCAGAAGGCTTCGGTGGTTTGTCCCGACAGGGTGCGACCGGAGGCGTCGGTGATGGTGCCGGAAATCATAATCGGAAGCGTAACGCCATCGTCCTCGAACACCTGCTGTACGGCGAAGATCGCCGCCTTGGCGTTGAGGGTGTCGAAGATGGTTTCGATCAGGATCAGGTCCGCGCCGCCTTCGATCAGGCCGCGGGTGGCTTCCACGTAGTTTTCCACCAGCTCGTCGAAGGTGACGTTGCGGTAGCCGGGGTCGTTCACATCCGGGGAGATCGAGCAGGTGCGACTGGTAGGACCGAGTACGCCGGCAACGAAACGTGGACGATCCGGGGTTTCCAGGGTCTTGGCATCGGCCACTGTACGGGCCAGGCGCGCGCCTTCGACGTTCAGCTCATAGGCCAACGCCTGCATGCCGTAGTCGGCCTGGGAGACCTGGGTGGCGTTGAAGGTGTTGGTTTCCAGAATGTCCGCGCCGGCATCCAGGTAGGCCTTCTCGATAGCGCCGATGACGTCCGGGCGGCTCAAGATCAGCAGGTCGTTGTTACCCTTTACATCGCTTGGCCAGTCGGCGAAGCGCGTGCCACGGTAGTCCTCTTCCTCCAGTTTGTAGCTCTGGATCATGGTGCCCATGCCGCCGTCGAGGATCAGGATGCGTTCCTTCAGGGCTTGCTGAAGTGCGTTAAGGCGGGCGCTGCGATCGGACAGAGACATGGAGATAACTACCTGGGACGCGTGAAAAAAAGATGCGCGATGATAACAAAGCTGCACGCTTTTGCAGTGGGTTGCGCTTTTACATGAATCTGGCTCATGTTTGCGGATTGGCCTTGGCCAGCCGGCGCCAGCTAGAATCGGCGCTTAAGCCATTTTAGAGACGTTTCCATGGTCTGCCGCTTACTGCTTGGCGTGTGTTTGTTGTTCATCGGCTCACTACAGGCAGCCGAGCCGATCTCCTACAGCCGCGACATTCAACCGATTTTTACCAAAAACTGTGTGGCCTGCCATGCCTGTTACGACGCCGCCTGTCAGCTCAATCTGGGCAGTGGCGAAGGCGTGCAGCGCGGCGCCAGCAAGGTGGCGGTATACAACGGCACGCGCACCCAGGCGCAGGCCACCACGCGCTTGTTTGTCGATGCCCATAGCCCGGCTGCCTGGCAGCGTAAGGGCTTTACCTCGGTGCTGGATGCGCAGGGCAGCCAGGCTGCTTTGCTGGCGCGCATGCTCGAGTTGGGCCATCAGCAGCCGTTGGCTGCCAACAGCAAATTGCCGGCCGAGCTGAATATCAGCATCGACCGGGTCAACCAATGCCCATTGCCGCAGGAGTTCGACGAGTTTGCCCGCAAGAATCCGCAAGCCGGCATGCCGTTCGCGGTGACCGGCTTGAGTGAGGCCGACTACCAGACGCTGCAGACTTGGCTGGCGCAGGGCGCGCCGGTCGATCAACAAGCGCTGCAGGCCAGCACAGCCGAGGCGCAGCAGATCGCCACCTGGGAAGCCTTTATGAACGCCCCCGGCGCCCGCGAGTCGCTGGTTTCGCGCTGGTTATATGAGCATCTGTTTCTTGCCCATCTGTATTTTGCTGATGGCGAGCCGGGGCATTTTTTCCAGATGGTCCGTTCGCGTACGCCCAGCGGTAAGCCGGTGGACATCATCGCCACGCGCTTGCCCAATGAAGACCCCGGCAGCGAATTCTATTACCGCCTGACGCCGGTGCAGGGCGTTATCGTGCACAAGACCCATATCACTTATGGGCTGAGTGCGGCGAAGCTGGCGCGGGTCAAAGAGCTGTTTTTCTCCACCGACTGGCAGGCGGATGCGGTGCCGGGCTATAGCCTGCTGCGCCGCGCTAATCCGTTCGAGACCTTTGCCGCGATTCCGGCACAGGCGCGTTACCAATTTATGCTGGATAACGCCGAATACTTCGTGCGCACCTTTATTCGCGGGCCGGTGTGCCGTGGGCAGATTGCCACGGATGTGATTCGCGATAACTTCTGGGCAGTGTTCCAGGACCCGCAGCACGACCTGTATATCACCGACCCCGAGTACCGCGAGCAGGCCAAGGAGTTGCTGGCCATGCCCGGGCAGCTGGACAGCATCGGCGATCTGCTCGGCCTGTGGCGCACCTACCGCGACAAACGCAACGAATACGAAGCGCTGCGCATGCAGCGCTACGCCGATGCGCCCGCGCCGAGCTGGTCGCATATCTGGGCCGGTAATGACAACGCGCTGCTGTCGATCTTCCGCCAGCATGACAGCGCCTCGGTGCGCAAAGGCCTGATCGGCGAGGTGCCGCAAACCCTCTGGTGGCTGGACTTTCCGCTGCTGGAGCGCACCTATTACCAACTGGTGGTGAATTTCGATGTGTTTGGCAACGTCTCGCACCAGGCGCAAACGCGGCTGTACTTCGATTTGATCCGCAACGGCGCCGAGGTCAACTTCCTCCGCCTGATGCCTGCCGAGTCGCGGCAGGGCTACCTCAGTGACTGGTACCAAAGCAGTGGCAAACTGAAAATTTGGCTGGACTATCAGGCTATTGATACTGAAAGCCCGAGCGCGTTGCGCTTGCCTGATGGCGACCCCAAACGCAGCTTTGTCGAAACCCTGCTGGAGCGCTACGGCAGCCTGAATGCGCGCCCCGACCCGATCAACCGCTGCACGGGTGCACATTGCCATCGTCCTGGACTGGATGCCGAGTTGCAGCGCGCCGAGCAGTCCCTGAGTCGTCTGACGGCGAAACCGGCGGGCACGCTCAAGGTGATCGAGCAACTGCCGGAGGCAACCTTGCTACGGCTGGAAATGGCCGATGGCCAGCGTGAGGTGTACAGCCTGCTGCGCAACCGTGCGCACAGCAATGTGGCCTTTATGCTCGGTGAGGAACTGCGCTACCAGCCGGCGCTGGATACCCTGACGGTGTATCCGGGCGTGCTTAGCAGCTACCCGAACTTTATCTTCAATGTGCAGGTGGAGCAGGCGGCGGAATTTGTCACGGCCCTGGAGCAGGCGCGTGATGCAGCGGTTTTCGAGACAGTCGTCGAGCGTTGGGGCATTCGTCGCACGCATCCAGAGTTCTGGCGCTATTTCCACGATATGTCGGCGTATATCCAGCAAACCGAACCGCTGGAAGCCGGTGTGCTGGATATGAATCGCTACGAGAATTTGTAACAACGGGGAGGGCCGCGCACTGCAGGGCAGTGCACCTTTGCGGCCTTAGAACCTGTTCACGATCTCGCGAGCTAGAGTCCTGCAAGGCAAAAACAGGCGAGGAAGCGGAGTGTACGAGCTGTACATGAGCATTCCGAGCCTGTTTTTAACGCCGCAGGGCCGACGCGCAGCAGATCGCGAGCAGGTTCTTAGCGGTTGAAGCGTTCTACCAGTGCGTACTGACCATTGGCGGTAGCCGTCAGGGCTTCGCTGAGCAGGGCGGTGTCATGCGCTTCGCCGGCGGTCTTGTCGGCCAGTTGGGCGATGGTGGTGATGCTGCGGTTGACCTCATCAGCCACCGCGCTCTGTTCCTCGGCGGCGGCAGCAATCTGGTTGGCCATATCGGTGATATTGGCCACCGCGTCGCTGATCCCGGCCAGCGCTTCATCGGCTTGCTGCACGCGCTCAACCCCTTCGTCGGCCTGTTTGCGGCCGATTTCCATGGTCAGCACCGCTTCTTCGGCAGTGCGCTGCAGCTTGGCGATCAGTTGGTGAATTTGCCCGGTTGACTCGGCGGTGCGCTGCGCCAGTGAGCGCACTTCATCAGCCACCACGGCAAAACCACGGCCCATTTCGCCAGCGCGCGCGGCCTCAATGGCGGCGTTGAGGGCGAGCAGGTTGGTCTGGTCGGCGATGCCTTTGATTACATCGACCACGCCGCCGATTTCGTTGCTGTCCTGGGCCAGGCGGGTCACGGTTTCACCAGTATCACCGACCGATTGCGACAGGCGCTGAATGGCCTGGCGGGTTTCAGCAGCAATGCCACGGCCGGCACTGGTCAGGCGGTTGGCATCTTGAGTGGCGATGGCGGTACGCGCCACGTTGCTCGCCACTTCCAGCGTTGTAGCGGCCATTTGGTTGATTGCGGTGGCGACCTGATCGGTTTCGCTGCGTTGGCGCTCAAGCCCGGCGGAGCTGCTGTGCGCCAGGGTGTCAGCCTGTTTGGCCTGCTGGCTGAGCTGTTCGGCGGTGTCTTGCAAGCGGGTCAGGCAGGTTTTCAGACGGGCTTCCTGGCTGAGGATGGACATTTCCAGGCGGCCCTGGGCACCGCGGCTGTCGGTGTACATCTGCGCAATCAGCGGGTCGGAGGTGCTCTGGTCGGCCAGGCGCAGCAGGCGCTTAAGGCCGCGTTGTTGCCAGTTCAGTCCGGCCAGGCCCAGCGGCACCGACAATCCGGCGGCGATGGCAAAGCCCCAGCTGGAGTCGAGCCAGGCGCCGATCAGGAAACCCACCTGGCTGACCAGGATAAACGGCAGCCAGTCCTGCACGATCGGCAGCCAGCGATCACTGTTGGGGATCGCCGATTTGCCGCTGTTGATGCGTTGGTACAGCGCCTCGGCGCGGCGTACCTGCTCGGCAGTCGGTTTGACCCGCACCGATTCGTAGCCAATCACCTGATTGCTTTCCGTCACCGGCGTGACGTAGGCGTTGACCCAATAGTGGTCGCCACTCTTGCAGCGGTTCTTGACGATACCCATCCACGGCCGGCCCTTCTTCAGGGTGTCCCACATATGTTGGAACACCGCTGCCGGCACGTCCGGGTGGCGCACCAGGTTGTGCGGCGCCCGAATCAGCTCATCGCGGCTAAAGCCACTGATCTCGACAAAGGCGTCATTGCAGTAGGTGATCTGGCCTTTGAGGTCGGTGGTGGAGATCAGTCGCTGCTGCGCGGGGAAGGTGCGCTCGCGCTGAGTAATAGGTTGGTTATTGCGCATGGCGTTCTTTATTCCTTAAAACGTTACCGGTACTTCGACCGTTGCTGGCGGAAGTTTAGCCCGTGAATCCAGGCGTAACCGACAAGGGGCAGGTTATGGCCGTGTACCGCGCTGTTTTGCTGGGGCGGCCGATGAGCGGTTGGCAGGCTCTAGAGCCTTGCGCAGTGGCGTCAGTCTAACCTGCAGACCAGGAAAAGGCCGATGCAAAGCAAGCACAGGCGGGTGACTCGGCTATGATGCGCGCCTTGAGGAGAGTCACTGATGAATACGTTGCTGTTGCACTGCCGTCCGGGTTTTGAAAATGAGGTGTGTGCGGAAATCGCCGAACATGCCGCGCGTCTGGACGTTGCCGGTTATGCCAAGGCCAAGCCGAGTACCGCCTGCGCCGAATTTATCTGCACCGAGGACGACGGCGCCGAGCGCCTGATGCGCGGTGTGCGCTTCAATCAGTTGATCTTTCCGCGGCAGTGGGCGCGCGGGGTGTTTATCAACCTGCCGGAGCTGGACCGCATCAGCGTACTGCTCGGCCACCTGGCGGATTTTCCGGTATTCGGCAGCCTGTGGCTGGAAGTGCTGGACACCAACGATGGCAAGGAGCTGTCGAATTTCTGCAAGAAGTTCGAGGCGCCGCTACGCAATGCGCTAACCAAGGCCGGCAAGCTGGTTGAGGATGCGCACAAGCCGCGTCTGCTGCTGACCTTCAAAAGTGGCCGCGAGGTGTTTGTCGGCATGGCCGAGGCGAATAACTCAGCGATCTGGCCCATGGGCATTCCACGCCTGAAATTCCCCCGCGAGGCGCCGAGCCGTTCGACCCTCAAGCTGGAGGAGGCCTGGCACACCTTTATCCCCCGCGAGCAGTGGGATGAGCGCCTGTCCGATGAAATGACCGGGGTCGACCTTGGCGCTGCACCGGGTGGCTGGACTTACCAGCTGGTCAAGCGCGGCATGCTGGTCACCGCCATCGACAACGGGCCGATGGCTGAAAGTCTGATGGACACTGGCCTGGTCACTCACCTGATGGTCGACGGCTTCACCTGGAAGCCCAAGCAACCGGTGGACTGGATGGTTTGCGATATCGTCGAAAAGCCCGCGCGCAGCGCCGCCTTGCTGGAAACCTGGATTGGTGAAGGCCACTGCCGTGAAGCGGTGGTCAACCTCAAGTTGCCGATGAAGCAGCGCTACGCCGAAGTGCGCCGCCTCTTGCAACGTCTGGAAGACGGCTTTGCCGAGCGCAAGATCAAGGTCTCGATAGCCTGCAAGCAGCTGTATCACGACCGCGAGGAAGTGACCTGCCACCTGCGCCGGTTAAGCAAGTGATCTCAATGCCGGGCCAGTTGCGGCTGTAACGGCAGCAACTGTGGCACCTCAATCGTCCCCTGCAGGGTACTGCTGGAGAGTTGCCAGGAACTGTTGAACAGGTACTGGCTGCTAAAGCCGCTGATACGCAGGCTCAGCACATCACCAGGCTGCAGGTGCGCGCTGACGGCTGCCAATTCGGTACTGGCCCGGCCCATGAGCGGGGTGACTTGTTCACTCAGCACCTCACTACTGCCATCCGCGCGTCGCACTACCAGAGCGGCAAACAGCGTCGGCAGTCCCTCGGCGTTTTCCAGGTGCACGCGGGGTACGCCGACCAGGGCGCTGGGCTGCTGAACCTGTTGCAAGGCAATAAGGCGTGAGGGCTGCAGCAGCCCGCTGCTAAGCGGGCGAATCGTCGTGGCCGGTAGCTCGATACGCTGATTGGCCGGCAGTTGCTGCAAGGCCACGCCCTGATCCAGATCGAGGCTGACGCAGAAATCGGGAATGCTCGCGGCCACGCCTTTACGCCCGCGCAGTTTGTCTTCATACCAACTGATGATGCTCTGGTAGAGGTTGATCGCCCGGCCATCGCAATGCAGCACCGTCTCGTTATTGAACGGCGGCAGGCCGCTCCAGCGTTGCATGGGGGGCGGTAGAATATGCCCGCCCTGCATGCCGAGCAGGCGCACATCACGCGCGGCTTGTTGCAGGCAATCGCGAATCGCCAGGCCCTGATTGAGCGGGAACAGGGTGTCGCGCATGCCTTGAATCAGCAGGGCATCGGCTTGCGGGCGCTGGCCGCGTGCGCAGTAGCTGGTCAGGCTGTGGGCCTTGAGTTCGGCGCGCACCGACTCGCGCATACGGCCGTCAGCACTTTTCAGGTAGGGCGCCTGCACAAACTTGCCCAAGTCATAACCGGTGGACAGGCCGAGGCTGAGCAGCACGCCGGTCCAGCCGACTTTCATATGGCGGTCCGGGGCCAGGGCTTCGCTCAGGTCATACCAGGTGGCAATCGGCACGATGGCGTCGATGCGCGGGTCGGTCGCCGAGGCCAACAGCTGCACCGCGCCGCCGTAGCTTTCGCCGAGCATGCCGACCTTCGGATCGTTCGGCCCATCCATGCTCAGGCGTGGCAGGTTGGCGGCGGCCCAGTCGATCACTGCCAGGGCGTCCTGCACCTCGTACTCGGGGTTCATCATTTCGATATCGCCCTCGCTGCCGCCCCAGCCGCGCTGGTCGTAGCTGATCACCCAGTAACCGGCCTGCCAAGCTTTGACTGCGGCGCGGCCGGACATCATCTGGGTGCCGTAGAAACCATTCGGCCGCGTGACGCGCCAGCCGCCCCAGCCGTGGGTATGCACGATGACTGGCGCCTGTTTGCCAACTTTGAGCGCGGGTTGGAACACCGTGGCCGACAATCGGGTGCCGTCGCGACCATAAATCACGGCGTCGAAATAGGTCGCAGGCAGGTCCTGCCCAGTGCTGGCGCTGAAGTCCGGTAATTGGTCGCGGGCGGCGCAGCCGCTGAGCAGCAAGGCGGCAAGGAGCAGGGCAAGGCGCATAAGTGGCTCTTATTGGCATGGTGGGCGCTGCGCAGCCTGCCTGATTGAGCGGCCTGCGGCTGCCCATCCAAGGTTGTGTTGACCTGTTATCGGCTCGAATCCGCATGCAGACGTTTTCAACAGCCTGCTAGATGACCTTGGGGTCAGCTTTGCGCGAGAATAGCGGCTTGTTACTGGAGCCTTCCGATGTCTTTGCAAACCACCGCCATTCCCGATGCCACCCTCGATGCGAGCGGACTGAACTGCCCCGAGCCGGTGATGATGCTGCACAACAAGGTGCGCGACCTGCAGGCCGGTGGCCTGCTCAAGGTGATAGCCACCGATCCCTCTACCCGTCGCGATATTCCCAAGTTCTGCGTGTTTCTTGGTCATGAACTGGTGGAGCAGGCCGAAGACGGCGCGACTTATCTGTATCTGATCCGCAAGAAGCTCGACTAATGCAGTGGTACTTCGCCTACGGCTCGAATATGAATCCGGCGCGCATGCAGGCTCGCGGCTTGACGGTGCTGGAGGCGCTGCCAGGACATCTGCCGGGTTACAGCCTGTGCTTTAACAAGCGCGCGGCTGATCGTGCGCCCGGGCGGGCTTATGCCAATATCCGCCATCAGGGCGACAGCGTGGTGGAGGGCGTGCTCTATCGTCTGGCCGACGCTGGCGAGATTGCCAAGCTGGATCACTTCGAAGGCACGCCGATCTTTTACAGCCGCGAGTGCCTGCCGATTGTCGCGGCCCATGGCGCGCAGCCGGCCTGGGTGTATATCGCCAACCCGGCCTTTCGCGCAGAGGGGCTGCTGCCCAGCGCCGACTACCTGGCCCATCTGCTGGCGGGGCGCGAGATGTTGTCCGAGGCTTATTGGTTAGCGCTGGCGGCGTTGCCGGTCCATCCCGACTGACCGGGCGCTAGAGCGCAGCTATTAAGCAGCTCCTGCCAGCTGCGCACATGGCGCGCGGTGGCATGCTGGAAATCCGCCCATAACGAAGCCTCTTGGCCGCTCAGACTCTGCAAGTACTGCTGGGTGGCTGGCGGTATCTGCGTGACGTTGCTAAGGCTGCGCAGGCTGCTACTCCAGGTTTGCCCGCGCTGATCCACCTGGGCCAGATAGGGCTGCAGGCTGCCGGCGTAATACTTGACGAAGATGTTCTGCACAATGCGCGCGCGTTCTGTGGCCTTGCCCGTGGGACAGAGCGGTCGGCCCTGTTGACGGCTTTGCAGCATGTCGCTGCCTTGATTGAGGCTGTGGGTCAGGCTGGCCAGGCTGCTGATCAACTGGCCGCCCTGGTCGCTGGCATGCAGGGCGAAGAACAGCGGATCAAGTTGCTCGGCACTTGGCGGCAAAGTTGCTGGTAGCGCGCTGCCGATGCTGGCCAACTGCGCCAGGGCATCCAGCGCAGCACTGTCTTCGTCTGCATATGGCGGCAGAGGCCGCTCGGCAAAGCGCAGGTAGCGTTCGACCTCCGGGCTGGCATTCAGGGCGTTCCAGAATACGCCGGGCAGTTGCGCACGTTTTTCCTGCGCCAGTTGTTCAAGGGTGTTGCGCAGGGGTTGCTGGTCCTGACTGCGCAGGTGTTCGCTGCAGGCATCCAAAGCGCGCAGCAGATCGCCTTCGTAAGCCAGGCGGCTGCTGGGCGTGAGTTGTTTGCCGAGGCTGTTGTTGCGCTGGCTGATCTGCTGTTGCAGGGCAGGGCAACGACGCACATCGACCAGCAGCTTCAGCAGGCTGATGCGCAGTTCGGCAATTTCTATCAAGCGTTCGCGGCGGGCGGGTAGGCGGTAGCGGGGCAATTCGCGGGGATCGAAGGTCGTTGCCGGTTCAACATCCAGGGCATTGCTCAAGCGCTGCAGGTAATCGGCCTGCAACGCCAGGCCATCATCGGCGGGCGTGCAGGCGCACAGGCAAAGTGCAGCGAGCAGAAGCAGTAGGCGGGCGTTCATCAGGCCATCTTAGCGGCTCGGATGCGTTTGCGCGCGCTGCCGGCCAGGCGCACGGCGAGCATGCCGCCGGCGCAGGTCAGGCCAACCACCAGACCTTGCCAAAGCCCGCTGGGGCCGCTGGGCTCGCCGAACCAGTCGGTCAGACCGAGCGCATAACCCACCGGCAGGCCGATGCCCCAATAAGCGAACAGGGTCAAGATCATGGTCACGCGGGTGTCCTGATAACCGCGCAACGCGCCGGCTGCGGTTACCTGAATGGCGTCGGAGAACTGGAACAGTGCCGAATACACCAGCAGCGTGGTGGCCACCGCAATCACCGTGCGGTCCGGGGTATAGATCTGCGCAATCTGTTCTCTAAACAGCAGCATCAGGCTGGCCGACAAGCAGGCGTAGCCCAGCGCCGCCGCCATGCTCACCCCGGCAGCAAAGCGCGCTTCACGCGGCTCGCCACGCCCCAGCGCCTGACCAACGCGCACGGTGGCGGCCATGCCCAGGGAGTAGGGGATCATAAACACCATGGAACTGAAGTTCAGGGCGATCTGGTGCCCGGCTACCACGGTGGCGCCCAGGCCGCCGATCAGCAGAGCGATCACCGCGAAAATGCTTGATTCAGCAAACACCGCGATGCCGATGGGTAGGCCGACTGAGAGCAGGCGCTTGAGCACCGGCCACTGCGGCCATTCGAAGTGGTTGAAGATTTTGCTCGGCTGATAGAACGGCGCCCATTTCACCCACCAGAGCATGCTCAAAAACATAAAGCCCAGTACCAGGCCAGTGGCCCAGCCGCAGCCGACGCCGCCCATGGCCGGCAGGCCGAGCTTGCCGTAGATAAAGATGTAATTGAGCGGGATATTCAGCGCCAGGCCGCACAGGCCGATGACCATGCTTGGCCGGGTATGCCCGAGGCCGTCACTGAAGCAACGCAGCACGTGGTACAGCGCCACGGCGGGGAAACCGCAGGCCACGGCGCGCAGGTAACCCATGGCGGGCTCGATCAGCGCCGGGTCGACATTCATCAGGCTGAGGATGATTTCCGCGTTCCATAGAATCACCGCTGCCGCGATGCCTACGGCCAGGGCGAGCCACAGTGCCTGGCGCACCAGTGGACCGATCTCGGTATGCGCCCCTGCACCGAAGCGCTGCGCGACCTTGGGCGTGGTGGCCAGCAGAATGCCGGTCATCAGCAGAAACACCGGTACCCAGATCGAGTTGCCCAGCGCCACCGCAGCCAGATCCTGCGGGCTGACCCGGCCGGCCATCACGGTATCGACGAAGCCCATGGCGGTGTTGGCCAACTGGGCAATGATGATCGGCGTTGCGAGCTTCAGCAGGCTGTAGAACTCGGTGCTGACGCGTTGCAAGCGGGTTTGGACAAGCATTGAGGTGTATCCAGCTGTATATCAGGAAACCGTGCAGTCTACGCCTTGACGGCTTGGTCAGGAAACCTTGTTGCGCAATGTTTCAGTGCAGCAGGCACATTACGCGACTCAGCGTAGCCAAGCGGTGCCGGCAGGTTAGAATGCCGGCCTGATTTGCGGAGCACGGGAACAGACCCTCTATGCGCATCGTTGCTGATGAAAATATCCCTCTGCTTGACGAGTTCTTTGCCGGTTTTGGCGAGATTCGCCGCTTGCCCGGCCGCAGCATCGATGCGGCTGCGGTCGCCAATGCTGACCTGTTGCTGGTGCGTTCGGTGACTCAGGTGGACCGCGCGCTGCTCGACGGCTCGCCGGTGAAGTTTGTTGGCACCTGCACCATCGGCACCGACCACCTGGACCTCGACTACTTCCAGCAGGCCGGTATCACCTGGGCCAGCGCACCGGGCTGTAATGCCCGTGGCGTGGTCGACTATGTGCTGGGCAGTCTGCTGGTATTGGCCGAGCAGCAGGGTGTTGATCTGGCTGCGCGCACCTATGGGGTAATCGGTGCGGGGCAGGTTGGCAGCCGTCTACTCAAAGTGCTGCGTGGCCTGGGCTGGCGGGTTCTGGTCTGCGATCCGCCGCGTCAGGCTGCTGAGGGCGTTGATTATGTAAGCCTGCAGCAGGTGGTGGATCAGTGCGATGTGATCAGCCTGCATACGCCGCTGGAACGTCTGGGTGAACACCCGACTTATCACCTGTTCGATCACGCACGTTTGTCCGCGCTCAAGCCAGGCAGCTGGTTGATTAACGCCAGCCGTGGCGCGGTGGTGGATAACCAGGCATTGCGTGAGTTGCTGTCGCAGCGCAGCGATCTGCAGGTGGTGCTGGATGTCTGGGAAGGCGAGCCGCTGGCCGATGTCGAATTGGCAGCGTTATGCCGCATCGCCACGCCGCATATTGCCGGCTACAGCCTGGACGGCAAGCTGCGCGGCACTGCGCAGATCTATCAGGCACTGTGTCAGCACCTGGGCGTTGCGCCCAGCGTCGAACTGGCACAACTGATGCCAGCCGCCTGGCTGAGTGAGCTGACTGTCGATGCCTGCGCCGATCCGGCCTGGGCCTTGGCCAGTATCTGCCGCGCCGTGTATGACCCACGCCGCGATGATGCGGACTTTCGCCGCAGCCTGCAGGGTGATGCGGCAACCCGGCGTGCGGCTTTTGACGGGCTGCGCAAGCACTACCCAATGCGCCGGGAAATCGACGGGTTGGCGGTTTGCGTAAAGGGTAATGCGCCGGCGTTGGTCAGCCTGGTGCAGGCGTTGGGTGCGAGGTTGAATCAGCTGTAGCGAAGGGCAGCGAATGCTGCCCTGGCAGGAAACTTATTTACGCTTGGTGGTTTGCTTTTGAGCTTTTTCCAGCGCGTTGCAGGCCTGCTGGATCATCTCTTCGGTGATCGGGATTTCGCGGCCCTGGGCGTCGATGACAAAGCCACCAATCGGCATTGTCGTGGCTTTTGGCGAATTCTGTTGTTGGCTGTGCATGGCTTGTCTCCTCATCGGTTAGCGCGATTTTATGAGTGTTAGATGAAGGCGCTATGACAACTGCGACGGCAGAAAACCGCCGCAGGGCACAGGGCAAATCAGTCATTGCAGGCACTGTGCCAGGCCCGGCAGATATTGAGCAGGCAGGTATTGAATTAGAGGGTGTTATGGGGCTTTTCCATATTGGCTTAATCATCAACCCATTGGCCGGACTAGGCGGCCCGGCGGGGTTCAAGGGTAGTGACGGCATGGCCGAGCAGGCCTTGGCTCTGGGCGTTGAGGCCAAAGCGGCGCTTCGTACACAAACTGCCCTTGAAGTGCTGCTTCCGCTGCGTGAACGCCTGGAATTCGTCACCTTTCCCGGCGCCATGGGCGCCGACTTGCTTGCCGAGATGGGCTTTGCCCACCGTGTGGTCGGTGAGCTGCCGGCGGGTCCGAGCAGCGCCGCCGATACCCGCCAGGCAGTTGAGCTGCTGCAGGATGCTGGCGTGGCGCTGATTCTGTTCACCGGCGGCGATGGTACGGCGCGGGATATCTGCGCCGCAGTGCGCGAAGGCCAGCCGGTACTGGGGATTCCGGCTGGGGTAAAGATTCAGTCCGGGGTCTATGCCATCAGCCCGCGCGCAGCCGGCGAGCTGACCGCGCGCTTGATCGAAGGCGGCCTGGTGCGCCTGAGCAGCGGTGAAGTGCGCGATATTGATGAAAGTGCCCTGCGTGAAGGGCGCGTAACGGCGCGCTGGTACGGCGAACTGACGGTGCCGCAGGAAGGTGGCTATGTGCAGCAAGTCAAGCAGGGCGGTGTGGAATCCGAGGAGCTGGTGCTGAATGATCTGGCCGACTGGCTGCAGGACAGCTGGGAAGCCGATGTGCGCTATGTGTTCGGCCCCGGCTCGACCCTGCATGGCCTGGCGCAGAACCTCGGCTTACAGACCACGCTGCTGGGCGTTGATGTGATCGAAAATGGTCAGTTGCTGGCCAGTGATGTCACCGAGGCGCAGCTGTTCGAGCTGATTGATGGCCATCCAACGCGGCTGCTGGTGACTGCGATTGGCGGCCAGGGCCATATCATTGGCCGCGGTAACCAGCAGATCAGCCCACGGGTACTGCGCGCTATCGGCCTTGAGCACCTGCGGGTGGTCGCCACCAAGCGTAAGCTCGGCACGCTGGAAGGCCGGCCGCTGCTGGTGGACAGCGGCGATGTAGCGCTGGACGATGCCTTCCCCGACGTCGTGCGCGTGTGGGCTGGTTATAAAGAAGAGCTGCTGTATCCCGTGGGCAAGTAGCCGCTGAACTATTAAGGAGGCGTTATGCGGGCGATTCTGTTGTTCGCGCTGAGTATTCTGCTAAGCGCCCAGGCCTGGGCGCTGCAGGCCGATGCCTTGGTTACGGCCGCCCGCGAGCAGGTTGGCGTTACCCTGAGTTATGACCCGGCCTATCGCCGCCTGAGTTACCCCAATGGCGATGTACCGCTGAATACTGGCGTGTGTACCGATGTGATAATCCGCGCCCTGCGCCAGCAGGGCCTCGATTTGCAGCAAGCGGTACATCAGGACATGCGCGCGAACTTTCGCCTCTACCCGAAGAGCTGGGGCCTAAGCCGACCCGATAGCAATATCGACCACCGTCGTGTGCCGAACCTGATGACCTGGTTCAAACGCCAGGGCTGGGCGCTACCGTTTGGCCAGGATGCTGAGCGCTATCGGCCTGGTGATATCGTCACCTGGGACTTGGGCGGCGGCCTGACTCATATCGGCATTATCAGCGACCGTCAGGCCACGAGCGGCGTGCCCCTGGTGCTGCACAATATCGGCCGTGGCACTCAGGAAGAGGACATTCTCTTCAGCTTTAAGATTACTGGCCATTACCGTATTCCCGCAGCCTGAGGGCCGCACAGAAGGAGTTGGGCATGCAGGCGCAAGCACAAACACCTCCACCCCTTATCCAGCCCGGCGAGCGCGTGGTGCTGTTTGATGGGGTGTGCAAACTGTGCAACGGCTGGGCGAAGTTTCTGATTCGCCATGACGTTGAGCAGCGCTTCCGTCTGGCTTCGGTGCAATCGGCCGAGGGTCAGGCGCTATTGGCCTGGGGCGGTTTGCCCACCGATCATTTCGACAGCATGGCGCTGATCGAGAATGGCCAGATGCTGCTGCGTTCGGATGCAGTGCTGCGTATCGTCGCCCAGCTGCCTAAGCCATGGCGCTTGTTGGCTTGGCTGCGGCTGATCCCAAGGCCTATACGTGATTGGTGCTACGACCGTATTGCGCTCAATCGCTATCGGCTGTTTGGGCGCTATGACAGCTGCCTAATACCCAGTGCCGACCATGCACGGCGCTTCCTGCATGACTGATCAGCGTTTACCGCAAATTGCCTGGGCCGCGCGTATCGCCCTGGCCCTGGTATTTATCTGGCACGGCCTGGTGCCGAAGATTCTCTGGTTAAGCCCGGATGAGCTGGCGATGATCCAGGCTCATAACCTGCCAGCCCCCGAGTGGGTGGCACGCATTGCCGGTCTGGCGGAAATCATCCTGGGTTTATTGCTGCTGTGGCGGGGTCAGCGCTGGCCCTTGCTGCTGGCCGGTGTGCTGTTGATTGGGCTGCTGCTTGATGTGGCGCTATTCAGCCCCCATCTACTGCTGCAGGCGTTTAATCCGCTGAGCACCAACCTCGCCGCCCTGGCGCTGTGTTGGGTGGCCTGGCGGGCGGAAACGCCGCAATCGCCTCCTAATTAACCGGCGTCAGCGCCCCAGCGAGCTTCCATGCTTTCGATCCTGTCTTCCCGTCAGCGCAATGCCCTGCGCATGGCCTGGCGTTTTATCGCGCCCTACCGTGGTCGCGTGTTCGGGGCCTTGCTGGCGCTGATGTTTACCGCCGCCATCACCCTGTCGATGGGCCAGGGCATCAAACTGTTGGTCGATCAGGGTTTGGCCACTCAATCGCCGGCGGCGTTGCAGCAGTCCATCGGGCTGTTTTTTGTGCTGGTGCTGGCGCTGGCCATCGGCACCTTTACCCGTTTCTACCTGGTGTCGTGGATTGGTGAGCGTTTTGTCGCCGATATCCGCAAGCGCGTGTTCAACCACCTGATTGAACTGCATCCGGGCTTTTATGAGAGCAACCGCAGCTCGGAGATTCAGTCGCGGCTGACCGCCGATACCACGCTGCTGCAATCGGTGATCGGCTCGTCGCTGTCGATGGCGCTGCGCAACCTGATCATGCTGGTGGGCGGCAGCGTGCTGCTGGTGGTGACCAACGCCAAGCTCAGCGGCATCGTGCTGATGGCGCTGCCGCTGGTGGTCGCGCCGATTCTGATCTTCGGCCGCCGCGTGCGCGCGCTGTCGCGGCAGAGCCAGGACCGGGTGGCGGATGTCGGCAGTTACGTCGGTGAGGTGCTGGGGCAGATCAAAACCGTACAAGCCTATAACCACCAGAATGAGGACAAGCGCCGTTTCGGCCTGTCCGCCGAGGCGGCCTTCGACACGGCACGCCAGCGCATCGCCCAGCGCGCCTGGCTGATTACTGTGGTGATTGTGCTGGTGCTCGGCGCGGTGGGGGTGATGCTCTGGGTCGGCGGTATGGACGTGATTGCTGGCCGCATCAGTGGCGGCGAGCTGGCTGCCTTTGTGTTCTACAGCCTGATCGTCGGCTCGGCCTTTGGCACCCTGAGTGAGGTGATTGGTGAGCTGCAACGCGCTGCCGGTGCCGC
>NZ_JAUXXP010000064.1 GCF_030684895.1 Pseudomonas sp. | reverse complement strand
GCCGATGTGTTCGATTACATCGAGATGTTCTACAACCCGAAACGCCGACACGGTTTCAACAATCAGCTGTCACCGGTAGAGTTTGAAAAACGCTATTTCCAGAGCTTGGAGAGTGTCTAGAAAACCGGGGGCGATTCATAGTGCACATAGCGGATCGCTGTACCGCACAGCTCACAGTTGCCGGCGAGGTCGCCGAGGTCATCTTCGCCACTGTATTCCCACCCTGAGTCGGGCCGTATTTCCCCATGCTCGCGCGCATGGCAGCCCCGGCAGAGCGTTTCACAATCCGAATGGTCGTACTGCCAGGGCTTGCGCCCGCTGATGTAGTGCTTGTGGTGAACTTGCAGGGCGACGCCATCCGGCCGCCCACGGCCACACTCAACGCAAACGCCACCATCCAGCGCTATTACCTGTTCTCTGAATGCAGCCCACTGCTTGTCGGCATAATGATTCGCCATCCCTAGCTCTCCCGCGCCTGTCCTTGTCAGCCCTTGAGGGCTCAGCGGCGCAACTTCAGTGCATCGCTTGCTGCGTCGCCTTTCAGACCAGCCTAGCTGCCTGGCGCGCTGGTTGCGTAGCAAACGTGGTAGCGGGTGCTACGACCGCCGCCGGGTAGGCGGGCTATTGCTCGGGACTGTAGTTCTGCTCAGGTACAGACAGTTCGTCAGCTGGCAGCAGTCTCAGCCAACCCAGTACCCGTGACTGCTCGATATACCAGTGGCCTTCTCGTTGGGTAAGCACCAGGTCTTCTCTGGAGCTGCCAAAGGGGCCGGGGTTTTGCTGGGCGATTTGCAGGGTGCCAGTGCCGACGCTGGCAATGATCGCGACATGACCGTAGCGGTTGAGCAGCGAGGGGGCGAACACCAGTAGGTCTTCTGCTTGCGGCTGCTCGGTGCTGCCGTTGCGAAACTGCAACATCGCCCGTTTGGCGTTCAGGCTGCCGTCGCTGATGGTTGGGTCGAAGAAGTCTTTGGCGTGCCCGTAGGTGTCGGGCATACGGTGGCCATGGCGCTCGAAGTAGTAGCGCTTTACGAACTCCACGCATTGATAACGTAGCCCCAGGTTGTAGCCGTCCGCGCTCAGGTTGCGGCCCTGCACGGTATTGACCCCACCGTTGTAGTAAATCGCCACGCCATTCAACTCATCGAGCTCATCGCCTACAGAGTGTTGGTCGTTGGGGTTGATGCGGGTAACGGCTGCATAAGTCGCCAGAGCGATCAAAGGCAGCAGAACACAGCTAGCGAGCAGGGCAATTCGGCGTTTGTTCATCGTGAGGGCTTTATAAGTTGGAGGGCGCGGCTGTGGTATTGGGCTGGATCGTTCGCGCGGTGTAGAGCGGCATTAATCCGTGTTTGGATCTGCTGCCGTTGAGTGCCCGTTATCGGTGACATCGAGCCTGTAAAGCCTTTCTATATCTTGCCCCGTGCATTGGGTGCCATAGGTGCTGCCATAAACCAGTACGTCGTAGCCCCCAGCCTTGGTGGGAATACCCTGAATAACGCCATGCTTTTCTCTTTCGATATGGGTTAACTCCAAGCCATTGGGCAATGGCATGCCTGGAGATACCAGCAACTGGCTCATGGGGGTACTGGCGTTGATCACATCTATAACGAATGCGATAGGGGGCTCCCACGACTGCAGCAGGAAGCTCCCTGGGCAGAAGCTCCGGCGCAGGCCTTATGGCGCAGCCGACCACGACATTACTGAGCATGAGGACTTCACAACCTGTTAGCGGAATGGCCATACAGAGAGTGAGCAGCGTATTTCGCAGCATGGTTGCGTTGTTCTTTGCGGAGGAGGTGGTTAGCGCGATTTGCGTTCGAGTTCTGCTATTTCGGCAAAGGCTTTTCGATGCTCGGCTTGCGAGGCGTAGTCGCCGCTGATTTCCTTGGCGTCTTTTCCGGTTAGGTCATTGCCAGTCAGCGCATCGCGCGCGAACAGGATGGCAAACTTCCGACCGTCCAATTCCAAGTAGAGATAGTAGTAGTCCTCGGGCTTGTTGGGCTCGGCGAAGGCGCTGTAGGTATAGCGGATGCGATGGCTGAGATCGGGCTGGTTCAGTATCAGTGCCTGGGTATCTGTGTCTTCAAGGTAGCTGCTGTCGAAGGCTTCGGCCGCGGCATAGGGAAGCTCGGCCAATTGCTCGGGTGTAAAGGGCCTGAGCTGGCTGCGTAGCATGGTGACATTGCTGGCTCCGCCGTCGGCCTCAATGTTGCGTGGTTTGTACATGCCACTAACAAACCACTGGCTGGCATCGAACATCTCTTCGACTTCGAAACCGCCGTAATACGTCATGATTTTTTTTGGCATTTGGCTTTCCTTGGCATTCAGATAAAGCCCGGCCGCCAAACTGGCGACCAGGGCAATGCTACATAGCAGTAGCTTGTTCAAGCGCCTCATAGTGGCTTGTATTCCCGCAGGGTGGCAGGTACCCCAGTGGGCGAGTCGCCTGCACGCACAGGGCGAACCGCCCCCTCAGCGTCCAGTGGGTAACCGATGGTTCGATCATTTCCATCGCGACTATTGGCATGGCGTACTAGGGCCTCATCCTGCGCGCTGGCAGTTTTGATCGGTGGCTGTGGCGCGGGTGCGTTAGGTAGTTGGGCGTTTGCGTCTTTACTGGCCTGTCGGTGCGCGGCTAAGCGCCTCTGATAGTCGCTGAGTCGATGCCTGTATGCCTTCATTGCTTGTGCGTCGGCTTTGGTTTTCTCCTGGGCATTGGTTAACCCAGCACGATCACTGGCATTGCCGTAGGTCTGGTCATAATTACTGCGCCGTGGAAACGCCCACACAGCAGTTTGAGCGGTGTTGGCGATCAACTGCGCCAGACTTTTCTCGTACAACGGATCTTCGCCCTCGCGGACGTGTACGTCGGCGTGAATACCAAGACCAGTACGGCAAGCATAGGAGTGAATCTTGGCACTCAGGTCGAACGCTTCAGGCTTGAGCATCAGGGCTTGGGCATCGCGCATGCGGTAGCTGTCAGCCTTGTCTAGTTCATAACCAAACTCGATGGTGCCGACCAGGCCGTGGGAGAAAATGTCGAGTTGCTTGATCTCACGCTTTTTGCTGATGCGTAGGTTGATGAAGTCGAGCAGCTGGGCAATTGAATCCAGTTCGCGATACTTAGCGCCATAGCGGGTTTCGACCACGTCCTTTATGGCATCGAGCAGGGGGCGTTCGTAGTCTTCGGTGAAAATCAGAAAAATTCGTTGGGTGGCATCGTTAGCGCTTGCGGGCGGGTAGAGGCGAGTTTGCCGGATGCCCTGATTGATAAAACGCATCTTGTTGCCTTTCTGCCCCCGAAGTTTTTCCATCAGGGTCATATGCGAGGCGCCGACCACGGTAATGAAGTCACGCTGCAGGGCAATAGGGATCTGCTGAATAGCGTGCTCGGCACTAGTCTTACCTTGATGAGGTGCTGTCATTGCATCCGTCCTTAGAAGCTAATGCCCTGTTGCTTGAGGTAATTGGCCGCATCCCGTCCCCAGCGAACGACAACGGATTGTGGGTCTTTGGTAAATACCCGCTCGGTATTGCCATAGCCATTGGTGTAACCGACAAAGCGCTGGCCATCGCCACATTCCACGCAGTAGAGCGCGTCTTCGACGGGTTGGCCGCTATTGCTGTCTATCAACTGGTACTGCTCGCTGTGCCTGGGCAGGATTTCTGGTGCGCTGAACGGCGCGCTGCCCGATTGAGTACCAACCAGTACGTCGCCTGAACCGGTGATGATGATCCCGCCATGAGCGGTGGCACTGCCAAGAAACGCAATGGGTTTTCCATTGACCAGGATGCTGCTTATGCCTTCGCTGACCGCATCGCCACAGGCCGTACTGTCACCGACCCGCAGGGTGGGAAGGTTGTTGATCAGTACATCCGGCGAACCACTGGTGGTCGGGTTGGTGCCATGCCCAGGAATGGGGCACGCATTTAAATCGCTAAGGCGGGAGGCGGGTTTTGCCATGGCTGTCGTCCTTGTGCCAAGTCATCAAGCATTCTGAGCTCCATGGGATTTTTCCGATGTGGCTAAGTTCACTTTTCGAGGCGGTGACGTCGTGCATGCGTCGGTAGGTTTGCTTCCAGTGTGTCATCCCTGGTTTCGTAGCCCCCTCCTCCAGGCCCCACAATACGGCCAACTAGTGGTTATTTTCTTCGGGCTGGTTGATTTGGTAGCTGTTGCCCCTTACCGCGACACCATCATCCAGCTCCACGATATTCACTGTATGAAAGCTTCCAATCGCTTCCACCAGCCGGTTTTCCGCACCAGGGCTTTATAGTTGCCTGTGTCCGTTTTGAAGATGGTGGCCATCTTTTTCCTGCTCCAAAGCGTACTGCTGTACCGGCAATGTACTTTTGTACTGGCCTAGCTGTTTTTCTCGCAGACATGAAAAAGCCGCGCAGTGCGCGGCTTTAAAGGTGGTGGGCCCACACGGACTCGAACCGTGGACCAAAGGATTATGAGTCCTCTGCTCTAACCAACTGAGCTATGGGCCCTCAGAGGCGGGCGGATTATACCGGTGCCTTCTCGGCAGCGCCAACCGAATGGCGCGGGGTGAGGAAGTTTTGTGCGAAGGCGTCCGCATGGATGGCGCGGCTGATGACGAAGCCCTGGATCTGCTCGCAACCTTCGGCGGCGAGGAACAGTTCCTGGGCCTTGGTTTCCACCCCTTCGGCGATCACGGTCAGTTGCATGCTGCGCCCCAGGGCGATGATGGCGCGCACGATGGCGACGTCGTTGCTGTCGTTGGGCAGGCCGCGCACGAAGGATTGGTCGATTTTCAGGGTGTCGACCGGCAGGCGCTTGAGGTAGCTGAGCGAGGAGTAGCCGGTGCCGAAATCATCGATGGCCAGTTGAATGCCCAGGCTTTTCAGCTGGTGCAGCAGGTTCAGCGCTTCTTCAGCCTGGTTCATGATGAAGCTTTCGGTGATTTCCAGTTGCAGCAGCTCCGGGGCTAGGTCGTTGTCTTCCAGCAGGCTGGAGATGCGTACCAGCAGGTGCGGCTGGCGCAGTTGCACGCCGGTTAGGTTGACCGACAGCGGGCCGAACGGTGCGTGCTGTTGTTGCCATTGCTGCATTTGCCAGCAGGCCTGGCGCAGCACCCAGTCGCCAAGGGCGATGATCAGGCCGGTTTCTTCGGCCAGGGGAATAAAGCGATCCGGCGGGATTTCGCCGAATACCGGGTGATGCCAGCGCACCAGTGCCTCGGCGCCAATCAGGCGGTTGTTGCTGAGGCTGCGCTTGGGTTGGTAGTAGAGCTGCAGTTGTTCCAGTTCGATGGCGCGGCGCAGTTCGCGCTCCAAGGCCATGCGTTCGGTGGCCTGGAAGGTCAGGTCGCGGGTGTACAGTTCCACGCGGTTGCGTCCGCGCGCCTTGGAGCGGTACATGGCGGCGTCGGCATTTTTCACCAGGGTGGCGACATCGTCGCCGTCGTCCGGGTAGCGGCTGATGCCGATGCTGGCGCTGATAAACAGCTCCTGCTCGTCGAACTGGAAGGGCAGGCTGAAGCAGTCGAGCAGCTTGTGCGCCACCAGTTCTGCATCGCCATCGTGTTGCAGGCCGGGCAGCAGGATGATGAATTCATCACCGCCGAGGCGCGCCACGGTGTCGATATCACGTAGGTGGGCTTTCAGGCGTACGGCAATGCTCTTCAGCAGTTGGTCGCCGACCGGGTGGCCGAGGCTGTCGTTGATGTGTTTGAAGCGGTCCAGGTCGATAAACAGTACGGCGCCCATGCGTTTGTCGATGTGCGCGTCTTCGAGGGCGGCGCGCAGGCGGGCTTCAAACAGCATGCGGTTGGGCAGGCCAGTGAGCGGGTCGTGATGAGCCTGGTGATCGAGGCTGGCCTGGGCGTGCTTGAGCGAGCTGATATCGGCAAACACGCCGACAAAGTGGGTGATCTGCTGATCGCTGTCACGCACGGCGCTGATGGTCAGCCATTCCGGGTAGAGCTCGCCGCTCTTGCGCTTGTTCCAGATCTCGCCTTGCCAGTGCCCGGAGGCGCTGAGGTTGTGCCACATGGCGGCGTAGAAGGCGCTGTCGTGGTTGCCGGAGGCGAGCAGGCGCGGCGACTGACCGAGGGCTTCGGCTTCGCTGTAGCCGGTGATGCTGGTGAAGGCGCGGTTGACCGCGGTGATGCGCTGCTGCAGGTCGGTGATCATCACGCCTTCGGCGGTGCTTTCGAAGACGGTGGCGGCCTGCTTGAGGTTTTCCTGCATCTGCTCGCGCTCGGTAATGTCGCGCGCGATGGTCAGCATGCAGGTGTCGCCTTCGATGGGGATCGGCTGCACCGACATCTCGCAGGTGCGCAGCGAGCCATTGCGGGTGCGGATAAGGGCGCGGAAATCACGCACCGAGCCATGCTGCTGCACGTGCTCGAACATCCGGGTGCGGTCGTCCGGGTCGGCCCAGATACCCAGCTGCAGGGTCGAAGTGTCGGTCGCTTCATTGACGCTGTAGCCGGTGATGTGGCTGAAGCCTTCGTTGACGTCCAGCAGCTGGCCGTCGCTCAGACGGGTGATCAGCAGGCCGTCGGGGGAGGCGTGGAAGGCCTTGGCAAATTTGTCTTCGGAGAGTTTGAGGCGTTGCTGGGTGTCCTTCAGCTCGCTGATGTCGCGTACCGCCACGACCAGGGTGCTGTTGTCATCCAGGGTGACCTTCTGTGCGGAAATCAGCGCGGTGAACTGGCCGCCATCGCGCCGGCGGAAGGTGCCCTCGATATTGTGCGCGCTGCCCTTGCGCAGCATTTCCAGAATACGTGGGCCGATGCCTTGCTCCATCCACAGGTCCAACTCCGAGCTGGTGTGGCCGATGGCTTCGGCGGCGCTGATGCCGAACTGTTGCTCGAAGGTGTTGTTGACCGCCAGCAGGCGGCCGTCGTGTAGGTTGAGCAGGGCAATGATGTCCGGGCAGCTGTGGAATACCGAGGCGAATTTCTGCTCCGACAGGGCCAGCGCCTGTTCGGTGCGCTTGGTTTCGGTGATGTCGATCAGTAGGCCGCGCAGCATTTGGCTGCCATCTTGCGGCGACAGGGTGACGATATCGCGTACCCAGACCTCGCGGCCGCCAGCGGCGAGCATGCGGTAGTCCATGCTGTGGTCGCGTCCGGCCTGGGTTTCACTGCGGCAATAGTCGAGGGTGTGGCGCGCGTCATCGGGGTGCAGGATGCGTTCGATAAAGCCGGGCTGCAGCCAGTCCTGTGCCGGATAGCCGAGCAGCTTCTCTGCCTGGGGGGCGACATAGGTGTAGCGAAAGTCGCTGGGGTCCATCTGCCAGGCCACGGCGTTGAGGCTTTCCACCAGGCCGCGGTAGTGCTGCTCGCTGTTGCGCAGCTCGCCTTCCAATAGGGCGCGGTTGTGCATTTCACTGCGCAGGCGGTGGTTGATGCGCAGGATGCTGAAGATGATCAGCAAGGCCACCAGCAGGCCGGGCAGGCCAAACAGCAGCAAGCTGCGCCAGAACGGGCGCTCATCAAGCGGATCACCGACCCAGCGCTGCTTGATGTCGGCGATTTCACTGGGGGTGAGTTCGTCCAGCAGCTTGTCGAGAATGCCGGCCAGGATCGCTTGGTCCTTCGGTACGGCCATGGCCAGTTGGTAGCGGTACGGGGTTTGCCCGCTTATGGTGATGCCGTCGAGCTTGAGCTGGCGCAGGTGCCAGACGCTGGAGGCCAGGTCGCCGACCATTGCGTCGGCTTGCCCGGAGGCCAGCGCTTGCAAAGCGGCGGCCACGCTGGGGCGCGGCCAGAGGCGCAGCTCGGGGTGTTTGTCGCGCAGCAGTTCGTGGGTGGCGTAGCTGTCGACCACTGCCACGCGCAGGCCTTGCAGCTCGCGCAGTCTGCGCGGTTGCGGGCCTTGCTCCTGAGTCAGGATGACAATCGGGAAGTCGAGGTAGGGGCGAGTGAAGGTCAGGTATTGCTCGCGTTCGGGGGTGGCCATCAGGCTGGGTAGCAGGTGCAGTTTGCCGGTTCTGGCATCGGCCAGCACTTCGCTCCAGTTCTGTGCGGGGGCTGGGCGCAGGGTGATCGACAGGCGCTGCTCGATCAGGCGTACATAGTCGGCGGCGAGGCCCTGGTACTGCTCATCGTTGTCGATAAATTCGTAGGGGGGCCAGTCGCGGTCAACGCCCAGGCTCAGTTGCGGATGCTCGGTCAGCCAGGTTTGCTCGGCGGGCGTCAACTCAAGGCTGAGGGCGGGCACGGTCCAGCACGCCAAACACAACAGGAGGGTGGCTGCAACACGCGGCATGGGCTGGCTCGTTCGCTGGGCAATTGGGAAAAGTGTAGACCGCTTGGCAGGCCTTGGTAGTTGCCCAGAATGCAAAACCCCCGGCAGGGCCGGGGGTTTTGGTGTTACTCGTCGAGGAAGGAGCGTAGGTGCTCGCTTCTCGTCGGGTGGCGCAGCTTGCGCAGCGCCTTGGCTTCAATCTGACGAATCCGCTCGCGGGTTACATCGAACTGCTTACCGACTTCCTCAAGGGTGTGGTCGGTATTCATGTCGATGCCGAAGCGCATGCGCAGTACCTTGGCTTCACGCGCGGTGAGGCCGGAGAGGACTTCGCGAGTCGCTTCTTTAAGGCTCTCAACAGTGGCGACATCGATTGGCGACTGCATGGTCGAGTCTTCGATGAAGTCACCCAGGTGGGAGTCTTCGTCATCACCGATTGGGGTTTCCATGGAGATCGGCTCTTTAGCGATCTTCAATACCTTACGGATCTTGTCCTCAGGCATTTCCATGCGTTCACCCAGCTCTTCCGGGGTCGGTTCGCGACCCATTTCCTGCAGCATTTGCCGGGAAATACGGTTGAGCTTGTTGATTGTCTCGATCATGTGCACCGGAATACGGATGGTGCGTGCTTGGTCGGCAATCGAGCGGGTGATCGCCTGGCGAATCCACCAGGTGGCGTAGGTTGAGAACTTGTAACCGCGACGGTATTCGAACTTGTCCACCGCCTTCA
>NZ_JAUXXP010000063.1 GCF_030684895.1 Pseudomonas sp. | reverse complement strand
AGCCCATGTTGATGTCGATGATCTGCGCGCCCATTTCCACATTGCGCCGCGCCGCTTCGGCGAGCATCTCGGGATCACCACCGGCGATCTGTACCGAGCGTGGCTCGGGATCACCGCTGTGGATCATGCGCAGGCTCGACTTGCGGGTGTTCCACAGACGCACATCGCTGGTGACCATTTCCGACACCACCAGGCCCGCACCCATACGCTTGCACAGCTGACGAAACGGCTGGTCAGTGACACCCGCCATCGGGGCGAGAATCAGCGAATTTGGCAATGTGTAGGGGCCGATGCGTAGCGCCGACATAGGGCTTCCCTGCTCAAGAGACCTGCTGTTGAACAAATAGGAGAGTGCGAAAAAGGGTGGGCATGATACCCGCTCTGGATGACCGGAGAAAGGCTGTTTTGAACAAATTCTGAACAGCTCTGGGCTTATCGCGAAGGGTTTGGTTGTGGCGCATTCTCAAGCAATCCGCCGCGTGCAGGCTATTCCGGCGAGTGGAAGCTCAGGCTGTAGTTCACCGCCCGTGTGCCTGGGTCGAGGATGTCCAGGGATATGTGAATAGGCGTCTGCGGCGGCATTTCCGCATTGCCGGCCAGCTCGCCGGCGAGGTATTCGCTGGGCTTGAAACGGCGGCTGGCGAGCAGTTGGCCGTTGATGTCGGCAAAGCGCATTTCCAGCAGCGGGAAGGGCTGCGAGAACGCCGCGCGGTTGTAGAGGATGGCGTCGACTACCAGCGCACCGCTGAATTCCGGATGGCTGCGCACCACCAGGTTGCTGCTCTTGACCTGGGTGATATCGACCTTGGAGGGCAGCAGGCAACCGACTGCCGGGCACAGCTGCTCGAACCAGGGGCGGTACTGATCCTGGCGCGCCAGTTCGGCAAAGTGGTAGGTCACGTACTGCCCGGCCAGGGCTGCTGCGCCCAGGAAGTTCAGCAGGCCCCAACCGATCCAGCGGCCCCAGGGCTTCTTCGGCTGTTGCCAGTCCAGTTGCAGAGGCTCGTCATCCAGCTCGAACAGGTGCTCGTCACGCAGTGCGGGCTCACTGCGCGCGGTTTTCTTCGGTGTGGTTATGGGTGGATCTTTCTCGATCAGGTTGTCTGCCTGCGAGCTAAGGGGCTCGCGCTCGGCATGCAGCTCAATGTGCTCGATTTCCGGCTCGGGGTGGCGGCGGTCGAGGGCGGTGAGGTCAAGCGGTGGCTCGTCCTCGGGCTCGCTGATCGGTGCGGGCGCTACGGGTGCCGGCGGCGGAGTCGGCCGAACAGGTGGCGTCAGCGGCTGAGGTTTGACGCTCAGGCTGCCCGCCGGCTTGCTCAGCTCATCCTGCAGCAGGGCTTCGGCCCAGCGCTCATCGTGCGGGTCGTGCTCTATCGGCTCGGGGGCCAGAAAGCTTTCGTTGTATTTCGGTGCGCTATCAATCGCCAGGAACTGCTTGGACAGCTGTTGCTCCTGGGCTTCGAGCTTGGCTAGCTCTTCGTCCAGATCGAGGCTGTCCAGATCCAGGTCGTCATGAATCCACAGTGTATCGCTGGCTTTGCTGCTGGCCGGCGCGGCCGCTATTGCAGGCATGGCGCTGGGCATTGCCGGGCGTGGCGCGGGCTGCGCGGGTGGTTTGCTCGGCTGTGGGGCTGGCGTTGGCGCAGCAATTGGCGTCGCCGGGCCAGGTAATTGCTGGCCCTGTTCACGCAGTTGTTGCGCGGCATTGAACACATGCAGGCAGGCTCCGCAGCGCACGGCACCATGGGCGGCACCCAGCTGCGTGAGGCTCACGCGAAAGCTGGTGCGGCAATGGGGGCACTGGGTGACGAAGCTCTGGGTCATGCGGCGATCCGGCTAAACGAGGCGGCTAGTCTAACGCAAGTGCTTGGCAATGCAGCAGCTGTGCGCGCTGGGGCGGTTAGCGGCGTACGCCACTGATGCGCACCCAGCCGTCTTTATCGGCAGTCGGGTCGAGGATAAAAGCGTCGTTATAGGCGGCGCGCACCTCTTCGGCCTGCTCGGCAAGGATGCCTGACAGTGCCAGGCGCCCGCCGGGCTTGACCAGGCGGGTGATCTGCGGCGCCAGCGCCACCAGAGGACCGGCGAGGATATTGGCGACCACCACGTCGGCCGGCTGTTGCGGCATGTCTTCAGGCAGGTAAAGCGGGAAGCGCGCGGGGTCGATACCGTTGCGCCCGGCGTTATCGCGCGAGGCTTCGATGGCCTGGATGTCGATATCGGTGCCGACTGCTTGCGGCGCGCCGAGCAGCAGGGCGGCAATCGCCAGGATGCCTGAGCCGCAACCGAAGTCGATCACGCTGCAATCCTGCAGGTGCTGGCCATCCAGCCATTCCAGGCACAGTGCGGTGGTCGGGTGAGTGCCGGTGCCAAAGGCCAGGCCTGGGTCGAGCAGCAGGTTGACGGCGTCCGGCTCTGGTGCGGCGTGCCAGCTCGGCACGATCCACAGGCGCTGGCCGAAACGCATCGGCTGGAAACCGTCCATCCAGCTGCGCTCCCAGTCCTGGTCGGCGATCACTTCAGCCTGGTGCTCCGGCAACTCGGCGCCGGTCAGCAGTTGCAGGTGCGCGAATACTGCGTTGGCGTCGGTATCGGCTTCAAACAGGGCGAGCAGGTGGGTGTGCGACCACAGGGGCGTGGTGCCCAGGTCCGGCTCGAAAATAGGCTGGTCTTCGGCGTCCATAAAGGTCACTGAGACGGCGCCGACTTCCAGCAACGCATCTTCGTAGGTTTGCGCCTGCTCTGGGGTGATAGCGAGACGGACTTGTAACCAGGGCATGGCAAACCTCGTGAGCGTTGTGGCGGGATGGCGCAAATTGGCGCGCAGCTTACTTGAAGCGGTGGGGCGGCTGCCACCGCTGGCGGTCGGCAGAAACGACAAGGGCTGCCGAATGGCAGCCCTTGTCTGTGCGCTTAGCCGAAGCTTAGTGCTTATCCATACCCAGTTTTTTCTCCAGATAATGGATATTCACGCCGCCTTTGCAGAAACCTTTGTCGCGGACCAGCATGCGATGCAGCGGCACGTTGGTCTTGATGCCGTCGACCACGATTTCGTCCAGGGCGTTACGCATGCGGGCCATGGCCTCGTCGCGGGTGGCGCCGTAGGTGATGATCTTGCCGATCAGCGAGTCGTAGTGCGGCGGTACGGTGTAGCCGCTGTACAGGTGCGAATCGACCCGTACGCCGTTGCCGCCCGGGGCGTGGAAGTGCTTGACCTTGCCGGGGCAGGGCATGAAGTTGTCCGGGTCTTCGGCGTTGATCCGGCATTCCAGCGAATGGCCGCGAATCACCACGTCACTCTGCTTGAACGACAGCTTGTTGCCAGCGGCGATGCTGAGCATCTCCTTGACGATGTCGATGCCAGTGACCATTTCCGAAACCGGATGCTCAACCTGTACGCGGGTGTTCATCTCGATAAAGTAGAAATGCCCATCTTCGTAAAGGAACTCGAAGGTGCCGGCACCGCGATAGCCGATCTCGATGCAGGCATCGACGCAGCGTTGCAGCACTTCGGTGCGGGCTTTTTCATCAATGCCCGGTGCCGGCGCTTCTTCCAGCACCTTCTGGTGGCGGCGCTGCAGCGAGCAGTCGCGGTCACCCAGGTGGATGGCGTTGCCTTGGCCGTCGGAGATCACCTGGACTTCCACGTGACGTGGATTGCCGAGGAATTTCTCCAGATAGACCATCGGGTTGCCGAACACCGAACCGGCTTCGCTGCGGGTCAGCTTGGCCGATTTGATCAGGTCTTCTTCCTTGTACACCACGCGCATGCCGCGACCACCGCCGCCGCCAGCGGCTTTGATGATCACCGGATAACCGACTTCGCGAGCAATCTGCAGGGCGGTTTCTTCGTCTTCCGGTAGCGGGCCGTCGGAGCCAGGCACGACTGGTACACCGGCACGCTTCATGGCGTCCTTGGCCGATACCTTGTCGCCCATCAGGCGAATGGTCTCGGCTTTCGGGCCGATAAAGGCGAAGCCGGAGTTTTCCACCTGCTCGGCGAAATCGGCGTTTTCCGCGAGAAAGCCGTAACCAGGGTGGATCGCAGTGGCGCCGGTGACTTCAGCGGCGCTGATGATCGCCGGAATATTCAGATAGGACAGCGCGCCAGAGGCCGGGCCGATGCACACCGACTCGTCGGCCAGGCCCAGGTGCATCAACTCGCGGTCAGCGGTGGAATGCACCGCGACGGTTTTGATGCCCAGCTCTTTACAGGCGCGCAAGACGCGCAGGGCGATCTCGCCGCGGTTGGCGATCAGAACTTTTTCCAACATCGCTGGCTCTCCGTGGATCAAACGATGGTGAACAGAGGCTGGTCGTATTCCACCGGCTGACCGTTCTCGCCCAGGATGGATTCGATCACGCCGCTGGTTTCGGCCTCGATGTGGTTCATCATCTTCATCGCTTCAACGATGCAGAGAATGTCGCCCTTCTTCACGCTCTGGCCGACTTCAACGAAGTTGCCCGACGTCGGGCCGGAAGCGCGGTAGAAGGTGCCGACCATCGGCGAGCGCACCACGGTGCCATTCAGCTTGGCGGCTGCAGGCGCAGCGGCTTCAGCAGCTACTGGTGCGGCAGCAACCGGAGCAGCTGCAGGCGCAGGCGCCTGGGCGTACATCGGCTGTTGCATAAAGGCCGGCTGCTTGCTGTGACGGCTGATCCGCACGGATTCTTCGCCTTCGCGAATCTCCAGCTCGTCGATACCGGATTCTTCCAGCAGCTCGATCAGTTTTTTGACTTTACGAATATCCATAGTGGTTCAACTCCCGGTGAGGTCAGGGGCGCTTAAGTTCAAGTTGTTCGAGTGCAGCCTCCAGGGCCAGTCGATAACCGCTGGCGCCAAGGCCGCAGATCACTCCCACCGCAACATCTGAAAAGTAGGAGTGATGGCGGAAAGCTTCGCGTTTGTGCACGTTGGACAAATGCACTTC
>NZ_JAUXXP010000037.1 GCF_030684895.1 Pseudomonas sp. | reverse complement strand
GCGCACGCCTTCGTTGATCATGTCGTCAACGATAATGGAGGCGCCCGGCCAGCGTACGCCCATGCCGACGCTGATAAAAACGGAGACGATGCCGGTGACCTGGCAGATCGGCCGATGACCGTTGGCGCACATGCGCGAGTTGATCAGGATCTGCGCCATGGAGTCGCGCGCGGCGGGGGACTCTTCGCGCAGGTAGGCCTCATGCATGGCCTGGATAAAATCCACGGGGTGGTAATAGGAGATGAACTGCAGGGCGTCGGCGACGCTCTGGATCAGGTCGTCTTGCTTGATCACGGTCATGCTTGGCGCTCCTTTTTGTAAAGGTAGGAGTAGGGCAGGAACTTCGAACAGCGCAGGGTCACGGCCCAGCGCAGGGCTATCAAGGTCAAAGGACAAGGCCAAAGCACAAGATAAAAAGGCGCGGCAGTATACCGCGCACGCGGTCAGGCGGACACCTGTACGGCCCCAGACCATGGTCGCCGATCGGTCATTTGAACCGACGAATGAACCCTGGGCTGACTCTAGGCATTCTGTGATCACAGGGGTAGAGTGGCGGCTAGATGCCAGCATGGGACGGAGCCCATAAACCCCATGAGCCTAAGTAGCCAGCGGGTAACCCAGCGATCTCTGCAAAGCCTGCTGCTGAAGCGTTTCGGCATGGCAGTGGCAACCTATGCGCTGACCGGGCTGTTGTGCTGGATCGGCGTATTTGCCGGGCTGTTTCATGCATCTCCCCTCACGGCTCTGGCCATCAGCGTCCTGGCCGCCCTTAGCCAGCTGGTATTTCTCGGGCTGTTTCTGTCGCGCATCAATCTGCGTTTGGCCGACCCCAGCCTGACTGAACCCCAGGTGCTGGTGGCGTTGGCCTGGCTGACCGTGCTGCTGTCGCTGTTCAACGAAGGGCGCGGCAGCATGCTGGTGATCTACCTGCTGATTCTGCTGTTCGGCGTATTCCAGTTGCCGCCACGGGTGTTCGCCCGTTGCGCGTTGTTTGCCTTTTTCGGCTTTGCCGGGCTGAACCTGTATGAAGCCTATACCCTGCAGCTGAGCGCGCCGCGTGTGGCGCTGATGCAGGCCAGTGTGCTGGCGGTGGTACTGGTCTGGCTGTGCCTGTTCGCCAGTTACGCTCAGGCCATGCGTCAGCGTATGCGCCAACGGCGTTTTGCCCTGCAGGCGCATCAGGACACCCTACGTGGCATGATGCGTCAGCTCGAAGACCTGGCTGCCACGGATGAGCTGACAGGCTTATGTAATCGCCGGCACTTCCTGCGCCTGGCCAGCCGTGAGCTTGAGGAGCTGCGCAATGGGCGCCAGCATGGTCTGGCGCTGCTCGATCTGGATCACTTCAAGCGGATCAACGATATCCATGGCCACGCCGCCGGGGATCGGGTTCTGCAAACCTTTGCCGCTGTCGCCCGCGCCTGCCTGCGCGACGGTGATGTGGTCGCCCGCTACGGCGGTGAGGAATTTGTGTTGTTGTTACCCAATACCGAAGCCGATCAGTTCACCGCCTGCTGCGAGCGCCTGCGTGAGGCGTTCAGCCGTGCTGAGCCGCTGGGTGTGAAGGTGGCCAGCCTGAGCGTGTCCATCGGCATGACCTTGCTGACCGTGCACGATGATCTCGACGAAGCCCTGCAACGTGCCGACCAGGCGCTGTACCAGGCCAAACGCGACGGGCGTAACCGTTGCGCGGCAACCTGGGAGGATGTGGATGCCTGAGTTACGGGTAGCGGAACGCTGCCTTGAGGTCGCCCCCGCCAGTAATTTGCTGGACAGCCTGCTGGCTGCCGGCATCGCCGTGCCCTACAGCTGCCGCGCCGGCAGTTGTCATGCCTGCCTGGTGCGTTGCGTGGGCGGCGAGTTACTCGATGGCAAACCGGAAGCCCTAGACGATGCGCGGCGCGAACAGGGCTGGCGTCTGGCCTGCCAGTGTCGGGTGGTTGCAGACGTGCAGATCGAGGTGTTCGACCCGCTGCGTGATGCGACTCCAGCCGTTATTCACAGTTGCGATTGGTTCAGCAGCGATGTGCTGCGTCTGCGCCTGACCCCACAGCGGCCACTGCGATATAGCGCCGGCCAGCACCTGCAACTCTGGACGGCGTGCGGCATTGCCCGACCCTATTCGCTGGCCAGCTTGCCGGGCGATGATCCTTGGCTGGAGTTCCATATCGACTGCCGCCAGGGCGGCGACTTTGCCACGGCAGCGCGGGCCTTTCAGCCGGGTGACAACCTGCGCTTGGGCGAATTGCGCGGTGCGGCGCTGCACTATGACCCGGACTGGCAAACCCGCCCGCTCTGGCTGATGGCCGCCGGCACCGGGCTGGCGCCGCTGTACGGGGTGCTGCGTGAAGCGCTACGCCAGGAGCATCAGGGCGCGGTCCGGGTTATTCACCTGGCCCATGATGCGTCCGCGCATTACCTGGCTGAGCCCCTGCGGGCATTGGCTGCCAGCCACCCCCAAGTGCAGGTCGAGCTGCTGGTGGCGGCCGAGTTGCCGGCTGCTTTGGCCGAACTGCGCCTTGTTTCACGGCAAACCATCGCCTTACTCTGCGGCCACCCCGACAGCGTCGAAACCTTTGCGCGCCGCCTGTATCTGGCGGGTTTACCGCGTAGCCAGGTTTTCGCTGACGTCTTTTTGCCCCACGCGCGCTAGCCGTTCAGGTTCTCAGCTCGCGGGTGGCCTGCCGTGAGGATTGATGATGAGCGAGCACCTACTGGTTGAGCGTGAGCAAGGGTTACTGACCCTGCGCATGCACCGCCCCGACAAGAAGAATGCCCTGACCCGCGCCATGTACAGCGGCATGGCCGAAGTGCTGGTGCAGGCCGATCAGGATAAAAGCGTGCGCGCCGTGCTGATCAGCGGCGGCGAGAGCTGCTTTACCAGCGGCAATGATGTCGCCGACTTTATCAAGGCGCCGCCCACCGGGCTGAACAGCGAAGTGTTCCAGTTTATGCAGGCGCTGTTCGAGTTCAGCAAACCCGTGGTGGCCGCAGTCAACGGCCCGGCGGTGGGCATCGGCACGACCATGCTGCTGCACTGCGACCTGGTATACGTCAGCCGTGATGCCACGTTGAAGATGCCCTTCGTCAACCTCGGCCTGTGTCCTGAGTACGGTTCCAGCCTGATTCTGCCGCGTTTGCTCGGCCACGCTCGAGCTGCCGAACTGCTGCTGCTCGGGCAGAGCTTTACCGGTGAACAGGCCGCAACCTGGGGCATCGCCAATCAGGCTTTGGATAGCGGCGCGGCAACCCTGGCCAAGGCTCGCGAAATGGCCCTGCGCTTTCAACAGTTGGCTCCAGCGGCAGTGGTCGATAGCAAACGCCTGATGCGTGCCCCGGACCGCGAGCAACTGCGCCGGGTAATCGAAGAGGAGGGCGCGCTGTTCGGCCAACGCCTGCGCTCGCCGGAAGCCATCGAGGCGCTGACCGCCTTTATGCAGCGGCGCACGCCGGACTTCAGCAAGTTCGTCTGATGCTTCGAGGCAAACAAAAAGGCCGCTCAATGAGCGGCCTTTTGCATTGCTAGCGGTTTAAACCAGCGCTTCGCCGACATGCAGCAGCTTCATGGTGTTGGTGCCGCCGATGGTGTGGTAGCTGTCGCCCTTGGTCAGAATCACCCAGTCGCCGGCCTGCACAACGCCACGCTTGAGCAACTCGTCCACTGCGGCCTGGCTGACTTCGGCAGGTTGCAGGGCAGCTGGGTCGAACGGCACGGTGTAGACGCCACGGAACATGGCCGCGCGGGCCTGGGTTTCGCGGTGCGGGGAGAAGGCGAAGATCGGCACCGAAGAACGGATGCGCGACATGATCAGCGGCGTGTAGCCACTTTCGGTCAGGGCGATAATCGCTTTCACACCGGGGAAGTGATTGGCCGTGTACATGGCCGCCAGGGCGATGCTTTCGTCGCAACGCTCGAACTCGGTGCCTATGCGGTGGCTGGACTTCTTGCTGGTCGGGTGTTTTTCCGCGCCCAGGCAGATGCGCGCCATGGCTTGTACCGCTTCCAGCGGGTAGGCGCCGGCGGCGCTTTCTGCCGAGAGCATCACCGCATCGGTGTAGTCGAGCACGGCGTTGGCCACGTCGGAGACTTCCGCGCGGGTCGGCATCGGGTTCTGGATCATCGACTCCATCATCTGCGTCGCCGTGATCACCGCCTTGTTGTGGCGGCGCGCGTGCAGGATGATTTTCTTCTGGATGCCGCACAGTTCGGCGTCGCCGATCTCCACACCCAGGTCACCACGGGCAACCATTACCGCATCACTGGCGCGGATCAAGCCATCGAGGGTTTCGTCATCGGCTACGGCTTCGGCGCGTTCGATCTTGGCCACCAGCCAGGCAGTACCGCCGGCTTCGTCGCGCAGCTTGCGTGCGTAGTGCATGTCGTCGGCATCGCGTGGGAAAGACACGGCCAGGTAATCCAGCTCCATCTCGGCAGCCAGTTTGATGTCGGCCTTGTCTTTTTCGGTCAGCGCTGGCGCGGTCAGACCGCCGCCACGGCGGTTGATGCCTTTGTGGTCGGACAGCGGGCCGCCGATGATCACTTCGCAGTGCAGGGCGTCGCTGGTGGCGCTGACGACGCGCATCACCACGCGGCCGTCGTCGAGCAGCAATTCGTCACCGACGCCGCAATCTTTGACCAGATCCGGGTAGTCGATGCCGACGATATCCTGGGTGCCGGCGGTGAGCGGGTGGCTGGTGGAGAAGGTGAAGCGGTCGCCGAGCTTCAGTTCAATGCGCTTGTTGGCGAATTTGGCGATGCGGATTTTCGGGCCTTGCAGGTCGCCGAGCAGGGCAACGTGGCGGCCATGCTTGGCGGCCAGCTCACGCACCAGTTTGGCGCGGGCTTTGTGCTCGTCTGGCGAGCCGTGGGAGAAGTTCAGGCGGGCGACATCCAGGCCAGCGATGATCAGCTGTTCAAGCACTTCGGGGCTGTTGCTGGAGGGGCCGAGGGTGGCGACGATTTTGGTGCGGCGAAAGGTCATGCACAGACTCCTGAGTTGCGAATGAGCACGAGGCTACTATGGCGCAACGCTGTAGTCATTGTTCCTCTGCACTACCTTGGCAGGCCTGCTAGCGATTGAGTGCCTGGTCCAGATGGCGGGCGGCCTTGTTGTTCAGCTCGCTGCTGGGGTATTGCACCAGCAGGCGGCGCAGGTAGGTGATGGCCTTGTCGCGGCTGGCTTGGGGGTTGTCCGGGGCCAGGTACATCAGGCCGAGCTGATACAGGGCCTTTTCCTTGATGTCGGCTGGGATGCCGGGGTCGCTCAAGGCCAGCAGGTACAACTCTTCGGCTTCGCTGACGCGATTTTTCAGCACGGCGCGACGTGACAGCAGGGTCATGTCTTGGTCGAGGCTGGGCTTGTACAGGTCGAGTTGCTGATTGGGCTTCCAGTGCGCCAGCAATTCGCGTGAGGTCTTGTGCACCGGTTCATTGGCGCGCTCGCGAATCATCACGATGCGCGCCTCGGCCCGTTCGGCGGCGCGGCTGGCAGGGAACTGGTTGAGCACCTGATAGAAGTAGTTGAGCGCCTTATTGTCATCGCGCTGCTCATTGAAACGGTTCATGTACAGCAAACCGATCTGGTACAGCGAAATGGCGCGCACTTCGTCGCTGAGTTTCTCGTCACGGTAGCCGGTGAGGTACAGCTGTTCGGCCTGCTCGCTTTTGGCATCGCGAATGGCTTGGGCGCTGTAGGTCAGCAAATCGCCTTCATCTTCGATGGCGGCGAGCATGCGGTTGTTTTTCAGGGTCTTGTATTCGACCACTTCGTTGGTGGTGATCTGCGCAATAAACAGCGGCGTGGTGGGCGAGCAGGCGCCCAACAGCGCGGTACACAGCAGCATTAGCAGGCGAGGCGACGACGACATGACAGCTCCTGGGCGCAATGGCCGTTGCGCGCCAGTCTAGTCAGGCGTATGGGTGCTGGCCAAGTGGCTGGCGGCATTACCCATCAGAGGATATGTTGCTGCAGAATTTTCCTGGGCAGTCGATACACTGCTCATCGGAGGAGAGGCTTATGCGCATACTGTTTATTGTTCTGCTGGTGTTGGGTGTGGCGGGTTGTAACCGTTATTCGTTCGATCACCACCTCAATAGTGCCTATGAGGCCTATGACCGCGGCGAATGCGAGGCGGCCATCCTGTCGCTGTCCAAGGCCGAGCGCAACAGCCGCTCGCGGCGCTATATGCAGCCGGAAATTTCCCTGTTACGCGGCCAGTGCCTGGAGCGTCAGGCGCTGTTCGTCGACGCCATGCAGACCTATCAGTTTATCGTCACCAATTACCCTGCCAGCGAGTACGCTTATCGCGCCCGCGCGCGCATGGACACTCTGCGCCAGCTGGGGCACGACGGTGTCGATGTGGCGGTCAAGGTCACACCGGTGAAGCCTTGACCGCTGGTCGTTACAGGCCATAGAAGGCTATTTTCGGCAGTAAGCTGAAACTTTACGGGAGGGAATCCATGCGCGTTTTGTTGTGCCTGTTGTTATTGCCGGGGGTAGCGGCTGCGGACATCTACCGTTGGACCGATGCCAATGGCCAGGTGCATTTCGGCCAGCGTCCAGCAGCGGTAGGGGCCGAGAAGGTCGAGGTTAAACCGCAGGTGGTCGAGCGTGACCAGCTGACCCGTGAGCGCGAAGAGCGCACCAGTCGGTTTTACGACGCGCGCCGCGACGAACAGGCGCAGGCGTCTGTGGCCGCCGCCGAGCGTCAGGCCAAGCGCGCTGAGGAATGCCGCGAGCTGCGCAAAAAACTGGCTTCGATCCCCGAAGGGCGCAGCTATTACCGCCCTGAAGCAAATGGCCAACGCAGCTATTACACGGATGAACAGGTCGATACCGCTCGTCAGCAACTGCAGAGCCGGGTGTCTGAACGCTGTTCCTGAAACTGGTTTAAGCGCAGTAGTGGGGCCATACTCAATGGCCATCTATAGCGATTTGCCACTATGCCCAAGCATGTTCAGCGCAGCATCGAACGCCATCAGTTGCCTTACTACCTGAAGGTGTTCAATCGCATCACCGACAAGCCTATGGGCTATATCGGTAACGTCTCCCTGGACGGGCTGATGCTGATCAGCCAGCTGCCTCTGTTGGTGGGCGCACGCTTTGATATGCGCCTGAAGATTCCCGGGCACGATGCGCCGCACTACATCGATTTCTCCGCCACCTGCCAATGGTCCCGCGAGGATGTCACTCCCGGCTGCTATGACTCAGGGTTCGCCCTGGTCGCCCCGCCCGGCGACTATGTCGAGATGGTTGATGCTCTGCGCCATTACTTCAGTTTCCGCTCGATTGCAGCATCCGCCTGATACGCGGCTGGCCGATTGAGCAGGCAATAAAAAACCGCCCTAGTGGCGGTTTTTTATTGCTCAGCCCTTTAGGCGCTGACGCTTTGCTCCAGTTGCAGCAGTGCATCAGAGCGCGACTGTACTTCGCGGTAGCGCTCGGCGTCGCTGGCGAGAACGTCAGCCATGGCCGGGAAGATCTCGTTCAGTTTGGTGCGCCATTGCTCTGACTTCACCTGCTCGCCGAAGCAGCGCTGGATCAGGTCAAGCATGATCGAGACTGTTACCGACGCGCCTGGTGAAGCGCCGAGCAGGGCGGCCAGAGAACCGTCTTGGGCTGCCACCAGTTCGGTTCCGAACTGCAGGATGCCGCCGTTTTTCGCATGCTTCTTGATGATCTGCACGCGTTGGCCGGCTATCTCAATGCGCCAGTCTTCGGCTTTGGCCTCTGGATAGAAGCCGCGTAGGGTTTCCAAACGCTTCTCTTCGGACTGCAGCACTTCCTTGATCAGGTAGCGGGTCAGGTCGAAGTTGTCGCGCGCTACGGCCAGCATTGGGCCAATGTTGTTAAAGCGGATCGACAGCGGCAGGTCGAGGAATGAACCGCGCTTGAGGAACTTGGTGGTGAAACCGGCGTAAGGGCCGAACAGCAGTGAGGTCTTACCCTCCACTACGCGGGTATCCAGGTGCGGTACCGACATCGGCGGCGAGCCGACTGCAGCCTGGCTGTAGACCTTGGCCTGGTGTTGCTTGACCACTTCCGGGTTATCACAACGCAGCCACTGGCCGCTGACCGGGAAGCCGCCAAAACCTTTGCCTTCCGGAATGCCGGACATCTGCAGCAGCGGCAGCGCCGCGCCACCGGCGCCGAGGAAGACGAACTTAGCCTGAATTTCCCGGTTGCTGCCGTTATTCAGGTCTTTGACGCTGACGCGCCAGCCTTGGCCGCTGCGCTTGAGGCCAACGACCTTTTGGCTGCAGGTGACTTTGGCTTCGTTCTGTTGGCGGAGATGGTCGAGCAGGTGGAGGGTCAGTGCGCCGAAGTTCACGTCGGTACCGGCCATTACGCGGGTGGCAGCAATAGGCTCGTTCGGGTCGCGACCCGGGAGCATCAGCGGCATCCATTTCGCCATAGTGGCGCGGTCTTCGCTGTATTCCATTGCGCTGAAGGCGTGATGAGTGGTCAGCGCGTCGAAGCGCTTCTTCAGGAAGTCGATGCCTTTTTGGCCGCGCACAAAGCTTAAGTGCGGAACCGGGCTGATAAACGATTTAGGCGAGCCAAAGCGACCTTTCTCGACCAGGTAGGCCCAGAACTGCTTGGATTCCTCGAACTGAGCATTAATGGACACCGACTTTTTGATGTCGATCGAACCGTCTTCAGCTTCCGGCGTGTAGTTCAGCTCGCACAAGGCCGCATGGCCAGTACCCGCATTGTTCCACGGATAAGAGCTTTCGCTTGACGCCGTGCTCATCATCTCGAGGACTTCCAGCTTGATAGCAGGATCGAGTTCTTTCAACAGTACGGCCAAGGTCGCACTCATGATGCCGGCACCAACCAGCACCACATCCATTGTTTCGTAATCGTTTTGCGCCATTACCACTTCTCCGCAAACCAGCACTCAATAGACGTTAGTCAGCTTGTGTATGCACACAGCCAATCAGCAGTCGGCGAGACGCTCAGGGTTGAAGGGAACAGGCTTCTGGGTGCAGATGCCAACCGCGAGATCGTTCATTTTCGCCACACTCTTGTGAAGTTTTCCAAACCGTTTTTTCACGCTCTTTTGGAGTCGTGAACCTCAAAACACGTCTGCCTGGGCCGACTTTTCCACGACGTAAAGCGACCATTGCAGCAACTGCATGGCATTTCACAGTGGGAAAAAGCGGCAGCCGGAAGGCAGCGCGAAGTGGGCGACTCTCTGGGGCGCGGCCGATGAATGGTGCATCAGCGTGACGGCAGGGCCCGAACAGGAGGCGTCCTTATAATCGGGGCGCGATTATAAGGGCAAAGCAGGAAAATTGATCGCCTGGTGTGACTTTTCTTCTTCCGCTGGTCAGGCCGCCAGCGTTTGCCGCACGCGCAGGCATGGCGTGACCTGAACGGTTCTGACGCCGGCTGGCAGCGGCCGATTGAGCCAGCTCATGCAGCTGTGTTGCACCTCAATCCAGCCAGAGCCTTGTGGCGCCTGGGCTGACTGGCGCAGGGCGCGGCAGATGCCTTGCGCATCAATCAGGGCAAATGAGCGCATCGGACGGCGTGGTACAAGCAGGCTGCGCAGTGAAAACATGCTGGGTCACTCACTAACAGGGAAGACTAAAGTCTTATGCCTGATGTGCATGACAAGGGCGTTACGGGAACCTGTTGGCGCGATAAACGTCCTAGCGCTGTCAGGCATTTACTGCGCTGGTTATACTGCGCGCCACTTCTACCCCTTATTTATGGAGAGTTGAGCATGCTGCATCGTCTGCTGTTTGGTCTGGTGGCTGTTGCCAGCCTTACTCTGGTGGGTTGCGCCCACAGCCCGCAACAACTCAGCCCACAACCCAAACTCAATAGCCCGCTGACCGCCGTTGGCCAGGGCCAGCCGGTAGTGGTGCGGGTGGCCGATGGTCGTCCTTCGCCCGTACTGGGCACTCGTGGTGGTCTTTACCCGGAAACCAGCGCCATCAGCGTGACCGGCCAGGACATCCTGCCCAAGCTGCAGGCCCAGGCTGAAGCGGCCGTACGTCTGCTCGGCTTTACCCCAAGCGCCAATGCCTACAACGCGCCGCAGTTGACCCTGACCCTGGCTGAACTGAAGTATCAGTCGCCCAAAGAAGGCCTGTATGTGACCGAGGCGGATATGACCGCGACCTTCCGCGTTGATGTGCAGAACAGCAGCCGTCGCTACAGCGGCCGTTATGGCGCGTCACTGAACCAGCGTTTCGGCATGGCGCCAAATCAGGCGACCAATACCAAGCTGGTCAGTGATGTGTTGAGCGATGCCCTGACCCGCGCCTTCAAGGACCCGACCATCGGCCAGATGCTCGCGCAGTAAGCCTTGTTGAGGTAATAAAAAGCCCGGATTATTCCGGGCTTTTTTATATCTGCATTTTGCGGCCGTTCAGGCAGCTTCGCTGTAGAACTCGGGCAGGCTTATGCCGGTGCGTGTGTCTATGTCAGGCAGGGCGTAATGCTCGTGGCCGCCCATGGCGCAGTAGACCAGCCAGTGGTCGTCCTGCACATTGAAAGACAGCCCGTCGATGACGGCTTCCACGTCATCCAGCGAGTCAATCAGGTAATCGCGGTCTTGCGGTTGGGCGTGCAGCATGGTGCGTTCCTCCATGGATGATTAAGACCTGTCACCGTGCTCGAAGCCTTTTTGGCCAAGGCGTTGGGACGAGTGTTAGACCATAGCTCACGCAGATGACAGTGTTTAGACCGCTTGGTCATAGTGACTGCGATTCGTCGGAATCGAACCGCGAGCCCTGCAACCTTCGGTAGACTCCGCGCCCGTATTTGGACTGCCCGATACTGCATCGGGCGTGCTGTTAATCAGGCGTGGTGTTGATCGCATGCCTTATAGATGTCGTAGAGGTTGAGCATGTCGTTGCAAGCGCTCTGGTTGCTGATCGAAGGTCAGCCTGGGCAGTGGCTTAACGGGCTGGCGCTGTTTTTTGCCCTGGCGGGTGCCTGGCTGCTACTGGCTACCCGCATACGTGAACAGCATGCATCGGCGCGACTGTTGGCCGGCAGTGAACTCAATGAGCTGGCGGATGAAGCCTATGCCTGTGATGAGCCGACGCTGCGCCTGAACCAGTTCTTCTACCGTTTTGGCTACGCCTGCCTGGCCTCGGCATTGTTGTTGTCCTGGTTTAGCACGCAGCTGTAACGCAGTTTCTCGGCTGATAAAAAACGGCAGCCATTGGCTGCCGTTTTTTCTGGCCGGGTTTTGCTTACAGCGGCAGGCCGGCCTTGATCCGGTACTGGTTACGCACCGGGTTGGCGTATTGCAGGATCAGGTAGGGCTGCTGCTCACTCGGGCACTTGGCCAGGCGTTGTTGCCATTCGCTCTGCGCCGCACTGAGCTCTGCTGCGGGGAACAGTTCGGCAGCGCTGGGAACGGCCAGCTCCGGGTCGCGATCAGCCCACATGGCGTAGGCCAGGTAGTGCACGGGAAACAGCCGATAACCCGTGAGAATCTGCCGGTCCATCTCTGCCGCCAGCAGTTTGCTGTCTTCCAGGCCCTGGCTGACCGGCGCACCGAAGTGCACGTGCACGCGGCCTTTGTAGCCGGTAATGCCGAGGGCGATGCTCTGGTCATCCTCGCCTGCCACCTTGGTGTAGCTGCCACTGCTGGCGCGGATAAACAGCTCGCGGGCCTTGGCCTGGTCGCAGGGGTCGTACTCGTAGCTGATCGATACCGGGGTCAGACGCAGGGCGCTGATCACCTCGGCAAACGGCTCAGCCTTGCGGCTCATATGGAACATCTTGAGGATTGCCGAATCGGTGCGGTCATCACCATCCTTGGCGCGGCCTTCGGCCTGGGCGATCCAGATCGACTCGCCATCAGTGCGGATCGAGTGATTGATATAGGCCGATAGCAGCTGGTAAGCCGCCAGCTTCTCGCGCCGCCCGCTGATTGAGCGGTGCACGATAAAACTCTTGTTCAGGCGCATCAGGTCGCTGACAAAGGGCTTCTGCAGCAGGTTGTCGCCAATCGCGATGCGCGGCGTCGGCAGGCCGGCGTGGTACACCGCGTAGTTGACGAACGCCGGGTCCATGACGATATCGCGGTGGTTGGCGAGGAACAGGTAGGCGTTGCCGGCTTGCAGGTGCTCGATACCGGAATAGCTCACACCATCGGTGGCCTGCTCAATGGTACGGTCGACATAGCTCTCGATGCGCGTCTGCAATTGCGCCACCGAACGTACGTCGCGAAACTCAAGACGCAAGCGATAGGCTATAAGTGGTTTAAGCAGCCAGCCTAAAGGTGCCGCCAGGCGCGGGAAGCGGAACTGGGTGAGGATGCCGAGAAATGCATCATCGGCCAGCAGGCGCGCCAGCACGGCAGGGACTTCGGCGTCGGCGTAAGGTCGGATGGCATCGAATTCGCCCATCATGCTCTCTTGTTGTGGTTGGCTGTGGAGATGCTCACTGCGCTGGTCGTCGCGCGTGACAATGGATAATGCGCGTCTGCAGGGCCAGCTATAGACCGGCGATTATAACGCCAAGTCACAAGGAGACAGCGATGCTGGAAAGCCAGGACTACCAATGCCCTTATTGTGGCGAGCAGGTTGAAGCGCTGCTCGACCTGTCGGCCGGCGATCAGCAGTACATCGAAGACTGCCCGGTGTGTTGCCGGCCCATCGTATTTTCGCTGCAGACCGATGGCGAGGACTGGAGCCTGGACGTGCGCGGGGAGAATGACTGATGCAGCGAATCTACGAGCCGCAGGACCTGATGGAAGGCGAGCTGTTGCTGGGTATGCTCGCCAGTGAAGGGATCGACGCCTATCTCACTGGGCAACACCTGGCCGGTGCCGTGGGTGAGTTACCGGCCTGCGGTTTGCTCGGGGTGATGGTTGAGGATGCTCAGGCATACAGCGCACAACAACTGATCGCCGCGTACAATGCCGCGCTGCCGCTGCCCGGCGATGAGCCGGATAGTTTCCAGGGTACGTTGCTCTGCTAATTGCCTGGTTAGGGTCTGCTGCGCGTCGGCCCTGCTGCCTTTATTTCAAGTGTTATCGAGTTTCCCATGTGTGGACGTTATGCCCTGTTCCGTTGGACGCCCGCATTTGCGGCGATTCCCGGTTTTCCCGCTGATCAGTTACCGCACTGGAGCATTTCGCCCAATAGCCAGGTGTTGCTGCTGCGCAATGTCGAAGGCGAGCGCCAGTTGACGCGCGCGCGCTGGGGGCTGACGCCGCCCTGGTTGACTGATCTGACCAAGACGCCCGCTCAGGCCCGTGCAGAAACCCTGGCCGAACAGCCGATGTTTCGCGAGGCGTTTCGATTGCGTCGCGGCCTGCTACCGGCCAATGGCTTCTATGAATGGCGCGGCACGGCACGTAAACGCCCGTACTGGCTCACTGGCGAGACCACGCCGCTGTATTTCGCTGCCTTGTGGGAGGCTTATCCGGTTGAGGGCTGCGTCTACCTGAGTGCAGCGGTAGTGACTCAGGCTGCAGCCAGTCAGCGTCGCCCGCTGATTCTCGATGAAGCCGGCCAGGCCGCCTGGTTGGCTGTCGACACCCCTGCAGTCGACTTGCAGGCTGTATTGGCGAGTCCGCCGCCCGCGCTGCGCGAGCGGGTGCTGGCCAACTTGATCAATGATCCTAAGTTGGACGCGCCAGAGTGCCTGACGCCGGCTTAGACCTTAGGTATGGATGAATAAAAAGGGCGGACTGCAGTGCAGTCCGCCCTTTTTATTGCAGCTTGATCAGACCTTGAACTGGTTGATCAGGCGGCGTTGCTGTTCGGCCAGCTTGGTCAGTTCGGCACTGGCCTGGCTGGCTTCGTCGGCGCCACCGGCCGCTTCATTGGCCACCTGACCGATATTGGTGACGTTGCGGTTGATGTCCTCGGCCACCGCGCTTTGTTCTTCGGCGGCGCTGGCGATCTGCGTGTTCATGTCGTTGATCACCGAAACCGCCTGGGTGATCGATTCCAGTGCCTCGGCGGCCTGGCTGGCCTGTTGCACGCTGACCTCGGTCTTGCCCTGACTGTCTTCCATGACCTTGACCACATCGCGCGTGCCCTGTTGCAGCTGCTGGATCATGGTCTGGATTTCTTCGGTAGCCTTCTGGGTTTTCTGCGCCAGGTTGCGCACCTCATCGGCCACCACGGCAAAGCCACGCCCCTGTTCACCTGCGCGGGCCGCCTCGATGGCGGCGTTGAGCGCGAGCAGGTTGGTTTGCTCGGCGATCCCGCGAATCGCCACCAGGATGGCGTTGATGTTCTCGCTGTCTTTGGCCAGGGTTTGTACAACGGTGACCGCGCGGCCAATTTCCTGGGCCAGGGCGGCAATCGCCTCGGCGGTGTGCTGCACCGTCTGTTTGCCCTGATTGGCGGCGCGGTCCGCATGATTGGCGGCCTCGGCGGCATGGGTGGCGTTGCGTGCCACGTCCTGGGCGGTGGCGGTCATCTCATGCACGGCAGTGGCGACCAGTTCGATCTCCGCCAGCTGTTTCTGCACGCCGGTGTTGGTGCGGATGGCGATGTCGGCGGTGTGTTCTGAGGAGTCGCTGACCTTCTGCACCGAACTGACCACCTGGGTAATCATGCTTTGCAGCTTGCCGAGAAAGGTATTGAAGCCCCTGGCAATATCGCCCAGTTCATCACTGCGGTTGACCTCCAGGCGGCGGGTTAGATCGCCATCGCCCTGGGCGATATCGTCGAGCATGACCACCATCTGCCGCAATGGACGGGCGATGCCATAGCCGACAAACCAGATCACCAGCATGCCAATACCGGCAACCAGCAGGCCCACCAGGGCCATGCCCAGGGTGTCAGCCTCGGCTTGCTCAGTGAGACCGGTCTGCAGCTCGTTCAAGTCCGCGAACACCGCACTGGTCGGCAGTACGATGGCCAGGGTCCAGCGTGTCGAGGTGCCGGCCACCTGGAACGGCAGCAGCAGTTGGAGTAGTTGGCGTTCTTTGTCGAGCTTGTTGATCGGCTGGTCGTTGCTACTTTGTTTGAGTTGATTGAGCAGCTCGGGGTCGATGGCCTTGCTCGCCGGCTGGCCAACCAGGGTGGCGTCCTGGGTCGCTGCAATCAGGGTGCCGTTGGAGGCGATCAGGGCAAGTTCGCCCGCGCCGTCGTAGAGCTCACCTTTGGCGATGTTCAGCCGCTCCTGGATAAAATCCAAGGCCAGGTCGTTGCCGGCAACGCCGCGGAACTGGCCATTGACCATGATCGGCGCGTTGAAGGCAGCGACCAGTACCTGCTTGCCGCCGAAGTCGTAGGAGGCCGGGTCGATCACGCAGGGCTTGCCGGTTTCCTTGGGGCACAGGTAGTACTCGCCCGTGCGCACTCCAGTGGGCTGCACGTCCTGGCCTTCCATCTGCTCCACGGTCAGGGCGTCGAGCTTCAGCTGGTCACCATCACGGTACCACCAGGCCATAAAGCGGCCGGTGTGGTCATAGCCGTTTTCCTTCTGGTTGACGTAGAGGTCGTCGTCCTGATCGAAGGCGTTGGGTTCCCAGCCGATGTAGAGGTCAAGCAGTTCCGGGTTGGCCTTGAGGTACACACCGACCAGTTTGCTCAGCTCCTCGCGGGTCAGGCTGATGCCGGGGCTGCCGCCATCAATGCTGCCCATCTGGCTGTTGAGGGTGGCCAGGGCTTTTGCGACTGTCATGGGGTGCTCAAACTGGCGCTGCAGCTGGCCGACCTGAGCTTTGGCCAGGGCGTTTAGACGTTGGTCGATCACATCCTCTAATAGGCCTTGGGTGCGTTCTTGCACTTGGGTCTGGGTGCGCGCTCCGGCGAACAGGGCGTAGAGCACCAGGGCGACAACCACTGCCAGGATGCTGGCCCCCGCCATAAGTGCAACGGAGGACTGGATCGACTTGAATCGCATAGGGACTCCTCAACGTGTTAGTTGCGCCTGTCCCTGGCTTATCGGCAGCGTAGCTTCAAAGCATTAGCGCGCTGCTGTATCTAGCAAAGAGCCTGGAGGGCCATAGTGCAAGTCGTGCGGGTTGTTTTGCCCAGATGCACGGCCTAGCATACGGTCCCTGTCGTGAAGGAGAACTGACATGAATACCCCATTTCGTCTGGCCAGCCTGGCGCTTTGCAGCCTGCTGACGGCCTGCCAGGCTGTGAACACCACCAGTGGTGGCGCCGTAGGTGTTGAGCGCAAGCAGTACATGTTCAGCATGCTCTCGACCCAAGAGGTCAATCAGATGTATGCGCAGTCTTATCAGCAGACCCTCGGCGAGGCGTCTAGCAAAGGCGTGCTGGATAAAACCAGTAATAATGCCAAACGTCTGCGCACCATTGCCGATCGGCTGATCAAGCATGCCCCGTTGTTCCGTCCGGATTCGGCGCAGTGGCAGTGGGAGGTCAACCTGATCAAGAGCCCTGAGCTGAACGCCAACTGCGGGCCTGGCGGCAAGATCATTTTCTACAGCGGAATCATCGAAAAGCTCAAGCTCACCGACGATGAGATCGCCGCGATCATGGGCCACGAAATGGCCCACGCCTTGCGCGAGCACAGCCGCGAGGCGATGTCCAAAGCCTATGGTGTCGAGCTGGCCAAACAGGGCGCGGGTGCCTTGCTCGGTCTGGGCTCCGACAGCTTGGCGCTGGCCGATGCAGCCGTGCAGTACGGCATGATGCTGCCGAATAGCCGCGGCAATGAGAATGAGGCTGACCTGATTGGTCTGGAGCTGGCGGCCCGTGGTGGCTATAACCCTAATGCCGCCGTCAGCCTGTGGCAGAAAATGGCCGCCGCCAGCGAAGGTGCACCGCCTGAGTTTATGAGCACGCACCCCTCCTCAAGCAGCCGAATCGCTTCTCTACAGGCGGCGATTCCCAAGGTGATGCCGCTGTATGAGCAGGCGCGCTAAAGCGCGGTAAACAAAAAGCCCCGATTGGGGCTTTTTGTTGAGCGTTAGCTGTTCAGGGCAGTGCCTTGGCGGCAAAGGGTTGGGTGGCCAGGCCCAGTTGTGAGCGGAAGCTTTCCATGTCGAACATGGTGCAGATTTCCTGGATTTCATTGTTTGGGGTAATGGTCCAGAAGGCCATGGCCGAGATGCTCAGCACTTTGTCGCTGGGCGGGTAGCCGAGCGCGGGCTTCTGGATGGTGCCGATCAGGGTGCTCCAGGTAACGACCTTGTTGCCCTCGGCGATGCATTCTTCGATCACTACCTGCAGATCCGGCATGGCGTGGCGGATGTCCTGCACCATCTGGGCAAATGCCGGGCTGGTCAGCGGCCTACCGATAAACGAGCTCTTGTAGAGAAAGTCTTTGCTGTGCAGCTGCTCAGCCAGCGCTGTGCGGCCTTTGTTCCACGACAGCTCGATATGGTGACGAACCAGTTTTTTCCGATCATCCAGTGACATGGGTGTCTCCCTGACGGCTGAGTGGGCAGGATGTTGCGCACTGTAGCAGCCGTCTGGAAGCTGGGGTATTGGCCGAAACGCCAGTGCCCTGGCGTCAACTTGATGTCAAATAAGCCCGCTGAACGTCAGCGCCTGGTATCCCGCATACACGGCCAGTGCGGCAAAGGCGCAGGCGGCTAGGCGGCGAATCAGCGTCAGTGGCAGGCGTTCGGCGGCAAAGTTGCCGGCCAGCACCACCGGCACGTTGGCAATCAGCATGCCCAGGGTGGTGCCGATGACCACCAGGATAAAGTGCGGGTATTGCGCGGCGAGCATTACGGTTGCGATCTGGGTTTTGTCACCCATTTCCGCGAGGAAGAACGCGATCAGGGTGGTCAGGAACGGGCCGTAGCGCTTGAACTTGGAGCTTTCATCGTCATCCAGCTTGTCGGGGATCAGCGTCCACAGCGCTACGGCAACAAAGCTGGCAGCAAGCGTCCAGCTCAACGTGGCGGGGGAGAAGAAGCTGGCAACCCAGTTGCCGATAGCGCCTGCGGCGAAATGGTTGGCCAGGGTGGCGACCACGATGCCGCAGATGATCGGCCAGGGTTTGCGAAAGCGTGCGGCCAGCAATAGCGCGAGCAACTGCGTTTTGTCGCCGATTTCGGCCAAGGCAACGATAAAGGTTGGAACAAACAGGGATTCGAGCATCAGGCTTTCCTAAAGGGGCGGGTCGACATGGCTATGACACGTACAGCCTTCCCGCCCCGGGTAAGGTGTGCGTGTCATAGGTCTTGTCAAACCGCAGGCCACAACCGAGTGGGCCTTGGGTCGCACGCACCATGCTCTGCTGAGCAAGTATGTTGACGCGTGCCGGGCGAGCTGGCGCTCGCGGGAGACTACTCCCCTAGGACGCGCGCATTCTGCCCGCGCATCTGTGATAGGGCAAGCCCCGTTTAGCCTTTGCTGGCGCGGTAGATGCGAAAGCCCTTGGCGTCGGCCAGGGTCTGGCAGGGGCCGAGGTGCTGTTCGATCAGTGGCGGGTATTTGAGAAAGCTGTTGGCGACCAGGCGCAATTCGCCTTTGCTGGCCAGGTGCTGGTTGGCCTGGCGCAGCAGGTGCTCGGTGGCCTGGTAGTGGGTATGTACGCCCTGGTGAAAGGGCGGGTTGCTGAGGATCGCGCTCAGCCCGGTGGGCGCGGCATCGATGCCGTCGCCATTGATGACGTCAGCCTGCAAGCCATTGGCGGCCAGGGTCAGGCGACTGCTTTCGACGGCAAAGGCGTCCACGTCCAGCAGGGTGATCTGGCTGTCCGGGTAGCGGCGCTTTAGCGCCGCGCCGAGTACACCGGCCCCGCAGCCGAAATCCAGGATATGCCCGCTGGGCAAACCATCGAGGTGTTCAAGCAACAGCGAGCTGCCTACGTCCAGTCGGCCATGGCTGAATACGCCGGGCAGGCTGAGTACCTGCAGTGGACCGTCGGCCAGAGCCAGTTCGTAGCATTGCGCCAGGCTGTGTAGGTCCGGCGTGGCGGGTGCGTGCTCAACCCGTACCTGCCAGAGCTGGCAGTGCCGCGCGCTGTCGAGCTTGCGTGCCTGGCCGAAGCTCGCCAGCTGCTTGGCGGCGCGTTCAATACCGGCGCGCTTTTCACCCACCAGAAACAGTTCGCGGCCATTCAGGCGCGCCGCCAGAGCATTGAGCAGGTATTCAGTCAGCTCGCGGGATTTCGGCAGAAACAGCACAGCTGCGGGAAAGTCGCGCTCGCCAGGCTGGGTGCCAAAGTGGCAGCGATTGCTGAAACGGGCGTCCAGCAGCCCGTGCTCGCCGGCATGCCAGCTCCAGCCGTAGGCCGCGGGGAGTTGACCGAGCAGGTCATCCGCCGGCAAACCGGCAAGCAGCAGCGGGCCGTTGAATAGATCGGCTTGGCGCAGCAGTACTTCGCTTCGCGGGTCCATAAGCGCTCCTCGAAAAAAGTCGCGTAGCTTAGCTGACAACGCGGATGGCTGCGCCGTTGAAGAAGGCCAAAGCGTTTTCACTGAGCTGGCCGACGATGCGTTGCCGCGCTTCGCGGCTGCCCCAGGCGCTGTGCGGGGTGATGATTAGCCTTGGAATATCGGCAGCGAGCAAGGGGTTGCCGTCTTTTGGCGGCTCCTGAGTCAGCACGTCGGTTGCCGCGCCGCCCAGGTGGCCGGCGCGCAGTGCATCAGCCAGAGCCTGCTCATTGATCAGGCCGCCGCGGGCGGTATTGATCAGAAAGGCCGTGGGCTTCATCAGGCTGAGTTCGCGGGCATCGATCAGGTTCAGGGTGTCGCTGGTCAGCGGGCAATGCAGGGTAAGTGCATCGACCTGGGGTAGCAGTTCATCCAGCGGCAGGCGGTCGGCACGGGCAGGGCGGCCGGGCAGCTGGCCGAGCAGCACGCGCATGCCAAAGGCTTCAGCCAGTTTGGCGACTGCGCCACCCAGCTCACCATGACCGAGCAGGCCGAGGGTCTTGCCGTGCAATTCGGTGATCGGGTAGTCGAGCAGGCAGAACTGCTGGGCCTGTTGCCAGTGGCCGGCGCGAACGTCGCGTTGGTAATCGGGCAGCCGCGTGGCCAGCGCCAGTAGCAGCATCAGGGTGTGTTGCGCCACGGATGGCGTGCCGTAACCCTGGCAGTTGCTCACGATTACCCCGTGAGCGCGGGCGGCGGCCAGGTCAATTGGGTTGGTGCCGGTGGCGGCCAGCAACACCAGCTTCAGCCCCGCGCAGGCGGCGAACACTTCGGCATTCAGCGGCACCTTGTTGCTGATCGCGACCTGTACGCCCTGCAGGCGTTCGATGGTTTGTGCCTGGGTGCTGTGTGGATACAGCTGCAGGTCGGCAAAGCAGCCGCTCAGGCTGGACAGGTCGAGGTCGCCCAGGTCGAGTGAGCTGTGGTCGAGAAACACGGCGCGGTGACTGTTACTCATCAGCTGTATCTATCCTGCGGGTTTGGGCGGGGAGTAAGGTGGCGAGCCTAACAGAATCATTTCGACGTCGCGGAGCCGCCCCATGTACTGGACCGAGTTTTTAGCTGTGGCCCTGATCCACTTGCTGGCTGTGGCCAGCCCTGGCCCGGATTTCGCGATTGTGGTGCGCGAGAGTGTGGCGCACGGGCGGCGTGCCGGCATCTTCAGTGCGATTGGTGTGGGCTGTGGGATTTTTATCCATGTGGCCTATTCGCTGCTGGGGATCGGCTTGATCGTGTCGCAATCGATTGTGCTGTTCAATGCGCTGAAGTGGCTCGCGGCGGGCTATCTGCTGTATATCGGCATCCGTGCGCTGCGTGCCAAGCCGGCCAGCCCGAGCGACGCCGAGTTGAGCCTGGGTGAGGGTGAGCGCACGCCGCGTGCCGCCTTTGTCGCCGGTTTTGTGACCAATGGCCTGAACCCCAAGGCCACGCTGTTTTTCCTGTCGCTGTTTACCGTGGTGATCAACCCGCATACGCCGCTGCCAGTGCAGGCGGGCTACGGCGTTTATCTGGCGGTGGCCACGGCGCTGTGGTTCTGCATGGTCGCGCAGCTGTTCAGCCACCAGCGGGTGCGTGCCGGTTTTGCGCGGATGGGCCACTGGTTTGATCGGCTGATGGGGGCGGTGCTGGTGGGGTTGGGCGTCAAGCTGGCTTTTAGCGAGCTGCGCTAAGAACCTGTCTAACGCCTGCTGCGCGTCGGCCCTGCTGCGTTAAAAACAGGCTCGGAATGCTCATTTACATCAGTAAACTCCGCTTCCTTGCCTGTTTTTGCCTTGCATGGTTCTAGCTCGCAAGACGTTAAACAGGTTCTGGGTCGAACGCAGTAACAAAAACGCCCCGCATTTGCGGGGCGTTTTTGCGAGTGCAGAGCCGATTTACTCGTCTTTGCCTTTGCTGCGCATCGCGCGCTGCACTTCGCGGTCGGCGTCGCGCTCTTTCTCGGTGTGGCGCTTGTCGAAGTCTTTCTTGCCCTTGGCCAGGGCAATCTCGCACTTGATCAGGTGCGCCTTCCAATAAATCGACATGGCCACGCAGGCATAGCCTTTCTGCTGCACGGCGCCGAACAGCTTGTCCAGCTCGCGTTTATTCAGTAGCAGTTTGCGGGTGCGCGTCGGGTCAGCGATCACATGGGTGCTGGCCGCCGTCAGCGGGGTAATGTGGCAGCCCATCAGCCAGGCTTCGTCGTTCTTCAACAGCACGTAGCTGTCGACCAACTGGGCCTTGCCGGCGCGCAGACTTTTCACTTCCCAGCCGGCCAGGACCAAGCCTGCCTCGAACCTGGATTCGACGAAGTAGTCGTGCATCGCCTTCTTGTTTTGCGCGATGGTGCCTTGCGGGTGTTTCTTTTGTTTAGCCATAGGGCGCGCATTATAGGGAGTCACTGGCGCGGGCGCTATGTGTGCGGCAGGGCAAAATCAGCTTTGCCAGGCGTCTGGTGCCTCGCGGCGTCGGCTGCGCTTGAGCCGCCCTGGCTAATCCCCGACAATGCGCGATCTTTTTCAATAGAGCAGGCTAGCCGAGCATGGCGAACGATAAGGTTTCGATACACGGTGCCTGGGCCAGCCGTTGGGTGTTTATTCTGGCGGCGACCGGTTCGGCGGTCGGACTGGGCAATATCTGGAAGTTCCCCTATATGACCGGCATGTACGGCGGCGGGGCTTTCGTGATGATGTACCTGGTGTGCATCTTTATGGTCGGCTTGCCGATCATGCTCGCCGAAACCCTCATCGGTCGGCGCGGCCGGCAGAGCCCGGTGAATACCCTCAAGACCCTGGCCATCGAATCGGGCGCTTCACCGAAATGGTCCTGGGCGGCGCTGGTGGGGATGGTTGCCGCGTTGCTGATTCTGTCGTTTTACAGCGTGGTGGCCGGCTGGTCTCTGGATTACATCCTCAGCATGGGCGGCGGGCAGTTTGCCGGCGTGAGTGCCGAGGGCGCTGGTGCGGCGTTTGGTGCGCTGACGGCCGATCCCTGGCGGCTGACCCTGTGGCATACGCTGTTTATGCTGCTGACCGGCTTTGTTATCGCCCGTGGCGTGGTGGCCGGCCTTGAGCGCAGCCTGCGTATCATGATGCCGCTGCTGTTTGTGCTGCTGCTGGTGCTGCTGGGTTACAGCATGACCACCGGGCACTTTATGCAGGGCTTCCACTTTCTCTTCGATTTCCAGCCAGATCGCGTGCTCGATGGCGTGCTGGCGGCCATGGGTCATGCCTTCTTCACCCTGAGCGTCGGCGTGGGTGCGATCATGGTCTACGGCTCGTACATGCCGAAGAACGCCTCGATTGGCGGCACCATTCTGACCGTCGGCATTCTCGATACCCTGGTGGCTCTCACGGCAGGTATGGCGCTGTTTCCAATCGTCTTCGCCGGTGGTCTGGAGCCTGGCGCAGGGCCTGGATTGATGTTTGTCACCCTGCCGGTTGCGTTCGGCAATATCGCTTTTGGCCAGGTGATGGGTACGCTGTTCTTTATCCTGGTGCTGATCGCTGCCTGGACCTCGTCGATCTCCATGTTAGAGCCTGCGGTGGCCTATCTGGTCGAGCGCACCAAGCGCAGCCGGGTGCTGGTGACCAGCGTGTTGGCGTTCCTCTGCTGGGTAGTCGGCATGGGTACGGTGCTGTCCTTTAACCTGGGCGCGGAAGCGAAGTTCTTTGTCTTCGGTGAGGATGGTTTCCACCTGTTTCAGTGGGGCGCTGAGGGCGGGCGGAATTTCTTTGATACGATTGATTATCTGACCAGTCGCATTCTGTTGCCGTTTGGTGGCCTGGCATTCGCCATATTCGCCGGTTGGGTGCTCAAGCGTGAGGTGGTGCGTGAAGAGCTGGCGATGAAAAGCCCGCTGCTGTTCAACGTTGTCTACTGGTTGATTCGTGTGGTCGCGCCAATTGGCGTGCTGATCGTGTTTGTCGCAGAGCTGAGCAAATGATCGCCTGCATCCTGTTTAGCCAAGTGGTTGGGTTATGAGTACGCATATTCAGCGTTCGGCACTGTTGCCTTACCCGGCGCGGGCGCTGTTTGATCTGGTCAATGATGTGGCCAGTTACCCGCAGTTTCTGCCCTGGTGCTCGGCCAGTGAAGTGCTTGAATCAAGCGATACGCATATGCGCGCCAGCCTGGCGGTGGCCAAGGGCGGCTTGAGCCAGCGCTTTGTCACCGCTAATACTCTGGTGCCGGGCGAGTTGATCAAGCTGACCCTGGTCGAGGGGCCGTTTACTCAGCTGTATGGGCATTGGGAATTCAAGGCGCTGGGCGACAAGGCCTGCAAGATCAGCCTCGATTTGACCTTTGACTACGCCGGGCCGCTGGTACGGGCGACCCTCGGGCCACTGTTCAATCAGGCTACCAATACCCTGGTCGATGCATTCTGCCAAAGGGCCAAGCAACTCTATGGATAAGCCTACTATCGTGGTCGAAGTGGTCTATGCACTGGCTGATAAGCAGAAGCTGCTGCGCCTGAGCCTGCCTTATGGCACCACGGTGCGTCAGGCGGCGGTGCAGTCCGGAATGCAGGCGCACTTTGCCGATCTGGATCTGCACAACAGCCCGCTGGGTATTTTCGGCAAGGCAGTGAGCAAGCCCGATGAGCGTGTGCTGGAGGACGGAGAGCGGGTGGAGATCTACCGGCCGCTGATTGCCGACCCGAAAGAAGTACGCAAGCAGCGTGCAGCCAAGGCGGCGCAAGCCAAAGCTGAGGATGCTGGGCAGTAGCTGCTTATGCCGGTAGGGATACAGGTATAAAAAAGCCCGGACATGTCCGGGCTTTTTTATCAGCAAAATTTACTGCGGTGTGCTTTCCAGCGGCTCTGGGGTGGGCACTGGCACGACTTTCACGTCGTCCACTTCGCGCTGAATCTGTTCAAGCAGCGAGCCCGGCGCAGGTTTTTCTTCAACCTGAGGGCGCTGCGTAGCCTGTGGCGTGGTAACGCCGCTGTCTTCGCCCAGGATGGCCTGATCGCGGCTGACGCCCGGCATAAAGTCACCGGACAGGCCGACCAGTTGGTCTTCGGCGTTGAAGTTGACGCTGACGCGCTCCTGCAGGCGCTTACCGCCGCCCGGTTGGATGCTGTACAGGTAATCCCAGCGGTTGGCATGGAAGGTGTCAGTGAGCAGAGGGTTGCCCATGATAAACCGCACTTGCCGACGGGTCATTCCCGGGCGCAACTGGTCTATCATGTCCTGCGTGACGACATTGCCCTGTTGGATGTCGATTTTATAAACCCCGGGGAATGAACAACCGGCGAGTGCGAGTAGCCCCGTAAGAGTGAGGCTGGTCAGCAGGAGTTTGGTTTTTTGCATCGGTGGGCGACTTCCACTATCTTGGCTGGGCAATATAACCCCGGATCATACCCGCAATAAAGGAAGCTGCGAAGCCGCTTCCGTGAGAAAGCAGACCATGGTTGAAAATAGCGAACTACGCAAGGCTGGCCTGAAAGTGACCCTGCCACGGGTCAAGATACTGCAAATGCTCGACTCTGCCGGTCAGCGTCACATGAGTGCTGAAGATGTCTACAAGGCATTGATGGAGGCGGGTGACGACGTAGGTCTGGCGACTGTGTACCGCGTACTGACCCAGTTTGAAGCAGCAGGTCTGGTGGTTCGTCATAACTTCGATGGCGGTCATGCGGTCTTCGAATTGGCGGACAGCGGCCATCACGACCATATGGTCTGTGTCGACTCTGGTGAGGTGATCGAGTTCTTCGACGCCGAGATCGAAAAGCGTCAGAAAGAAATCGTCAAAGAGCATGGTTTCGAGCTGGTCGATCACAATCTTGTGCTCTATGTGCGCAAGAAAACCTGATTGATGCAGCAGGCATAACAAAGGCGACCCTCGGGTCGCCTTTGTGCTTTCTACGGGCTGGGTATCAGGCCTGGGCGCTGCCAACCATCTGCCGGGCGTGGGCCAGGGATTCTTCGGTGAGATCCACGCCGCCGAGCATGCGGGCGATTTCCTCGACCCGCTGCGCTGGGCTCAGTTTGCTCACCGCAGTGCGGGTGGCATCGCTTTCGCGCACTTTGTGCACGAACAGGTGCTGATGGCCTTGCGCGGCAACTTGCGGCAGGTGGGTGACGGTCAGTACCTGGCCGCGCTCACCTAGGCGACGCAGTAGCTGGCCGACCACTTCGGCGGTGGGGCCGCCGATGCCGACGTCGACTTCATCGAAGACCAGGGTTGGCACCCGCGAGGTTTGCGCGGTGATCACCTGAATCGCCAGGCTGATGCGCGACAGTTCGCCACCCGAGGCGACTTTGGCCAGAGCCTTCAACGGTTGGCCAGGGTTGGCGCTGACCAGAAATTCCAGCTGTTCCAGGCCGTTGGGGTGCGGCTCACTGTTGCTGTTGGCGCTGAGCTTTATGTTGAAACGCCCGCCGGGCATGCCTAGCGTCTGCATTTCCTGCTCGACAGCAGTGGCCAGTTGGCTGGCAGCGTTATTGCGCAGGGTGCTGAGTTCCGCTGCCTTTTCCTGGTAATGCCGTTCAAAGGCGGCCAGTTCATCATTCAGGCGTTCGGCTGCCTGGTCGTCGGCGTTGAGGCTTTCCAGTTCTTCGAACAGCTGTTGCTGCATGGCGCCCAGCTCGGTTGGCTGGATGCGGTGCTTGCGCGCCAGGGTGTAGATCGCATCCAGACGTTCCTCCATCTGCCGCAGGCGCTCGGGGTCGGCGTCGAAGTGGTCGAGAAAGCGGTTCAGTTCGCCGACGGCTTCTTCTACCTGGATCTGTGCGCTTGCCAGCAGGTTGGTGGCTTCGCTCAGTGCACCAGGCTGACCTTGAAAGGCGCCGAGGCGATTGAGACTGCTGGTCAGGGCCGAAAGCACGTTGCCGGCGTCATTCTCGCTGCATTGCTCAATCACCAGTCGGCAGGCGCTGAGCAAGCTTTCGGCGTTGGTCAGGTTCTTGTGTTCCTGTTCCAGGTTGTCCAGTTCGTTCTCGCCCAAGGCCAGGTTGTCGAGTTCTTCCAGCTGGTAGCTAAGCAGTTGATGGCGTGCGCGCTGTTCGTCGCCGATGCTGGAAACCCGCTCCAGCTCACTCTTGGTCTGTTTCCAGCGCTGCGCGGCGAGCTGCACCTGGCGCGCCAGTTCCTGGCTGCCGGCGTATTCGTCGAGCAGGCGGCGGTGGGTGTCGGGCTTGAGCAGGGACTGGTGTTCATGCTGGCTGTGGATGTCGATCAGCAGCTCGCCCAGGGCCTTGAGGTCACCCTGCGGACAAGGCGAGCCGTTGATATAGCCACGCGAGCGGCCTTCTGCAGTGATCACGCGACGGAGGATGCACGGGCCGTCATTGTCCAGATCACGTTCGGCCAGCCAGGCGCGCGCTTCGGGGATGTCGTGCAGGTCGAAGCTGGCGAGGATGTCCGCCTTGTCCGCGCCGGGGCGCACTACGCCGCTGTCGGCGCGATCACCCAGAGTCAGGCCGAGGGCGTCGAGCATGATCGACTTGCCTGCACCGGTTTCCCCGCTGATTACGCTCATGCCGGCGTCCAGCTCTAGATCAAGGTGTTCAACGATGGCGTAGTTGTGTACGGACAGGTGCACCAGCATGGCGAGGGCCTCCCAAGTTCATGTCTGGTTATTTATACAGTGTTTTTTTGTGGGCTGACAATCTGTCTGCTGTCCTTGAAACCAGTTTTTTTGACCCCATATAGCGGTCAGGCACGTGAGTTGAGGCTCGCGTCGGATTTTAAGAGGAGAGACGCATGGCTGACGAACAGACCCTGGATACGCAGAACCCCGATGTACAAACAGCTGCCGAAGCGGCTGCGGGTGATGACCTGGTTGCCCGCGTGCAAGCGCTGGAAGAGCAACTGGCCACTGCGCAGGATCAGTCGCTGCGCATGGCTGCCGATCTGCAGAACGTGCGCCGCCGCGCCGAGCAGGATGTAGAAAAGGCGCACAAATTCGCTCTGGAGAAATTCGCCAACGATCTGTTGCCGGTGGTGGATAGCCTGGAGCGTGGCCTTGAGCTGTCGAATCCGGATGATGAGGCGATCAAGTCCGTACGTGAGGGCATGGAGCTGACGCTCAAGCTGTTCGGCGACACCCTCAAGCGCCACCAGTTGGAAGCCATTGACCCGCATGGCGCGCCGTTCAACGCCGAGCACCATCAGGCCATGGCGATGCAGGAAAGCACCAGCGTCGAGCCTAACAGCGTGCTCAAGGTGTTCCAGAAGGGCTACATGCTCAATGGTCGTCTGCTGCGCCCCGCCATGGTGGTGGTCAGCAAGGCACCGGTAGAAGCGCCGCCATCGATCGATGAGCAGGCTTGAAATTCGCCGAGCTGCCCCCATTAAACAGTCAAGCGTTTTAGTGCTACCGCCGCTGACAACGATCAGCGGCGGG
>NZ_JAUXXP010000036.1 GCF_030684895.1 Pseudomonas sp. | reverse complement strand
GAACAACTCTTTGCGGGTCTGCTTGCGCTTGCCGGCGTACTCGGCATCGGCGAAGGTCATCTGCTTCATCGGAAAACTCAGCGGGTGGAATCCGGGGTATTTTGCCAAAATCAGGAAGTCTTCTTCAGAATTTCCCTAGTGTTTGGCGTATAGTCGCCTCTATATATTAGGTCAACGACAATGTCTTGAATCTTACTGTCAGTTGTTTCCCAGGTAAGAGTTCCATATTCTTCAATGTTTGCGGGTGATCCAGATATTCGTATTACTTCACTTTTCATGAATTCATAGACTGGCATGAAAAGTTTGTATTGTTGTTTTCTTGTGATGTGAAATTGCCTAATTTCTTCGCATGCAGCATCTAAATATGATTTCGCGGCTTGTCCTTTTAAACCTTTAGCAATAGGGGAGAGACCACGGTTTCCTTGTGCGTAATAGTGGTCTGTCCCCTATTTGCTCTCGTCGGGTTAACGCGCCAGATTTGGATTACTTATTTTTTGGATAAATGCTGCAGTCAGACCGCGAGTAAGCGCGACTTGGAACTAACGATTTCTTTCCGGCCAACATCATGTCTTTGACATATTCGCCGTATAGGTGACAAGATTCTTCTTTGAAACCTATTTCCCAGTAACTGTCCGCTAGATTTATTTTGGTCACAATGCGTTGCGGGTATTTTTTATAAATGCTGCGAAATACAATGGTAGCAAGTATGTGGCTACCTGTTTGTTGCATATAAAAAGCATAATTATTTATGGGTGCTACATTTTGAGTTGTAAGAGCGGTGCTTATTTCGTAAATTAAATCTGCCGGTATGGGCTTTCTATTTTCTTCGTTTGCAGGTGCTGCCTTGTAAAACAAAGGGCTTTCTTTTCCTGATTTGAGCATTGTTTTTAAGTAGTCTATGTCTTCATTTATAGCTGCTACACTCTGCTCTTCATTTAATATTTGGTATCTCGGCATTTGCTCTTTGAAATCAGATAGTAAAATGCAACATTTAATGCGGTTAACTTCAAACTCAGTAGGAAATTGCGCCTCTTTAGGGATGGATTCTTCACTTAGTGAATATATTTCATCTCGATAAGGCTCAGCCCAATTAGACTCTTTGATAAGCACCCAGTTTTTCAGGCCGTCATGCCAGCGAAATGTATATGTGCTTTGCTGCACTGTTTTCGGCGAGTAAAAATCTAATGGTACTATTATTTCTCCGGGAAAATATCCGGAGGTTATTCCGGCTGAGCCTGTATTGAAGATTCCAGAAATATTATTTCCGCTGCCCAGAGATATAGTTAATAAATTCAATCCTTCGGCTTCACTCAAAGGCGTCACGGTGTAAGAATCGCATTTGTTATCTTGATCAAAATCGTAGGTGCAGTCGTTTGCCTGTACACAAATCGATAAAGTGAAAAATATCACCAGGGATATGTATTTAAACATCAAGAGTTCCTCAATATTTCTATGCGTTGTTCAGCATACTCTTTTGCCTGTAACGCTCTTCGAGTGGATGAGTAATACTTGGTGATTGTGTCATCTCTTACGCTTTGTGTGGTGTTGTATATTTCGATATACCGTGAATAGCCAGCAATGGCTTGGGCCTTATCTTTCGTTTTTCCGGAGGAGCTTGAGCCCGGGTCGCTCCAAAGTCCCCATGCGAAAGACGGTTTTGCTTTATTATATGCCTCGCTATCTTCTAAATTATAAAATCCATTTATGTTCATCTTGGTGCAGGAATTTATTTTAAGCTCTTCAATTGCGGAATTAATAAACGAGAGCCGATGGTCGTAGCCATTAAATCCACCGTTTATTAGATATGTTAGATAAATGAAATCGTCTTTGTCTGAGAATCTGTTTAAGTTCTTAAATTCACTCCAGAACCATCCGACCGATACCACGCAGTGGGGCGGTTGAGACATTTTCAAATAGTGTGGATGGCCAATGAAATTTTCGCCAATATAATTTCCGTACGTGCGATAATTTGTCTCCCATGTTATCTGTAATAAGCCCCTGCCAATGTATGGATGATAGGCAGGCAGCGGTGCATTTGAATTAAGTCCTTCAGTTACAAAATTCATACTACCGCTTTCATGCAGCATTTGTGCGAGAACATGAGCTCGGCTGATGCAATGGTCAATTTTAAATTTATCAAACATTTCATTGATCGGATCAATATAAAGATCAATATTGATTGAGGACGCGTGAGGAGCGATTGCGCGAAGCTGTTCTTTTGTTAGCTTGTTTTTACATAGACACCCGTTGGAAGAAAAATTCTCTAGCAATGCCGGTGTATGAAAATGCCAAACCTTCCCATCCGCATTAATCCCCTGCTTATCCGTCATCTCACTCCACCAACTGAGCTTTTTAATCCGCGCTTTCTCTTTAACCCACTGTGGATTTGGATCTTCCTCTGTGTGCTTCATCAACTTATCCAGCTCATCCCATTTGGCATCCTGCCAGAACCACTCGCTTTCGTAGTGGGTGATCAAGCGGGAAATGGACTGGGCGTACCAGGGTTTGCTCAGAGCTGCTTTGATCTCTCTTACGCTCAGGATGTTATCGCGCACGCTGCCATCGGCACCGTCGATGATGTCGTACAGGCGTGCTTTGATCGGGCCGTGATCGGCGGTGCTGATTTGCGCTTGGTAGTCTGGCTTTTCTTCTTCTGTCAGCAGGCGTTGTGCCTCTAAATGGCAGGCCAGCTGGTCGGTGTTGCAGGTGGTTTCGCTAATAAAGTCAAAACCCTCCCATTCCCATGGGCTGTGCCGGGTGGTGATCATGTCTTGTTCGGCGAGCCAGCCGCTGATGCGGTTGCCGTCTGCGTCGGCCAACAGGTTATCGAGTCGCCACCAGCGGGTAATGCGCGGCGTGGTGCTACCGGGTACGGTTTCGCTGACTTGAATTTTGCGCTCGGTGGGCAGGCTTTCCAGCACGCTCACAGGAATAGTTAACTCGACAGCAACGGTGACGCCCGTGTCGGTAATTTTCGGCGGGTTGCTGGCGCTGATGTCTTCGCGATGGGGGATCAGTTTGCTGGCCCCTTTATGGATTTTCAGCAAGGTCTTTTGCTCGGCTGGCAAGCTGGCTGCCAGGGTACGACTCTTGGCGATAAACGCCGGTACATCCTCGCAGCTGAACACTTCCAGGTGCAGACGCGGCTTGGCGGTGTCTTCGCCTTGGTTCTGGTACAGGCCGATATGGCCGACCAGCTCACCGGCTTTGATTGTGTGTGGTTCTGGCAACAGATGAACATTTCCCACATCGCTGGGTGCGGTTTGCTGTGCGTCGAGCTCATCGAAATACACATAGCCCAGTGGCTTGCCGTCTGGGCCATTGGGCAGCGCGGGAACGCCGCGATAATCCATCACCTCCAGCACCTTGCAATAGCCGCCGGACTGTTTTGCACCGACCTTAAGCGTTGCGCCGCGCGGCAGTACACCGATGATCGTCCCGCTGAGCTTGCCTTCTTTGCGCACGCGCAAGCCTTGATGGCTGAGGGTTAAGGTTTGCTCGGTATCTGTGGCCTTATCTGCGACGGTGTTGCCGGTCAGCTCTGGGGCATACACCCAGCCGACAGTGTCAGCCGGCAAGGCGGGAATTGCTGCGCCTTCATCGACGCTGAGTAGTTGTTTGAATTGCGGCTTTAGCGGATGGGTTTCACCCAGGGTGACGGTGCAGCCTTTGGGCAGCAGGGCGAGCACCGTGCTCGTGCCGTTGTCGTGCCAGGCACGCACGCGCAAGCCTAACAGCGGGTCGTCTGCGGTTGGCTTCACCGCGTACTGGCTCGGCGCGAGAAACGCAGGCGGTTTTGGGGCGCTGGCGGCTTGGTAACTGCTCCAGTCGAGCAAATGCATGTACAGGCTGTAAAAAATCAGCCCTTCGCTGGCCGCTGCGGCCTCTGCGGCTGGGGTTGCTGGAGGCGATTCTGCTGTTGTGTCTGTTGGCGATGATTCGCCTGCCGGTGTTGCTGGCGGCGGCGTCGAAGGAAGCGTCAGCCGATGCTTGACCAGGACAAATCCCGTCGAATACTTCGCGCCCAACGGCTCTGGCCCTACACCTGGGTGGATGGTGGCGGCATGGGGTGTCTCGGGATACTTGTCGTCTATGCGGTAGGCAATCACTTCGCCATCGGCGATGCAACGTACAGCGCTCTGATCAAGCAACGCGCCGGTTTTGCCATCAAAGTGCACGCCGCCATGCCACAGGCCATTGGCACCCATCGGATAGAAGCCATCTTTGGCCTTGGCAAGGGCATCGAAATATACCTGTGGGTCGCTGACTTCTTTACTGGCCTCGCCGGCGGTCTTGAATGGATATGCCCAGTTAATCGGTTTGGCCTTTACCTTAAGTGGTTCAGCCGCTGGTGCCGGAGCTGGAGCGGAGGGAGCGGTTTGAGCTCCTGAGCGGAACTCAGGCTTGGGTCGTAGGTACTGGCTGGGCAGCGGCCAGAAGGGAGAACCTGTACCGAACCTTGCAGACTTAGGCCCGGTTGAGGTCTGCGATCCGAAGAACTCGCCACGGTCACGATTGGGCCCAATGGTTTCAATCACACCCGTGTGGTTCAGGCTGGCACCGGTCCAGAGTGCGATATCTCCTGGCTGCACATCAGCCAGGGCAACCGTATCGAAATGCGTGGAGTCCGTTTTTAGTTGAGAGGTTGAGCGGTAGGGGATGGTATAGCCGGCATCCTTGAGCATGAGGTGAAGTAGGTGTGAGCAGTCGATTTCCTTGCGGCTGTCTCCGTCGGCGTCGGCGCTACCACTGGCACCGTAACCATATTCGTATTGGGTGTTGGGGTAGTTGACGCGTTGTTCGAGTAGTCCGGTACTCATGATGGGCATCCTGCATTAAAGACAGTGGGCAGCGCTTTGGGCGATGCTGCCCTTGGCCTTCAGGTTTTCGATGGTATTGTCCAAGCCGGTTGCACCCATGGACTGCGCCTCGAGGAAGCAAGCGAGGGCTTGCGAAGTATTTGGTGCCGCGATATTGCCAGTGGCGTAGGCGTTGCCCAATTCCACGAGCGCAGTTTTGAGATCCAGACGGGCAATATCCTTCAGTGCCTGCAGCGCCTTATCGGGATTTGCGCAGGGGAGGTTGCTGCCGGATTCCCCCTCGTCGCAGTAGAAGTAGGCAAGCGTGATTCCCGCTTCGGGGATGGTCTTGGCAGCGGTTTCTAGTAGATTCTGCATGCGTGGGGTGGGCAGCTGCGGTGCCTGTCCGGAAAGGCTGATTCCCGCGGCGGCGTAAGCTGCCTTTGCAGACCCCAGGCTGGCGCCGTACAGGTAGTTGTCCAGCGCTGAAGCGTAAAGCGCGATGAGCGAGTTCGATGGTGTTTCGCCGGCGATACGGATGTAGAGGTCACCTCGTTTAATGGCGATGGCAGCCGGATCGGCGGCGCTGGTGGTGTAAAGCTGCTGTCCCAGCGACCAGTCCTCGATCCTGTTCAGCGTCCAGCAGTTTTTCTGCTCGAATACCAATATGACAAGTGACTCGCCGTTCTCATCGCGCAAGATGACTCGGTCGGGGCGCTCTACCGTTGCTTTCAAGCCTTTGCTCTTCTGCAGTGCGAAGACACCCTGAAGCTCTCGACCAGGGTCGGAAGCTGCGCTGTTTTTGACGTGGGGCAGGTCGCCTTGCATCTCGACCCACTGAAGCGTCAGTGGTTTGCGCACATGGTTCATGCGTATTTCCGGCCTGTCTTGGAGTGTCTTGAAGAAGTCATCGAAGTTACTGGCTGGACACGGCGCTGCCTGGGCATTGCTCATAAGTGCTGCAGCACAGAGGGCGAGTGCTGCGAGCGAAGAGGTGGCTCGGTGTTGGAGTGGTGCGCGATTGCGGGAGGTCATGGTGGTCATTCCTAATCCCTGTTAACCGGAGAAATTGAGCGTGCGTTTGGGCTTTTTCTTGGTCTGCTCAAGCTGATTGAGCAACGCCTCATCCAACAAACTCCCCGCCTTATCGCTATCCGCTACTCCCGGCAGCACCGGTGGTTTGATCTTGATTCCCGAGCCCTTACCCGGTGCGCCGCCGGCGTTGATTTTGGCCATTGGGCCGAGCAGGGTGATGCCACCGGGGTCGAGTTTGATAAAGCTGCCGCCGGCTTTGATCGTCAGTTCGGTGCCGGCTTCGATGACCATCTTCTGTCCGGCCTTGAGGTGGATTTCGCGGCCGGCTTTGGTCAGTTGGGCGGTGCCGAGTTTGATGTGCTGGTTCTGCCCGACGGTGAGGTGGTCGTCGGGTTTGACCTCGACCTTGCGCTCGGTTTTCACCGTGAGGTTTTCTTCAGCTTTGAGCTCGGTGTAGCTGTTGGCTTCGACGGTGTCGTGGCGTTCGTTACCGATGCGGATCTTTTGGTCGTGCTCGATGTTTTCATCCCAGTCGCGCTGGGCGTGCAGGTAGATCTGCTCGGCGCCTTTCTTGTCTTCGATGCGCAGCTCGTTGTAGCCGCCACCGCCTGGCGTGCTGAGGGTTTTGAATACGGTGCGGGTCTTGTTCGCCGGCAGGTCGTAGGGCACCACGTGCTCGGCGTGGTACAGGCAGCCGGTCACCAGTGGCTGATCGGGATCGCCTTCGAGGAAGGTCACCAGCACTTCCATGCCGATCCGCGGTATGGCGATACCGCCGTAGCCATCACCGGCCCAGCTGGAGGCCACGCGCAGCCAACAGCTGGTTTTGTCGTCGGCTTGGCCTTCACGGTCCCAGAAGAACTGCACTTTGATGCGGCCGTATTCGTCGCAGTGGATTTCTTCACCCGCTGGGCCGGTGACCACGGCGGTTTGGCTACCGAGCACCTTGGGTTTTGGATGGGCCAATGGCGGGCGGTAGGGCACGTCCCAGGGGGTGGCGGTGAAGTGGTTGCGGTAGCCCTGCTGGAAGCCATCACTGGCTTCGGTATGGCTGGTGACGGACTCTTCCAGCACCTGCGGCTGCTTGCCTTGGTGGATCACCTCATGCAGCAGCCAGAGGTCGTTGTAGTCGTCACGCGGGTGATCGGAGAGTTCGAGAAAGTGCCCGCTGAGCAGTTTCGGCTGATCGCCACGGCCTTCAGCCAGGCGGTAATCGGCGCGGTGGCGTTCGAGGTTGCGTTGGCTGAGGTGTTTACCGCGCGCACGGTCGACAAAGCGGCCGGGGTAGTCGTAGTCCTCTAGGTCCGGCAGCGGCTTGGCCTCGGGGTCGCGGTCTTCCTTGAAGGTGGCTTCCATCAGCAGACGCGGTTGCTCGAAGTCGTAATCGCGGCGGGTGGTGCGGCTGGTTCGGGTTTCCAGGCGCACGGCGAAGCGCTTGATCACCGGCTCGTCGGCGGTCATGCCGTTGTCCTGCAGGTAGGCGGTGGGCTGGCCGAGTTTGCCGAAGGCGCTCTGGTCATCACCGAAGACCAGCACGTGGCCCTGCTCGCTGTGCTGGAAGTGGTAGTGAATGCCTTCTTCCTCACACAGGCGCTGGACGAAGTGCAGGTCGCTCTCGTCGTACTGCACGCAGTAGTCGCGCGTGGGATAAACCGTTGGGCCGAGCTGGAACTGGTAACCACCTAGGGCGATGCCATGTTCCTGCAGCACCTGGGCAACGATCTGCGGCACCGTCAGGTGCTGGAAAATCCGCTGGTTGGTGCGCAGGACCAGGTAGCTCAGTTGCGGCACGATACTCAGTTTGTAGCGGGTCAGGCGCTTGCCGGATTCGGCTTGCGCGACCTGGTAGATCAGGCCGTGAATGCCCAAGCCGTCTGGGGTAAAAGCAAGATAGGCGCGCTGATGCAGCAGGCTCTGCAGATCCAGTTCGGCGTTCTCGCTGATCAGTTCCACCTCGAAACGATAAGGCTGACTGATGGCTTCGCGGCCGCTGAACTCGAGCACTTGCAGGTCGTGCTCAAGGCCTTCGATGCTCAGGCTGAAGTGGGTTTCATTGGCCGGGTTGAACATAGTCATTTCCTTGTTAAAAGATCATCCATTGATGCTGCTGTGCGCGTGCTGCGTTCAACTGCGCCGGAGCCAGCGCCGCCAGCCGCTGGGCGTGGGCTGGCGAAATACCTCAAGCAGCTGCGCACAACTGATGCGGCGCTGCGCTTCATCGAACGCCAGCGCGGTGCGCAGGGCGGGCCAGCAATGCGCCGGTAACTGCTCGGGGCGTTGCAGCTGTTTGTCCAGCTCCATGGCCTTGGCTTGTTTGGCGCTCTGCCGGCTGAACGGGTGGCGCCCGCTGGCCAGCTCATACAGCACGCATGCCAGTGCATAGACGTCGGCGGCGGCGGTTAGCGGCGCACCGTCGAGCAATTCCAGGGCGGCGTAGCGCGGCGTCCAGGCGGTAAAGCGGTTGCGGCACAAGCGTGGCAGGCCAGGCAGCAGTCCTTCCACGGGCTGGCCGAGACCATAATCGAACAGGCGCAGGCCGTCTTCGGCGAGCATCACATTGCTGGGTTTCAGGTCGCCATGCAGTACGCCGAGGCTGTGTGAATAGCTCAGGGCATCGAGCAGGGCGATGGCGATTTCCTGCAGCTCGCTCCAGGGCAGACCCTCGGGGCGCTCGCTAAGTAACTGGTCGAGGGTCAGGCCCTTGAGCAGCTCCAGAGTGAGGAAGGCGCGCTGGCTCGATACATCCACCTCGAAGCCGAACAGGCGCACCACATGCGGATGATTAAGCCGTGCGGTGAGGGCGAACTCGCTGTACAGCAGCGCGTTGGCGTCCGGGTATTCGGCGAAGTCATCGCTGAGGGTTTTCAGCGCCACATAGGGCTCGGGGTCACCGAACTGTTCGCGTAGCAGGTCACGCGCGCGATACACCGCGCCCATGCCGCCGACGCCGAGCAGACGCTCGATCTTGTAGCGGCCGCCGAGTACTTCCGGCAGTTCGCTGAGTACTTCGCGCGGGGCGTGCACGGCCGGTTTGGCGGCCGTCGCGGCCAGAGCGAAGTAGGTCAGGTCGCTGGCCGGGGGGCTGGCCAGCGGCAGGTCGTCGAGCAGCTGTTCACTCATCCGTGAGTCCTCATCGGCGGATCACCACCGCACTCAGGTTGTCCCGCGCCGGGCCGTCGAGGGCCTGCTGGAACAAACGATTCAGCGTCAGCTGTGGCGAGGGCAGGTTCAGCGCAGCGCCCAGCGCATCGGCCGACAGGCCCTGGTAGAGGCCATCGCTGCACAGCAGAAAGGCATCGCCGGGCAGCACATCGAGTTCGAGAATTTCCAGTTTCAGCTCGTCACTGGCGCCGATGGCGCGGGTCAGGGCGTGGGCTGCCGGATGCCGAGCAGCTTCGCTGGGGCTGAGTTGCTGCTCATCAATTAGTTGCTGCAGCAGCGAGTGATCGCGGCTGAGCTGATACAACCGACTGCCACGCCACAGGTAGCAGCGGCTGTCGCCGGCCCACACGCAGGCGGCGCGATCGCCTTCGATTAGCAGCGCCACGACCGTGCTGCCGATCACCGGGTCCGGATGGGCGGCGGTGACGGTCAGCTCCTGGCACAGGCGGCGGTTGAGCGAATGCAGGCGCTTGCGCAGCTCCTCCAGACGCTGCGGCAAATCGCCTGCGCTCGGCTCAGCCAACTGCTCGACAATCAGGCGGCTGGCCAGGGCACCGTTCTGGTGCCCGCCCATGCCGTCGGCAACCACCCACAGGCCCTGTTCCGGCAGGGCCAGAAAGGCATCCTCGTTGCGCGCCCGCACCTTGCCGGTGTCGGTACGCGCAGCGCTGCGCCAGCGGTTGGCAACCTCCTGCATCAGAGCGTGGCCGGCAGTTTGAAGCTGCGCAGCTGGTCCAGGTCAAACGGGTTTGGCGAGCGCTGGCTGTGCAACAGGTAGTTGGCGCGCAGGCCGCCGAGGTCGGCCTTGAGCATCAGCACATCGCGGCCGCTGTGATAGTCCACGCTCATCAGGTCGAGCAGACGGAACAGCGACCAGGGGCCGGTGTTCTTCTCGATACCCACCTTGCGCCCGCCGAGCTCTTCGACCACCAGGCTGGTGCGCCCTTCATTGGCTTCGGCCGGCCAGCTGAAAGCGGTCTGCACGATGGGCCCGTGGCGGTATTCCATCTGCTGGTTACCGAAGCGGAAGTCGGCGCGGCCCAGGCTGGAATCCAGCGAGTAGGGTTCGAGCTTGAACAGCACTTTCGGCTCGTTGGGGTTCTCGGCGAAGAAGCTGCGGCGGATGGTTTGCGCGTGGCTCATCTGCAGCAGGAACTCACGCGACAACGGCAGGCCACGGCCATCCACGCGGCGCAGCTGGTACTGGCCGGCGGTGCCACTGACGAAGGGCTTGAGGTAGTTGTCGAAGAAGCGTTCGGCAATCCCCTGAGCCTTGAAGAACTCGCGGAAATCGGCAATCGCCACATCGCTTTCGCTGTGTGCGCTGAACGGATAACGCTGTTTCAACGAGCCGTTGTAAGCGGCGTACAGCTCGCTCTTATAACGCTGGTTGAGGTAGTGGTAGGCGTCGTTGAGCACCAGCATCCAGCTGTCTTCGGCAAGCAGGCCAAGCCAGTTGCCGACCGGTTGCGGCAGGCGTGCGGCACTGCTGCGCACTTGGTTGATTGCGTCACGTTGGCCGGCCATACGCGCCTTGGCCAGTTCAAACGCGGCTTGCTCCGGCGCGCTGGCGTGGGCCAGGCTGGCCAGTTGCAGTTGCAGGGCATCCAGTGCCTGCAGGGTGTTGGCCAGTTCCGGACCGGCACCGCCGTTTTCGTCGAGCAAGCGGTGCAGCGGTTCGAAGCGGCGCTCTAGGGTTTTGCGCGCGGTGTCCGGCAGGTTTTTCACCAGTGCCGCTTGCGCCTGTTCGGCGGCTGCGGTGGCCAGTTTAGCGGCCTTGCCCAGTTTGCCCTTGGCGCCTTGCAGCGCTTCGGCGGCAGCGCCTGCATCATCGGCGGCTTCGGCCAGGCCTTTAAAGCGGGTGTTGTCGCGCACTTCCACCAGCAGTTGCAGCAGTGGCGAGTTGGCGGAAGTCAGGCCAGCCAGCTGCAGGGCGCCCTGACCGGCGCTGCCGATAGGGTCCAGCGACAGCTGGGCGAGGGCTTCGCCCCAGTAGTTGGCGTAATCGCGGAAGTACAGCTGCTCCATTTCCACCAGCAGACGGCTGAGGTCGTTGCTGCTCAGGGTGTCGCCTTCGCCGAGTACCCAGTTGTCGCGCAGCAGCTCGCGCACCAGGTCGGCGCCCTTGGCGGTGAAGGTTTTCTGGTAACCAACCTGGGTATAGAAACCCGGAATGGCGTAGTCGCTGCCGGCGAACAGCCCGGCCTGTGGGCCGAGTTTCTGGCTTAGGCGGTAGTCCGGCAGGCTGCGCGCTTCTTCGCGAAGCATGCGGTAGACCACGTTGGCCAGCGATTCGCTGCGCAGGATCTGCCGGGCCTGGGCCACCAGCGGCTCGTTCAGCGAGTAGGGCGCGAACGACTCGGACAGCAGGCGCTCGAAGTGCTCGTTCAGGCCGCGTTGGCCGACGCTGTTGCCGGCGTAACGCAGCGACCAGTCGGCCGCCAGCCACTCCTGCAGGAAGGCCTTGTCGCGGCGCTGCTCCAGATTGAGCATCAGATAAGCACGCAGGCTGTTGAGCAGGCGCTCGCGGTCACCCAGGTTGGCGCGCACTTGCGCTTCCAGTTGGCGACCGACGCGGCTGAGCAGGAGGTTTTCCAGCTCGGCGCGGTAGGCCTGTTGCAGCGTCGGGTCGACTTTCTCGCCCTGGTACAGGCCGCCGCGTTGCAGGTAAGACACCTCATCCACCGGCGGGAATACCTGGGTGGCGGCGTAGCTGTGGTCCAGCGCCTTGAGGGTGCGCAGGGCATCGTCCTGAACGCCGAGGCTGTTGTGTTGCTGAGTCAGTTGCTGAGCCAGGTCGCGCAGCTGCTCCAGGCGGCCGTGGTTGCCGGAGAAACCGCCGGCCCAGACCACGCCGAATACCCCGAGTACCACCAAAGCGGTGGCGTACATGGCGCGCTGGCCCCAGTCGATACGGCGCACTTCCTTCTGATCGAGGCCGGCCAGATCGGCTTCGGGGAAGATCACCCGGCTGAGCAGGTGATTGATAAAACGTGCACGACCGGTGCGGAAGGTCGGCAGGGCATTGCTGGACAGGCCCAGGTTGCGGCCGATGCTGCTGGTGCTCGGGTCGAGCTGGTCGTTCAGTTCCGGTGCGCTGGTCAGGTAGAAACCACGCAGCTGGCTGGCGCGCTGGTAGCGGTTGCCGCTGAAGGCCAGCTCGCTGAACAGGCACAGACGCTCGCCGAGCAGGCCCAACTGGTGCGGGAAGTCGAGAATGCGACCACGGCGCTGGGTGTCGCGCTCCTGGTGCATGCGCAGGATCACCTGGCTGTTGAGGCGGCGCAGCAGTTCTTCAAACTCCTGGCGAATCACCTGCACATCGGTGGCGTTCTGCTCCTTGCGGAAGCTGGCGCCGAGTACCTGATCGCTTTCTTCGCGTGACAGCTGGTCGAAGAACTCATCGAAGCCCAGCACCTTGTCGGCCTTGCTCAGCACCAGGTACACCGGCACATCGGCGCCTAAACGCTGATGGATATCCTGCAGGCGCTGACGGGTCTGGCGGGCGAGGTTTTCCAGTTCGATTTCGCTGCCACCTTGCAGCTGCTCCACCGGAATGTTGACCAACACGCCGTTCAGCGGGCGCGCGCGGCGTTTGCGCAGCAGGCCCAGCAGGGTGTCCCAGGCGCGGCTGTCGATGGCCGGATCGGGCTGGGTCAGGTAGCGCCCTGCGGTGTCGATCAGCACCGCGTGGTCGGCGAAATACCAGTCGGCATAACGGGTGCCGGAAACGTCCTTGGTCAGGCGTTGTTGGTCACCGCGGTTAAGCGGGAAGTCCAGGCCGGAGAAGTCCAGTAGGCTGGTCTTGCCGCTGCTCTGTGGGCCGAGCAGCAGGTACCAGGGCAGCTCATTGCGCCACTTTTCGCTGCGCCCGCGATACAGGCTGGAGCGCTTGAGGGTGTGCAGGGCCTGCTTGAAACGATTGCGCAGTTCGACCTGTTCTTCGTTGATCAGGCCTTCGCGGCGCAGGCGCTCCTGGGCGTCGGCGTCGTCTTCTTCGGCCTTTTTGCGGGCGGTGGCCTTCCAGCTGGCAAAGACCATGGCCAGGCCCCAGATCAGGAACAGCAGGCTGATGCTCAGCAATCGGCTGGTGGCCGATTCCCAGAACTTGTAATCGTTGACCGCCAGCAGTGGGCCGACAAACCACACCAGCAGCGCCAGAACCAATACCAGACACAGGCTCCAGACCCAGGTCTTGCGGAAAAATGCGGCTAACTTGCCGAAAAAAGGCTTCATTTCAGATCATCCATGCTTACACCCGCAGACGGGTCGAGTTGCTCGTACGGCTGCAAAATAGTCTCGCGCTGTTCGCCCAATACCCAGGCGAAACCGCCATACATCACCACCAGGCACACCAGGGTAAACAGCGCCACCAGCCACCACGGCACGATGCGCACCAGGCGCCGGCGGGTGTCTTTCAGCCCCTGCCAGTGCGGCGACACTTCGCGCGGCACGTCACCGCGCATCTGGCGGATCTGCCGGTAGAGGCTGTCACGCACGGCTTCCAGTTCAAGCATGCCGCGCGGCAGTACGCGGTATTTGCCCTCGAAACCGAGCGACAGGCACAGGTACATCAGTTCGAGCATCGGCAGGTGCTTGACCGGGTTGCGCGACAGGCGCTCGAGCAGCTGGAAGAACTTTTCACCGCCGAAGGTCTCGTTGTGGAACGAGGACAGCAGGCTCATCTGCGACCATTCGCTCTCGTTGCCCCAGGGCGTGGTCACCACGGCCTCGTCGACCACGGTGCAGAGCACGTAGCGTGCGGCCATCACCTGGCTGCTTTCCGCGCCTTCATGCAGGGCGCGGTGCTCGAACAGCTTGATGGCGCTGGCCAGGCGCTGGTTCAGCGCGTGCATGTCTTCGCTGTCGAAGCTGTGCTTGAGGCGCACCACTTCCGAGAGCAGGGTAGCGGCGGCTGCGACCAGCGGGTTGAGGCTGATATTGAAGCTCTCTGCCGGGCGCAGGCGTGCGGCGTAGATCATCCGCTCTTCCAGCTGCTCGAATTTTGGCGGCGCGGCGAAGTCAGTCAGCGGGCTGTGCGCCGGGGCATCACCTTTGCGGTTGAGGATGACGGTTTTGTCGTCCTGGCCGTATTCCATTTCCTTGGTAGTCATCGTCAGTTCCTGATCGCCCAGAATTTCATCTCAAGCCCGGAGAACTCGCCGGACACGTGGAAAGCGAAACCGCCGGAGCGTTCCAGCTGCGCCAGTTCCTCGGAGCCCAGTTCCAGGGCGAAGTAGGTTTTCCCCGAGTGGAAGGGGATCTGCCGTGGCGCCACGGGCATCGGTTTGACCTTGATACCTGGCAGGTGCAGGTTGACCAGTTGGCGGATCTGCTCCACCGGGCCGACCTTGAGGTGTGCCGGCAGGCGCTGGCGCAGTTCTTCCGAATCGCACTGGGCGCTGGCGGCGAGGACGAAGGTGGAGGTGGCGAGCAGCTTGTGGTCGTGCAGCGGCGACACCTGAATGCCGTACTGACGCTGTTGCAAAAGCATCTCGATGGCGTGCTGTTCCAGCACCATCGACAGCACCTGGCGGATCGCATCCATCAGCTTGCGGAAGCTCACGCCTTGGTCGCTGTGCAGATAACGGCCTTCCAGGCGCGGGCGTTTGATCTCGCTGGAGAAGGTCGCCAGTTCACCAAGCAGGCCGAGCAATTCGCGGTAGATCTGCTCCGGATGCACCTGCTCGATGCCCAGGTAATGACGCAGCACCGGCTCGAAGCGGTTGATCAGCTGCAGCATCATAAAGTCGCCGACTTCCGCACCGCCGACCTTGCCGGTGGCGCGAATCCGTTCGGCCAGAATGTCGCCACGGTGGGCGAGCATGCTGATCACTTCCTTGAGGCAGCTGAGCAGGTAGCCGGAAGCCTGGAAGTTGACGTAGGTTGGAATAAATTCCGGATCAATGCTGATCACCCCGTCCGGGGTGGTATCGAGTACGTCGCACAGCTGCAGTTTGACGTAGGCCTGGTCGCTCTGTTGCTCGCCGAGCAGCAGGCGGAAATCCGGGCGGCCACAGCTGACCTGACTCGATGCGCTGTCGCCGGCGTTGGAGTCGGTGACTTCCTCATCGAAGGCGGTGAAGCGCGCCAGCACGTCCTGCTGCTCAGGGCGGCGGCTCTCGATATGGTTGCCGGTAACCAATGGCAGAGCCAAGTACACCGGGGTGTTGCCGGTGTTCGGCGGCACGTCGAGGGCCAGCGGCTCGCGCTCGGCGCCGATGTCGAACAGGGTGCCGTCGGGCAGGATGCCGCTGGCCTTGCTCACCACCAGCTTGCCCATATTGAGGAACTGGCGGTCGATCTCCAGCTCGAAAAAGCCCCAGGCGTAGCTGTCGAGCTTCTGCGTGCGGGTTTTCAGCTGGTAGTCGTAGTAACGGTCGTTCTGCTGGAAGTGCTGCGGGCGCAGCAGCATGCCTTCCTGCCAGACCACTTTATGCATGGCCATGGCTTATTTCCCTTCCTTGTTGATGTCGTCCTGGGTCTTGATGCCCAGGGCATCAAGGGTCAGCACGCTGCTGTTGCGTTCCTGTTCTTGCAGCGGAATGACTACGCGCCAGTTGCTTTCCGGCAGGTCGCGGTAGGCCGCCAGCACGCCGACATAGCGGCTGCCGGGTTGTACCGAGAGCTTCATTTCGCGTTGCTCGCCCGGGCGCAGTTCCAGCTCTTCGAGCACCACCATATCCGGTGACAGGGCTTCTTTCGGGCGCTGATAGAGCGAGAAGAAATCGGCGGTTTCAAAGGCCACCGGGTGTTTCAGCTCGATCAGGCGCAGGACGATCGGTGAAGGGCGGCCGTTGAGATCCGGGTTGAGCTCATCGCTGCCGTTAAGGGTCAGGTCGAGCTTGGTCATATCCGAATAGGGCGAAAGTGCCGCGCAGCCGGTCAGGCTGAGCAGGGCGGCCAACAGGGCCAGGCAGGTGAAACGGTGCATGGAGATCATCCTTGAACGTCGGTGTTGAGGGTGGCGATCAGGCGAACCTGTTCTTCGTAGGTGTTGGCGAAGTCGCGGGCGAACAGGCGGTCGCTCCAGTCGTCGTTCTGCTCCAGGGCACTGTGCAGGCGACGATAGGCGCGCCAGCGGCTGCCAGCAGTGGCGATCAGCGGCTTGCGGCCTTCGCGCTCGAAACGCAGGCTCAGCTGCTCCGGCGACAGTTGCTCGAACATGCCCTTGACCGCTGCACGGCTGGCGGCGAGCAGCGCCACCTGGTGCGCCTGCAGGTCACGGAAGCTGCGGCTGATGGTCTGCTCGGCGCTCAGTTGCCCGGCCTTGCCGCCACGCAACAGGGCGCTCAGCGCTTCACTGCTGTCGGCGGTGTGCTTGAGCGGGTTGTTGCCAGCGCTTTGCACGGTGGTCAGGGCCAGGCGCAGTTCATTCTTCAGCTCGCTGCGCGTGCGCAGGCTTTGCTGCAGGCTGCCGATGCTCTGCTTGAGCAGCTTGGCGCTGTGAATGGCCAGGGCTTCGCGGGCCTCGTCATCAAGATCATCGAGTTTGACCCCAAGGGCTTCGCCGAATTTTTCCCAGAAGGTCGGCGGCAGACGTACCGGTTCCGGTGCACGCTTGGGCTGCGGCTCAGGCGTTGGCATTACCAGCGCTGGCACCAGCAGGTTTTCTTCATCAATCTGCGCGTAGTCGCGCTGCTGCGCCTGCACGTTATGCGGGCGCAGAATCGCCGTCAGGTCATCGACCTCGGCATACACGCGCTCCTGCTGATCGATGGCGGTCAGCGGATCGAGGTCGAGGAAGGCATCGTCCGGGATGATGCTGCCGGCCGGCTGCGCACGGCCGATGTCGCCTGCGAACATGGCCGGGTCCTGAATCAGCCGCGCACGAATCTCGAAATCACCGAAGCAATACACGCTGCCATGCTCGATACGCTGGGCCTCGCCCTTGCGCAGGCTGGCGCCGCTGTCTTTCAGCTGGATGCCATTGCTGCTGGTGTCGGTCAGGTAGAAGGAGCCATTGCGATAGCTCACCTCGGCATGCCGACTGGATAGCACACGCTTGCGATCCGGGATCACCCAATCGCATTCCTCAGCCCGACCAATAATGCCGCCGGCCTGCTTGAAGGTTTTGGTGGTCAATAGACCTGGCACGAACTGCTGTGCACTGACCACATCGAAGACCAGTTCCATGGTTGTTAACTCCTTGCGGTCAGTTGCCGCGTTTCACTGCTTGCGGTTCGCCCAGGGGGCGGTATTCGTCATCGTTGAACTTGTAATTGCCGCTGCAGGCGGAGAGGCACAGGGCCAGAGCGAGCAGGGCGGTTGGCCAGAGGCGTTTCAGCATTGGGTGCTCCTTGTATTCAGAGGGCAGAGGGTGAGCAGTGGTTGGGTAATCAATTCAGAGTGCCGTGTGCAGTGGCAGCAGATCGCGGTCTGCAAGGCTGACTTCGATGGCGTTGGCCGCCTGGATATGCGCGGGGTTGCGTACGTCGAAGACCGCATCGCAAACGCTGGCGATCAGCGTTCCAAGCTGTTTCTCTGCGCTAGAGACAGGGAAGACGCCGGCGCTAGTGGAGAGTGCGTCTTCTGCAATGATTTGCGGTAAGTACAGAATCCAGCCGGCCCCCAGGCGATCCTTGAAGACCTGATGCATGGCGAAATAGCGGGCAGGCCCAATGGAGGTCATGGTCACAGGCCAGGGCCATGTGCTGATCAGTTCACGCAGCAGTTCAATCAGTGGCTCAAGTTGGTCAAGGCTAGGCAGTGATTTGGTTTGCAAGGTCAGGGTGCAAGGTGAGCTGGGCATGCTCGACAGGGTCAGGTCGAATGCAGCAGCGCCCTCTTTCTCCAGTCCGTTCCAGACCCCCAGGCTGCGCCAGCTACCTACCAAGGCGTTGGGCGAGTCTTTTTCGGCCTGTAAGGCGGCGTCTACAAGTGCTTGCGAGGCACCGCTTGGCTCGAACGCCTGCAGGGCTATTGATGACTGTGGCGTATCCGCAGGTGGATGCCATTGATGCTCTGGCAACCCATAACGTTTCAGCAGTTGCGCCACCTGCCAAAGTGCATCGGCATGTTCCTGGGCAGTGGGTAGTGAGGTGGTCAGGCGAAAGGCCAGGGATAGATTGATACTGCTCATGGCTGCAAGAAGGTCCGAATAATGGGGGCGGAAACCTGGAAGCGGCTGCTGAGCCGGACCCTCAGGACAGCTAAAGCTTTTTGACAGGCACGCGTAAAAGTCGCCGGCCTTTTATAGGGCTGGCGAGTGAGCACAGGTCGAGTGGTGGTGTCGCTGGGCATAGGCTTCCTGCCTGTCGGATGTACGTTCCGTGTCAAATTGCGGCTATTTTCAGGGAGCCAGCTTGGCCTGTCGTTGAAGCTGTCCACGCTATGAGCAGTGTTTGAACCCAAAGGCGAAATGAACAAAAACCAGAGCGCGTGCATGGCTTACCAGCTTCCATAAGGAATGCCGAACTTCTTGATATAGGCTTCTGCTTCTGGGCTGGGAGGGTAAGCATATTGGCCATTGTTGTTCCCCATATCGGGGCCATCTTTACTGATCTTCCCTTCAAAACGGCCGAGTTCGATGGACTTCAGGCAGCCACCGGTCAACCAAATCTTGGCGACGCCGCCGGGAGCTAGAATGATGTCGAAGGTGCTTAGGTACGCAATCTTTGTGGGTCTAGGCTCCTTGCGTGAGCAGTCTGCGACTTCCCGAGGTTTGAGCATCTCTTCTCGCACCCACAGCGGAATATTGATGCGTACGTTGTAGGTCTGCGGCTCAGCCAGCGATTGCCAACGCACAAAGATAAACTCCGGCAAATCGACCCCAGAAATTGACTTCCCCCCTCCTCCTCCTACCCTTTTTGGCCAGCCCACAGGGTTGCCTGTATAAGATACCGTGCCGCTATGCACGCGCTCGAACACCAAGCCGCGGCGATCAATGACATCCACGCTTTCTACCCAGACCTCCATGTGACTGGGGGCACCCAGGCCGATATTCCAACTGCCATACGGCAGATCTGGCCGGCCCTGACCGTTGGCACAGCCACTTAGAAGAACAGCTACTAGCCATAGCAACGGTGCTGGCAGTTTCATTCTGGATATCCTTTATGTGGCTTATTGGAATAGACCGCGCGTTGGTTCTCTGCTGGCTTGTTGATTAACAGCCCTTTGCTTGGCGTCCAGTGTGCGGACAGATGGATATAACGGGCGTGCAGATGACGTTCTTCTGCGGGAGATAAGCGACCCATTGCACTGTGAGCCTGGGCCATGATTTTTTCCGCAATAGCCTGCAAGTCATCGGGGATTGCAACTGCGGTGGTATTGGGAACTGGTTTGAAAGGAACCTCATTTTGAGCAGCCAACTCACGCATAACGCGTAGATAGACTCGCGATAGCTCCCCCCGCACTGTGCGGGTGATGGCCGCCGCGACCATGGCCCTTTGGGTTTGTGAGTTTTCGTTGGCGCGGCCGGGTACTGCAATGAACCATTTAGCGGGTTTAATTTCGCCCTCTCCGGGCAGACCACGCTGCTCCAGCAGGTCAATAGCTTCTTGGGTTTCCCGCCAGGCCCGGCTGCGTTCCAGCGGCTGGGCAGGGGTTACCAGGGTGGCGCGCGGGCGGCTGATCAGCAACTTTTCGGTCATGCTGTTGCGGTAACCACCGCCTATATCGGAGTGCACCCCAGGTAGGCTTATTTCCTGATGCTGCGGTGCCACGCTGTTGAGCGCAAAGTTAAGGCGCATTTCATCACGGGCAGCCAGTTGTACAACCTTGCGTGCACAGCCTGCGGGCAGGTACAGGTTGACGCCTGGGTTGTATTCGTTGGCCGGACTCAGGTCGCCGCGCGCCGGGTTAACAATGGCGGCTACCGTATCGAATAGGCCGATAAAGTTGATGCTGGCATGCTCATGCCAGTTGAAGCTTTCAAGAAAGCCTTGGGTCTGCGAATTGAGTGTAGGAGCCACTATGCCGCCGCCGGACTTAAGTAGTTCATTGGCGAAATGGCGGGCGGCGGCGGCACCACGACTAAAGCCAAAAACATCGAACTCGATATTGTTGACTTGTAGCTCGGGGTTGGTAGCCATCAGTCGATTTAACTGCTCCTGGATCTTCTCCGGGCTTTGTGCGACTCGTGCGACTACACCGGTACCACCTAGCCCAGTCCCCTGGCTAAGCAGCGAATCTGACTCGCCACTGCTAGTGCCGATCCCTTCAAGGTATACCCGCAAGAAAGCCTGCTTTGTATCGGGGGCAAGGACGTTGCGGCTATCGTCCTGATAGAGGTCATGCAGCAACGCCACGTTACTGGCTCCATTGCCGTAGCTGCTATCCGGGGTTTTATCGAATACACCCGCCGCATTGTTGTCGCGATAACCATGGATTGCGCAGTAGTTGATGGTCTCCCGTAATGCAGGTTCATCTAGCAACTGTAAGTCGTCACGGCGGCACTGCTCGGTGACAGCGGAGTTCGCCAGGTTATTGCCGGTGCCATCAAAGAACACGCCGATACGCAGGGTAATGCCTACGGGCGTTTCTTCTTCCAGCTCCTCTTCTTCCTCTTCCTCCTCCAGCGTATCGACCAGCTTAAGTGGCTTCGGTGGTGGTACTAAGGTGTTGGCAGCGGGGCCTTTAAGCAGGTCACCTGCCAGGGCTATCGCTGCAGCAGCAGGGGTGATGGCGGGCAATATGTTGATCCCCGACCCCTTCCCCGGCCCACCACCCGAATTGATCTTGATCGTCGCGCCGCTCAGGGTGACGCCACTCGGATCGAGTTTGAGGAAGCTACCGCCGCCGCTGGCGGTGAGTTCCATGCCGGCGTCGATCACCACTTTGCTGCCGGCGTAGTAGTGGATTTCGTTGCCGGCTTCGACGAATTGGCCGACGCCGACTTTTACATGCTGTTTCTGCCCGACGGTGAGGTGGTCGTTGCTGCGGGTTTCCACCTTGCGGTCGGCGTGGGTGGTGCGGTGTTCTTCGGCGAGAAACTGGCTGTAGCTGTTGGCTTCGACGGTGTCGTGGCGTTCGTGGCCGATGCGGATTTTCTGGTCGTGCTCGATGTTTTCGTCCCAGTCGCGCTGGGCGTGCAGGTAGATCTGTTCGGCGCCTTTTTTGTCTTCGATGCGCAGCTCGTTGTAGCCGCCACCGCCTGGGCTGCTCAGGGTTTTGAACAGGCTGCGGGTTTTGTTCGCTGGCAGCGCGTAGGGCACGACGTGGGCGGCGTGGTACAGGCAACCGGTGACCAGCGGCTGGTCGGGATCGCCTTCGAGGAAGGTCACCAGCACTTCCATGCCGAT
>NZ_JAUXXP010000029.1 GCF_030684895.1 Pseudomonas sp. | reverse complement strand
GGCCGAGCTGAACAAAGCCACCCGCTTGGCGGAGATTTAACGATGTACCTATTGCGTCTCGCCCTCGCCAGCCTGGGCAACCGCCGCTTTACCGCCTGGCTGACGGTGTTCGCCATCGCCCTCTCTGTATGCCTGTTGCTTGCCGTCGAGCGGGTGCGCACCGAAGCCCGCGCCAGCTTTGCCAACACCATCAGCGGCACCGACCTGATTGTCGGCGCGCGCTCCGGCAGCGTGAACCTGCTGCTGTATTCGGTATTTCGCATCGGTAACGCCACCAACAATATTCGCTGGGAGAGCTTCGAGCACTTCGCCGACCATCGTCAGGTCAAGTGGGCGATCCCGATCTCCCTCGGCGACTCGCACCGCGGCTACCGGGTGATGGGCACCAGCCCGGCGTATTTCGAGCACTACCGCTATGCCCGCAGCCAGCCACTGCAACTGAGCAGCGGCCGCGCCTTTGCCGACGACCCGTTTGAAGTGGTGCTCGGCGCCGAAGTGGCGCAAGCGCTCAACTACCAGCTTGATCAGGAGTTGGTGCTGGCCCATGGCGTGGCCACCATCAGCCTGGTCAAGCACGACGACAAACCGTTCAAGGTGGTCGGCATCCTCAAACGCACCGGCACTCCAGTAGACCGCACCCTGCATATCTCCCTGGCCGGCATGGAGGCCCTGCATGTCGACTGGCAAAACGGTATGCCGGCACGCGGTGCGGCCAAGGTCAGCGCGGAACAAGCGCGGGCCATGGACCTACAGCCCAAGCAGATCACCGCCGTCATGCTCGGCCTGAACAGCAAGATCGCCACCTTTAGCCTGCAACGGGAGATCAACGAGTTTCGCGGTGAGCCGCTGCTGGCGATCCTGCCCGGCGTAGCCCTGCAGGAGTTGTGGAGCCTGATGGGCACCGCCGAGAAAGCGCTGTTCGTGGTTTCGCTGTTCGTGGTGCTGACCGGGCTGATCGGCATGCTTACGGCGATTCTCACCAGCCTTAACGAACGCCGCCGGGAAATGGCAATTCTGCGCTCGGTCGGCGCGCGCCCTTGGCATATCGCCAGCCTGCTGATCGTCGAGGCCTTTACCCTGGCCCTGGCGGGCGTGCTGCTCGGGTTACTGTTGCTGTACCTGGGTATCGCCGGGGCGCAGGGCTATGTGCAGGCGAATTACGGCCTGTACCTGCCACTGAATCTGCCGACCCGCTATGAGTGGACGCTGCTCGGCGCTATTCTGAGCGCCGCCCTGTTGATGGGCTGTGTACCGGCCTGGCGGGCGTATCGCCAATCCCTGGCCGATGGCTTATCGATCCGCTTATGAGGCTTTTGCATGCACCGCTCTCTGCTCGCCACCCTGCTGTTCACCCTGGCCCTGCCGCTGGCGGCTGCCGAGGTGCGCGAGCTGACCTGGTCGGAAATGGTTCCGGCCGACGCCCCACCACAAGTCGTTGAACCGGCGCCGATCCACGACCTCTCGCAGCTGGCCGACGCCCTCGCCGAGTCCCGCCCGGCGGCCATGCAGCAATCGCCTGCCGCGCCAGTGGTGCAGGCGCTGGATGGCCAATCAGTCAAACTGCCGGGCTATATCGTGCCGCTGGATGTCACCGATGAAGGCCGAGTGACTGAGTTCCTGCTAGTGCCATACTTCGGCGCGTGCATCCATGTGCCGCCACCGCCGTCGAACCAGATCGTGCATGTCACCAGCGAGCTGGGTGTGCTGCTCGATGCGCTGTATCAGCCGTTCTGGATCGAGGGCCCGCTCAATGTCGAGCAGACCAGCAGCGAGCTGGCCGAAGCCGGTTAGCAGATGGAGGCGGAAAAGATTTATGCCTATGAGCTACCGGATAGCTGAGTAACGCCTTAACACCGATGCCGTTCATTCAAGCCAGGTGAACGGCATTTTTGTTGCTCGGATAATCCAGGGAAAGGTTGTGCGGCCGACAC
>NZ_JAUXXP010000021.1 GCF_030684895.1 Pseudomonas sp. | reverse complement strand
AAGCGTCATCCACCCTACACAGGCCCACTCTGGAAGCTCGCCCATGACGACCACCACTCTAGACCAGAGCCTGTTCTACCCCTCGCCGCTCAAGGAATTCTGGCAGGCCTTCGCCCACAACAAGGGCGCAGTCGCCGGGCTGGCCTTTATGATCCTGCTGGTGATCTGTGCGCTGTTTGCGCCGTGGATCGCCCCGCATGACCCCAGCGAGCAATACCGCGAGTTTCTGCTCACCCCTCCGGCCTGGCTGGAAGGTGGCCAACTGCAGTTTCTGCTGGGCACCGATGAGGTCGGCCGCGACCTGCTGTCGCGGTTGATCCATGGTGCACGGCTGTCGCTGCTGATCGGCCTGGCCTCGGTGCTGATGTCGCTGATCCCCGGCATTCTCATGGGGCTGGTCGCCGGTTTCTTCCCGCGCCTGCTCGGCCCGTCGATCATGCGCCTGATGGACATCATGCTGGCCCTGCCTTCGTTGCTGTTGGCGGTGGCCATCGTCGCCATCCTCGGCCCAGGGCTGATCAACACCATCTTTGCCATCGCCATCGTCTCGCTGCCGTCCTATGTGCGTCTGACCCGCGCGGCAGTGATGGGTGAGCTGAACCGCGACTACGTCACTGCTGCACGCCTGGCCGGCGCCAGCCTGCCGCGACTTATGTTTATCACCGTGCTGCCCAACTGCATGGCACCGCTGATCGTGCAGGCCACCCTGAGCTTTTCCTCGGCGATTCTCGATGCCGCCGCCCTGGGCTTTCTCGGCCTCGGCGTACAACCGCCAACCCCTGAGTGGGGCACCATGCTGGCCTCGGCGCGCGACTATATCGAGCGCGCCTGGTGGGTGGTCAGCCTGCCGGGCCTGACCATTCTGCTCAGCGTGCTGGCAATCAATCTGATGGGCGACGGGCTGCGTGATGCACTCGACCCGAAACTCAAGAATGCGCAGTGAGGAACCCCGCATGAGCCTGTTGGATATCAAAAACCTCAGCGTGCGCTTCGGCGACGCCACCGCCATCCCGGTAGTCGATGGCCTCGACCTGCGCGTGGAAAAGGGCGAAGTGCTGGCGATTGTCGGCGAATCCGGCTCCGGCAAGTCGGTGACCATGATGGCGCTGATGGGCCTGATTGACGCCCCCGGCATCGTCACGGCCGACAGCCTGCAGTTCGACGGCACCGACATGCTGCGCCTCAAGGGCCGTCAGCGTCGGCATATCATCGGCAAGGACCTGTCGATGGTCTTTCAGGACCCGATGACCGCACTCAACCCCAGCTTTACCGTGGGTTTTCAAATCGAGGAAGTGCTGCGCCAGCACCTTGGCCTCAAGGGCCAGGCTGCCCGCCAGCGCGCCTTGCAGCTGCTCGACAAGGTGGAAATCCCCGCCGCAGCCAGCCGCCTGAATGCCTACCCGCACCAGCTGTCCGGTGGCATGAGCCAACGGGTGGCGATTGCCATGGCGATTGCAGCCGAACCGAAACTGCTGATCGCTGACGAACCGACCACGGCGCTGGATGTAACCATTCAGGCACAGATCATGGACCTGCTGGTCAATCTGCAACGCCAGGAGGACATGGGCCTGGTGCTGATCACCCATGACCTGGCCGTGGTCGCCGAGACCGCGCAGCGAGTCTGCGTGATGTATGCCGGGCAAGCAGTTGAGATCGGCAGTGTGCCGCAGCTGTTCAGCGCCCCTAGCCACCCCTACACCGAGGCGCTGCTCAAGGCGATCCCCGAGCACAGCCAGGGCCAGCGCCGCCTGACCACCCTGCCCGGTATCGTCCCCGGGCGCTATGACCGCCCGAAAGGCTGCTTGCTGTCACCACGCTGCCCCTACGCCCAGGCCCATTGCCGTGAACAACGGCCGAACCTGGATGCCCATGAACGCGGCGCGGCGCGCTGCTTCTATCCGCTCAACCTGACTGCGGAGGTGGCCTGATGAGCGCCGTCCTGACTGCCCGAGACCTCACCCGCCACTACGAAATCTCCCGCGGCCTGTTCCAGCCCAACGCTCAGGTGCAAGCGCTGAATGGCGTGTCCTTTGAACTGCAAGCCGGCAAAACCCTGGCAGTGGTCGGCGAGTCCGGCTGCGGCAAATCCACCCTGGCCCGCGCGCTGACGCTGATCGAGCAACCCAGCTCGGGCTCGCTGCAGATTGCCGGGCAAGAAGTGACTGGCGCCAACAAGGCCCAGCGCAAGCAGTTGCGCCGTGACGTGCAGATGGTTTTTCAGAATCCCTACGCCTCGCTCAACCCACGGCAGAAGATCGGCGACCAGCTCGGCGAGCCGCTGCTGATCAATACCGAGCTGTCGCGCCTGGAACGGCGTGAGCGGGTGCAGGCGATGATGCAACAGGTCGGCCTGCGCCCCGAGCATTACCAGCGCTACCCGCATATGTTCTCCGGTGGTCAGCGCCAGCGTATCGCCCTGGCGCGGGCGATGATGCTGCAACCCAAGGTGCTGGTGGCGGACGAGCCGACCTCGGCGCTGGACGTGTCGATCCAGGCCCAGGTGCTCAACCTGTTTATGGACCTGCAGGAGCAGTTCAACACCGGCTACGTATTTATCTCGCACAACCTCTCGGTGGTACGCCATGTCGCCGATGATGTACTGGTGATGTACCTCGGCCGCCCAGTGGAAATGGGCCCCAGCGAGCTGATCTACAACCGTCCACTGCATCCTTACACCCAGGCACTGCTGTCGGCGACGCCGACCATCCATCCTGATCCGAGCAAACCGAAGATCAAGATCAGTGGCGAGTTGCCCAACCCGCTGTCGCCCCCCAGCGGCTGCGCCTTCCACCAACGCTGCCCGCATGCCAACGAACGCTGCCGGGTTGAACAGCCAGCCCTGCGCCTGCTCGATGCGCGACAAGTGGCTTGCCATCATGCGGAGTTAATCAATAGCTAATGGATGCATGGTGAGGCTGACGCCAACCAGCAGCATACCGCCACGGGGCGCCCACCTATCGATGATTGCTCGCCCGAAACAACTGCGAGCCGCAGGCTTTGCAGGCCTGTACGCCATTGCCGGACTGCCAGCCGGCCAGGGTGCCGCACAGGGCGCAGCACAGCTGCAAGCGACGCTTAAGCAGCGGCTTGATCTTGCCGGGCAGCGTGGCGGTGGGTTTGTGGCCGGTGCGGCCGACCTTGCGTGAGCTTGGCAGCTGCTCGATCTGCGCCATTTCCTGAGCGGCTGCATGCCAGCCGCGCAGCCAATCCAGGTCGCGATCCAGATAAGCGCGGATCAACTCCATTTCCGCCGCCGTCAGGCCGCGCAGCTCCAGCTCCAGGGGCGGTTGTACGGACAGCGTACTCACGCTATCTGCCTCATCCAATGCCATGGCAAGGCGTTGCAGCAGCCGCTCATAGAGCCCGCCTCCCGCTGCACCACGCCGAAACTCCGCCATCCTTCACCTCGCCCCGGAGCAGGCTGCTGCTCCCTATAGCAAGCTTAGCGTTCGCGCTTTAACCGGCGACGCCTCGCGACAAACGGCGCGACCAGCTAGGGCGGCCGGCTAGGTGCGGCCGACGAGACGCGCCTGGCGAGGTGCCGCCAGCCAGGCCGCCGCAGCTGGCGCGCGGCGCAATCAGGGTTTCCCTGAATAAGCGGGGCTCATGTATGCTACGGCGTTTCCCGCAAGCCCTTATTCCCAGCGCCGGTAGCCATGCAAGAACAGTACTCGCCCCGTGAAATCGAAGCCGCCGCGCAGTCCCATTGGGACGCGCAGAAATCCTTTGTAGTGAGCGAACAGCCGGGCAAGGAGACCTTTTACTGCCTGTCGATGTTCCCCTACCCGAGCGGCAAGCTGCACATGGGCCATGTGCGCAACTACACCATCGGTGACGTGATCGCCCGCTACCAGCGCATGCAAGGCAAGAACGTGCTGCAGCCAATGGGCTGGGACGCTTTCGGCATGCCGGCGGAAAACGCTGCGATGAAGAACAAGGTCGCACCGGCCAAGTGGACCTACGAAAACATCGAATACATGAAGACCCAGCTCAAGTCGCTGGGTCTGGCGGTGGACTGGACCCGCGAAGTCACAACCTGCAAACCCGATTACTACCGTTGGGAGCAGTGGCTGTTCACCCGCCTGTTCGAAAAAGGCGTGATCTACCGCAAAAACGGCAGCGTCAACTGGGACCCGGTCGATCAGACCGTCCTGGCCAACGAGCAGGTGATCGACGGCCGCGGCTGGCGTTCCGGTGCGGTGATCGAAAAGCGCGAAATCCCCATGTACTACTTCAAGATCACCGCCTACGCGGAAGAGCTGCTGAGTAGCCTGGACGAACTGGATGGCTGGCCGGAACAGGTCAAGACCATGCAGCGCAACTGGATCGGCAAGAGCTTCGGCGCCGATGTGGTATTCGACTATGACCAGGCCAGCGTCGGTATCGACGGCCAGCTCAAGGTCTACACCACTCGCCCCGACACCCTGATGGGCGCGACCTACGTCGCCGTCGCCGCCGAGCATCCGCTGGCGCAGCGCGCCGCTGAGAGCAATCCGGCCATCGCTGGGTTTATCGCCGAATGCAAAGCCGGCTCCGTGGCCGAGGCCGACATGGCCACCATGGAGAAGAAAGGCGTTGCCACCGGGCAATTCGTTATTCATCCGCTGAGCGGCGACAAGCTGCCCGTGTTCGTCGCCAACTACGTCCTGTGGGGCTACGGCGAAGGCGCCGTGATGGCCGTGCCGGCGCACGATGAACGCGATTTCGAGTTCGCCAACAAGTACGACCTGCCAATCACCCAGGTGTATAGCGGTGAGGGCAAGGACTACGACGCCAACCAGTGGCAAGACTGGTACGGCGACAAAGCCGGGCTGACGACCGTCAATTCTGGCAAGTACGACAACCTCGACTTCGGCGCCGCCTTCGACGCCATCGTCGCGGACCTGGAAGCCAACGCCCACGGCGCGCGCAAAACCCAGTTCCGCCTACGCGACTGGGGCATCAGCCGCCAGCGTTACTGGGGCTGCCCGATTCCGATCATCCATTGCGACAGCTGTGGCGACGTACCGGTACCGGAAGACCAGCTGCCCGTCGTGCTGCCGGAAGACGTAGTGCCGGATGGCGCTGGCAGCCCGCTGGCGCGCATGCCCGAATTCTACGAATGCAGCTGCCCGAAATGCGGCGCACCGGCCAAGCGCGAAACCGACACCATGGACACCTTTGTCGAGTCGTCCTGGTATTACGCCCGTTACGCCTCGCCGCACTACTCCAGCGGCATGGTCGACCCTGAAGCGGCCAACCACTGGCTGCCGGTGGATCAGTACATCGGCGGTATCGAACACGCGATCCTGCACCTGCTCTACGCGCGCTTCTTCCACAAGCTGATGCGCGACGAAGGTCTTGTAAGCTCCAATGAGCCGTTCAAGAACCTGCTGACCCAGGGCATGGTGGTGGCAGATACCTACTACCGCACCCTGGATAACGGCGGTAAGGACTGGTTCAACCCAGCCGATGTCGAGCTTGAGCGCGATAGCAAAGCCAAGGTCATCAGCGCCAAGCTGAAAAGCGACGGCCTGCCGGTGGAAATCGGCGGTACCGAGAAGATGTCCAAGTCGAAGAACAACGGTGTCGACCCACAGTCGATGATCGATCAGTTCGGTGCCGACACCTGCCGCCTGTTTATGATGTTCGCCTCGCCGCCGGATATGAGCTGCGAATGGTCTGACGCCGGTGTTGAAGGCGCCAACCGCTTCCTGCGCCGCGTCTGGCGTCTGGCGCAAAACCACGTCAACCAGGGCATCACCGGCGCACTCGACCTGGCCAGCCTGAATGACGAGCAGAAGGCCGTGCGCCGCGCGATTCATCTGGCAATCAAGCAGTCGAGCTTCGATATTGGCCAGCACCACAAATTCAACACCGCCATCGCCCAGGTGATGACGCTGATGAACGTGCTGGAGAAAGCCGCGCAAACCACAGCGCAAGACCGTGCCCTGTTGCAGGAAGGTCTGGAAGCGGTGGCGCTGCTGCTGGCGCCAATCACGCCGCATATCAGCCATCAGCTGTGGCAGGAACTGGGCCACGACGAAGCCATCATTGATGCCGCCTGGCCACAGGTGGATGAGTCTGCCCTGGTACAGGACAGCCTGACCCTGGTGATCCAGGTTAACGGTAAGCTGCGCGGACAGATTGAAGTTCCAGCCAGCGCAAGCCGCGAAGAGGTTGAAGCCAGCGCCCGCAGCAACGAGAACGTACTGCGTTTTACCGAAGGCCTGAGCATTCGCAAGGTCATCGTGGTGCCAGGCAAACTGGTCAACATTGTTGCTAACTGACTAGTCGCCAACTGATTAAGCTCGGCGCGACCGCACAACGGCGCGCCGCAAGACACGCCAAGGGGATAAAAGATGATCAAACGGAATCTGTTGGTAATTGGCCTGGCTACCCTGCTCAGCGCTTGCGGCTTTCAGCTGCGTGGCACCGGCACCGCCGAGTTCGCCCTCAAGGAACTGGATGTGAGCGCGCGTAACGCCTATGGCGAAACCGTCAACGATGTGCGCGAGCTGCTGCAGAACAGTGGCGTCAAAGTCTATCCAGGCGCGCAGTACCGTCTGGTGTTGAGCAACGAGCAGGAAAACCGCCGCGCGGCCAGCTTCACCAGCTCGGCCCGCACCGCCGAGTACGAGCTGAACAAAACCCTGGAATACGAGATCCGTGGCAGCAAAGACCTGCTGCTGATGAGCGACAAGCTGGAAGCCCAGAGTTTCTACACCCAGGACGGTAACAACCTGATCGGTGGTGATCAGGAAGCCGCTCAGCTGCGCCAGGAAATGAACCGCGAACTGATCCAGCAACTGGTGCAACGCCTGCAGCAGATCAGCCCAGCACAACTGGACCAACTGCAGCAAACCGCAGAAGCCAAGGCCCAGGCCGAAGCCGATGCCCTGGAAGCCGCTCGCCAGCAACAGGCCGCGCAACCGCAGCAGTCGCCGATCCAGCTGCCGATTCGCGCCCAGTAAGCTCGCCGGGCCGCGCCAGCGGCCCCGCTCTGCGCCCCCATGAAACTTAACTCTGCACAACTCGGCAAACACCTGCAGGGCAACCTGAGCCCGGTGTATGTGGTCAGTGGCGATGAGCCGCTGCTCTGCCAAGAAGCCACCGATGCCATTCGCGCCGCAACCCGCCAGCAGGGTTTCAGCGAGCGCCAGGTGTTTAACGCCGACAACAACTTCGACTGGGGCAACCTGCTGCAAGCCGGTGCCAGCCTGTCGCTGTTTGCCGACAAGCGCCTGCTGGAGTTGCGCCTGCCCAACGGCAAGCCCGGCGACAAGGGCGCCGCTGCGCTGCTGGAATACCTCGCCCGCCCCGCCGAAGACACCGTGCTGCTGATCAGCCTGCCGAAACTCGACGGCAGCGCGCAGAAAACCAAATGGGGCAAGGCGCTGATAGACGGCGCGCAGACGCAGTTCGTGCAGATCTGGCCGGTTGATGCCAACCAGCTGCCGCAATGGATTCGTCAGCGCCTGGCGCAATCGGGCCTCAGCGCCAGCACCGAAGCGGTGGACATGATTGCCGTACGCGTCGAGGGCAACCTGCTGGCTGCCGCCCAGGAAATCGAAAAGCTCAAGCTGCTGGCCGAAGGCACGCAGATCGACGTCGACACCGTGCATGCCTCGGTCGCCGACAGCGCGCGTTTTGATGTATTCGGCCTGATCGATGCTGCCCTTAATGGCGAAGCCGCCCACGCCCTGCGCATGCTCGAAGGCTTGCGCGCTGAAGGCGTCGAACCGCCGGTGATTCTCTGGGCACTGGCCCGGGAAATCCGTCTACTGGCCAGCATCGCCCAGCAGTACAGCCAGGGCACGCCGCTGGAAAAAGCCTTCAGCTCCGCCCGCCCTCCGGTCTGGGACAAGCGCCGCCCGCTGGTCAGCAAAGCCCTGCAACGCCTGTCCGCCGCCCGCTGGGCCGCGCTGCTGCAGGATGCCCAGCAGATTGACGCACAGATCAAAGGCCAGGCGGCCGGCGATCCCTGGAGCGGCCTGAGCCTGCTGACCCTAAGCATCTGCGGTCAACGCCTGGGCCTAACCCGCTAGCAGGCCGTTGAAAAACTACCTACGTTGCCATCGCGGCGTTAAAAACAGGCTCGGAATGCTCATGTACAACTCGTACACTCCGCTTCCTCGCCTGTTTTTGCCTTGCGCTAGCTGCCTCGCCAACGTTTCTCAACGGCCTGCAACCACCCAGGCTCTGGACTTTTTGCCGAGCGCGGATCATGCTTCGCCCGCCTGCGACGTGCAGGTCATTTGCCGAGGAAACGTCATGGCGAAGAAAGCCAAACGCGGCCCCAACAAGGCCAAATCCCTGATAGCCCAGCCGCTGTTTCGCTCACGCCAGGAAACGCCGAGCAAAGGCAAAGGCAGCTACCGCCGCGAAGCCTCCCAGCAAAACTGGGAGGCTTCATCCGTTCTGGCTGCCTGAAAAGCCCGCCACAGCCCGCCAGCACCCGCACATCAGCTCAATCATGCTAAGGTTACGGCCTGCAAAATGTGCCGAGATCACCATGCCTTACCTGCTTCTTCGGGGCCTGTCCCATAGCGCCACCGCCTGCCTTCTACTGCTTCTGACTGCCTGCGCCGAAGCGCCGGCCCAGCCGCTTGCAGCCGCGCCAGTCACAACCAGCGCAGCGCCCGCTAGCCCAGCCGCCAGCGTTGTCAGCAGCCCAACCCCGTTACTCAGCTTCGATGAATGGCGCATCCTGCTGCGCAGCGATGCCATCGCCGCCGGTATCGACGCAGCACTGTTCGACCGCACATTCGCCGGCATCACCCTGGACCCCAGAGTCGTTACCTCCGACAACAGCCAGCCAGAGTTCACCCGTCCGGTGTGGGACTACATCGATGGCGCCGTGTCCGTCTCGCGCATCGCCCAGGGCCGTCTGCTCAAGGCACAGCATCGACCGACCCTGAAAGCCATTCGCAGTGCCTACGCTGTCGACCATGAAGTGCTGATCGCGATCTGGGGTATGGAAAGCAATTACGGCAGCAATATCGGCAGCCATAACGTCATCCGCTCCCTCGCCACCCTGGCCTACGACGGCCGTCGCCAGGTGTTCTGGCGTAGCCAGTTGCTGGCCGCACTGCAGATCCTGCAAGCCGGCGACGGCCCAGCGCAAGGACTGATCGGCTCATGGGCGGGCGCCATGGGGCAAACCCAGTTTATGCCGACCACCTTCAACCAGCATGCCGTGGATTTTGATGGCGATGGCAAGCGTGACCTGTGGAACTCCACCCCCGACGCCCTCGCCTCCGCCGCGCATTACCTGCAAGCTTCGGGCTGGGAAAACGGCCAACCCTGGGGCTTTGAAGTGAATCTGCCGCAAGGCTTCGATTACGCCCTGGCCGACCCGGAAGTGCGTCGCACCCTGGCGCAGTGGCGCATCCTCGGGATCAACCCGGTGAGAGCCATTGATGCTAACGAACACAGTCAGGCCACGCTGTTTCTGCCTGCTGGCCATCGCGGCCCGGCCTTCCTGCTGCTGAACAACTTCCGCAGCATCCTCAAGTACAACAACTCCACCGCCTACGCCCTGGCCATCGGCCTGCTCAGCGATGCCCTGGATGGCAACCCCGGCGTGCAGGCCGCCTGGCCGCGCAACGACCGCCAACTGGGGCGTAGCGAGCGCATCGAACTGCAGGAACTACTGGCCAGCAAAGGCTACGAGCCAGGCCCGGCAGACGGCATCATCGGCGCCAACACGCGCAAGGCCGTGCGCGCCTTTCAGCAATCCAAGGGGCAACCTGCCGATGGCTACCCCAGTTATGAGCTGTTGCAGCAGCTCCGATAAGTCACGCGCAGCGCCACAACGCTGCGCGCCTGCCCTCCTTTGTGGATGCCAGAACCGCACAGCGCCCGCCGGACTGAACGGTCAGCTTCTGTGATAAGCTGCGCGGCGGCCACAAGCCGCCTCGTCCACGGAGCCTCTAGCGGAGCCCAGATTGCCGATGTCCGATACCTCCCCGCCTAAAACCGTCGCCAGTGGCGAAAAATTCCGTACCAGTCAAGGCATCACCGCGATCAAGGACGGCCAGAAGCGCCGCGCCTCCAGTGAGCCTCAGGTGTTCGAGCCCAAACCCAAGTGGCTACGCGTCAAGGCGCCTGGCGGCAGCCGCTTCGAGGCGGTCAAGCGCAACGTCAGCGAACACCGCCTGAGCACTGTGTGCCAGGAGTCCCACTGCCCGAACATGGGTGAATGCTGGTCCAACGGTACCGCCACCATCATGCTGATGGGCTCGGTGTGCACCCGCGCCTGCCGCTTCTGCGCCGTGGACACCGGTAACCCCAACGGTTGGCTGGACCTGGAAGAGCCGCAGAATACCGCCAAGTCAGTGGAGCTGATGGCGCTGCGCTATATCGTGCTGACCTCGGTGGATCGCGACGACCTGGACGACGGCGGTGCCAGCCACTACGCCGCCTGCGTACGGGCGATCAAAGAGAACACCCCGCACGTAGTGGTCGAGGCCCTGACCCCAGACTTCGATGGCGACCTGCAGGCCATCGAGCGCGTGGTCGACTCCGGCCTTGAGGTGTTCGCGCAGAACGTCGAGACGGTCAAGCGCCTGACCCATGAAGTGCGCGACCCGCGCGCCGGCTACGAGAAGACCTTGCGCGCGCTGGAACATGCCAAACGCCATCGTCCGTCCGTGCTGACCAAGACCAGCCTGATGCTCGGCCTGGGCGAAACTGACGAAGAGATCATCCAGACCATGGATGACCTGCGCGCCATCAACGTCGACATCCTCACCCTCGGCCAGTACCTGCAACCGACGCGCAACCACCTGACGGTCAAGCGCTGGGTCACCCCGGAAGAGTTCAATCGTTTTCGTGATATCGGCCTGCAGAAGGGCTTTATGGAAGTGGCCGCCGGCCCGCTGGTACGTTCCAGCTACCGTGCCGACAAGGTGTTCGAGAAGAACAACCTGGGCCTGGCCGCTCCGGTGCCAGTGCCGGGTCAACAGCTCGATAACAGTCTGATTCCTGCCCTCAATCTGAACTGATTGAGCCACACAAACGCCTGCCCCTGGGCTTTGCCTGGGGTCAGGCGTTTGTGTATCTGCCCTACACCGCTCTAGCAGTCTATTGCGCCTGCCAGGCTCTGCTGCTGTGCGTAGTCGAGGTGCTTGACCAGCTGCTCACGCAGCCGCGCACTGACCTCGGAAATATCGATCGGCTCTGCCACCAGATCGGCCAACTGCGTCATGGCCATACCGGCATAACCGCAGGGGTTGATGCGCTGGAACGGCTGCAGGTCCATATCCACATTCAGCGCCAGGCCATGGAAGCTACGACCGTTGCGAATGCGCAGGCCGAGCGAAGCGATCTTCGCGCCATCTACATAAACACCCGGTGCATCTGGCTTGGCATTGGCGCTGACGCCATAGCTGGCGAGCAGATCAATCAGGCTGCGCTCAATGCGGCTGACCAGCTCACGCACGCCAATACCACTACGGCGCACATCCAACAGCAAGTAAGCCACCAGCTGGCCCGGTCCGTGGTAGGTAACCTGACCGCCACGGTCGACCTGCACCACCGGAATATTGCCCGGAAACAGCACATGCTCGGCTTTGCCGGCCTGGCCTTGGGTAAATACCGGGGAGTGTTCAAGCAGCCAGATTTCGTCTGGCGTATCCACACCGCGCGTGTCGGTAAAGCGCTGCATCGCATGCCAGGTAGGCTGATAATCGACCTGGCCCAGCTCACGAAAGCCGAGCGGCAGGCTCATCAGAGCACCATATGGACGATACCGGTCGCGCGCAGGGCGCTGTTGATATCACGCAACTGGTCTTCACCGGTTGCCTCGATGTGCAGCTGCACAGTGGTGTACTTGCCATTACTGCTCTGGCGCTCGGCCAGGGTACTGAGATCGACCTTGGCATGCTTGCTGAGGATTTCGATCACCATGTCTTTGTAATTGGCACCACTGTCGCCCACCACCTTGATCGGGTAGTCGGCGCAGGGGAATTCGATTTTGTGCGATTTGACGTCAGGTTGAGTCATGGCAGTAACGGCCTCGTAAGCCGTGGCAACAACAACGCCCCTGCGGGTCGGCAGGGGCGTGCTGGTCACGCTATCAGTTAAACAATCCGAAGAAGAACAGGCTGATGCTATCCCACAGGCGACGGAAGAAACTGCCTTCCTCAACGGCCTCAAGAGCAATCAGATCGGCGCTGTGCACCACTTCTTCACCCAGTTTCACTTCAACCTTGCCGATTACATCACCCTGGGCAATCGGGGCGGTGAGCTGCGGGTTGAGGACCATGCCGGCTTGCAGTTTTTCCAGCTGGCCCTTCGGCAGGGTCAGGCTCAGGTCGGTGGACAGGCCAGCCTTGACCTGACGCACGGCGCCTTTCCACACCTGGGCCTGGGCCAACTCCTGGCCTTTCTTGTAGAAGGTGCGGGTTTCGAAGAAGCGAAAGCCATAGGTCAGCAGCTTCTGGGTTTCTGCCGCACGGGCCGACTCGCTGACGGTACCGAATACCGAGGTGATCATCCGCGCGCCATCACGTACAGCGGACGCCACCAGGCAATAGCCGGCTTCCTGAGTGTGACCGGTCTTCAGACCATCAACGGTCTTGTCGCGCCACAGCAGCAGATTGCGATTGCCCTGCTTGATGTTGTTCCAGAGGAATTCCTTCTGCGCATAGATCGCATAGTGCTGCTGGTCTTCGTTGATGATGGCGCGAGCCAGGACAGCCATGTCATGGGCACTGGAGTAATGCTCCGGATGGGGCAGACCGGTGGCATTCATAAAGTGGCTATTGCTCATGCCTAGGCGCGCAGCGGTCTCGTTCATCATGTCGGCGAAGGCGTCTTCGCTGCCGGCGATGTACTCGGCCAGGGCGATACTGGCGTCATTGCCGGATTGAATGATCACGCCGTGCAGCAGGTCATCCACGGTGGCCTGGCTGTTGAGCGGCAGGAACATGGTCGAACCACCGGATGCGGCACCACCGGTCCGCCAGGCGTGCTCGCTGATTGGCACCAGGTCCTGCTCGCCGATCTTGCCCTTGCGAATTTCCAGGGTGGCGATGTAAGCCGTCATCAGTTTGGTCAGGCTGGCTGGCGGCAGACGCTGGTCACCGTTGTTTTCCACCAGCACCTTGCCGCTGGCGGCATCCAGCAGCACATAGGATTTGGCAGCCAACTGCGGCGCCGAAGGAATCACTTGCTGATTGGCCCAGACAGTCGATGCGCTGAGCAGGAAAAGTGACAGGAAAACGCGTTGCGCAAAGCTGGTGATATTCATCCGTCTCTCTAGATTGCTGATGGTCGAACAGGCCCAGTGGGCATAAGTAGCTGATCCCTCCGGCCAACCATGGCTGGCCGGAGTTGTTTGTTTAGTCCCGCAGAAGCAGCAGAAGTGCCCCGTCAGTCGGCCTTGACCAGGGTTGGCTCACCGAGGTTGGCCAGACGCACGCTATCCTGCAGCCGCTCAGCCTCGATCTGATTGCTCACCGGCCCCAGGCGCACGCGGTGCAAGATCTGCTGGTTGCGCACCACTGAGCTGACGAACACCGGGGCAGCCACCGTCTCGCTCAGCTTGGCCTTGAGGAGCTCCGCAGCGTCCGGATTGGCGAAGGCGGCCACTTGGAGATACAGGCCAGAGGCTGCGACTGAAGCGTTTTTTTTTGCGTCAATCTGCACGGGGAGCACCGCGGCGGCATGCTGCTGCGGGGGCGGTGAATACTGCTCAACCGGCTGCGCGATGGGTTGCGCAACCGGCTTGGCCTGCGCGACCTGCTGTGGTGCAGCCAATACCATCGGCACCGGACGGCCCTGCTGAGCCCACCATTCGTGTGGATCAATACCCTCGACCTTGACCCGTGCGGTGCCGCTTTCGGCATAGCCGAGCTTCTTCGCCGCAGCGAACGACAGGTCGATAATCCGATCGGAATAGAACGGCCCACGGTCGTTGACCCGCAGAATCGCGCTTTTGCCGTTTTCCAGGTTGGTTACGCGCACGTAGCTGGGCAGCGGCAGGGTTTTGTGTGCGGCGGTCATGCCGTACAGGTCGTAGGTTTCACCGTTGGCGGTGGCCTGACCGTGGAACTTGGTGCCATACCAGGACGCCGGGCCGACCGCCTGGTAACGACGGGCATCGGGAATCGGGTAGTACTGCTTGCCGAACACGGTGTAGGGGCTGGCCTTGACCGGGCCGTAATGCGGCATCGGCACGGCATCGGGAATCCGCGACACATCGACATCCCACCAGGGCGCGCCATCCTTGTGTGGACGGTTGAAATCACCCGGACCGGAAATCGCCCCCCCCGGCTGCACTGGTGTAACCGGTTGCGGCGTACGGGTGGATGAGCAGCTGGCCAGCAGCAGCGCCAGGCTGCCATAGGCAACCAATTTGAATGGTAAACGCGACATCAATTCTTACCCCGTGCATCAACCAGCAACTCGGCCAGCTGATTGACCGCCATGGCATACATCACACTGCGATTGTAGCGGGTGATGACAAAGAAGTTAGGCAGCCCCAGCCAGTGCTCGGCGCCCTCTGCACCGTCCAGACGGAAGGCGGTTACCGGCAAATCGTCAGCCAGCGGGTCCGCGCTGGTCCAGCCAAGCGCACGCAGCTCAGCGACATTCTTTACCGGGTCCAACCCCACAGTCAGGCCTTGCTCAGCCTGCGCGCCCTTGATGGTAGCGGCGCTGACCACTGGCTGCCCTGGCTGCCAGTGGTGGCGTTTGAAGTAGCTGGCGACACTGCCGATGGCATCAGCCGGATTGTTCCAGATATTGATATGGCCGTCGCCGTCAAAATCCACGGCGTAGGCACGGAAGCTGCTCGGCATAAACTGCGGCAGCCCCATGGCTCCGGCGTAAGAGCCGGCCATGCTCAGGGGCTCGACCTGCTCTTCACGGGTCAGCAGAAGGAACTCGCGCAGCTCCTTGCGGAAGAACGGCGCACGCGGCGGGTAATCGAAGGCCAGGGTCGACAGCGCATCCATCACCCGCCAGCTGCCGGTATTGCCACCGTAGAAGGTTTCCACGCCGATGATCGCCACAATCACCTGTGCCGGCACGCCGTATTCAGCTTCGGCACGGGCCAGGGTGTCCTCGTGCTGCCTCCAGAACTCGACACCCTTGCTGATGCGCTTGTCGGTGATAAAGATCGGTCGGTAATCCTTCCACGGCTTGGCCTTCTCCGCCGGGCGCGAGATGGCATCGAGGATCGCCTGCTTGCGCTCGACCTGGGCGAACAGTCCGACCAGTTGTTCGCTGGCAAAGCCATAGTCACGGGTCATTTCGCCGACAAACTCAGCTACCTGCGGTGATTGCTGATAATCCCCAGCCTGCGAGGGCTGAACCACGGCGCACACCCCAGCCAACGCCAGCCAAGGTGCAGTACGTACCATCCAACCACGCGCGTTTTGCATTGAATTCATAATCCCAATCAAGCCTATGTCATCCACTTACGATGAGTGTGGATCGACATCAAAATTCCAAACCCTGCCAGCAGGGTGATCAGCGAGGTGCCGCCGTAGCTGATAAACGGCAGCGGTACGCCCACCACCGGCAGCAGGCCGCTGACCATGCCGATATTGACGAAGACGTATACGAAGAAGGTCATGGTCAGCGCGCCGGCGAGAAGCTTACCGAACAGCGTCTGCGCTTGCACGGTAATCACCAGGCCGCGCGCGATCAACAGCATGTACACCAGCAGTAACAAACACACGCCAACCAGGCCAAATTCCTCAGCCAGCACGGCGATGATAAAGTCGGTATGACTCTCCGGCAGAAAGTCCAAATGCGACTGGGTACCGAGCAGCCAGCCCTTGCCCCACACCCCACCCGAGCCGATGGCGGCCTTGGACTGGATAATATTCCAGCCACTGCCCAGCGGATCGCTTTCCGGGTTAAGGAAGGTCAACACGCGCTGCTTCTGATATTCACGCAGGACAAACAACCACATGCCGATGGCCAGCGGAATCACGGCCACCACCGCACTGATAATCCAGCGCCACTGCAGCCCACCAATAAACAACACAAAAAAACCCGAGGTAATGATCAGCAGCGAAGTGCCTAAATCGGGCTGCAGCAGTATCAGCACAAAAGGCACGATGATCATCGCCAGGCTGATGCACAAATGCTTGAGCCGCGGCGGCAGGCTGCGACTGGACAGGTACCAGGCGATAGTCGCTGGCATGATGATCTTCATAAACTCCGAGGGCTGGAAGCGGATCACCCCGGGGATATTGATCCAGCGCGTGGCGCCCATGGCGTTATGCCCCATGACATCCACCACCACCAGCAAGGCGACCCCGCCGAGATAGGCCAGCGGCACCCAACGCGCCATAAAGCGCGGCTCGAACTGGGCAATGATAAACATGCCGACCAGGCCGATACCGAAGGAGCTGGCCTGCTTGATCAGCATGTCGACGTTCTTGCCGCTGGCCGAATAGAGGATAAACAAGCTGCCGGTGGCCAATGTCAGCAGCAGCAGCAGCAACACACCGTCGATATGCAGACGCTGCAGCAGGGTTGCGCGGCGGCGCAGCAGGTCTTCAGAGGACAGGTTACGGTCAAAACTACTGTTCATGGCGTGGCAACCTTGGCCGCCACAGGCGGAGCATATTCGGCTTTCAACTGACCGTCTTCATCCAGCAACCAGGCATCGATCACCTGCTTGACCACCGGCGCGGCCACCCCGGAGCCGGACTCACCGTTCTCGACCATCACCGATACGGCAATCTGCGGGTTATCCGCTGGTGCAAAGGCGACGAACAGGGCGTGGTCACGATGGCGCTCCGCCACTTTGCTGCGGTCGTATTTCTCGCCCTGCTTGATCGCCACCACCTGAGCGGTACCGCTCTTGCCGGCAATCCGGTACAGCGCGGCATCACCGACCTTGCGCGCGGTGCCGCGCGGGCCGTGCATGACCGACACCATGCCCTTGACACCGGCGTCCCAGAACTTCGGATCACGGAGCACGATATCCGGTACTGGGTTGGGGTCTGTGGGGATGCGCCCCTGGATGGTCTTGGCCAGGTGCGGGCGAATCCACTTGCCGCGCGTGGCCATCAGTGCCGTGGCCTGTGCCAGTTGCAGCGGCGTGGTCTGCATATAGCCCTGACCGATACCGAGAATCAGCGTCTCGCCCGGGTACCAGGCCTGCCGGTAACGCGCGCGCTTCCAGTCCCGCGAAGGCATCAGCCCGGCGGTTTCTTCAAACATGTCCAGCGACACGCGCTGACCCAGCCCGAAACGGGTCATGTAGTCATGCAGGCGGTCGATGCCCATCTTGTGCGCCAGCGAGTAAAAGTAGGTGTCGTTGGAGCGCATGATCGCGTAATCCATATCCACCGAGCCGTCGCCCGTGCGGTTCCAGTTGCGATATTTGTGGCTGTGACCGGGCAACTGATAGAAGCCGGGGTCGAACACCCGGGTCTGCGGCGTGACCACGCCAGCATCCAGCCCCGCCACCGCAACCATCGGTTTGATCGTCGAGCCGGGCGGATAGAGACCGCGCAATACGCGGTTGTATAGTGGACGGTCGATAGAGTCGCGCAGATCGGCATAAGCCTTGAAACCGATGCCGGTGACGAATGGATTGGGGTCAAAACTTGGCTGACTGACCATTGCCAGCACTTCGCCAGTTTGCGGCTTTATCGCCACAATCGCCCCGCGTCGGCCAGCCAGCGCGGCTTCGGCCGCCTCCTGCAAACGTACATCGAGGGTCAGCACAATGTCCTTGCCCGGCGTCGGGTCGGTACGCTTAAGCACCCGCAATACCCGGCCACGGGCGTTGGTTTCGACTTCCTCGTACCCCACCTGTCCGTGCAGATCATCTTCATAGAAGCGTTCGATACCGGTTTTGCCGATGTGGTGCGTGCCGCTGTAGGCCACCGGATCAAGCTCTTTGAGTTCTTTCTCGTTGATCCGCCCGACATAACCCACCGAATGGGCAAAATGCTCGCCCAGCGGATAATGCCGCACCAGCTGCGCGGCGACTTCAACCCCTGGCAAACGGAACTGGTTGATCGCCACACGGGCAATCTGCTCTTCAGTCAGCTCAAACAGTACCGGCACCGGCTCGAACGGCCGCCGCCCCTGACGCACCCGCCGCTCAAACAGCCCGCGCTCATCCGGGCCCAACTCCAACACCTCGACGATCACGTCAAGCACCTGTAGCCAGTCACCGGCGCGCTCGCGAGTCAGGGTCAGACTAAAGCTGGGCCGGTTATCGGCGATGATCACCCCGTTGCGGTCATAGATCAGCCCACGGTTCGGCGGAATCGGCTGCACATGGATGCGGTTATTTTCCGCAAGGGTGGTGTGATAGTCGAACTGCACCACTTGCAGGAAATACATGCGCGCCAGCAGCACAAAAATCAGCAGCAAAAACACCACAGCACCGACCGCCGCGCGTTTGCGGATCAGGCGGCCGTCTTTCTCGTGGTCTTTGAGGCGGATTGGTTGCGGCATCGGTGGCTGCTGATTACTGGCTGATTATTTGTGGTAAGGGTGGCCGGACAACACGGTCCAGGCACGGTACATCTGTTCGCCGATCAGAATCCGCACCAGCGGGTGCGGCAAGGTCAGCGGCGATAACGACCAGCGCTGTTCACTGCGCGCCTGCACCTCGGGCGCCAGCCCTTCCGGGCCGCCGACCATCAGGTTGACGGTGCGTGCATCCAGGCGCCACTTGTCCAGCTCGACCGCCAGCTGCTCGGTGCTCCAGAGTCGCCCTTCGACTTCTAGGGTGACGATGCGTTCCCCAGGCGCAACCTTGGCCAGCATGGCCTCGCCTTCCTGACGGATCATCCGCGCCACATCGGCATTCTTGCCGCGGGTGGTCAGCGGAATTTCCACCAGCTCCAGGGACAACTCGCTGGGCATGCGCTTGGCGTATTCCTGCCAGCCCTCTTCCACCCAGCGCGGCATCCGCGAGCCAACGGCGATCAGTTTGATCCGCACCGCTGCGCGTCCTTATTCCTGCCCGCTACTCGATTGCTCAGCGCCCGGCTCGGCGCTGAACTGCGCACGGCTCTGCTCGGCACCCTGCCACAGACGCTCAAGGTCATAGAACTGGCGAGCAGTCGGCAGCATCACGTGAACCACGATATCGCCGAGGTCGAGCAGTGCCCACTCGCCGGTGTCCATGCCTTCAGTACCGATTGGGCGTACGCCCTGCTCCTTGACCTTCTCCAGCACGTTGTCGACCAGCGACTTGACGTGACGGCTGGAGGTGCCGCTGGCGATCAGCATGAAATCGGTGATGCTGGTCTTGCCGCGCACATCGATGGTGGTGATGTCCTGCGCCTTGATTTCTTCCAGGGCTGCGATGGCCAGTTTGACCAACTCTTCGCTCTGCATTTTTGCCTTAGTCATAAGTAACTCATTTGCCTCGTGTTCAATTCGCGCCACGGTACAGTCCGTGGGCATGGATATAGGCCAGTACCGCGTCAGGCACCAGAAAACGTGCCGACTTTCCGCTCGCCAGTAGCGAACGAACCTGGGTAGCCGACACCGCCAGGGGTGTCTGCCAGATAAAAGCAATCTGCCCACTCGGCCCAGTCAGGGCCGACGGGGCACTCACACTGCGCGCCGCCAACAGATTACGCAGCGCCTCGGGCGCTTCACTGTCGGCATCCGGGCGCTGCAATACCAGAATATGGCAGTGCTGCAGCAACTCATCCCAACGCTGCCAACTGGGTAAACCGCAGAAGGCATCCCAGCCCAGCAGCAAAAACAGCTGATCATCCGCGGCCAACTCGCCGCGCAACGACTCCAGGGTGTCGATGCTGTAGGACGGCTTGTCGCGTTGCAGCTCGCGATCATCCACCTGCAACACCCCAGCATCGGCCACCGCCAACCTGACCATGGCCAGGCGATCCTCGGCACTGACCTCCGGCGCGCTGCGGTGTGGCGGCCGCGCGCTGGGGATCAGGCGCAACTCATCCAACTGCAGCGCATCGGCCACTTCCACGGCGCTGCGCAGATGGCCGATATGCACCGGATTAAAGGTGCCGCCAAGCAGACCGATGCGTCGAGCCTCGGTACGTCGGGCGCCGCTGCGCTTGGCCATCAGGTACGCCCCATCAGGTACGAATGTGCCCGTCGCCAAACACCACGTACTTCTCGCTGGTCAGCCCATCCAGGCCAACCGGGCCACGGGCGTGCAGCTTGTCGGTGGAAATACCGATCTCCGCGCCCAGGCCGTATTCAAAACCATCGGCAAAACGGGTCGAGGCGTTGACCATCACCGAGGCAGAATCCACTTCAGTGAGGAAACGCCGCGCATCACTGAAGTTCTCGGTGATGATCGCGTCAGTGTGCTGCGAGCCGTAGTGATTGATGTGCTCGATGGCCGCATCCAGCGAGTCGACGATACGAATCGCCAGGATCGGCGCGTTGTATTCGGCAAACCAGTCGTCTTCGCTGGCTTCCAGCACGTCGCTGCCGAGCAGCGCACGGGTCGCGGCATCGCCACGCAGTTCAACACCTTTGTCGCGGTAGATAGCCGCGAGCGGTGGCAGCACCTTGTCGGCCACGGCGGCGTGTACCAGCAGGGTTTCCATGGCGTTGCACGGCGAGTAGCGCTGAGTCTTGGCGTTGTCGGCGACGCGAATCGCCTTGTCCAGATCGGCGGCGACATCGATATAGACGTGGCACACGCCGTCCAAGTGCTTGATTACCGGCACCTTGGCATCGCGGCTGATGCGCTCGATCAGGCCCTTGCCGCCACGTGGCACGATCACGTCAACGAACTCGGGCATGGTGATCAACGCACCAACGGCGGCGCGGTCGGTGGTTTCCACCACCTGCACGGCTGATGCCGGCAAGCCAGCCTCAGACAGACCAAGCTGAATGCAACGGGCAATCGCCTGGTTGGAATGAATCGCCTCGGAGCCGCCACGCAGGATGGTGGCGTTACCGGACTTCAGGCACAGGCTAGCGGCGTCGATGGTCACGTTCGGCCGCGACTCATAGATGATGCCGATCACGCCGAGCGGCACGCGCATCTTGCCAACCTGAATTCCCGACGGCAGGTAACGCATATCGCGGATCTCGCCGATGGGGTCCGGCAAGGTGGCGACCTGACGCAGGCCTTCGATCATGCTGTCGATCACTGCAGGGGTCAGCGCCAGACGGTCAACCATGGCCGGCTCCAGACCACCCGCGCGCGCGGCAGCCAGATCCAGCTCATTGGCGGCAGTCAAATCGCTGCGGGCCGCATCCAGCGCGGCCGCGGCGGCCTGCAGGGCACGATTCTTTTGCGCAGTACTGGCACGCGCCAGCACGCGCGAAGCGCTGCGGGCGGCCTGTCCCAGGCGGGTCATATAGTCGAGCACGGACTCAGTCATGGTCTTGGCAGGTCTGGCGGTTGAAAAAAGTCGCTGAGTATAACGGTCGCGCCGCTCCACGCCCAGCGCTGCGCGGCGGACGGTAAACACACCGTTCGCCACAACCGCCGGTAACGCCGCCAGACCCCGACCAGCAGGCCATCCCGAGAAACAGTGACACCGCAGGCCATCAGCCGCCCGAAGGTTAGGTAAACAAAAACCGCCCGAATGTTTACCTTGCCATTAAAAGCAAGACAGGCGGCCGACCGCCGGGGTGGGATCAGCATGCATTACCGTACCGACTACTGCGCCGCACAACTCAACGAAGCTCCGCAGGTGCTGCACCTCGGCGAACTGCGCCTGCACTACCAGGCCTACGCCTGCCGCAGCCATGACCCACGCCCGCCCGTATTGCTGCTGGGCGGCGCGTTCCAGAGCTTTCGCTCGTTTGCCGCCGAGGTCAGCGAGTTGCTCGGCGAACACCCAGTGATTCTGCTCGACCTGCCCAGCCAGGGTGGCAACCTGCAACTGGTGCCTGACCTGAGCCTGGAGCAACTGGCCGACCTGATCGCCGCCTTCGCCGATGAACTCGACCTGCCGCCACTGATGCCCATCGGCCTGTCCTATGGCTCGGCCCTCGCCGCGCTGTTTGCCGCTCGCCACCCGGAGCGCTGCGCCCGCGTGCTGCTGGCTGGCATCACCGCCTTTGGCCGTCCCGGCGCACGCCTGCTGCTACAAGAAGGCCTGGCGCTGCTGGCCGAAGGGCGCTGCGAGGCCTTTGCCCATGGCGCACTGACCGGCCTGCTCAACCCTTTGCGCCTGGAACAAACTGGCGTTGCTCCGGTATTTCGTAAGGCGCTGCTACGGCAGATCCAGCGCCTGTCAGCCGCCGATATCGAGCGCTACCGGCAGAACAGCCAGCGCCTGCTGGATTTCCAGGGCTTTAACGTGCACCCCAGCTGCCCGACCCTGGTGCTGGCCGGCGAATATGACCACTTCACCCAGCCATGGGAGCACGCGCATTTTGCTGCCGCCTGCGCCCAGGCCAGCTGCGCGCTGATTCACAACGCCGACCACCTGGCGCAATTCGAACAACGCGATGCCTGCGCCAGCTTGTACACACCGTTTCTACTTGGCGAAGCCCTGCCAAACCGCAGCCCAGGCAGCAGCCTGCTGACCAGCCCGCAACTGCTGCAACTGGAAAAACGCTACGAACCACGCTTGCCGCCCAGCCAGCGTCAGGCTCGCCTGCAACATGCCGAGGGCGGCGAATGGACCGTGGAGATCAGCGAACTGGGCTTCTTTGGCGGGCTGTTGCGGGGCGATCTGCCGGCTATGCGCGGCGTGCGCGGCTGGCAACTGCTGTGCAAGGACCTGCCCGCCCAGCCCCTGCTACCGCTGCGTCAGGATTCAAACGGCCTGGCCTTCGTCTTCCCGCACAGCGACCAGCAGGCCAGCCAGGCCCTGGCGACGCAATTCCAGCCACAGCCGCTACCAACAGCAGCCTGCGCGTAGGGTGGGTTAGCGACAAGCTCAGCTCAAGCCGACCCACCCTGCCTGCGCCGCGCAACCCACCGAACCTCAGCCCCGAATACACCCCACGCCCTGGCGCGGCCGTTTACACCCGCGCTTCAATCACACGCACCAACCCCGCGCTGCGCGACGGCGCCAGGCCAAGCGACTGGGCCGTGCGACTCGGATCGAACACCGCAACCTGGCTAAAGCCACATTTCTCAAAGCCCTGCACAATCGCCTGATCATTGCGGTAGTGCAGCGGATAGTTGCCACGGGTCAGCCGGCCAATCAGACCGACGCCCCAACGCAGTTGGCGGTAACGCGGGTGCTCGCGTAAATCGGGGTACAGTTCAGTCAGGTAGGTGGCCTGAGGAAACTCACGCAGCTGCTCGGCCAAGCGTGTCCAGAACGACTCGATCAGCGCCAGCTCGAAGTAATTCACCAACCCTTCGGTAATCACCACCACCGGCTTGCTGTGATCCAGTTCGGCAAATAGCGCCGCCAGGCTTTTGCTGCCCTCCTCGGCGAGAATATCAACCGCGCGCACCTGATGCTGGCTGCCCAGCCAGCCTTCGGCATTCAGCAGCAGGCGCTTGCGCGCCGCCATCACTGGCAGGTCCGCCTCGATATAGCGCAACTGCGGGTAACGCGCGGTAAAGCGCCGGCCGCGTGGCGACAGGCCGCAGGCAATCTCCACCACCTGACACACCCCACCCTGCTCAATGGCCGCAGTCAGCTGGGCATCAATCTGCAAATGCCGCTGCAGCAGAAACTGCTCGATATCCAGGCCGAACCCGACCCGCGCGCCCCAAGTGATCGGGCTGAGCAAACCATGCACAAAACGCCCGAAGCCCGTAACAAAGGCCGCATCCGCCAACTGATGGCGGTACCAGATATAGCCGGTGTAATGGGCACTGGGGCTGATATGGGCGCTGCTGACGCGGGCACGTTCAGACATGATTCAGGCTCTTATTGTTATCATCGCCCCAGCCTATGCCCTGCCGAGCAAGCACAACACCGCATGTCAGCCGATCCCAACCTTAGTTTGCCCTGATCCAGGGCCAGCTGGCCGGCCAGAACTATTACCTGCTAACCCCCACGGACGACCACCGATGAGCCAATGGTTCGACACCCTGACCCTCTGGCTGAGCGCCAACCCCGAATGGCTGGGCCTGGCGATTTTCTTGCTGGCTTGCGGTGAGTGCCTGGCGATTGTTGGCCTTCTCGTACCCGGCACCGTGCTGCTGTTCGCCGTCGCAGCGTTAGCCGGCAATGGCGCGCTGGGCCTGGGTGAAACCCTGCTGCTGGCGTTTTGCGGCGGGTTGCTGGGCGATTGCCTGTCCTATGCGCTGGGGCGCTATTTTCATCAGGACATCGGCCGCCTGCCGGTGCTGCGTAGTCACCCGCAATGGCTGAACAGCGCCCATGGTTACTCCGTGCGTTACGGCGTAGCCAGCCTGCTGGTCGGGCGCTTTATCGGCCCACTGCGGCCCATGTTGCCGATGGTCGCTGGCATGTTCGACATGCCCTTCGTGCGTTTTTTTCTCGTCAGCCTACTGGCCGGTATCGGTTGGTCCATCGCCTATATGCTGCCCGGCTGGGCTACTGGCGCCGCCATGCGCCTGCCGCTGCCGGACGGTTTCTGGCCACAAGCCGGGATGATTGCTGCTGGAGTGGCACTGGTGGTGGGCATCAGCGTGCAAGGCAGCCTGCGTGAGCAACGGCACACCAGCCTGCTGACGGCGGCGGCAAGCCTGGCGCTGCTGATTGGCCTGATGCTTAGCTGGCCGCACCTGAGCCAGCTCGATCAAGGCCTGCTGACCCTGGTGCAGGAGCATCGCAGCCCAACGCTGGACACCCTGATGGTGCTGACTACCCGCCTCGGCGACATGCACACACAACTGGCTGCGGCCGTGCTGCTGTGCCTGATTCTGCTGGCGACCCGGCAATGGCGCACGCTCTGCCTAGCGCTTGGCACCCTGCTCGGCACTGCGCTGGCCAACACTGCACTCAAGGCGTTTTTCGCCCGCAGCCGCCCCGATGTGCTGCTGGAGCCGCTGGGCAGTTTCAGCTTTCCCAGTGGGCACAGCTCGGCGGCCTTCGCTTTCTGTCTGCTGCTTGGGGTACTGGCCGGGCGCGGGCAACCGCCCCGCATGCGCCTGACCTGGCTGCTGCTGGCCAGCCTACCGGCCGCCGCAATTGCCGGCTCACGAATTTATCTGGGAGTGCATTGGCCCAGCGACATTATCGCCGGCGCCGTGCTGGCTGCCTGTTTCTGCGCGTTGAGCCTGGTTCTGGTGCAATGGCGCACGCCACTGCCGGCTTTGTCAGGGAAAGTCTGGTGGTTGCTGCTGCCCGCGGTTCTCGCCCTGCTCGGCGGCATCACCACCTGGCAGTATTCCGCCGGGGTGTTGCTGTACCGCTACTGACGCTCGCCCTGCAGCAGCTCCAGCAGTTGTTGCAGCAGCTCCAGGCGCAGCTGCACTTCAGGCGTTTCGAGCAATTGCAGCTTCTGCTCGGCATCCAGCGGCAACAGATAAGCCAGCTGATTGGCCAATGCTTCCTGGCCCGCCGGCGCACTCGGCATACCTAGCGATGCCACCAACGGGTGAGCGCTTAGCGCACCGAGCAGCGCCGCCAGGTCGGCATGTTCAGCCTCCAGCGGCTGCTCCGGCTGCTCGTCCAGCCACTCGACTTCGGCCAGGGTCAGTTGATCCGGCATGACCTGGGCGCGCTGCACGCGAAAACGTCGACCGCCCTCGACGCGAATCCCCAGCAGGCCATTGGGCCGCTGCTGGAAATCACGGATCAACGCCTCGCAACCTATCGCCGAGAATTGCCCCGCCGCCTCACCCACTTCAGTGCCGTCGATAATGCAGACCACACCAAAGCCTTGGCCCTGCTTCATGCAGCGGCTGATCATATCCAGGTAACGCGCTTCGAATATCTGCAAGTCGAGCATGCAGCCGGGAAACAGCACGGTATTGAGGGGAAATAACGGTAAGGTCACAGATGCCTCCTTATAGCCACAACAGAATAGCCAGCGGCAGCAACACGGCGGTGAATACGCCCATCAGGCTCATCGCCAGGGCGGAGAACGCGCCGCACTCCTCGCCCTCCTGCAACGCCCGTGCGGTGCCGACGGCATGCGCGGTCAGGCCCAGAGCCATGCCCAATGCGGCAGGGTGATGCACGCCAAAGCGTTTGAGCAGCGCCGGGCCAATGATGGCGCCAATGATCCCGGTGATCATTACAAACACCGCAGCCAGGGCGGCAATCCCGCCAATCTGGTTGGCCACCAGCATGGCTATCGGCGAGGTTACCGATTTCGGCGCCATGCTCATCAGCATGATCTGCTCGGCACCGAAGGCCCAGGCCAGGGTAATGCCCAACACCGTGGCAACCACACCCGCTACCAGCAAGGTAATCAGGGTAGGCCAAAGCAACTGGCGAATCCGCCGCAGATTGACGAACAGCGGCACCGCCAGCGCCACAGTGGTTGGTCCGAGGAACAGCGTCAGCGCGGCGGCGCTGTCCTTGTATTCGGCAAAGGTCAGGCCGCACGCCAGAAGAATGCCGATCACCGCGAGCATCGACACCAGCACCGGCTGCAGAAACACCAAGTGAGTTTTCTCGTAAGCGGCAATCGCCAACTGATAAGCACCGAGAGTGATGCCGACGCCAAACAGCGGGTGGTGCGTCAATGCCTGCCAGGCGGCATGCCATTCCAGACTCATGCATCCTCCCGGCGTTGCTGGCGGTCGATCAGTTTCTGCATCAGCCAGCCGGCGAACACGATGGAGATCAGTAGCGACAGCAACAGCGCTCCGGCAATCGCCCAGAAGTCGGCAAAGATATCTTCGGCATAGGCCATCACCCCCACTGCTGGAGGCACCAGCAGCAGCGGCAGGTATTTCAGCAGGCTGCTGGCGGCTTGCTGCAACGGCTCGCCCACCTCGCCGCGCAACAGTAGAAAGCCGAACAGCAGCAGCATGCCGATGATCGGCCCCGGCAGGATCGGAATCAGCAGGACATTCAGCGCAGTGCCGAGCAACTGGCACAACACCAGCCAGGAAAGGCCACGAAGCAGCATGACGGGTAATCTCCGAATCGTATGATCCCAGACGCAGTGCCGCGCATTATAAGCAGAAGCGCCCGGCAAGGGCCGGTTTACAGCGGTTGCCTGGCAATAGCGTAACGGTTACGACGCGTACACGAGGCACTTGACCCTGCGGCAAACCCATGATGATCTTAGGGCAGAAGGATTTACGCCCCCAAAAAAAACAACACTTGCGTCTTCAAGGAGAAACCATGACATCAGTACCCGCCGCCGAATTGCCAAGCTACATCGGTAAAGAACTCGGTCGTTCCGAATGGCTGACCATTGACCAGGAACGCATCAACCAGTTCGCCGAATGCACGGGCGACCATCAGTTCATCCACGTTGATCCGGAAAAAGCCAAGCTCACCCCGTTTGGCAGCACCATCGCCCACGGCTTCCTCTCATTGTCGCTGGTGCCCAAGCTGATGGAAGGCATCATGATCATGCCCAAAGGGCTGAAGATGGCCGTCAACTATGGCCTGGATAGCGTGCGCTTTATTCAGCCGGTGAAGGTCAACTCCAAGGTCCGCCTGGTGGTCAGCCTGACTGACGCCCACGAGAAGAATCCTGGCCAATGGCTGCTCAAGGCCAAGGTCGTACTGGAAATCGAAGGCTCGGAAAAACCCGCCTATATCGCCGAACCGCTGACGCTCTGCTTCGTCTGATCGCAGCCGCCGGACCAAGGCGCACAGGCATCTGCCGGTGCGCCTTTTTATTTTTATGCTTGCGCCGGTGCGCTCAATCACGGCACTTCGAGCGCTTTGAGGCATACTCGGCAACGACCTTACAGCTTGGATTTTCTGCATGCGCCGCCTCTCCCTCCTGGTTCCACTGAGCCTCGCCCTGCTGCTTGCTGCCTGTGGCGATGGCGAACCCTTGCTGCCAGCGGATGCCGTGCTACCCGATGGCGGGCGCTACCGTGGCGAAGTGGTCGACGGCCTACTGCAAGGCCCTGGCCGCCTGGATTACAGCGACGGCAGCTACTACCAGGGGCAGTTCAAGGACGGCCAGTTCAGCGGTCCCGGCGAATGGCGCAGCAAGCATGGCGAGTTCTACAGCGGCGCATTTCAGAGCGGCGATTTCCACGGCCAGGGCAGCCTCACCTACAGCGATGGCGGCCGTTACGAGGGCGGTTTTGCCAACGGCATGCCCAGCGGCGAAGGCCACCTGAAAGGCAGCCAGCTGGAATACCGCGGCGAGTTCAGCAAAGGCCAGTACAACGGTCTGGGCAAACTGCAGTGGAGTAACGGCGCCAGCTTTCAGGGCCAGTTCAAGAAAGGCGAACCCGACGGCCAAGGCGTGCTCACCGACGCCGAAGGTAATGAGTACATCGGTACATTCGATGACAGCCAGCTCAATGGCCAGGGCAGCTTCAAGAGTATTGGCGGCGACCTCTACAGCGGCCAGTTCCGCGACAACCAGTTCCACGGCAAGGGCCGTTATCAGAGCGCTGATGGCGAAGTCTGGAGCGGGCGCTTTGCCCATGGCAGCCTGACTGGCAAAGGCGAATTCAAGGGCAACGACGGCAGCCATTATACCGGCCAGTTCAGCGACTGGAGCTACCACGGCGAAGGTCGTCTGAGCCTGGCCGACGGCAGCGTTTATCAAGGCAACTTTGCCTACGGCAAATACCAAGGCATCGGCAGCCTGACCCTGGCAGATGGCAGCCAGCAAAGCGGCACCTGGCAGAACGGCAGGCTGATTCGTGACGCCCAGGGCAACGCCATAGCCGACGCACTGGCCACCGGTCTGCTGGAACAAGGCAGCCTGCTGGATGCCGCCATCGCCAAACTGCCCGCCTCGACGCCGGCCATTGAGCTGTATGCCCTGACCCTGGCCGGCGACGGCAAACAGAGTGTGTTTATGCGCGAGGCCGATTATGTCGGCAACCTGCTGCAGGAGCGCTTCGCCGCCCACGGCCTAATCACTTTGGTCAACCACCGCGACCACCTGACGGATCGCCCGCTGGCCACCAGTGCCAGCCTGGGCCGCAGCATTCAGGCCCTGGCTGAACGCAGCGGTGAAGAAGACCTGATCTTTATCTACCTGACCAGCCACGGCTCCGCCCAGCATGAACTCAACCTCGACCAGCCGCGCATGCAGCTCGACGACCTGCCCGCCAGCGAGTTGGCAGCACTGCTCAAACCACTGAAGGATCGGCACAAGGTGCTGGTGATTTCAGCCTGCTACTCCGGCGGCTTTATTCCCAAGCTGCAGGATGAAAAAACCCTGGTGATCACCGCCGCACGGGCGGATCGGGTGTCCTTCGGCTGTTCGGAGGAGAACGACTTCACCTACTTCGGCCGCGCCCTGTTTGCCGAGGCCCTGCAACAGACCGACGATCTGCAGCGCGCCTTCAAACTGGCCCAGGCCAGCGTTGCCAAACGCGAAAAAGCCGACGGCTTTGAACCCTCAGAACCGCAGATCTGGCCCGCCAAAGCGGTACTCGCACAGTGGCGCAAGCTGCGCGAACAGCAGGCCGAGCGCGCCCTGAACACTGCACTTGAAGTGCAATCTGCGGTCAACCCATAACAGCCATGCGCGCGCTCAACAGCCTGATAAGCTGATTGATATCAGCGGAGAACCCCACACTATGTATTTGACGCCCCAGCACATCCTTCTTGCAGGCGCCACCGGACTGACCGGCGAGCATCTGCTGGACCGTTTGCTGAACGAGCCGACGGTCGCCCGCGTGCTGGCCCCCAGCCGCCGCCCACTGGCCGCGCACGCGCACCTGGAAAATCCGCAAGGCGAACTGCTGGCCTTGCTGCCGCAATTGAGCGGCAAGGTCGATACCGCCTTCTGCTGCCTGGGCAGCACGATCAAACAAGCCGGCTCGCAGGAGGCCTTTCGCGCGGTCGACCATGACCTGGTGATCGCCTTCGCCGAACGCGCCCGCGCCCTCGGCGCACGTCACTTGCTGGTGATCAGCGCGCTCGGTGCGGATGCCAATTCCACAGTGTTCTACAACAAGGTCAAAGGTGAAATGGAACAGGCCCTGCGCGCGCAGAACTGGCCGCAGCTGACCATCGCCCGCCCTTCGCTACTGCTCGGCGCACGTCAGGAGTTTCGCCTCGGCGAGCGTCTGGCCGCGCCATTTATGCGCTGGCTGCCGGGCAAATACCGCGGTATCGAAGCCACCGCCCTGGCCCGCGCGTTGTGGCGCCTGGCGCTGGAAGAGGATGCCGGCACCCGGGTGATCGAATCGGACCAACTGCGCCGTCTCGGTCGCTAAGAACCTGTTCAAAGTCTGCTGCGCGTCGGCCCTGCTGCGTTAAAAACAGGCTCGGAATGCTCATTTACAACCAGTAAACTCCGCTTCCTCGCCTGTTTTTGCCTTGCATGGCTCTAGCTCGCGAGACTTTGAACCGGCTCTAACGGAAGCCCCCTATGAACAGCACCCCGCACGACCTGATCAGCGCCCTGAGCGGCGCCGACATGCTGGAAATCGACGAGCTGCATGCCTGGCAGTTCAGCCTCAATGCCGAACAACTGGCCCAGCACCTGGCCGGCAACCCGCCCGCTGGCGACGCACCGCTGCTCAGCATCGAATGCATGGATGGCCGCGCCCTGCGCAAATGGCACTTCAGCCTGGCCCAGGTAATCGCCGCACGTTTTGACGGTGAAGCCGATGCCTGGAGCATCAACGGCACTGCCGGCCACCATCTGATCAAGTGCTTTGCCGCCGTTAGCGGTGACAACAGCGACCTGCCGGACGACGCCAGCAACGACGCGGAGTAAGCCGCCGCAGCGAGGCTCGCGAAGCCCGCAAGCGCGGCGGGCCTGCCGCAAATAGCCAATTGCCATTATCCACCTGCACCTACGCCATATTCTGGCTATCGTTAGGCCATGGACTCTCTTATGGAAGTTGGCCCACGCATGAAGCGCCTGTCATTTCGCCCCCTCAGCACCCTGCTGCTATTGACCATGAGCCTCACAGCCGTGTCGTTCAGCAGTGCGCAATCACGCCAGGTCAGCGTAGGGGTTTACGCCAACGAGCCAAAAATCCTCCTCGGCCAGGACGGCAAACTCTCCGGCATCCTCGGCGAGCTGCTAAATGAAATCGCCCGCCAGGAAGACTGGCAACTACGCCCCAGCCCCTGCGAATGGCAGCAGTGCCTTGAGATGGCGCAGAGCGGTGAAATCGATCTGCTGCCGGATGTGGCCTACAGCGATAGCCGCGCCCAGGTACTCGACTTCCACCGGGTGCCCTCGCTGTTCAGCTGGTCGCAGGTCTACAGCAGTGAAGACCTCCAGCTCAAATCAATACTCGACCTCAAAGGCCTGCGCATTGCCGTACTGCAGGGCTCGGTGCAGGAGGAATACCTGCGCGGGCTGCTCGAAAGCTTTGGCCTGAAAGCCCAGCTGATCGGCGTGCCCAGCCTGCCGCAAGGCTTTGAACGGGTGGCGGGCGGACAGGCCGACGCGGTGGTGGCCAACCAACGTTTTGGCGACTTCCATGCGCCGAGCTATCAGCTGCAAAGCTCATCGATCATGTTTCAGCCCGCGCAACTGTTCTACGCCACACGCAAGGGGCGGAATGCCGACTTGCTGGCCGCCATCGACAAACACCTGTCGAGCTGGCAGGACTCGCCCTCCTCGATCTACTACCAGAGCCTGCAACGCTGGGGTGGCGAACGGCCACGCCTGCTGATCCCCACCAGCGTCTGGTGGGGCCTGAGCACCCTCGCCCTGCTGCTGATCGCCGCCCTCGGTGGCGCACTGTTATTGCGCCGCCAGGTAAACGAGAAAACCCGTCACCTGCTGGCCAGCGAAGAGCGCCTGAACACCATCCTCGACAGCGTCGAGGCCTATATCTATATCAAGGATGCGCAGCTGCGTTACCAGTACGCCAATCGCAAGGTCTGCGAGCTGTTCGGCCAGAACCTCGAGCAGGTGATCGGCAAGACCGATGAACAGTTCTTCGATATCGACACTGCCACCAACCTGCACGATAACGACCGTCGCGTGCTCAAACTCGGCGAGCGAGTGCAGACCGAGGAAATCAACCGCAGCCTGGACGGCAGTACCCAGCACGCCTTCCTCTCGGTCAAGCTGCCGCTGCGCGACAGGCACGGCAAGATCTACGCGCTGTGCGGTATCTCCACCGACATCACCGAACACAAGAAGAACCTGGAACAGATCAACCAACTGGCCTTCTACGACCCGCTCACCGGCCTGCCCAACCGCCGCCTGCTGATTGACCGCCTGCAACAGGCCCTGGCCAAGCATGCGCGCGGCCTGCAACAGGGCGCGCTGTTGTTTATCGACCTGGACAACTTCAAGGACCTCAACGACACCCTCGGCCATGACATGGGCGACCAGCTGTTGCAGCAGGTGGCTCAGCGCCTGAGCAGCCATGTGCGTGCCCAGGACACCCTGGCCCGCCTCGGCGGCGATGAATTTGTGCTGATGCTTGAAGGCCTCAGCCTGAAACCTGCACAGGCCGGCCAACAGGTCGAGAGCGTCGGCAAGAAGATCGTCAAGGCCCTGGCCGCACCCTACGCCCTGCAGGGCCGCAGCCATATCAGCACGGCCAGCATCGGCATCGCGCTATTTCCCGACGAACACAGCACGGTCGATGAAGTGCTCAAGCGTGCCGACATGGCCATGTACCAGGCCAACGCCGCCGGCCGCAACGCCAACCGTTTTTTCGACCCGACGATGCAGGCCGAAGTCAGCGCCCGCGCCAGCCTGGAAAGCGATCTGCGCCACAGCCTCGGCCAGCGCGACTTTATCCTGCACTACCAACCCCAGGTGGATGCTCAGGGGCAGCTGGTCGGCGCCGAAGCCCTGGTGCGCTGGCAACACCCCACGCGCGGGCTGGTGCCGCCGGGCGAGTTTATTCCGCTGGCAGAAAGCACCGGGCTGATTCTGCCCCTAGGTCGCCTGATCCTGCACAGCGCCTGCCAACAACTGGTGGCCTGGGCCGCGCACCCGCAACTGGCGCAGCTGACCCTGGCGGTCAATGTCAGCGCCAGACAGTTCCACCATCCTGACTTTGTCGAAGACGTCTTCGCCACTCTCGCGGAAAGCGGCGCCAATCCACAGCGCCTGGAACTGGAGCTGACAGAAAGCCAGCTGGTGGAAGATGTGGAAGTGCTTATCGGCAAGATGAGCCAACTAAAAGCACGCGGCGTGCACCTGGCGCTGGACGATTTCGGCGCCGGCTACTCCTCGCTCAACTACCTCAAGCGCCTGCCGCTGGACCAGCTGAAGATCGACCAATCCTTCGTCCGCGACCTGCTCGAACACCCCAGCGACGCCGCCATCGTGCGCACCATCCTGGCGCTGGGCGCCAACCTCAACCTGGCCGTCACCGCCGA
>NZ_JAUXXP010000006.1 GCF_030684895.1 Pseudomonas sp. | reverse complement strand
GCCGCTGCCCAGCGGCGGCTCATAGGTGGTGGCCTTGAAGTCGCGGTCTTTCCAATAGTGCTGCGGTAGCACCGGCAATTCGCCTAAGCGCAGGATCAGCAGGGAGTTGCCGGCACGTTTGAGTACAAAGCGGATGCTGTGGCGATTAAGGATGTCGACCCGTTTTACTTCCTGCAGGTTGGTGCGGTATTGCGGATGACCCTCCTTGAGCAGCAGGCGATAAGAGAAGGCTACGTCGTAGGCGGTGATCGGTTTGCCGTCGTGAAAGCGTGCTTCGCGGCGCAGGTTGAACACCACCCAGCTGCGATCATCGCTGTACTCCACCGACTCGGCGATCAGCCCGTAGCTGGAAGCGGGCTCATCACCTGAAGGGTCATAGGCGCCAGTGCCGACCATCAGCGGCGCATTCAGCTCGTTGACGCCGTATTGCAGAAAGTTGGCGCTGCTGATCGGGCTGCTGCCCTTGAGGGTGTAGGGGTTGAGCGTGTCGAAGGTGCCGTTGGCCATCATCCGCAGCGTGCCGCCTTTGGGCGCCTCCGGGTTGACCCAGGCGAAATGGGTAAAGCTGGCGGGATACTTCAGTTCGCCAAACTGGGCGTAACCGTGGCTTTTATACAAAGTGGCCCAGGCAGATGAACTGATGGCCATGCAGAGAAGTAACGAGAGGAGGGGACGTATCAAGTGAAATATCCGATCCGTGGCGTCTTGTGGGCTGCTGGTCAGGCACATTAACAGCTTGTATCGGCTGGAAAAAGGGTAGGCTCGACAGCCGTCGACGGCGGCACTTTGACTACACTCAAGCTATCCACTGCGAGGGCATCATTTTGGTAACAGCCTGCCATGGTTTGCAGTCATGGATTGATCGCTTCAACCAAGCCGAATTACCCGCCCTGGCCGCGGTGGTGCAGGATCTGCATCGTTTGACCCTGGGCGACAAATCGTCTGTGCAGCAACTGGCAGATGTCTTGCTGCGCGACGCGGCCTTGACCACCAAGGTGCTGCGTATCGGCAATAGTGTGTATTACAACCCCTCTCAAGAGCCTATCCGCACCATTTCCCGGGCCATTGTGCTGATTGGCTTCGACAACGTACGGCAGATCGGCCTGTCGGTCAGCCTGATCGACGGCCTGCTGGCGCGCAGCTCCCGCGATCAGCTTGCTGAGCTGCTGGCACGCTCGTTTCATGCCGCCGTGCAGGCGCGCAATATCGCCGGCTACGTGCTGACAAAAAATGACGAGGAAGTGTTTATCGCCGCCTTGTTGCATAACGTTGGTGAGCTGGCGTTCTGGGGCTGCGCCGGTGATGCGGCGGATGATCTGGCCAGTGCTCTGGCTCAGCCAGGTGTCGATGAAGATGAAGTGGTGATGCAGCTGCTCGGCACCAGTTTTCGCCAGTTGAGTTTGGCGCTGGTGAAAAGCTGGAACCTGGGCGACACGGTTAGCCTGGCGCATCAGTCGACCAGTCAGAATGACCCAGCCGTCAAAGCCGTGACCCTGGGGGCGAAGATCAGTCAGGCAGCGTTGGATGGCTGGGATACCCCGGTTATGGAGGCACTGGTTGGCCAGTTGGCCAGCTTTATCGGGGTGACCCCGCAGGAAGCCATGCAGCAGGTGCTGGCCAGCGCCGAGGAAACGGTGAAAATGGCGGCGACCTTCGGTGCCAGCCAGCTGTGCAAACTGATCCCCAATACCGACCCGGAACAGATCCGTCTGCAGCAGGAGCAGCGCAAGGCGCGCTTGTTGCAGCCTAATCTGCTGGTTTTGCAGCAGGCGTTGCAGGATCTCGGGCTGATGGTTTCGCGCCGCGGCGATCTCGGTCTGGTGCTCGATACGCTGTTCAAGGGCCTGCATCAGGGGGCGGGGTTGGAGCGCATCATGCTGGTGGTGCTGGCCGACGGGCAGAGCTGTTTTCGCGCCAAACGGGTGATTGGCGAAGGCACCGAGGGCTGGAGCCATGACTTCGTTTTGCCCGTAGCGCAGCAAGAGCAGCCGCATATTTTCAGTTACGCGCTGCGCAATAAAGAAGCACTATGGATGGGCGTGCCGGCCAGCTACAACCTTAATGAGCTGGTCACCCAGCCGATTCGCCAACGCCTGGGGCAGGGCATGTTCTTTATCGCACCGCTGTTGGCCGGCACCCGCGAAATTGGCTTGCTGTATGCCGACAGTCGGGTATCGGGGCGGGCGTTGAAGCATGAGCAGTTTGTCGCCTTTCAGCGCTTTACCCAGTTGACCGGGCGCTGCCTGGAGGCGATGAGCAAGAGGGCCTGATCAGTTGAGGCTATAGAGCGTCAGGGTCTGTCCTGGCTTGAGCGCTTTGCCGGCTTTCGGGTTCCAGGTCTGCAGGCTCTTCATCGGCACTTTGAAGCGCTTGGCAATCAGGTACAGCGAGTCACCCTGGCGCACCTTGTAATAGGTTGCGCTCTGCCGGGGCGCGCTGCCACTGCTGCCACTACCACCGCTGCTGGCTGTGCCTGCTTGCAGGGTGAGTACCTGGCCGACCTGCAGGCTATTACCGGAAAGCTTGTTCCAGCGCTGCACGTCCTTGACGGCAACCTGGTGATTCTTGGCGATCTGCCAGAGGTTGTCGCCATCTTTGACCCGGTAGGTACGGCCTGGCGCGCTGTATGCGACGCTGCGCTGGAACAGCGGTTCACGGCTGGGCAGGCCTGGCTGCGCGGGAATATTCAGCAATTGACCGGTGCGCAGGTTGTTGCCGGAGAGCTTGTTGATGTCCTTGAGGGTGTTCACCGTCAGCTGATAGCGGTTGGCGATGCTGTGCAGACTGTCGCCTGAGCGCACCCGGTACTGCTGCCAGTCGACCCGCTCCTGGGGTTTCATCAGTGACAGGTTGGCGGTCAATAGTTCGGCCTTGTCGGCCGGTACCAGCAGGTGCTGCGGGCCGTCCAGGGTTACGCCTTTCTTGAACGCAGGGTTGAGCAGGTAGAGTTCGTCTTCATCCAGATCGGCCATAGCGGCGACGCGGGCGAGATCCATGTGCTGTTTGAATACGATTTTTTCGAAATAGGGCTCGTTGGCAATCGGGTCAAGGCTGACGCCATAGGCTTGCGGTGTCATTACCACTTGCGCCAGGGCCAGCAGTTTGGGCACGTAGTTCTGGGTTTCGGTGGGCAGCGAGAGGTTCCAGTAGTCGGTCGGCAAACCGAGCTTTTCGTTGCGCTCAATCGCGCGGCTGACTCGGCCTTCACCCGCGTTATAGGCCGCCAGGGCCAGCAACCAGTCGCCGTTGAACATTTCCTTGAGGCGTGTCAGGTAGCTGATCGCCGCATCGGTCGAGGCCATGACATCGCGGCGGCCGTCGTACCAGTTGGTTTGGCGCAGGTTGAAGTTGCGTCCAGTCGATGGGATGAACTGCCACAGTCCGACCGCATTGGCCGGTGAGTAGGCCAGGGGGTTGTAGGAGCTTTCGATCATCGGCAGCAGCGCCAGCTCCATCGGCATGTTGTGCTGTTCCAAGCGCTCAACGATAAAGTGGATATAGGGGCTGCTGCGCTCGCCGGCCTTCTCGATAAACGCAGGGTTGCTGACGAACCACAGGCGCTGCTGCTCGATACGCGGGTTTAGGGTGATGTTGTCCTGCAGTTGATAGCCGTTGCGTACCCGCTCCCAGATGTCTTTGGGCTCTTCGGGGGCTGGCGCCACGCTGCTGTTTAGCCATTGCGGCTCTTGCTCAAGACCGACCGCGCGGTCGGTGTCACGGCCGCTGTCAGGGCGGTATTGCTTGCTGGTCTGGCAACCGGCCAGGGTTATGCACATGATCACCACAAGCGCCTGAGCGCTTTGTGCCAATGCCTTTAAATTCAAGGTCTTGCGTGGTGGTAGGGGCATTGGCGGCGGTGTACTTCCCGGCGAAAAGGTCGGGCGATTCTAGGAATCAGTCTGCCCTTGGTCAAGTTTTAACCAGTCTTTTGTGTGGTTGTCGAGGTTTAGAAATGGTCCTTCCAGGCGCGTAAAGCTGCGAACACCTGCACGGGTGAGCGGCTGGCGGGCCCTTCGCGCTCAGTGATACGGGCTTCGACCGACGGTTGTGCGCTGCGCAGAAAAGGATTGGTGGCACGCTCCAGGCCAATCGATGACGGCAGGCTGATTGTTCCGGCTTCGCGCCATTGGCTGACCTGCGCCAGACGTTGTTGGATTTCTCGATTGTCCGGTTCAACTGCCGCTGCAAAGCGCAGGTTGCTCAGGGTGTATTCATGGGTGCAGAACACCTGAGTCTGCTCGGGGAGGGCGGCCAGGCGGCTGAGCGAGTGGTGCATCTGCTCGGGGCTGCCCTCGAACAGCCGACCACAGCCACCCGCAAACAATGTGTCGCCACAGAACAGCCAGTGCTGCTCGGGCTGGATATAGGCGATATGCCCCAGGGTATGACCAGGCACTTCATAGATATCGAAACGCTGGCCCAGTACATCGGCCTGGTCGCCGTCGCGCAGCGCCAGGTCACGGCCAGGGATCTTTTCATTGGCCGGGCCCAATACCCGAGCGCCGGTGGTTGCCTTCAGTCGTTCAATACCGCCGACGTGATCGAAATGGTGATGGGTGACCAGAATATCGCTCAGCTGCCAGCCGGGGTTGGCCGTCAGCCAGGCTTCTACCGGCGCGGCGTCACCCGGGTCAACAACTGCACAGCGGCGCTGTTCGGCGTCTTGCAGCAGCCATATATAGTTGTCGGAGAATGCAGGCAGAGCGTCGATTTTAATCATGGGTGGGTCGCTAAGCGGGGCACAAAGGTGCATCTTAGGGTGCAATGGCAGCGCTGGCTATGCAGGTATTTCTTATGTCCGATCACCCTTTTGCCCTCGCAGACAGTGAATGGCTCGACCTTATCGGTGCCGCGCGCAGTTGGCTGAGCGGCCCACTCGGGCAGTTGCTGCTGGCGCAGGAGCGGCAATTGCTGGAAGAAGAGCTGGCGCGTTTCTTTGGTGGCTATCTGGTGCATTACGGCCCAGCTGCCGATACGCCGCCGGATGCTCAGCAGATTCAGCGCAGTGTGCGTCTGGGGGCGCCGTTCAAGGGCGTAGAGATCGTTTGTGAGGAGCAATCCTGGCCATTGACCGAACATGCCGCCGATGTGGTGGTGGTGCAGCATGGTCTGGATTTCAGCCTGTCGCCCCATGGTCTGCT
>NZ_JAUXXP010000088.1 GCF_030684895.1 Pseudomonas sp. | reverse complement strand
GCTGGAAGGGGTGAACAACCGCATCAAGGTGATCAAGCGTATGGCCTATGGCTTCAGGGACTCGGACTACTTCTTCCTGAAAATCAAGGCTGCCTTCCCCGGGAAAGCGCGATGAACCAATAAAAAGGCTATGTACCCGTTATCTGTTGAGTCATCCCGAGCAGCGATACGGTGCATGAAACGCGGTAAAGCGTAGGGTGCGCTCTACCCAATGCGTGCAACACCTAACGGGTACATAGCCAACAAAAACGGCCAGGCGCCCTGCTTTACAGGTCGTCTGGCCGTTTTTACCGCGCAGGCTACGCCGGTGGCGTAGCGCTGAAGGCTTTACTGAAGGGTGCTTTCACCCTCGCTGTCGTCCAGCAGCGCTTCATCGGCCGGGGCGTCATGGCCCATGCCCGCCAGACCGCCGCCGCTGCTCATGGCCAGCGCAACGAACTGATCCACAGTCATCTGCTTGCCGTTGAAGGTCACCTGATCGTTGGCGTAATGCAGGCTGGAGCTGATGTCCTCACCCTGCAGCACGGCCAGTTCGCTGGCCAGCGCCATACCGCTGGCCATTTCACTCAACATGGTCGCCTGCTGGGCAATCGCTTCCTTGTCGGTTTCGCCGGCAATCGTGGCCTGAACGCCGACCACATCACCGATCATCGCCTTGGACACCAGCAATTTGGCATCCAGCTGGGCGATCAGTTGCTTGGTCAGTTCTGGCGCTGGCAGGTCGAAGGACACCGGTTTGTCCAGGTCCAAGCCAAAGCTGAAACTGCTTTCGCCATTGGCGGTCTTGAATGCGAGTTTTTCCAGGGCCAGGCCCGGTTTGCCGGCCAGCAGTTTTTCCAGATCGGTCTTGAACAGCGCAGTCTGCTCATCAGTCAGCTGCGGCATACCGCTTTCACTGTCGACCTTGCCGCTCTGCAGCAGCGTGCCGTACAGCTCGATCATCGACTGCAGGGCCGCCGCGTCGAGGTTCTTCACGGTCCAGAGCATCTGCGAGGAGCCGATGTCGTTGCCCTGGTAGCTGATCATGCCGATGTCATAGCTGTAACGCGCTGACAGCTGCTGGTTGGCTTCGCTGGTTTCATCGCGCTGGACGAAATCCTTGAACAGAATGGGCGCGCTCTCGCCAATTTGCAGCTCGATCTGCTGCAGGCGCACCTCGTTCTGCCCCAGGTAGAAATCGCTGACGCCCTTGCGGGTGTTGCTGGTGAGGTTCATGCCCTTGAACTCAAGACGCATGCGTTCATCGGTGGCCAGGGTTGAGGTGAGCTTGAAGCTGTCCATCACGCCGCTGGCGCTGATTTTCTCGACATTGGCGCTGCTGTCGAAGTCAATCTCCAGGCCGCTGAAATCGATCTGGGTCTGCTCATCCAGCGCCATCTGCAACGGTTGCACACGCAGGTTACCGCTCAGCGAACGGTCATAACCCAGGCTGACCTGGCCCTGCAGCGGCGCGCCGCCTTGGCTGCCGGCGAACCACTTCTCCAGCTCCGGGCTGCGTTCCAGCGCATAGTTGCTGGTGGCCATAACGGGCAGCAGCTTGAGGGTTTGCAGTCGCGAAAGTGGGAAAGGCCCATGCTCGATGCGGTCGGTGACAAACCACTCGAAGTTGCTCGGCGATTCGCCATCCAGGCTCCCGGCAAACTGAATGCGGTAGCGCGCGTTGCTGCTAAATAGTTGACGTTCCAGCGAAACCAGTTCGATGGTGGCACTGAGGCCCAGGGCAGGCAGGGTTTTGCCCATATCTTCGTTGGCTTGCTGAATCGAGGTTTCCAGGACCGCTGGAAGCTGCTGACCGGTATACCAGGCGCCTGCGGTGCTCAATGCGCCGAGAACGACAACTGCGCCAAGGGCGCTGCCTGCAATTTTCTTCATGAAGGGTAATCCTGCGTGTCCGTTATAGGTGTGGGGCTTCCCTGCTACCGCCTGTGTCACTGCTGAACAGTGTTGCGGCTTGAGGCGCGGCGTTGGGCTTGCGCGCAACGCCTGACTGCGCACGCCGTGCAGCGGCCGCGAAGCGCAGCAAGGCTACCACCACGATGACAGGCGACCAAGGCGCCGCCCGGTAAATTTACCGAGAATGCCAACCCGCTCGAACTGCAGCGCGGTAGCACAGCACACTCAGCTGAGCGGCTTATCGGCCGGCTCGGCGCTGCTTGCAGCGGTGTTTACAACCGGGCTACCGACCCAATCACTGAGCAGGCTGTACGCCACGGCCAGCAGGGTTGGACCGAGGAACAGCCCCATAAAACCAAACGCCAGGATGCCGCCAAATACCCCCAGCAACACCACAATCAGCGGCAGATTGCCACCACGGCTGATCAGGTAAGGCTTGAGAATGTTGTCGACGCCGCTGATCACGAAGAAGCCCCATACCAGCAGGAAGATCCCCATGCCGACTTCGCCCTGCCAGAACAGCCAGGCCACGGCCGGCCCCCAGATCAGCGGCGGAACCATGATCAGGCTGAAACCGAAGGTCAGAATCCCCAATACCAGCGCGCCCGGCACGCCAGCGATGGTGAAGCCAATCCAGGCCAGAATCGCCTGCGCCGCGGCAGTACCGATCACTCCATTGACCACCCGCTGCACGGTACCGGCGACCAGCTCCAGGTAATGCTCGGCGCGATCACCAATCAGTCGTTGCAGCAGGCTTTCGACAAAGGCTGCCAGGCGCGGTCCGTCACGGTAGAAGAAGAACACCAGAATCAGGCTCAGGGCCAGCTCGAGCATGCCGCCACCGATCTGTGCACTGCGTGCCAGCAGCCAGTTGCCGACCTGCCCCAGGTACGGCCGCACGGTGGCGAAAAACGCCGCACCCTGCTGGTCGATGGTCATCCAGAAGCCCACCAGACGCTCGCCAACCAACGGCACGCCCGCTAGCCAGGTGGGTGCCGGCGGCAAGCCGTCGACCTGAAAATCCTTGAGCAGCGCGGTGACATCCTTGATGTGATCCGCCAGGTTAAAACCGAGCATCACCAACGGCACGGCCACCACCACGGTCCAGGCCAGGGTCAACAGCCCCGCCGCCAGCGCCTGACGACCGCCGAGCAGGCGCGTCAGTACGCGCATCACCGGCCAGCTGGCAAAAGACAGTACAGCCGCCCAAAACAGCGCCGACCAGAACGGTGCCAACACCCACAGGCTGGCGCCCAACAGGACCAGCAGCAGTATCTGCACCAGCAAACGATCGTTATTGGCCATTCAAGCAGCTCCCTGCACAACGCAAAAAGGCTCTGCCACAAGGGACAGAGCCGGTTCAATTAATAACAACAAGAGTACCGAGAGTGGCGTCTTAGCGCAGCACGTTGAGTTGTACGCCGTTCACATCCGCGTCACCCAGCTCCAGACGGCTGGCACGAACGCGCTGCTCAACCAGGGCATCGCGCCAGGCTTCGGCTTGGGCGCCGCTGATGGTCACACGCAAGGTGCTGTCGAGCTTGAGGCTGCGTGCCAGCAGTTCCACCCAGGCAGCGCTGGGTTCGGGCTGCTTGACCAAGCGCAGTTCACCGGTGCTTTTCAGCTGCCGTTGCAGGGTGGCCGGGGTGGGCAACACTTCACCCAACGACGCATTGGCCGTCAGCAATTCGGCGTGCAGATAGGCGCGCCTGTTACCACGGGTGATGCTGTACAGCGCCAGCAGGCTGTCCTGGCGCGGCTCGGCCAAACGCAGCAACGCATAGGTTTGCTGGTCATCAGAGCCCGTCAAGGTGGCGTTATCGAATACCGCGTTGGCCCACAGGCTGCTGGAACCGCACTCGCGGCCCACGCACCAGTAGAGCAATTCGGCATCCTCGGCTTGCAGGGTTTCACGGGCGCTGGCGAACACCTCATTGGCCGAGTGGGTGCGTGGCAGCTCATAGGTCACCGCAGTGACACGGCCCTGGGCGGCTACTTCGCGCTCATATCGCAGGGTGCCGCTGATGCGCCGAATCGCCCCTTGCGGGTAGATGCGCTCCTGCTCGGCAACATCCTTAAAGCTGACAATCTTGCTCCCGGCGAAACGCGGCAGCACGTCCAGATCCTGGCTGCCGGCCACGTCTGCCCACACAACGCAGCTGGCCAGCAGCAGGCTCAGACCGAGGCAGTAACGATTTAGGTGGCTCATTTGATCAACATCGCTTGGGCGGCTTTGACGACTTTTTCGCTGTCTGCTTCGCGTTGTGGTACCAGCAAACCGCGCTGCACTGCAGGGCGCGCAGCCAGCTCAGCCATCCAGCGCTGCAGATGCTCAAGGCCATCGACGGAGACGCCGGCCCAGTCATGGATGCGCACCCAGGGATAGGTGGCGATATCGGCGATGCTGTAGTCATCGGCCAGGTACTGCGACTCGCCGAGGCGCGTGTCGAGTACTTCATAAAGACGGCGGGTTTCATGCTGATAACGGTCGATCGGGCCCTGCAGTTTTTCCGGAAAGTAGCGGAAGAACACATTGGCCTGACCCTGCATCGGGCCGACCCCGCCCATCTGGAACATCAGCCACTGGATCACCCGCGAGCGGCCCTTGGCGTCGCGGGGCAGCAGCTGGCCGGTTTTCTCGGCGAGATACAGCAGAATGGCGCCGGATTCGAATACCGCGAAATCATCGTTGTCACGGTCAACAATCGCCGGAATGCGGCCATTGGGATTGATCTTGAGAAAGGCCGCAGCCTTCTGTTCCTGCTTGTCGAAACTCAAAGCCTGCACGCTGTACGGCAGTTGCAACTCTTCCAGTGCGATGGACGCTTTATGGCCGTTGGGGGTGGCGGCGGTATACAGGTCGATCATGCGAATCTCCGTGGGTATCGCCGACACCTTTCCCCAGTTGCCTTTACCAAGTCAAGGTGCACCCAGGAAAGCTTTGAAACAGTCTGCTACCAAGCCCGCGCCCAGGTCATCATCCAGGTGCAGATGATGGCCGCCAGGCAGCTGCACCACCTCGATGGCCAGGCCCTCGACCAGCGAAGTAATGCTCGGCTGAGCGAGCAACATGCCCTGCTGCGCCATCAGCAGTTTGGTCGGGCATTGCAGGTTGCGCACAAACGCCAACGCATGGGCGTGGGTCAGGCGCAGCGGGGATGGCAGGGTCAGGCGACTGTCGGTGCGCCAGGTGTAGCCGCCGGGTACCGGCATCAGGCCGCGTTGCGCGAGCAACTCTGCGGCCTCACGACTGACCGCACCGACACCGCGCATGCGGGCCTCTACCGCACGGTCAAACTCTGCATACACCGGCTTGCTTTTGCCGGCCAGGGCCAGCTGCGCCTTGAGCGCTTCGCCGAGCTTCTGTGGCGCGGTGTCCGGCTCACCGGTATAGGGAATCAGTCCATCGATCAGTGCCAAACGCTCGATACGCTCTGGCATCGCCGCCGCCAACAGCACCGAAACAATCGCGCCCATGGAGTGCCCGAGCAGGGAAAAACGCTGCCAGCCGAACTGTTCGGCGACCTGTAGCACATCGTGGGCATAGTCCCAGATGGCGTAACTGGCGCCTGGCGGACGGTGATCGGAATGGCCGTGGCCGGCAAAATCCAAGGCGACAATGCGCAGCCCCGGCAACAGCGGCGCCAGGCGGGCAAAGCTGGCGGCATTATCCAGCCAGCCATGCAGGGCAATCACCGGCACGCCGTCTTCGGGGCCATACAGGTGAGCGGCCAGCTCGATATGCGGCAGGCGCAGACGCACTTCTTCAAATGTTAGGCTCATGCGCTTTGCTCGCTTGCAGGTTGCCCAGCCCAGCGCTGGAACAGTTTTTTCAGCAGCTCAGCGGTGTCTTGCGGACGCTCCAGGGGAAACATATGGCCGCCGGGCAGCGTCAGGTACTCGCCCTTCGGCACGCGTCGCACCAAGTGAGCGTGATGCGGCATAACCACCCGACTGTGGCGACCACGCACCATGGCCAATGGCACTTTCAGCTGCTGCGGTCGCCCCGGGCTGGTGTGCGGCACGCTGCGGTAGATGCTGATTTCCGTGGCCGGATCAAAGCGCAGGCGCAGGCTATTACCCGCCGCTTGCAGGCCGTGCTGCACATAGGCGTCCAGGCACTCGGGATCAAAGCGGCGAAACAGGCCTTTAGCAGCGAAATAGCCACGCGCCTCGGCGAGGTCAACAAACTCCTCACGCCGGCCCAGCGTGCGCCCTGCCGGGGTAATGCGGTCGATAAAGCCGAAGCGTTTGGCCGCGCGAATCACCATCTTGTCGGCCAGGGTCAGCACTGGCGAATCAAGCATCACCACCCCCAGGTACAGCTCGGGGCGCAACAAGGCGGCGTGGTAATGCAACACGCCGCCGAGGGAATGACCGACACCCCACACCGGCTGCTGGTTAGATTCGAGGTGATGGATCAGCTCATCGACCAGGTTGCTCCAGTTGTCATTCACCGGGAAACGCGGGTCATGGCCATGTTGCTCCAGGTGCTGCACCGAATAGTCAGGCGCCAGCGCGGCAAACAGCTTGCCGTAGGTGGCCGAGGGAAAGCCGTTGGCATGGGCAAAGAACACAGACTGGGTCATGGCGGCGGGCTTATCAGGGAAGTTGCGGATGATTGTCCGGTAGCATCAGCGATGCAGCAATGACAAAACGGCCAGTGAATGACGGCACTATAGCCAAAGCTGATGGGAGGCCCGCCAGTTGACTCGACGCTGACGGGTTATTGGTTTGGTCGCACTAAGAATCAGTGCAAAGTCTCGCGAGCTAGAGCCATGCAAGGCGCGACGTTAGTAACAGCCTGCGGCTGGTCAAAACGGCGAGGAAGCGGATTGGGCTCGCATGCGACTGTACTGTTGTATATGAGCATTACTCGTTTCACTCGCCCTTCGGGCCGCGCTAAAGCGCGTTAGCCGCGAGCGGCTTGCCGAGCCTGTTTTTAACGCAGCAGGGCCGACGCGCAGCAGACTTTGGGCAGGTTCTAACGCAGCGCCGGGCCGTTCTCACCCAGCGGCACAATAGCCATGGTCAGCCGGGAAATGCAGCTGGCCTTGCCATCTTCACCGCTCAGGCGGATATCCCAGACATGGGTAGTCCGCCCCAGGTGCACGGCGCGCGCGACCGCAGTCACCCGGCCGCTGCGCAAGCCACGCAGGTGGTTGGCGTTCACTTCCAGGCCGACGCAGTAGAACGTGCTGCTGTCGATACACAAATGGCTGGCGGTGGAACCGAGGGTTTCCGCCAGTACCACGGAGGCGCCGCCATGCAGCAGGCCGTAGGGCTGATGAGTGCGCGCATCGACCACCATGCTGGCGGTAATCGACTCGTCATCGAACGACTCGAAGCGAATATCCAGTTGCTCGCCAATGGTGTTTTTCAGAATCGCGTTGAGCTGTTCGAGATTCGGGGTTTGCTGCCAGAGGGCCATAGTCTGTCCTTTAAGGTCGATTCAGCCAGAACGTGGCCGGCACAGCGCATGCCAGCCACAGGCCTGATCACTCGTGCCAGAGCACCGCTTCGCTGCGAGTGGTCCACTCGGCGAAGCGTTCGCCATAGGTGCCTTCAACCACCGCGCGCTTGATCTTTAGCGTCGGCGTAAGGAAGCCGTTATCCACCGCCCAGACTTCCTTGACCAGTACCAGACGTTGCAGGCGCTCATGCTTGTCGAGGCGTTGATTGACCTCTTCCAGAAGCTTTTTCAAGCTGTTTTCCAGCTCGCTTCGCTCGCCGTTGAGAGCCTCGCTGCGGCCGACATCAGACAGTACGCACAGGGCCATGGGCTGGGCCATGCCGTCACCGACCACACACACCTGCTCGATGCGCGAGTGCTCACCCAGGCGGTTTTCAATCGGCGCCGGGGCCACATACTTGCCTTTGCTGGTCTTGAAGATTTCCTTGATCCGCCCGGTCAGGCGCAGATTGCCTTCACCATCCTGTTCACCCTTGTCGCCAGTGCGCAGGAAGCCATCGGCGGTGATGGTTTCGGCAGTCTTTTCCGGGTCTTTGTAATAGCCCTGCATGGTCGCGCCGCTGCGCACCTGTACTTCGCCATCCTCGGCAATCCGTACTTCCACGCCTGGGCTGTTCTGCCCGATCCAGCCCTGCTTGAACTTGCCCGGCCGGCACACATGCGAGTAACCGCAGTTCTCGGTCATGCCATAGACCTCCAGCACATCCAGGCCCAGACGCTTGTACCAATTGAGCAGCGCCTCAGGCACCGGCGCCGCGCCAGACAGCGCGTAACGCACGGCATCCAGGCCCAGGCCAACCAGCACCTTTTTACCGATGATGCGGCCGATGATTGGCAGCTTGAGCAGAAAATCCAGCTTCTCAGCCGGCATCTTGCTGTAGACGCCCATCTGGAACTTGGTCCAGATCCGCGGCACGCCAAACATCACGGTTGGCCGTGCGCGCTTGAGGTCGTCAAGGAAGGTGTCCAGGCTTTCGGCGAAGAAGATCGTTTGCCCAGCGTAGATCGACGCCAGCTCGACAAACATGCGCTCGGCCACGTGGCACAGCGGCAGGTAGGACAGCACCCGATCATCCTCACCGACGCCAAACAACTCGGTGGCACGGCTGGCGGCAAAACCGAAATTGCTGAAGTGATGCATTACCCCTTTCGGCGTGCCGGTGGTACCGGAGGTGTAGATGATGGTGGCCAGCTGGTCGGCGGCCGCCTTGGGGTTATCCTGAATCGGCGTGCAGGCCTGCAGGTCATCCCAGGTAAAGCTGAACTCGCCCTGCGGGCGCAGCGGCAGGCCGATAGTCGGCACATCCTGCGGCACACCGGGGGCCATGGCCGGCCAATCGTCCAGCTTGCCGACGAACACCAGCGCCGCTTCGGAATGGCGCAGCACCTGACCAACAGACTCGGCGGTGAGATTGGGATAGAGCGGCACCGAGACGTGCCCGGCCATCCAGATCGCCAGGTCGGTGACGATCCAGTGCGCACAGTTCTTGGAAATGATCGCAATGCGGCTGCCCTGCGGCAGTTCGCGGCTACGCAGCCAGTTGGCCGCACGGCGCGCCTGCTCGCCGACATCGGCCCAACTCAGTTCCTGCAGCTGACCGCCCGGCAGCGGCTGCACCATGTAGCGTTTATTCGGGTGCCGAGCCTCACGCTCATAAAACACCTCAAGCGGCAAACGGATTGCATCAGCCACAGGGCTTCCTCCTTTGTTGTTTTTGTGGAGCCAACCAAGCAATTGCTTGGTTTGACTATTCCACGCACAAAGGCGGCCCGCAAGAGGAGAAATGTTTCGGTGTGTAGTGAGGCGTCAGGAACCGCTTGGATGCTTGTGGGCAGACAATTCCATCAAGCCTGCGGCCAGCTCATCACCTTCCAGCAACGCCAGACTGGCGGTGTTCATCGGCAGCGGTTGCTGACGATGTCCATGTATCAGCAGGCCCGCCAAAGCGCCAACCAGCGGCTGATGGGTGACCAGCAACAGCTCGTCAAACCCATAGCCATCCAGTTTCCGTAGCGCCTGGCGCAGATCACTCTCCGGCGTTAGCCAGGGCACCGTCTGCCGAATACCGCTAAAGGCTAAGACTTCGCAGGCCAGATCGGCCGTCTGCTGCGCCCGCACGTAGGGGCTGACCAGCACAGCCTGCAACGGCCGGTCCAGCAACTGCGCAGCCGCCTCACGCACTTGCTGCCGACCATAGACAGTTAGGTTGCGCTCGGCATCAGTGCGCGCAGCCGGTTCGGCTTCACCGTGGCGCAAGAGCCACAGCTTCACCGCCCTGCCCCCATCAACCGACCAGTCACAGCTTCGGCTCTTCGTCACGCACCGGGTGGGCCGCCGGCGGAATGCTGTGCGGGGTTTCACCCTGCGGCGCTTGCGGGGTTGGCCAGTCGGCGAACGGCCAGGGCTTCTCATCGCTATTAAAGGTGCCAAAACGGCCGATCTGCGCCAGGTACTGGCTTAGGCTGTCGCCAAAGCCCAGCAAGCCGGCATTTGGTGCACCGTAAAACAGGCGATAACCCAGCTGCAGCAACACCACGGCGCCCAGAAGGATTTCCGCCAGTTGCCAGACGATGGTGAAGATCACCATCCAGAGAATGCGCAGCAGAATCGATTCGCGCTGCAGTTGCTGATTGTCATCACTCATGCTCATCTCCTTGCAGGGTTTAGAAAGCTAAAACTCAGAAACCGGTGGTGGGAATAAAGTCGACGTCGGTCTTTGGCTCGCCACGCATCAATGCGCCGATCACCTGATCCAGCGTGCGCCCCTCAAACACAATGGCATGCAGACCGGCCACTAACGGCATATAGACCTGCAATTCCTCGGCTTTGGCCTTCAGCACCTTGATGGTGTTCACCCCTTCCGCCACTTCACCCAGGCGCGCCACCGCATCCTCGAGACTCAAGCCCTCGCCGAGGGCAAAGCCAACCTGGTAGTTGCGGCTTTTCGCCGAGGAGCAAGTGACGATCAGATCGCCCACGCCGGCCAGGCCGAGGAAGGTCATGGGGTTGGCGCCCAGCTTGACCGCAAAACGGGTCATTTCCGCCAGCGCGCGGGTAATCAGCATGCTCTTGGTGTTCTCGCCCATACCCATGGCCGCCGCCATACCGGCGATGATCGCGTAGACATTCTTCAGCGCTCCGCCCAGCTCGACGCCAAAACGGTCGCCACTGGCATACACGCGAAAGGTGCGCCCGTGCAGCGCGGCCTGCACCTGCAGGCAGAGGTCTTCATCCTCACTGGCGACAACCGACGCGGTCAACGCATGCTCGGCCACTTCACGCGCCAGGTTCGGCCCGGAGAGCACGCCAATGCGCGCCTGCGGGGCGATGTCTTCGAGAATCTGGCTCATCAGCAGAAAGCTCTGCGCCTCGATGCCCTTGGTGGTGCTCACCAGCAACTTGCCGCTAAGCAATTCAGCCACCGGCTGCAACGCCTGGCGCAGCGCACTGGAGGGCAAGGCCACGAAAACAAGCTGGCAGGCATTCAGGGTCGCGCTCAGGTCGGTTACCGGGTCAACGCCTGGGTGAATCTTGATGCCTTTGAGGTAACGCGGATTTTCACGGGTCAGCCGAATCGCCTGGGCCTGTTGTGGGTCGCGCATCCAGTGCAGGACGTGCTGACCATTCTCGGCCAGCAAATTTGCAATCGCAGTGCCGAAGCTACCGCCGCCAAGCACTGCGATGGGGTGCTGATCAGTCATAACGCATCCGTGGTAAACCATTGAAAGTGGCGAATCGCTCGCATTATACGGCGGCGTCCGTATGCAGCCAGCTTTAGCTGCGCGGCTAGCACTGGCAAAGCCAGGCAGCTCAGTTAACATGCAGCCTTTCAAACGCAAACAAGGTTGTGGCGTGATCGATAGCACCCAAGCCCAGCTTCACCCTGAGACCGCAAAAAACCGGCCCGTTCTCCAGCGCCCGCACATTCTGCACAGCAGCGGTGTGACCCGATGATCCTGCGCCGTGGCTGGAATATCCATACCCGCACGCAACTGATCAGTGTCGGCCCCGCCCTGCTGCTGACCCTGCTGCTCACCGGTTTCTTCACCTTTGCCCGCCTGCAAGACCTGCGTCAGGAGCTCAATCATTACGGTCAGCTGATTGCCAGCCAGTTGGCGCCGGCCAGCACCTACGGCGTGATTTCCGGCAACCTCGATGTTCTCGACGCCCTATTACAAGCCACATTGAAGACCCCGCATGTGCGTTTTCTGGAAGTGCGCGACCACACGGGCAAGATTCTCGTCTACGTCGAACAAACGCCCGGCAGCGGCCACGCCAGTAGCCAGGTCGAGGTGTTCCAGGCGCCGATCCATCTGCAACGCGCGGCGCTGAACACCCCCACCCAGCAGACACTGACCGATGACTACCTGGGTTATGTCGTCGTGGGTATGTCCAACGATGCCTTCAACACCCGCCAGCAGGAAATTTTGTTTAAGGCCACCCTGCTCGCCCTGTTCGCCCTGGTCCTGACCTTTATTCTCGCTCGCCGCCTAGCCAGCCACCTGTCGCAACCGCTTAGCGCCATGGGTGAAGCTGTCAGCGCGATCCAGGCTGGCAATTACCAAACCACCCTGCCCGAAGTCGGTGAAGGCGAGTTGCAGGCCCTGGCGCGGCATATCAACAACCTCGCCCACGGCCTGGCCAGCGCCAGTGAAGAACAGCAGCGGGCCATGACCCTGCTAATTCAGGCCCGCGAACAGTCAGAGTTGGCCAACCGCGCCAAATCCGACTTTCTGGCGATGATGAGCCACGAGCTGCGCACCCCGATGAATGGCGTGCTGGGCATGCTGCAGCTGCTGGAAACCACCGAGATGACCCAGGAGCAGGCGGAGTACGCGGCGCTTGCTACCGAATCCACCGAGCACCTGCTGAAAGTGATCAACGATATCCTCGATTTCTCGCGCATCGAACGCGGCGCACTGGAGCTGGAACGCATCCCCTTCAGCCTGCTCGACCTGCTGCAAAGCTCGATTCAGGTGTTCCAGCACAGCGCCCAGCAGCGCGGCCTGCAGTTAATGCTGGAAACCCAGGGCGGCCTGGAACAGTTGCAGGTACAAGGCGATCCGACGCGAATCAGGCAGATCCTGGTCAACCTGATCGGCAACGCATTGAAGTTCACTGAAACCGGCAGCATCCGCGTGCACAGCACCTGGCAAGCATTGGACAATCAGGTGCTGTGGTTCAGCTGCGCAGTGCACGACAGCGGCATCGGTATCTCTCCCGAGCGGCTCGAACATATGTTCGATGCCTTCCAGCAGGCCGACACTTCTATTTCAAGACGTTACGGCGGCACCGGGCTGGGGTTGCCCATCGCTCGCACCCTCGCCGAACGCATGGGCGGTACCTTGCGCGCGGTCAGCCAGGAGGGTCAGGGCTCAGTGTTTACCCTGGAAGTGCCGCTGCCATTTTCCCAGCAGGTCGCACCTGCTGTCCGCGACACGCCACTGGCGGCGGACCAGGGCAACGGCCAGCCGGTGCTGTTGGTCGAAGACAACCCGGTCAACCAGACCGTAATCGAAGCCATGCTGCGCAGCCTGGGCTATCAGGTCAGCCTGGTCGGCGATGGCGCCCAGGCCGTGCATCAGGTCAGTCAGCAGCATTACTCAGCGATTCTGATGGATTGCCGCCTGCCGATCATGGATGGCTACGAGGCCACGCGGCAGATCCGCCGCCTGCCCGGTTGCATTGATTTGCCGATCATCGCCCTGACCGCCAATGCTCTGCAGGGCGACCGTGAAGCCTGCCTGCAGTCGGGCATGAATGACTACCTGGCAAAACCCTTTAAACGGGCAGATTTACAGCGAATTCTGCAGCGCTGGGTGCCCCCTCGACCTTCGACGGGTAGTCAAGAAGGCTCAACTGCTGCAGGCTAGAGCCATAGGTCTATGACAGGCCAACAAGAGCGGAGTACAACTGTACTCACAAGGCTGTGACTTTCACCACAACGCAACAGTCTATGACTAGGCTGTTGGCAGGCGCAGCAGACTGCGCCGCCAGCCAGGACGATTCGCCCAGCCTTGGCGCATGGGACATATTGAGGAGCTCGCATGACCAAACAAAACGCCTTCACCCGGGAAGAACTGCTCGCTTGCGGTCGCGGCGAACTATTCGGCCCAGGTAATGCGCAACTGCCCGCGCCGAACATGCTGATGATCGATCGCATCACCCACATCAGCGACACCGGCGGCAAGTACGGCAAGGGCGAAATAGTCGCCGAGCTCGATATCACTCCTGACCTGTGGTTTTTCGCCTGCCATTTCGAAGGTGATCCAGTAATGCCAGGCTGCCTGGGCCTGGATGCCATGTGGCAATTGGTCGGCTTCCACCTCGGCTGGCAGGGCAACCCCGGCCGCGGCCGCGCTCTCGGTTCGGGCGAAGTGAAGTTCTTCGGCCAGGTGCTGCCGACCGCCAAGAAAGTCACCTACAACATCCATATCAAACGCACCATCGCCCGCTCCCTGGTCCTGGCGATTGCCGATGGCACCGTCAGCGTTGATGGCCGAGAAATCTACAGCGCCGAAGGCCTGCGGGTTGGCCTGTTCACTTCTACCGACAATTTCTAAAGGACTCATCGCATGCGTCGCGTCGTGATTACCGGCCTGGGCATCGTTTCCTGCCTGGGCAATGACAAAGCCACCGTCTCTGCCAACCTGCGTGCTGGCAAGTCAGGCATCCGTTTCAACCCTGCCTATGCCGAAATGGGCCTGCGCAGCCAGGTATCCGGCTCGGTTGACCTCAACCTGGAAGAGCTGATCGACCGCAAGGTCTATCGCTTTATGGGGGATGCCGCAGCCTTCGCTTACCTCTCCATGGAGCAGGCGATCAAGGATTCGGGCCTCAGCGCGGAAGAAATCTCCAACCCACGCGTGGGTTTGATCGCAGGCTCTGGCGGTGCATCGACCTTCAACCAGATGGAGGCCATGGACATCCTGCGCGAGAAAGGCGTCAAACGCGTCGGTCCATACCGCGTGCCGCGCACCATGGGCAGTACCGTTTCCGCCTGCCTGGCCACGCCGTTCAAAATCAAGGGCGTCAACTACTCGATCTCCTCAGCCTGCGCCACCAGCGCCCATTGCATCGGCAATGCCATGGAGCAGATCCAGTTGGGTAAGCAGGATGTGGTGTTTGCCGGCGGCGGTGAAGAAGAGCATTGGAGCCAGAGCTTCCTGTTTGACGCCATGGGGGCCCTCTCCACCCAGTACAACGAAACCCCGGAAAAAGCCTCACGCGCCTACGACGCCAAGCGTGACGGCTTCGTCATCGCCGGTGGTGGCGGCATGGTGGTGGTCGAAGAGCTGGAGCATGCCCTTGCTCGCGGCGCGAAAATCTACGCGGAAATCGTCGGCTACGGCGCCACATCCGATGGTTACGACATGGTCGCTCCGAGCGGTGAAGGCGCAGTGCGCTGCATGCAGCAAGCCCTGGCCACCGTTGATACGCCAATCGACTACCTGAACACCCACGGCACCTCGACCCCGGTCGGCGACGTCGCGGAAAGCCGTGCAGTGCGCGAAGTGTTCGGCGCCAAGGCGCCCGCCATTAGCTCGACCAAGAGCCTGTCCGGTCACTCCCTGGGCGCCGCCGGCGTACAGGAAGCGATCTACTGCATGCTGATGATGGAAGGCAACTTTATCGCCGGTTCGGTCAATATCGACGAAGTCGACCCGGAAATTGCCGACCTGCCGATCCAGCGCAGCACAGTCGAGAACGCCAAGCTCGACACGGTGATGAGCAACAGCTTCGGCTTCGGCGGCACCAACGCTACTTTGGTACTCAAGCGCTGGGCTGGCAAATAAGCCCAAACCGTTTGTTTGCAACATAAAAAAGGCCATCCTTAGGGATGGCCTTTTTTGTTGCGGTTGGCACAGTGCTAAATCAAATAGAGAAACGTGCTACCAGTGCGTTTAGATCCACCGCCAGGCGCGACAATTCCTGACTGGCCGCGCTGGTCTGGTTGGCTCCAGCCGAAGACTGCATCGACAGATCGCGGATATTCACCAGGTTGCGGTCGACTTCGCGGGCCACTTGGGCTTGTTCTTCCGAGGCGCTGGCGATCACCAGATTACGTTCGTTGATCTGCGAAATCGCAGCAGCAATCTCATCCAGTGCCTGGCCGGCCGCCTTGGCCACATCCAGTGTTGAACGCGCCCGGCTGTTGCTGTTCTGCATGGCGTTGACTGCCTTATCGGTGCCCTGCTGAATGCCGCTGACCATCTGTTCGATCTCACGGGTCGACTGCTGCGTGCGATGCGCCAGGGCGCGTACTTCATCGGCCACCACGGCAAAACCGCGCCCGGCTTCACCGGCCCGTGCGGCTTCAATCGCTGCGTTCAGCGCCAGCAGGTTGGTCTGCTCGGCAATCGAGCGGATCACATCCAGCACCTTGCTGATATCGCGCACTTGCCCGGCCAGCTGTTCAACCTCAGAAGCGGTATGGGTTACGTCATCCGCCAGGTGGCTGATCGACTCGACGGTCTGGCGCACCTGCTCGCGACCATGCTGGGCGGTACGGTTGGATTCACTGGAGGCCTCGGAGGTGCTGACGGCGTTGCGCGCCACCTCTTCCACGGCGCTGGTCATCTGGTTGACCGCCGTGGCCGCCTGCTCGATCTCATTGTTCTGCTGGTGCAAGCCGCGGGTGGAATCTTCGGTTACCGCACTGAGTTCTTCCGAGGCCGAAGCCAGCTGCGTGGAGGAGTCGGAAATATTCTGGATGGTGCTGCGCAGGCTCTGCTGCATGCTTTTCAAAGCCCCCAGCAAACGCGCAGGCTCATCGCTGCCCTGCACCTCGATTGTCTGGGTCAAGTTGCCGCTCGCCACCACTTCAGCCACCCGCACCGCTTCGGTCAGCGGCGCGACGATGCTGCGGGTCAGCAGCAATGCCAGAATCACCGTCAGGCCCAGTGCCAGAGCGATCATAACGATCACCCACAAGCGTGCGCTGGCAAATACCTCATCGGCTGTCTTGGCTGCTGCGGTGGCACCCAGCCGATTTAACTCCGAAAGTTCAGTCAAGGCCTTGGCCATGCTATCGGCATGTCCATTGAGCGAGCCATTGGCAACCGCCAAGGCCGCATCCAGATCACTTTGCCGCACCGCCTCGACGATCTTGCGCTGCTCTTGCAGATAGTTGCCTTCTGCCTGCTTGAAGCGCCCGTATGCGCTCTTTTCTTCGGCACTGGAAATCAGTTTTTCATAATTGCCTTGCGCCTTGCCCAACATGCTTCTGAGCTCTTCAACGCGGGCCAGATTCTGTTGGGTAATAGCCTCATCGGTATTGAGCATCAAGCGCAAGGTCAGCGCTCGCAGCCGCAGAACGTCCTGGTTCATCTCGCCCAAGCTGAGGATGCTGGGTAACCAGTTTTCGTTTACCTGCTCAGACTGCTTGTTCATTTCTGCCATCTGCAGCAGCGAGAAGCCGCCGAGTATCAGCACCAACAGCGCCACCAGGCCAAAACCCAGCGATGCTCTGGGCGCTATATTGAGGTTTCTTAGGGTCATCACGGCCGTCCTTTATGATTCTGAAGCAGCTTGCTCGATAGCATATGGCTACCATCCTTATGAATGCCTTAAGACCTTCAGCCACTATCTACAGACTCCGTATCGACTCTAGCACTAGATTCTTGACCCCTTGCACATAAAAAACCCGAGCAGAGGCTCGGGTTTAGCGTTGCGACTTCAAGTAGCTTCAACGCACGATAAACCGCTGCTCCAGCAACTTGCGGTCATCCTGAAACACCATAAAGTGCCACTCACCTGGCACCACTTCATGCATTTCGGTGAATTCAAAGGCCATGACATCCTGCGGTGCGCCGGGAACCGGCTTTTGCGTTACCACGAATTTGTCGTGGCGCGTGCCTTGCGGGGTCACCACTCCAGGGGTGAGGTAGAGCAAGGTCAGCGGCGAATCTTCGGCCACCTTGCCGGCCAGGCTGTAGCGCAGGCCAAATTTAGTGCCGAGCTTGGCGGGAATCACCTCGCCCAGTTCGATCTGTTGATTACTGCGGGTCAATACCCGCTCGCCTTCCTGGAAGTCCTGATAATCGCTGGCGAAAACGCCGTATTCGACCGGGCCGTCTACCCGGACTTCGGCCTGCGCCAGACTGCTGGTCAAGACAAGTGCGGCCAGGGCACTAAAACGGGTGTATTGCATGTCGCGCTCCTTTTTTAGATGGCGCGAGCCTATGACACCTGTATGACAAGGCTATTACAGCTCTACTCCAGCAGCTCAGCCTGCACCCGGCGCGGCAACACCGCGAGGAAGTTATCGCGCGCCACCTGATGGGCGACATCCTCCGGCAAGGCATCGAGAAACGGCTTAAAGCCGTTCATATAGTCCGCCAGGCCAGTGAAGCGGCCGACCACATCGGAGCCGAGCATAAAGCGCGCCGGATAACTGCTGATCAGTTTTACCCAGGCTGCATCGGGCTGGCCATCGGCATCCAGCAAATACGGCTGGAGCATGGTCCAGGACAGGTCGATATACAGATTGGGGTACTGCTTGAGCATCCGCTCAAGGGTGGGCAGAAGGAAATCCAGCTTTTCCTGATGCCGATGAATTTCCATGCTGGTGCCGGCATGCGCCCAGATAAACCGCACATGTGGATGGTTGCGCAGCGGGTCCTCAATCTCTTGCAGGTACAGCGGATTGCGCTCGCGTTTGGAGGTGATATTGGAATGCAGCATCACCGGCAGGTCGTACTCGGCAGCCAAATGAAAGACCCGCGCCAGGGCTTCGTTATTGGCCCGCGGCGCATCACCATGGATCAGCGCGGTGAGGTCGTCATGCCGGGTGAAAATCTCGCCGATGCCTTGCCACAGGCCAGGGTCGAGTTCGAGCATGCGGCGGATATGCGCATCGGCATTCTTGTCGTTCGGGTTAAAGCCGGAGAGAAACGGGTGCAGGCGTTTGCGCTGCTCGGCGGGTACCTGCTTGTAGGCATGCGCCACCAGCACATCGGTGGCGCTGTACCAATAGGCATTGGCATCATCGCCGGCGTAGTAACGTGGGCGTTTGGGTTCGTCTTCATCCCACTTCTTCGCCACCGGAATGCCCGAGAGCATTACATGCTCGATATTGCCGGCCGCCATCTGCTCGAACAGTTCGGTCATGCCCGCGCTTTCCTGAAAGAAATCCACGTAGTGCAGATGGGCATCACTAAAACGGTAATCGCGGGCCAGCGCCAGCGGGCTGCAAACAGTGACTAAAACCGCAAGACTCAATGCAAGTCGCCTCAAACCTCAATCCTCCTTGAAGACGTGAGCACAATTGACTCACTACACTGAGGTCTAGTTCAGAAACCAGGATTGCAGCAATGGCTTCAGCCTCAACACACCGGCAACGCACCTGGCCCAACTACCTGCAGGCACTGCTGATTGTTGCGCTGTGCAACCTGGCAACAGCCCATGCCGCAGAGCGCTTGAACTACCCGCTGCACTCGGACGGCATTGACCCCGAAGCCTATGCCCTGGCGCTGCTGACCGCAGCGCTGGAGCGCACACCCGGACGCTACCAGCTGCAGGCCACACCCGTGCCCATGGCGCAAAGCCGCGCCTTGCTGGCCATCGAGCACGACAGCAAAAGCGTGCAGGTGATGTGGACCATGACCACCCGTGAGCGTGAAGCACGTTTGCTACCGATCCGCATCCCGATCTACCGCGGCCTGATCGGCTGGCGTGTGCTGCTGCAGCGCAGCGCGGATGCCGAGCGACTGGCCACGGTGGAGAACCTCGATCAACTTAAACGCTTCAGCTTCGGCCAACGCCACGACTGGCCGGATACTGCGATCCTGCGGGCCAATGGCCTGAAGGTGGTGACCAGCCAGCACTATCGCGGCTTGTTCCAGATGCTCGCCGCCGGGCGCTTCGATCTGTTTCCCCGTGAAGTCGTGGTGGCCTGGCAGGAGCAGGCGCGCGCGGCGGAAAGCGGGCTGGCGCTGAGCATCGACAACCACCTGCTGCTGCATTACCCAACCGCGTTCTATTTCTTCACCTCACGCAACCGCCCGGACCTGGCTGCCGACATTGAGCGCGGCCTGGAGGCGATGATTGCCGATGGCAGTTTTCAGCGCCTGTTCGAGCAGTACCATGGCGACACCCTGCGCCAGGCCAACTTGCATAGCCGGCGCATCATCGAATTGCACAACCCCGACTTACCCCCTGCAACGCCATTTGCCCGCAAGGCATTATGGTTTCAGCCCAAGGAGCTCAAATGATCAGCATCAGCAACGACAAAGGCCTGCTGCAGCGCATCAGCATTGGCCCGCACACCCTGCACAGCGACGTGTCGGTGGAGCTGGGCGGCGCAGGTTCAGCGCCTGAACCCCATGATCTGTTCGACGCGGCGCTGGGCGCGTGCAAGGCGCTGACCCTGGCGCTGTATGCCAAACAGCGCGGTTTACCCCTGGACGGCCTCGACGTAAAGCTCAACCGCGATGACAGCCAGGAACGCCAGGGCATCTACCGCCTGGATGTCGAACTGACCCTGCACGGCGCGCTGGATGACGCGCAACGCCAGCAGCTGCTACGCGTCGCCGATAAATGCCCGATTCACAAACTGATGACCAGCAGCGAGGTTCAGGTCAGTACTCAGCTAAGCGAGGGCGTGTAATGAGCGATTTTCTACTGATCCAGCCGCGCCCGGAAAACCTCGGCGGACAACCTATCCTGCGCCCTCTGCCCTCGGCCAAGTGCCGCAGCGTTGGGCCGTTCGTGTTCTTCGACCATATTCTGGAAAACACCTACCCGGCCGGCAGCGGCATGAACATCAACCAGCACCCGCATATCGGCCTGTCCACCCTCACCTACCTGTTCAAAGGGCAATTGCAGCACAGGGACAGCCTCGGCTCGAATCAGCTGGTCAGCCCCGGCGAAGTCAGCTGGATGACCGCAGGCCGTGCCGTCGCGCATGTCGAGCGCACCCCGCAGGATTTGTGGGAAAGCGGCTCGCACATGCATGGCCTGCAGGTCTGGCTGGCCATGCCCGCCGCCGATGAGCAAGGCGAACCCAGCTACAGCCACCACCCCGCTGACAGCCTGCCGCGCAGCACCAGCATGGGCGTGGACATCTGCCTGATTGCCGGCACCGGCTTCTGCCTGCAATCACCCGTACCGGTGCTGTCGCCAACGATCTATGCCGAGATCAAGCTGGCCGCAGGCAGCGCCCTGCAGATACCCGCCGAGCATGCCGAACGCGCGCTGTATCTGATTGACGGCGAGGCCACACTGGACGACCAGCAACTGCCGTTGCGCGGCATGCTGGTGCTGCCCGAAGGCGAGACCTACACCCTCAGCGCCTGCAGCGAGAGCCACCTGGTGTTGATCGGCGGTGCGCCGATTGGCCCGCGACGGATCAACTGGAACTTCGTCGCCAGCGACCCGGCCCTGATTGATCAGGCGCGTGAACGCTGGGCCGCGCAGGACTGGCCAACAGTGCCAGGCGAGACCGAGCGCATCGAGCTGCCGCGCTGACAGAGAAGATTTGTTGCACTCCCGAGACATCCAAAGCGCAGGTGCTCGGGTATAACCCTTGGCACGCACACACACTCAGGAACCCAGTGCATGGCGCAGCCGCTGTTTGATTACGAAAGCCATCTGGAAGCCTGCGCCCGGCAGGACGACCGCGCATTCCAGGCGCTCTACCAACAGGAGGCCGCGCAGATGCTCGGGTTGGCTATCACCCTGCTCGGCCGTCGTGATCAGGCTGAAGACTGCGTGCACGATGCCTTTGTGCAGATATGGCGCAACGCTCAGCGTTTTCAACGCGCGCTTGGCAGCGGCCGCGCCTGGATCTACAGCATCCTGCGCTACCGCGCGTTGAACCAGCTGCGCAGCCGGGGTCGCACGGTGGAGATGGATGACGACTTTATCGAGCGCGCCGCCGACGACAGCCCGCAGGCCGCCGAACTGCTGGAACAACAAGGCGAACACCAGCAACTGCGTCGCTGCCTGCAAAACATCGAACGCAATCGCCGTCACCCGATCCTGCTGGCCTTCTACCGCGGCCTGACCCATGAACAAATCGCCAACCGCCTGACCACCCCGCTGGGTACCATCAAAGGCCGTATCCGCGCCGGTTTGCGCGCGCTGCAGGAGTGTTTGCAAGCATGATTTCGCAGCAACCTGCCGAACGCCGGGCATTGATCGGCGAATACGTCCTGGGCCTGCTCGATGAGGCCGAAGCTGCTGAGGTGCGCGAGTTGATCGAGCACGACAGTGAAGCCGCGCAAATGGCCCTGCAGTGGCAACAGCACTTTCTTGAACTGAGCGATCAGCTGCCACCGCAGACACCCTCGGCGCAATTGTGGCAGCGCCTGCAGGACAGCCTTGGCCTGACCCCAGCCGCCAGTCGGATGAATGCCTGGCTGGCTTGGTGGCAGAGCCTGACCACCTGGCGACTTACCAGTGCTGCGCTGGCATTCGCCCTAATCGTCGCGCTCATGCCTAACCTGTGGCGCACTGACATGGCTGGAGATAGCTACACCGTGGTGCTGCAAGCCCCGGGTGAAGCCGCCAAGCCAGGCTGGGTGGTGCATGTTGATGGCAGTGGCAGTTTGCGCCTACAACCACTGCTGGAGGATCAGATCCCAGCCGACCGCTCGGTGCAATTCTGGACGTTGATCGATCCAGCCATCGGCCCGCGCTCGTTGGGCCTGGTCGAACCGGGTAAGCCGCTGCAGCTGTCTGCCGAGCAGATTGGCGCGGTACAACCCGGCCAGCTGTTCGAGCTGACCCTGGAACCGCCCGGCGGCTCACCCAAGGATCGGCCAACCGGCAAGGTGCTGTATATCGGCCGCGCGGTGATGGCATCGGTTAACTGAGGTCATTTGCAAAAAACTGAATTTATTTTCAGGCGGCGACATCCAGACGTTCTCTCGTGGGTATAGCTATCAGGTGTTTCATCGAGGCACCTGCAAGGCGGGCCTTAGAACCTGTTCACGGTCTAGCGAGCTAGAGCCATACAAGGCGAAAACAAGCGAGGACGCGGAGTTTACGAACTGTAAATGAGCAGTCCGAGCTTGTTTTTAACGCAGTAGGGCCGACGCGCAGCAGATCGTGAGCAGGTTCTTAGCCGACCTTGCATCGATGCTGGACTACTACAGACGAGAGAACACATATGAACAGCCTCAATACCCTGCTGACCGCTGCCATTACCACTGCCACCCTCAGCCTTGCCGCCGGCACTGCCAGCGCAGCGACCCTACTGGCCCTGGGTGCCGACGGTCAGCTGTTGAAGATCGACAGCACCAGCCTGAAAGTTACTGCCACGATGTCGACCAACAGCCCAAGCCCGTTGCGCGGCATCGATGTGCGCCCGGCCAACGGCCTGCTCTATGCGCTGGGCAGCGACAATCAGCTCTACACCCTGGACCTGGCCACGGGTGCGGCCAGTAAGGTCGCCAGTTTGGACAAGCAGCTGCCAGGCAGCGGTCAGGCCGTGGTCGATTTCAACCCAGTCGCCGACAAACTGCGCATGCTCGCCGCTGACGGCACCAGCTTTCGCGTCAATGTCGAAACCGGTGAAGTAGTCGTCGATGGCAGCGTCGCCTATGCAGCCGATGGCCCCTATGCCGGCAAGAGCGCCAAGGTGGTAGCGGGTGCCTACAGCAACGCTTATGCCGGCACCCAGGCCACTGCGCTGTATAACGTCGATCTGGCCAGCAGCAGCCTGATGCTGCAGAACCCGCCGAACGATGGCATTCAGCAAATTGTGGGCAAGATCGTTGATGGTCTGAAAAATGCGGCCCTGGATATCGCCAGCGACGGCAAAGGCGGCAACACCGCCTACCTGCTCACCGGCACCACGCTGCATACCCTGGACCTGGCTACTGGTAAGCCGACCACCCTGGGTGAGGTTGCCGACCTGCCGGGCAATATCATTGATATCGCCGTACTGCCAGGCATGTAGAACCTATATCGAGTCTGCTGCGCGTCGGCGATACGGCGTTAAAAATGGCCTCGGCAAGCCGCTTGCGTCTAACGCGCTTTAGCGCGGCCCGCAGGGCGAGTGAAACGAGTAATGCTCATTTACAGCTAGTAAACTCCGCTTCCTCGGCCATTTTTGCCTTGTCTCGCTCTAGCTCGCGAGACTCGAAACAGGTTCTAAGCAAGGACGCGGGAAGGCCCGGCCTTCCCGCTCACGACTTATTTGGCGAAGGTTTCCGCAAACAGATCATCCATGGCCTTGAAGGCGCGCGCAGCCACTACCGGGTGGTATTCATTGCGCCCCGGCACATTGGCCACCGGGCTGGTAAAGGAGTGCACCGCACCGCCGTAGCTGACCAACTGCCAATCGGCTTTGGCCGCTTTCATTTCCGCAATAAAGCCATCGACCTGCTCCTGCGGCACCGCCGGGTCGTCCGCGCCATGCAGCACCAGAACCGGTGCCTTGATGTTTTGCGCGTCACTCGGGTTAGGCGTATCCAGGTTGCCGTGGAACGAGACAAAACCTTTCAGCTCAGCGCCGGAGCGCGCCAGTTCCAACACCGCACCGCCACCGAAGCAGAAACCAATCGCCCCCAGTTTGCTGACATCCAGCGCCACCTGCGCGGTTTGCGCCTTGAGTACCTCCACCGCAGCTTGCGCGCGTTTGCGCATCAACGGCCGGTCGCTACGCACCAGGGTCGCAGCGGCCTTGGCTTCATCAGCATTGGTCGGGCGCACGGCCTTGCCGTACATGTCAGCCATAAACACCACGTATTTATCGCTGGCCGCGCGGGCGGCCTTCTTCGCCGAATCCTCGGTAACGCCCAGCCAGTTGGGCACCATCAGCAGGCCGGGGCGCGGCGTGGTGACCGCATCGTCGTAGATCAACAGGCCCTCGAAGGCTTCACCGTCGATCTCATACGGCACCGGTTTGACCACCACAGCGGCTTCAGCAAAACCGATCATGCCGGCACACAGTAGGGGTAACAGGGTTTTCGTGGACATGGCGAGGCTCCTCGGGATGGATTAAGCGCAGCCACAACCATAGTCCGCAGCGGCGTGATGACCAAGCGTGGACACCGCCTGGAGCAGCCGCAAAGGTTTCAGCCTGTTACCGCCTAGCCCTGCTCTGCCCAGCGCTCCTTGATTTCCAGGATCAAAGGCAGCTGCTGAATAAACAGCTCGACCAGCTGCGGATCGAAATGCCGACCACTTTCCTCCTGCAGCAGGCCGACTGCATCTTCAACCGACCAGGCCGCCTTGTAGGGACGCACGCTGGTCAGTGCATCAAACACATCGGCAATCGCCACAATGCGTCCTTCCAGCGGGATGTCCTCGCCACTCAGGCCATTGGGGTAGCCCGTACCATCCCACTTCTCGTGGTGCGACAGAGCAATGCGCTGCGCCGTGCGCAGCAGGCCGGAAGCATGCTCACCAATAATCCGCGCACCGATCTCGACGTGCTGGCGCATCACCGCCCACTCCTCCTCATCGAGTTTGCCCGGCTTGCGCAGCACCGCATCGGGAATGCCGATCTTGCCGACATCGTGCATCGGCGCGGCGTTAAGCAGCTCTTCGGCGGCCGCTTCACTGAAGCCTGCGGCCAGGGCCAGCACCTTGGAAAAATGGCTCATGCGAATCACGTGCAGGCCAGTCTCGTTGTCCTTGTACTCGGCGGCCATGCCGAGGCGCTGAACGATCTGCAGGCGGGTCTGGCGCAGTTCATCCATGCGCACCAGCGACAGGTGCGTGCGCACCCGAGCGCGCACGATCGGCGGGCTGACCGGCTTGGTGATGTAATCGACCGCCCCCACGGAGAAGCCGCGCGCCTCATCTTCGACATCGGCCAGCGCGGTGACAAAGATCACCGGAATGGCCTCCAACTGGGGCTGCGCTTTGAGTGCCTGGCACACTTCATAGCCGGTCATGCCCGGCATCATCACATCCAGCAGGATCAGGTCCGGTCGCTCACGTTCGGCCATTTCCAGGGCTTTGCCGCCGTCCTTGGCAAACAGCAGGCGGTAGTCCTCCTGCAGGATATGCCGCAGCACCTGCAGGTTGGTGGCCTCATCGTCGACCAGCAAAAGCAGCGGCCGAACATCGACTGGGGTGATCATGGTGTCTGGCTTTCCTCATCATGCAACTGCTGCAGCAGCTCGCTAAGCGACTGCTGCGCCAGGTCAAAGTCAAAATCATCCAGCGCCTGGCGCATACGCGCCAGAGCCTTTTTCTGCTGCGCACCCTGCAGCCCCTGGCTCAGGTAAGCCAGCGCCTGATCATCCAGCCCGCCACGGCTGACGGCTTGCTGCAAACGCAGCAGCGCTGCCCGCAGCTGCTGGCTATCCTGGGTCTGCGTCTGGGTGATCGCCTCCGGCACCAGCGGCAGGGCCTCGGCAACAGCCGCCAGGGCGCGTGACAACTCCAGCAGCAGGCTGCGCAAATGCAGGCCCTCGCGCTGGTTGAACGCCTGCTCGATTGCCAGCCCTAGACCGGACAAATGGGTCAGCGCCAGATTGGCCGCCGCGCCGCGAAAACGGTGCACCAGGCTGCGCCCGGTATCCCAGTCATTCTTCTCCAGCATGCTGTTCAGCTGCTCGACCAGGGCGCCCTGCTCACTCAGAAAGCGTTGAATTGCCTGGCTCATCTGCACCGGCCCGCCCCACAGGCTGGTGCCGCGCTGCCAGTCGAACAAGCCGGTCGTTGCCGCTGCAGTGTTCTCGACGCCCCCGTGGCCCTGAGCCACGCCCAACAGACGCGCCATTTCCGCCAGCAAGGCCGGCAGATCGAGGGGTTTTGAGGCAAAGCCGTTCATCCCGGCATCCAGCGCGGCCTGGCGATCCTGATCCAGCACGCTGGCGGTCAGGGCAATAATCGGGATGGGCGCACGCTGCTGGGTGGCCTCCAGGGCACGGATACGCCGGGACGCTTCCAGGCCGTCGACCAGGGGCATCTGCACATCCATCAGCACCAGATCAAAGCGGCCGCTGATATAGGCTTCAACTGCCGCCTGCCCATCAGCCACGCACGTGACCTGGTGGCCCAGACGCTGCAGGTTGAGCTGCAACAGCTCCAGGTTCTGCGGCACATCGTCGGCGGCCAGAACGTGCAATGCCGCCAGTTGCGGCAGCGCCTGGCCTACCTGCGGGGCCAGGCGTTGACCGGCGCGCAAGGGCAACTCGACGATAAAGCGGCTGCCCTCGCCCAGGTTACTTTCCACCCGCAAGCGCCCGCCCATCAGCTCGACCAGCTGGCGCGAAATGGTGGTGCCCAATCCCGTGCCGCCAAAACGCCGGCTCATCGATGCATCGGCCTGGGCAAAGGGCTCGAAAATCTTCTCCAGGCGATCAGCCGCAATGCCGATGCCACTGTCTTCGACGATCAGGCGGATCGCGCCGGCCTCACCCTGCACGCGCAGGTACACCCGGCCCTGAGCAGTAAATTTCACCGCATTGCCGAGCAGGTTGGTCAGCACCTGTTGCAGGCGCAGGGCATCGCCACGGAAGAACTCCAGCAGCTGCGCCGGGTACTCCAGCTGCAACGCCAGGCCCTTGTTTTCCGCCGCCAGACGCTGGGTAGCGCAAACCTGCTCGCACAGCTCGCGCAGGGAGAAGTCCAAGTCTTCCAGCTCAATCGCGCCACGGTCGAGCTTGGCGGTATCGAGGATGTCGTTGAGCAAACCGAGCAACGAGCGCGACGCCTGCTGCACGGTCTGCAGATGGCGGCGCTGGTCATCGGCCAACGGTGTACCGATCAGCAATTCGGTAAAGCCGATGATGGCGTTCATCGGCGTGCGAATCTCATGGCTCATATTGGCCAGGAAACTGCTGCGCGCCGCCGCTGCCGCCTCGGCACGGTCGCGAGCGGCACGGGTTTCCTGCTCCATCAAGCGCCGTGGGGTCAGGTCGGTGGCCAGCTTGACCACCTTGAAGGGTTTGCCATCGGTATCGAGAATCGGGTTGTAGGTCGCCTGAATCCACACCTCACGCCCACCGCGCGCGATACGCCGGTATTCACCGGCGGAGAACTGGCCATTGCCTAACGCCGCCCAGAACTGCCGGTAGTCGTCACTGTCGGCATACAGAGGGTCGCAGAACAGGCTGTGGTGTTGGCCGATCACCTCGGCACGCTGATAACCGAACAGATCCAGGGCGTTGTCATTGATTTCCAGCACATGGCCGTGCAAGTCAAACTCAACCAGTGCCATGGCCTTGCTGATAGCGTTGACCTTGCCTTCGTACTCGGCGTTGCGCAGCTTGGTTTCGGTCTGGTCGAGCAGTACACCGTCAATCCAGCGTGGAATGCCTTGCTCATCACACACGGCACTGCCGCTTTCCCAGATCCAGTGTTCCTTGCCATCGCGGTCGAACAAACGGTACTCGACGGTGTAATTGCGCCGCTGCTCGATAGCCTCCAGCACCTGGTCGGCCACCGGTTGATAATCGTCAGGGTGATAAAGCTCAGCAATCGACTGGCGCTGGCTAATGAAGTCATCGGCACTCCAACCAGTGAGACCCTGCACCGCATCGCTGACAAACAGCATGGTCCATTGCTCATCTAGCAAGCAACGAAAGGAAACCCCGGGGATATTGCTGATCAGCGAGCGGTATTGCTGTTCGCTCTCACGCAGCGCCTGTTCCATCTGGATGCGCCCGCTGATGTCGTTGACGAACACCACGAACAGCGGGTGATTGCCCGAGCGGGTTACGCCGACGCTGATACGCACCGGCTTGGCCTGGCCGTTGCTGGCAATGCAGTGCAACTCCTGTTCGGCGCCCGACAAGGCCAGAGTGCCGCTGTCCAAGTAGTTGCGCAGGTGCGCCGCATAGAGGTTGCCATCGTGCTCGTTGAGCAGACGGCGGATCGGCAGACCGACCAGCTCATCAGGCTGCCAGCCCAGCAGACGCGTAGCGGCGCGGTTGGTCGAGCGAATGATGCCGGCATGGTCGACCGTCAGGATCGAGTCGAGCGCGGTATCGAAAATCGAGCGTAAATGCTGTTCACTGGCTTGCAGCTGCAGGCTCAGCCGGCGATAGCGCAGCAGCGCATTGGCCGCCACGACAAAAACCGTCAGGGCAACGGTAATCAGCGAGATGGCACTGCCCAGGTACAGGCTATCGAGCACGGCAATCGGCTGCTCCGATTCGGCCACACCAACAAAGCGGGCCGCTTGCATGCCGGTGTAGTGCATACCACTGATCGCCAGGCCCATCACCAGCGCGCTAATCAGCAAGGCCCAGAGCGCTGGCAGGCGGCCTTCCAGACCAAAGCGCACCCACAGGGCAAGAATGGCCAGACCGACCGCCACCAGAATCGACAAGGCAAACATCCAGGGGTCGTAACGCAGCAGCGGCGCCATCTGCATCGCGGCCATGCCGCTGTAGTGCATCGCGCCAATCCCCGCGCCCACCAGCACCCCGCCGATGCACAGCTGCAGCAGGCTCAGGTTGCGCCGCGCCAGCACGGTCAAGGCCACCCAGGACGCTGCCAGGCTCGGCAGCATCGACAGCAAGGTTACGTCGAGATCAAAACGCACCTCGGCGCACAGCTGAAACGCCAGCATGCCGAGAAAGTGCATGGCCCAGACCCCAGCCCCCAAGGCCAGCGAGCCGGTAAGAATGGTGATCTGCCGCCACCAGGCGGTTTCACTGTCGCGGGCCACGCCTGCCAGCTGCAGGGCCATGCCCGAGGTGAACACAGCAATGCACAGCGACATCACCACCAGCAGCGGGTCGTAATTGCTAAGTAGCAAAACGCTGGGATCGGCACTGGCGATAAACAACTGATCAAGAAACTGCATACCACCCCAAGACTGCATCGGTTGTGCATGCGCACCAGTGGCGCAATGACAGCATCACAAACGACCCCGGCCATGCTGTCAATCAAGCGCCGACAAAAAAGCCCGCCAATGGCGGGCTTTTTAGGGGTTACAGCGATCAGGCAGAAAGTTCGACCAGCAGCTTGTTCAAACGCTGCACGTAAGCGGCCGGATCTTTCAGGTTATCCCCAGCAGCCAGTGCGGCTTGATCGAAGAGGATATGAGTGAGATCAGCAAAGCGCTGTTCGTCAGCCTCGCCATCGAGCTTCTCGATCAGCGGGTGAGCTGGGTTGAATTCGAAGATCGGCTTGGAGTCAGGCACCTTCTGCCCGCTGGCTTCGAGGATCTGGCGCATCTGCAAACCCAGGTCCTGCTCGCCGATGGCCAGAATCGCCGGCGAGTCGGTCAGGCGGTGCGAAACACGCACCTCGGCAACCTGCTCACCGAGTGCGGTTTTCAGGCGCTCGACCAGGCCTTCTTTGGCCTTTGCGACTTCTTCCTGGGCCTTCTTGTCTTCTTCCGAATCCAGCTTGCCGAGGTCCAGATCGCCACGCGCCACGTCGACAAACTGCTTACCGTCGAACTCGGTCAGGTAGCTCATCAGCCACTCGTCGATACGGTCGGTGAGCAGTAGCACTTCGATGCCTTTCTTGCGGAACACTTCCAGGTGCGGGCTGTTCTTAACCTGGGCGTAGGACTCGCCTGTCAGGTAGTAAACCTTGTCCTGACCTTCGGCCATGCGCGCGATGTACTCGCCCAAACCAACGCTCTGCTCGCCATCTTCGCTGCGGGTAGAAGCAAAACGCAGCAGACCGGCGATCTTCTCCTTGTTGGCGAAGTCTTCGGCCGGGCCTTCCTTGAGCACCTGACCGAAATTCTTCCAGAAGCTTTTGTATTCTTCCGGCTGGTTCTTCGCCAGTTTTTCCAGCATATCCAGCACGCGCTTGGTCAGCGCCGACTTCATCGAGTCGATGATCGGGTCTTTCTGCAGGATCTCGCGGGAAACGTTCAGCGACAGGTCGTTGGAGTCGACCACACCCTTGATAAAGCGCAGGTACAGCGGCAGGAACGACTCGGCCTGATCCATGACAAATACGCGCTGCACATAGAGTTTCAAGCCACGCGGTGCTTCACGCTGATACAGATCGAACGGCGCACGCGCCGGGGTGTAAAGCAAGGAGGTGTATTCCAGCTTGCCCTCAACCTTGTTGTGGCTCCAGGAGAGCGGGTTCTCGAAATCGTGACCGATGTGCTTGTAGAACTCCTGGTATTCCTCATCCTTGATCTCGGTACGCGGACGGGTCCACAGGGCGCTGGCGCGGTTGACGGTTTCCCACTCAACTTCCGCGGGCTTGTCCTTCTCCTCACCGTGGAATTCTTTCGGCAATTCAATCGGCAAGGCGATATGGTCGGAGTACTTCTTAATGATATTGCGCAGACGCCAGCCATCGGCGAACTCGTCTTCGGCCGCTTTCAGGTGCAGCACGATACGCGTGCCGCGCTCGGCTTTTTCAACGGTGGCAACTTCAAACTCGCCCTCGCCTTTGCTCGACCAGTGCACGCCTTCGCTGGCCGGACTACCGGCGCGGCGGCTGTACACGTCAACCTTGTCGGCAACGATAAAGGCCGAATAGAAGCCCACGCCGAACTGGCCGATCAGGTGCGAATCCTTCTTCTGGTCACCGGTCAGGTGCTGCATAAAGTCTGCGGTGCCGGACTTGGCGATGGTGCCCAGGTGGGTGATCGCGTCTTCACGGCTCATGCCGATGCCGTTGTCTTCGAGGGTGACGGTCTTGGCGTCCTTGTCGAAGCTGACGCGGATTTTAAGCGGGTCGCCGCCTTCGAGCAGCTCAGGCTTGGCCAGCGCCTCGAAACGCAGTTTGTCGGTGGCATCCGATGCGTTGGAAATCAGCTCGCGAAGGAAGATTTCCTTGTTCGAATACAGCGAATGGATCATCAGGTGAAGCAGCTGCTTCACCTCGGTCTGGAAGCCCAGGGTTTCTTTTTGAGTTTCCACACTCATGCTCTCTTACTCCACATTGTTGACGAAGCCGCAGTACGGCGGATGTCATACAGGTGGGGGCATGTTGTGGGATTTCAAGTGTTTGGCTTAAGGCTCAAGCAACTCGATACGGGTAATCTCTTCCGGCAGCAGACTGTAGCTGACTTCGCCCTGCCCGCTCATGCGCTGGCGCAGGACGATCCGCCCATCCTGGTCGATACCATGGAAACGCCCTTCGGCACTGCTACCGCGCTCGGTGGTCGCACGCATGCTGAGGTTTGCATAGCGGTTGGGGCTGCGTAGCAAGCCGTCGAGGCTGAAGCGCACGCGTCGATCCAGCGGCCGACTGACGCGCTCCGGAACGACCGTCGCCACTGCAGCCGGTTTGGCCTCGGCTGCGGGCGGCGCCACTGCGCTAGGCAATGGCGGAAAACTATCGGCAGCAACGTGCCAGCCACGCTTGTCCTGCTTCTGCAGCAGAATTGGCAACTGCTGCAGCTCGCCATTAATCCGCGCCTGGACGTTCAGATCAAGGCTCTGCAAGGGGAAGTTCAGGTTGCCGATGGGCTGCAGCTGCACCTGGCGAGTGGCAAAGCGGCGCTCCAAGTAGTCCTGAATCACGTGGCTGACGGTATCGACCGAGTCGAACTGGCGATCCACTTTATCGCCCTGATAGCGCAGGCCGTTGCGAAACAGCTCAAGCTTGCCGCTCAGGGTGGTCTTGAATTGCGGCGGCAGTACCAGGTGGAAATCACCGGCCAGCTTGTTTGGCGCCAGCGGCTGCAAGTCCAAATGCAAGGTGTAGCCACGGCTCAAGCGTCGCGCTTCGGGCAACTCCTGCTCGGGCAATAACCAGCTGATTTCCACTTCCGGCAGGATGCCTTCATCGGCCGGCAGCACATCGAACCGTACCGGGCCTTTGTCGACTTTCGGCAGACGAATTATCAGCTCACTCTGGGCGAAGAAATCCTGGCCCTCACGCAAGCTCAGCACGCCATCGAGCAACTCGGCCTGCTGCGGCGCGAATGGTCGGCCATTCAGCTGGCCGCGCAGCTCAATGGCCAGTTCGGCCGGTGCCTGTACTTCGGGCTTGAGCCACTTGAGACTGAGGATGTCTTCCAGACGCTGCGCATCATGGCTGGCCAGCAAGGTCAGACCGACCACCAGTGGGATAATCCCCAAACTGGCCAAGGCCAAGGCTGGCCGCGCTGAACGCCAGTGGCGCAGCACATACAGCAAGGTGAACGGCGGCAGGAAACTGGCCCAGCCCCATAGCAGGCTGGTAGCAAAAGCGCGCATCACCAGCCAGACCAACCCGGCGAGTATCAGCAGCAAGCCACCCAGAATCAGCAGCGCATCCATTCAGTATTCCTTAGCGATGGTTAAACGAGGGGTTATCCGCCGGGCCGGCATCCCTCAAGGTTCATCGACCTTAAAGTGCGCCCGCGCCGTGGCAATTGGCTCGGTCTGGTTGGTTTGCCAGGCAGTGATGGCCACGTTGGCGACCCGACGACCCTGGCGCCACACCTGGCATTGCACGAAGGTGTCACGATAATGGCCAGCGCGAAGGTAATCTATCGAGAAGTCGATGATTTTCGGCAAATGTGGAATGCCCATAAACATCAGCAGGTGCAGCATCGCCGAATGTTCCATAAAGCCGGCGATCACTCCGCCATGCAGTGCGGGCAAGGTCGGATTACCGATATTGTCCTGGTTGGCCGGCAGGCGAAACACCATGTCATCGCCTAGGCGCAGGCACTCGATACCGAGCAACTTGGCGTAGGGAATCAGACTGATCAGTGAGTCGTAGTTGTTCTGCTCGTGGGCTTCGCGCACCAGCTGGTTGAGGTTCAGCGTGCTCATTGGCCAGCCCCCTTGGCGGTGCGTTGCAGATCAGCTGGCTTACCCATGCGCATAAACGCCCCAACCACATGGGCAATCGGCTCATCGGGGTTGTCTTGATAGGCATAGCCGCGAGTGAAGATGATGTTCTCGGTCACCCGGTAGCACTCGGCGAAACCAAATACATCCTTGTTCGGCTCGGCCGGGCGCATGTAATCGATGCGCAGGTCGAGGGTCGGGCAGATTTCGAATTCGGGCAGCACGCACACCGTGGAAATGCCACAGGTGGTATCCATCAGCGTGGTGATGGCACCACCGTGGATCACCCCGGTTTCCGGGTTGCCAACAATTTGCGGGCTGTAAGGTAAACGCAGGATCAGCCCCTGCGCATCGGCGCTGTGCACGCTCATGCCGAGCACCTGGCAATGGCGCAGGGCTGATAGAAAACGCTGCGCCCGCGCAACAATAGGGGAATCGCTCATGACTTCAGACTCAGGACAACTGTACAAAGGGTGAGCATGATACCCGCTGTCACAAGGGCCGACATCACGAAGGCAGCCCGTTGATGAGAACCAGCGTTAAATTAATGGGGAACTTCGGCGAAACAGTGCTGTTTAATGGCTATGCCCGGGAGACCCGGCATTGATCACTACATTACAAGGAGTACTAACCGTGCAAAAGCCATTCACCTATGCCCTGCTTCTCGCCGCCATGCTCGGCCTGGCAGCTTGCGAAAAAACCCCGGAAGACAAAGTAGAGTCGGCCAAGGAATCCGCTGCTGAAGCCATCGAATCCATGGGTGATGCCGTTGAAGAAACCGGCGAAGCCAATGAGCAGAAAGCCGATGAAGTGATGGGCACTGAGCCAACCACTGGCGAGAAAATCGAAGACGCTGCCAATGATGCAGCTGACGCCATCAACGATGCTGGCGATGAAGTCAAAGATGCTGTTGACGGCCAATAAGCCTTCCAGCTGAAGCAAACAGGCCCGCTTAATGCGGGCCTGTTTATTTATGGCGCAATCAAAGCGCCGGAACCAGCATCAGCAGCAGGCTGCACAGCAGCCCAACCACCCAAACCACACTGCGCTGCCAGTGCAGGTCAGCCCAGTAGAAAAACAGATAGAGCACCCGCGCCACCACGAAGGTCACGGCCAATACATCCACCAATACGCCGTGGTTATTGGTCACATGGGCCATCAGCACGCCTACGGCAAACAGCGGAAACGCCTCGAAACTGTTCAGGTGCGCGGCCAAGGCACGCGCTCCAAAACCGGTCAGACGAGCTTGCTGGGCGCGTGGATGGTGGTTGTCGTAGTGACCGTCACCCTCCTTCGCCATGGCCTTGGCCACTGGGGCCTTGGCGATAAAGATCAGTAACGCGCTGATAAAGATGCACCAGAATGGGATGCTCATTCGCTTTTCTCCTTGGGCGACTCGAACGCCGGGGTCTGGGTGTAGACCATCACTTCCAGCACATCGGAGTGAAACTCACGGCGGTATAACACCAATACCACACCTGCACTGACCAGCATGAAAAACCATGGATTGATAAACCAGGCCAGGGTAGCCATGCCAAAGTAATAGGCGCGCAACCCTTGGTTGAACTGGTTGGCGGCCATCGAGATCACCCGCGCGGTGCGTTCGGCAAAGGCTTTGCGCTCCTGCTCCGTCACATGCCGCTCACCCACCATCGGCGCAGAACCCACCAGCACGGCGGCGAAGTTGTACTGACGCATGCACCAGCTGAAGGTAAAGAAGGCGTAAACGAACACCATACCCAGACACAGCAGCTTGACCTCGGACAGCTCGCGACTGGCCGCCTGCACAAAGGGCAGATCGGCCAGCAGTGAAACCGCACGATCAGAGGCGCCGAGCACGGTGAGAATACCGGCGAGGATGATCAGCGTACTGGAGGCGAAGAACGAGGCGTTACGTTCCAGATTGCCGATCACGTTGGCATCGGCGATACGGTTGTCGCGCAGCAGCATGCGGCGCATCCAGTCCTCGCGGTACAGGTGCAGCACGCTGGCCAAGCATGGCGTGGTGCGGCCCTTGGCCTGCGCATAGCGGGTGTAACCGGCCCAGCAGACGACGAACCAGATAACAGCCAGCAGGTGCGGCAGGTAGTAGTCACTGATTGGCATGCAAACTCCTTGTTAACCTGCGCCGATTATAGACAGGCCTGGCTTTCAGCTGGCCAACAAAAAGGCCGCTCAGTGAGCGGCCTGGGGTAACAACAGCGGCTAAACAGCAGAACTTAGGCTGCGGCGGTTTTCGGCGCACCCAGCACGCGGTCCACCACAACAGCCAGGACCAAGGTCAGCAGCACCGGCAACAGCCAGCCGAGGCTCTGGTCCGCCAGCGGCAATTGGCTGAAGAAACCAGGGATCAGCGCCTTGCCGCCGGCTGCAGCAACCCCGTCAACCAGGCCAAACACCAGAGTCACGGCCATCACCGGGCGAAATACCCGCACCGACGAACACCACAGATCATCCAGCAGGCTCAGCGCCACCAACACAATGGCCAGCGGGTACAGACCGACCAGCACCGGAATCGAGAAACTGATCAGTTGAGTCAGGCCCTGGTTGGCTACCAGCAGGCTGAACAGACCGAAGGTGATCACCACCGTGCGATAGGAAACCGGTAACAGGCTGCTGAAGAACTCACCACAGGCGGTCAACAAACCCACAGCCGTGGTCAGGCAAGCCAGGGTAATAACCACAGCCAATAACAGGCTGCCAGCCGTGCCAAAGGTGTGCTGCACATAGGCGGTGAGCACCTGCACGCCATTCTGCGCTTCACCGGCAATCCCCTGGCTGGTTGCGCCGAGGTAGAACAACGCCATATACACCAGCGACAAGCCTACTGCGGCGATCAGGCCGGCAATCACCGAATAACGGGTAATCAGCTTGCCATCAGTCACGCCATGATCACGAATCGCGGTGGCAATCACGATGCCGAACACCAGCGCACCGAGGGTATCCATGGTCAGATAGCCCTGCAGAAAACCCTGCACAAAAGGCGTGCTCTGGTAATCCGGCGAAACCTGACCGATCTCCCCTGCTGGAACCAGCAGCGCCGCGCCGCCCAAGACCAACAGTGCGGCCAGCAGCACCGGGGTGATGTACTTGCCGATGCGGTCAACCAGCTGCCCCGGATTGAGGGACAGGAACAGCACCGCCGCAAAGTAGGCCAGGGTGTAGAGCAGCAACGCCGTGCTGCTATTGCCGCTGAACGGCGCAACGCCCATCTCGAACGACACCACCGCAGTGCGCGGCGTGGCAAACAACGGACCGATGGCCAGGTACACCGCGACCGCAAACAGCACGCCGGCGCGCTTACCCAGCGGTGCGGTGAGCAGCGCCATGCCACCACCGACGCGCGCCAGGGCAACGATGGTCAGCAGCGGCAAACCGACGCCTGTGAGCAGAAAGCCCAACGCCGCCGCGCCGATATTCTCGCCAGCTGCCATACCAGCGCTGGGCGGAAAGATGATGTTGCCGGCGCCCAGGAACAGCGCAAACGTCATAAAACCGAGGGCCAGGAGATCCGAGCCTTTCAAACGAGTCATAGAAGGGAATACCACAGGCAGAAAGTTGCAAGTTAAAAACCGAAAGTTCCGAGGGTTTCCCGATGGATCGGGGGAAACGTCACCCAGCCGGTTAAGCAGGGCCACTGCAGCACCCTGAGCCGCTTGTGGCGGAGCAGGCGCTAATAGTTGCAAGCCTAACGAAATTGACGCAGCAGCGGCACTGGCACAGGTCAGGCTGTCGGACTGGTGAAAAAAGCTGTCGCATCGGCAACAGTTCATCCTTGGCCGCCATAAAAAAGGTTCTTCGCGGGATCGTGGGAAAGAGAGGATTGACAGTCAGGGATGCAGGTAAATTGGCAGTCGCCAAACACACCAACCCCTGCACCCTGCTGTCACCATGCATCCTATTGATCTTGCCGCTTTCTGGCCA
>NZ_JAUXXP010000087.1 GCF_030684895.1 Pseudomonas sp. | reverse complement strand
AATTTAATTATGAAAAATTACATTTCATGTATAGGGCTCTCGTTCATAGCTGTTTTTTTATCGCCTTCAATTTTGGCGTCCAATTTGCAGGCAATGGACGTTGCTGCATTGCCTGGTGATCGAGTTGAATTGAAGTTGACCTTCGATGAGCCGGTTCTTGCTCCGCGCGGATACACAATTGAACAGCCCGCCCGAATTGCATTAGACCTACCAGGTGTTTCGAATAAATCAGGTGTCAAAAACCGTGAGTTGGGTGTCGGTAATGCGCGTAGTGTTACTGTAGTTGAGGCTAAGGACCGCACTCGGCTCATTATTAATCTGACAAATCTCGCGCCCTACCAAACTCGTGCCGAGGGCAATAACCTTTTCGTTATTTTGGGGGAGGGGGCTGCAATATCTAGCAGCGGACCTGTAGCCGTTCCAGTGGCGGCGTCAGTCAAGCAACAGGTCAAGCATGTCCGAGAAATTGGTGGTATCGATTTTCAGCGTGGCGAGCTTGGCGAAGGTAATGTTGTTATTACATTGTCTGATGCGTCCATAACTCCTGATATACAGGATCAGGGTGGTAAAATTCGCCTCGATTTCCCAAAGACAAACTTGCCCGAGGCTTTGCGGGTAAAACTTGATGTTAAAGACTTTGCTACGCCAGTTCAGTTTGTCAGTGCTGCGGGCTCTGCAGGTAAGGTCAGTATTGTCATTGAGCCGTTTGGAGTGTACGACTATTTGGCATATCAGGCGGATAATAAGCTGACTATTAGCGTTAAACCGTTAACGCAGGTTGAGGCGGATAAACGCAAGGCAGAAAGTTTTTCTTATACTGGTGAAAAATTATCTCTGAATTTTCAAGATATAGATGTTCGCTCGGTTCTTCAACTGATTGCTGATTTTACTGATCTTAACCTAGTTGCTAGTGATACTGTTGCGGGTAATATAACCCTGCGCTTGCAGAATGTTCCTTGGGATCAGGCCTTGGACTTGGTTCTTAAAACAAAGGGGCTTGATAAGCGCAAAATAGGTAATGTGTTGCTTGTTGCTCCTGCTGATGAGATTGCGGCTCGTGAGCGGCAGGAGCTTGAGGCTCAAAAGCAAATAGCTGAGCTTGCGCCTCTTCGTCGCGAGTTAATTCAGGTTAACTATGCCAAGGCGTCTGATATTGCTAAGCTATTCCAGTCAGTAACAGGTGGTGCGGCGAGTAGTGGTGGAGGTGCTAGTGGAGCCTTGGAAGATCGAGGCTCCATTGCTGTCGACGATAGAACCAATAGTATCATTGCGCATCAAACCCAAGATAGATTAGATGAGTTGCGCCGTATTGTATCTCAGTTAGATGTTGCAGTGCGCCAGGTGATGATTGAGGCGCGTATCGTTGAGGCTGATGTCGGTTATGACAAGAGCTTAGGTGTGCGTTGGGGTGGGTCTACTAACTTGTCAGGAAACAGCAAGTGGACTGCTTATGGTAATGATGATAAGGGTGATGAGAGTGGCAATCTTGGAAGTGCAACAACCCCAATAGGTCCAAACGTGCCTTTTGTCGATTTGGGAGTTGCTAACCGATTTGCTGGTATTGGTATCGGGTTTGTAACTAATAATACAGTTCTTGATCTTGAGCTAACTGCTATGGAGAAAAGTGGTAGTGGAGAGGTTGTTTCCCAGCCTAAGGTTGTGACATCGGACAAGGAAACTGCCAAGATCCTGAAAGGATCTGAAGTTCCATACCTTGAGGCAAGTTCAAGTGGTGCTGCAACAGTATCGTTCAAAGAGGCCGCATTGTCGCTTGAGGTTACACCGCAGATAACTCCGGATAACAGGGTTATTATGGAGGTTAAGGTGAATAAGGATGAGCCTGATTATGCTAATGCGTTATTGGGTGTTCCGCCGATTAAAAAGAATGAGGTGAATGCTAAAGTCTTGGTGAATGATGGTGAAACCATTGTTATTGGCGGTGTTTTCTCAAATACACAAACTAAATCTGTTGATAAGGTCCCGTTTTTGGGGGACTTACCCTTTGTTGGGCGTGTTTTCAGGCGCGACACGGTTGAGGATAAGAAGTCAGAGCTCTTGATTTTCTTGACTCCACGTATAATGAATAATCAAGCCATCGCGGTGAGTCGTTGATTCAGTGCGGAATTTGATCCTTGTTGGCCCGATGGGGGCTGGTAAAAGCACCATCGGGCGTTTGCTTGCTAAAGAGTTGCGGTTGCCGTTCAAAGACTCTGACAAAGAGATTGAGCAGCGCACGGGTGCGGATATTCCTTGGATCTTTGATGTTGAGGGTGAGCAGGGGTTTCGTGAGCGTGAGCAGGCGGTAATCGCAGAGCTTTGTGATGTTGACGGTATGGTCTTGGCCACTGGTGGCGGCGCGGTTATGCGCGCCGAAAACCGTATTGCCCTCAGGCGGGGTGGTCATGTGGTCTATCTGCATGCGTCTGTTGAGCAGCAGGTTGATCGTACTTCGCGTGATCGCAATCGTCCGCTGTTGCGTGCAGCGGATCCGGGTAAGGTTCTGGCTGAACTGTTGGCGGCTCGTGATCCGCTTTACCGTGAAATCGCTGATGTAGTGGTCGAAACCGATGAGCGTCCGCCTCGTCTGGTGGTTCAAGAAATCCTTGAGCGTCTTGAGGCGCTTTCTCCCCGTTAAAGCGCAGGCTGAACTGCGCTATCCTAGGCCCCTTTGTAACCTGGGGGCTTTATGCAGACTCTTCATGTCGATCTTGGTGAACGCAGCTATCCGATCTATATCGGTGCCGAGCTGTTGGCTCGTGATGATTTGCTGGCGGCTCACATTGTCGGTCGACAAGTCGCGATAGTAACCAATGAGACAGTTGCTCCCCTTTATCTTGCTGCGCTTGAGCGCTCGCTCGCAGGCTATGCCATTACCTCTGTGGTGTTGCCTGATGGTGAGAGTTATAAAACCTGGGAAACCCTGCAGCTGGTTTTTGATGGGTTGCTGGGCGCGCGGCATGACCGTCGCACTACGGTCATTGCTTTGGGCGGTGGTGTAATCGGTGATATGGCGGGGTTTGCCGCCTCGTGTTACCAGCGCGGCGTGAACTTTATCCAAGTACCAACCACGCTGCTGTCGCAGGTCGACTCATCGGTGGGTGGCAAAACCGGGATCAACCACCCGCTGGGTAAAAATATGGTGGGGGCCTTCTACCAGCCGCAAGCCGTGTTGATCGATACCGCCACGCTGGCTACCTTGCCGGCTCGTGAGTTGTCTGCTGGTTTGGCCGAGGTGATCAAGTACGGTTTGATTTGCGATGAGCCATTCCTGTCCTGGCTTGAGGAGCATATGCCTGCATTGCGTGCCCTCGATCAGGAGGCCCTGACTGCGGCGATTGCTCATTCATGTGCGGCCAAGGCTCGCGTTGTCGCGGCTGATGAGCGTGAGTCGGGTGTGCGCGCTACGTTGAATCTTGGGCACACCTTCGGCCATGCCATCGAAACGCATCAGGGCTATGGTGCCTGGCTGCATGGTGAGGCGGTTGCGGCTGGCACCGTTATGGCGCTGGATATGTCCGCGCGCCTGGGTTGGGTCAGCGCGGCTGAGCGTGAGCGTGCCGTTCGCTTGTTTATTGCCGCAGGCTTGCCGGTTACTCCTCCTGAGGATATGACTCCTGAGGACTTTATGGAGCATATGGCGGTCGACAAGAAGGTTCTCGATGGCAAGCTGCGCCTGGTGTTGTTGCGCGGCTTGGGTGAGGCGGTTGTAACCGGTGATTTTCCCCGGGAAATTTTGAATGCCACGCTGAGCGCAGATTATGCGGCGCAGCTGGCTCAGCTTAAAAATTAACGAGTGTCCCATGACAAGTCTGCATGCTGACGAGGCGTTTCTCGATCATTACCACTTCACTCACGACCCCTTTGCTTCGCGGGTACCGGGGTTCAAGTTCTTTCCGGCGCAGCGCAAGCCGGTGCTGGGTCAGTTGCATCACCTGGCGCGCTACAGCCAGTTGCTATTGGTGGTCAGTGGCCCTGAAGGCAGTGGCAAAACCCTGCTGCGCCAGGCGCTGGTAGCCAGTACCAATAAGCAGGCGGTGCAGAGTGTGGTGGTGTCCGCCAAGGGGGCTGCTGATCCGGCGAGTATTCTGCGCCAGGTCGCGCAGGGGCTGCAGGTGCAGCGGCCGGAGTTGCCGGCCATTCTGGCGCAGGTTGGGCAATTAGCGCTGACCGGGCAGGAAGTCTATGTGCTGGTGGATGATGCTGAAGATCTCAGTGATGCGGCGCTGACCAGCTTGCTGAGTCTGGCGGTCGGCAATGCAGAGGGTCGCCCTCATGTTTTTCTGTTTGCTGATTCGCAGTTGCTGCCGCGCCTTGAGCATGTGGCAGCGGGTGGTGAGTGCTTTCATGTCATCGAGCTGCAGTCGTATAGCGAAGACGAAACGCGTGAGTATTTGGCTCAGCGTCTCGAGGGGGCGGGGCAGGGTATTGAGGTTCTCAGCGATGAGCAGGTTGCAGATATTCATGAGCAATCTGCCGGTTGGCCGGGTGTAATCAATCAGGTTGCGCGCGAGTCGTTGGTTGAGGCGATGTTGGCGCAGCGCGGTGCGGCTAACCGTGGTGGTTTTTCTTTCAACTTGCCGCGCAAGCATTTGCTGGCTCTCTGTGTGGTGGCTATCGGTGTGCTGGCCGCCTGGTTTATGCAAGGGCGAGTGGTTGAGAATGTAGATGCGCCTGTGATTGCACAGTTGCCGCTTGGTGAAGCTACTCCACCTGCGCTGGTTGCGGGGGCGGCTGCTCCTGCCGTTCCTGCGGTTGCGCCGGCAATCCAGTTCGAGGGCGCCAATCAGCCACTGCCGTTGCCTTTGGTGGGTGAAGCGCAGCCCGTTATTCGTGAGCCTTTGGCGCAGGCGGCTGGTTTGAGTGGCGCCGAAGAGGCTGACGCTACGGGTGCGTCAGGTGCTGCGGATATCGCACCTGAGCCGGCTGTGTCGGTGAATGTACCGGTTGCACCTGTGGTGCCTGCGCCAGTCAAGGTGGCGCCTGTGGTTGCTCCGCCTGCCGCGCCGGTAGTCAAGCCGGTTGCGCCAGTGGCGGCTGCGGTGCCGCCGCCAGCTAAGCCGCAAGCGCCGGCTGCTGCGGTCAAGCCTGCTGCTGGTGGCGATTGGTATGCCGCGCAGGCGGGCTCGCATTTTACCTTGCAGATACTCGGGGCTCGGTTGGAAAGCGGTGCGCAGGCTTTTGTAAACGCCAATGGCGCGGATTACCGCTATTTCAAGAAGCAGCATCAGGGTAAGCCGCTTTATGTGGTGACCTATGGCAGCTTTGCCACGCGTGATGCGGCGCAAGCTGCCTTGCGCACATTGCCTGCCAAGGTGCAGGCTGGTAAGCCCTGGCCGCGTAACTTTGCTGGCATTCAGCAAGAGATTGCCCAGGCGCGCTAGCTGATACACTTCAGCGCTTGCGCTGACCGGTCGGTCGCTACCACGACCTTCCGGTCTTATCCTTCGTTTTAGCGACATATTTTTTCAAGGCTTCGTCACTAAGATTTGTGACGGCCTAGGTGGGTATGTACAATGACTGCCCTTTCGCCTGCGCAAAGCTGGGGCTTAGCCCTGCGCGCATGGTAAGTGGTTGAATTAGAAAGTAATTGCCTTGTGATAGGCCGTCTGGTGAGAGTCCCTATGAAAGCAGGTTTGTACCGTCCTGATGAGTTCAAGGATAACTGCGGCTTCGGCCTTATCGCCCATATGCAGGGTGAGGCTAGCCATCACCTGCTGCAGACCGCGATTGAAGCCCTGACATGCATGACCCACCGTGGCGGGATCAACGCCGACGGTAAGACCGGTGACGGTTGCGGTCTGCTGATCCAGAAGCCTGATGCTTTCCTGCGGGCCATGGCCCAGCAGCACTTTGCCGTCGAGCTGCCTAAGCAGTACGCCGTCGGCATGGTGTTCCTCAACCAAGATCCAGTGAAGGCTGAAGCGGCCCGCGAAAACATGAATCGCGAGATTCTCGCGGCTGGCCTGAGCTTGGTCGGCTGGCGCAAAGTGCCAATCGACACCAGCGTGCTCGGCCGTCTGGCGCTTGAGCGCCTGCCGCAGATCGAACAGGTGTTTATTGGTGGTGAAGGCCTGTCCGATCAGGAATTCGCGATCAAGCTGTTCAGCGCCCGTCGTCGCTCCTCGGTGGCCAACGCCGCTGACAGCGATCACTACATCTGCAGCTTTTCGCACAAGACCATCATCTACAAAGGCCTGATGATGCCGGCCGACCTGCAGCAGTTCTACCCGGACCTGGGTGACGAGCGTCTGCAGACCGCCATTTGCGTGTTCCACCAGCGCTTCTCCACCAACACCCTGCCGAAGTGGCCGCTGGCTCAGCCGTTTCGCTTCCTGGCGCACAACGGTGAAATCAACACCATCACCGGTAACCGCAACTGGGCGCAGGCCCGTCGCCTGAAATTCGCCAACGACCAAATCTTCGATCTGGAAGAGCTCGGCCCGCTGGTCAATCGCGTGGGCTCCGACTCCTCGAGCATGGACAACATGCTGGAACTGATGGTCACCGGCGGCATCGACCTGTTCCGTGGCGTGCGCATGATCATTCCGCCGGCGTGGCAGAACGTTGAAACGATGGACGCCGACCTGCGCGCGTTCTACGAATACAACTCCATGCACATGGAACCCTGGGATGGTCCGGCCGGTGTGGTACTCACCGATGGTCGCCATGCCGTGTGCCTGCTCGACCGTAACGGTCTGCGTCCGGCGCGCTGGGTTACCACCAAAAATGGCTACATTACCCTGGCCTCGGAAATCGGCGTGTGGAACTACGCACCCGAGGACGTATTGGCCAAGGGCCGCGTCGGCCCGGGGCAAATCCTGGCGGTGGACACCGAAACCGGGCAGATCCTCGGCAGCGACGACATCGACAACCGTCTGAAGTCGCGTCATCCCTACAAGCAGTGGATGCGCAAGAGTGCCCAGCGCATTCAGGCAACCCTGGAAGACCGCGACCACGGTTCGGCGTTCTACGACGTTGACCAGCTCAAGCAGTACATGAAGATGTACCAGGTCACCTTCGAGGAGCGTGATCAGGTGCTGCGTCCGTTGGGCGAACAGGGCCAGGAAGCGGTCGGCTCCATGGGTGACGACACGCCGATGGCGGTGCTCAGCCAGCGCGTGCGCTCGCCGTACGACTACTTCCGCCAGCAGTTCGCCCAGGTTACCAACCCGCCGATCGACCCGCTGCGTGAAGCCATCGTCATGTCGCTGGAGATCTGCCTCGGTGCCGAGCGCAATATCTTCGAAGAGTCGCCCGAGCACGCCGCACGGGTGATTCTCAGCAGTCCGGTGATTTCGCCGGCCAAATGGCGCGCATTGATGAACCTGGATCGCCCAGGCTTCGAGCGTCAGCTGATCGACATGAACTACGACGAGTCGCTTGGCTTGGAAGCCGCCGTACGCAATATGGCCGATCAGGCTGAGGAAGCGGTGCGCGCCGGTAAGGTGCTGCTGGTTCTGTCTGACCGTCATATCGCCCCGGGCAAGCTGCCGGCTCACGCCTCGCTGGTCACTGGTGCAATTCACCACCGCCTGACCGAAAAAGGCCTGCGCTGCGACTGCAACATCCTGGTCGAGACCGCGACTGCCCGCGATCCGCATCACTATGCGGTGCTGCTCGGCTTTGGCGCGTCGGCGGTCTACCCGTTCCTTGCATACGAAGTGCTGGGCGACCTGATCCGCACCGGCGAAGTGCTGGGCGATCTGTATGAAGTGTTCAAGCACTACCGCAAAGGCATCTCCAAAGGCCTGCTGAAGATCCTC
>NZ_JAUXXP010000060.1 GCF_030684895.1 Pseudomonas sp. | reverse complement strand
TGGCTGCGCGTGGTCGGCATAGCAATTCCCCTGCTTTTGTTGTTATGCCTAAGGCGTAGCAGAGGATGTGCCAGCTGTCACGGCGACAGCTGGAAAATTGAGCAATTAATGTTCAATCCGGCAGCTTTGCTGCGATCAAGCGTGATTAGGCAGGCAATCGCCTGCTTTATGCCGGTAAGCCCAGGTTACTTGCTGAGCCAGTTGACCTTGCTGAATTTGCCGCTGAAGGTCGCCGGCATCTGCACCACTTTGCCCAGTTTGTAGTTGAAGAACACGAAACCGGATTTGGCCATGGCCACCAGCGTGTTGTCGGCGGGGCGGGTGATGCGGAAGGTAATGTCGCCGCCATAGGTGTTGAAGTCCATCACGCCGACTTCAAACAGCAACTGATCGCGGGCGTGGGCCTCGGCGCGGTAAGTGGTAGCGAGGTCCGTGACGATGATGCCGGTGCCGTCTTCCTGGGTTTCTTCGATGCCGAACTCAAACAGAAAACGCGCCCGCGCCTCGGAAATCATCGAGATCATTGAATCATTGCCCAGGTGGTTGGCGGCGTTGATATCGGTCACCCGCACCGTCAGGTGGGTGCTGTAGCAGAACTGATCTTCAGGGAACTCAAGTTTCAGGCGGGCCATGGTCAAGATCGCAGTCGAGAAAGGTCGCCAGTTTACCCACAAGTAGGCCGTTGAAAAACGTAGATAGTTTTTCAACGGCCTGCTAGCGGCGGGCGCCATCCATGGCTGCACACGCCCGCGCTAGTTAATGCGCAAGAAAGCGGCGAATACCCTGCAGTTCGCTGCGTATCACCGGCATGGCCAGTGGCAATAGCCGTGAGGCATCGACTATCGGGCGGTCGTCGGGGCTGGTTTGCATCGCGGTAAAGCTGCCGCTGGAAAACGGCAATACCACCTTGTGCTGGCCGTCCATAAAGGCCAGGCGGTGCCAGTCGCCGGCAATTAGCATGCGTTTGGCGCTGGGGTTAAACAGGCTTTGACCGATGCTGTAGTCGCGCGGCGGATTATTCACCCCAAGCAGTGGCAGCAGGGTTGGCAGCAGGTCGACATGGCGGGTGGACAGCATTTCGCGATGCGCCGCCTGGCCAGGCACCCAGAGTACCAACGGGGTCTTGATCTGCTCATCGACAAAGGTCGAGTTGTGGCCCCAGCGGCCTTTTTCCATAAACTCTTCACCGTGGTCGGCGGTGATCACGATCAGCGTGTTGTCGAGCAGCCCCTTGGCTTGCAGATGCTCAGTGATGCGCGCTATCTGGCTGTCGAGGTGGTGCACCGAGTTGAGGTAGCGCTTGTAACCTAGAGAAGAGCTTTAACGGTGCAGGCTGTTAAGCCAGTAGAAGGTCACCCGCGCACCTTCGGTGCTGGGGCCGTAGTTGTCCTGAACGTAGGCGCCGGCTTTGAAGTAGAGCAGTTGCGTGCTCCAGTATCCGCTCAGTTGCTGGTAGAA
>NZ_JAUXXP010000054.1 GCF_030684895.1 Pseudomonas sp. | reverse complement strand
AGCCTGCAACACAGTTTTGGTACAGAACCATAAAAAAGGCCCGGACACTGTCCGGGCCTTTTTTATGCAAACGCTGCAATTAGTCTTGGCTAACCGCGCCAATCTTATGCACCGAGAGGTCAGCGCCGTAGTACTCCTGCTCCTGGCTCAGGCGGATACCCACGGTAGCCTTCAGCACACCGTACACCAGCACGCCGCCAAGCAAGGCCACCACCACGCCCAGCGCGGTGCCGATAAACTGGCTGGCCAGGCTTACACCGCCCAGACCGCCCAGCGCCTCTTGGCCGAAAATGCCGCAAGCGATACCGCCCCACACGCCGCACAGACCGTGCAGCGGCCATACGCCGAGCACGTCGTCGATCTTCCACTTCACCTGGGTTGCAGTAAACGCCCAGACGAACAACGCACCGGCAATCGCGCCAGTCACCAGCGCCCCCACCGGATGCATCAGGTCAGAACCGGCGCACACCGCCACCAGGCCAGCGAGCGGGCCGTTGTGCAGGAAGCCTGGGTCATTGCGCCCAACAACCAGGGCCGCCACCGTACCGCCGACCATCGCCATCAGGGTGTTGACCGCCACCAAGCCGCTGACGCTGCCCAGGGTCTGCGCGCTCATCACGTTAAAGCCGAACCAGCCGATGATCAGAATCCACGAGCCCAGCGCCAGGAACGGAATATTCGACGGGGCAAAAGCCACCAGACGGCCATCGCGGTAGCGCCCATTGCGACGCCCCAGCAGAATCACCGCGCCAAAGGCCAGCCAGCCGCCCATCGCGTGCACCACCACCGAGCCGGCAAAGTCATGGAAGGCGGCACCAAACTGCGCCTCCAGCCAGGCCTGTACGCCGTAGTTGCCGTTCCAGATCATCCCCTCGAAGAAGGGGTAGATAAAGGCCACGATCAGCACCGTGGCACACAGCTGCGGGCCGAACTTGGCGCGCTCGGCGATGCCACCGGAAATGATCGCTGGGATGGCCGCGGCAAAGGTCAGCAGAAAGAAGAACTTCACCAGCTCATAGCCGTGGCCCTCCGTCAGCACGCTGGCTGGTTCAAGGAAGGTCACGCCATAAGCGATCCAGTAGCCAACAAAGAAATAGGCCAGGGCCGACACGGCAAAGTCGGAAATGATCTTCGACAAGGCGTTGACCTGGTTCTTCTGCCGCACCGTGCCCACTTCAAGAAAGGCAAAACCGGCGTGCATGGCCAGCACCATCACGGCGCCGAGCAGGATAAACAGGGTATTGGAGCCGTGAATCAGGGTTTCCACAGCACTGTTGATGTTTTCCATCTGCGAAGAAAACTCCGTCGCGGGGAAAAAGCACCAAAGCGGATCACGCAGCAATAAATGCGCACCATATAGCGGCATTTATCACGAGCCACCTTGCCGAAGCAGAGCCTGTACAGCACCAAGCCGGTGCTGACTAAACCTTGCATCGAAGTACTTATTCCATAGTTATTAATAAGTTATTGATGCACCACGGCGTCCTGGCCAGAACCCTTGCAGCCCCATAAAGGAGCGTATTGGCAAGAGCGCGCACCAGCGCAATGCAAGCGCTGTACCAGCCGATCAACCAGCCGCCCGCAGCACACCGAAGAAAAAAGGAACCACTGCCCCGCAGAGGACTCGAACCCCCTACACTGCCCCGTCAAAAGGAGAGACACCATGGCTCGTAAGACCCCCGTATCGTCCAGCTCGGATCAGTTACTCGACGAATTCCAAGCCCTGGTGCGCGACACCGAAAGCCTGCTGCAGCATTCCGCCAGCCTCGCAGGTGAGCAGGCCGAGGAGCTGCGCGAGCAGATCCGCAGCAGCCTGGGTCGCGCGCGCAGCACCCTGCACAACGCCGAAGACGCCCTGCATGCACGCGGCAAGGCTGCCCTTGAAGCCACCGAAGGCTATGTGCAGACTCACCCGTGGCAAACCCTCGGCATTGCCGCCGCCATTGGCTTGCTGCTAGGCATGCTGATTACCCGGCGCTAAAGAGAAACCTAAATGGATGCAACACCGCCCACCCCGCCAAGTCGCGGCAGTTCGCCGCGGCGATTTGCCAGCGCCTTGCTGGGGTTACTGCAGGGCCATATCGCGCTGTTTGGCGAAGAGCTCAAAGAACAGCAAAGCCATACCCTCAGCCTGCTGGTACTGACCAGCCTGAGCCTGCTGTTTGGCCTGCTGCTGATTATCGGCCTCTCGGCTGCGCTGCTGATTGCCTTCTGGGAGACGCATCGCTTGCTGGTTATCGGCGCCCTCTGCGCCTTCTATGCATTCGGCCTGCTGGGCGCCCTGATCACGCTGTTGCAGCGTGTACGCAATGCCCCTGCGCCTTTCAGCGCCAGCCTTGAAGAACTGGCCCGCGACCGTGAGCAACTGCTGCCATGACCATGCCCGAACTACCCGCCAAGGCCTCGCGCCGCGAGCTGCGCAAAACCCTACTGCGCATGCGCCTTGAAATGCACCGCCAGGAACTGCGCCACGAAACCCTGGTCATGCTGCAACCACTGCGACAGGCACAGTACTGGCGCAACCACTGGCGTGAAGAACTGGGCAACAGCAACGCACCACTTTGGGTCGCTGGCGGCGCACTGCTGTTGGCAACCATAGGCATCCGCCGTGGCCACTGGCGACGCTGGCTGCGCATTGCGCTGATCGCCTTCCCGCTGCTGCGGCGCAATCCGCCGCGACGCCCCGAGCCATCTGCCGACACAACTAAAGATACCCGCGCAGGGGATTAAGCTGGCCACGATCTTGCTTAGTCACCTGGCTACGCCGCCCACCGGGGCGTCTTGCCTGGCTAAGGAACTGCGCAGTGTTCAACGGTCAACCGCTTGCTGTTTTCCAACCTTTTATCGATACCGCCACCGGACGTATTGCCGGTGTCGAGGCATTAGCGCGCCTGCGCAGCGCCGATGGCCGCCTGCACTCGGCAGGCCCGCTGTTCAGTGACCCGAAAACCCCACCGACGGCCCTGCGCCGCCTCGACCGCGCAGTGCGCGAACAAGCCCTGACGCGCTTTCATGAAGCCCCGCAGGACTGGTTTCTTAGCCTGAATATCTCGCCACGCTGGATCAGCCGGCTGCGCCCCGAACAAGCCTTGCCCAGCCTCAAGCAGCTGCAACGCAGCGGCATTGATCCGGCACGTATCGTCTTTGAAATCACCGAACTGGGCGGCGCCAGCGCGCGTCTGCCTGGTGTGGTGGAACGCTATCGAGAGGCCGGCGCACGGATTGCCATCGACGACTTCGGCGCCGGCTACTCGCAGCTCGACCGTGTGCTGGCCCTGCAACCGGACATCCTCAAGCTCGACATGCGCCTGTTTCAGCAGGCCGCCCGTGGCGGGCCGAGCAGCGAAGTGGTCAAAGCCCTGGCGCAGATGGCGGAAAAGACCGGCTGCTGGATTATCGCCGAAGGTGTGGAAACCGAAGCCGAGCTGGATTTCGCCCTGGAGTGCGGGGCACGTTATGTACAGGGCTACCTGTTTGCCAAACCCGAAGAGGCCTTCTTCAGCAGCCACGCCTTCGTCAAACGCTTCGCCCAACTGCGCGATCACTACGTGCAGCAAAAACTCGCCGAGCGCGCGCGACTGATGACCCTGCGCCAGCAACTCGGCGAGCTGATGAACAGCTTCAAGGCCTGGAGCGAAGGCGGCGCACAAGCCGAGCAACTGCCGCAACCGCACGCCACCCCCTGGCTGCTGCGCATCTACCAATGCGACCGTCACGGCACCCAGCTGACCGCCAATCTGGAGTGGCGCGAGCACAGCTGGCACAGCGATGCGCGTTATGTGGGGCATAACTGGTCGTGGCGGCCGTACTTCTACCAACTGCTGGCCGAAGGCTGGGAAGAACGCCGACTGATTCTCTCCAGCACCTACCGTGACGCCACCACCAATCAGTACTGCCTGACCGCCGGACAATTTATCGACAACGGCAAACGCCTGCTGCTGATCGATATAGACGCTGCTGGGTTTTGACTGCATAGGGCCGCACGCCTTGCATCAGCGGCATAGAACCCCGAAGCTAGCCGCCACTGCCAGGTAACGGCGAGGATCTATCTTGGATTGGCAAACCCTGCTCAACCGTGAGCGACTCGGCAAGCCGACGCACAGCGTCGCCGAACTGGGCCGCACCCCGTTTCATAAAGACCATGACCGCATCATCTTCTCCGGCGCCTTTCGCCGCCTGGGCCGCAAGACCCAGGTGCACCCGGTGTCGAGCAACGACCATATCCACACCCGCCTGACCCACTCGCTGGAAGTCAGCTGCGTGGGCCGCTCCCTGGGTATGCGCGTCGGCGAGATGATTCGCGATGCCCTGCCGGCCTGGTGCGAGCCAAGCGACCTGGGCATGGTCGTGCAGTCCGCCTGCCTGGCCCACGACATCGGCAATCCACCCTTTGGTCACTCCGGTGAAGACGCCATTCGCCACTGGTTTCAGCAGGCCGCCGGGCGCGGCTGGCTGGATTCGATGAGCGCGGCCGAGCGCGGCGACTTTCTCAGTTTCGAGGGCAATGCCCAGGGCTTTCGCGTGCTCACCCAGCTGGAATACCACCAGTTTGATGGCGGCACCCGGCTGACTTACGCGACCCTCGGCACCTACCTCAAGTACCCCTGGACCGCGCGCCACGCCGAGGCCCTGGGCTACAAGAAGCACAAGTTCGGTTGCTACCAGAGCGAATTGCCGCTGCTTGAGCAGATCGCCAGCAAACTCGGCCTGCCGCAACTGGAAGAACAACGCTGGGCGCGTCATCCGCTGGTCTACCTGATGGAGGCGGCAGACGACATCTGCTACGGCCTGATCGACCTGGAAGACGGCCTGGAAATGGAGCTGCTCGATTACAGCGAGGTTGAAGCACTGCTGCTTGATCTGGTCGGCGATGACCTGCCGGAAACCTACCGCCAGCTCGGCCCAGACGACTCCCGGCGGCGCAAGCTGGCGATCCTGCGCGGTAAAGCCATCGAACACCTGACCAATGCCGCCGCCGAGGCCTTTGTCGAGCAGCAGGATGCCTTGCTTGCCGGCACCTTGCAGGGCGATCTGGTCGAGCATATGCACGGCACCGCCAAGCGTTGTGTGCAGAGCGCCAAGGACATGGCCCGGCAGAAGATCTTCCAGGACAAGCGCAAGACGCTGCATGAGATCGGCGCCTACACCACCCTGGAAATTCTGCTGAATGCCTTTTGCGGCGCAGCGCTGGAGCAGCATGGCGGGCGCACGCCGTCCTTCAAGAACCGGCGCATCCTCGACCTGCTCGGCAATAACGCACCCGACCCCAACTGGCCGCTGTACCGCTCATTCCTGCGCATGATCGATTTTATCGCCGGCATGACTGACAGCTACGCTACTGAAATGGCCCGCGAGATGACGGGCCGTTCAAGCCCGGTATAAGCCATGAATAGCCTACTGCGACAAACCTTCAGCTGGCATGCCGGCCCGCCCGCCTGGGGCCCGGCGATGGTTGCCGGCTTCGGCTGCGCGCTGCCGCTGCTGCTCGGGCTGTTCAGCGCTCACCCGGGCTTTCTCTGGGCCTCGGCCGGTGCCTTCCAGGCCGCCCAGGCCAACCCGCTGCACCGCCTGGGCATGCTGCGTATGCTGATGCTCTGCGGTCTGGGTGCCTGCAGCGCAGGATTGGGTTTCTGGTCAGCCAGCCATCCCTATGCCAGCTTGCTGGTCTTCGCATTGTTCGGTTTCCTGCTCGCCTGGTTGCAGCGCTTTGGCAGTGAAGCGGGCAAGCTGGGCATCGGCCTGGCCATCTGCCTGTGCCTGGGCCAAGGCCAGCAGGGCCTGGGCTCGCTGAACAATCCCTATGCCATCGCCATGCTGTTTATCCTCGGTGGGCTCTGGGTGATGCTGCTGGCCTTCGGCCTGCGCGGCATGCATGGCCTGCGCATGTGGCCGTACATGCCGCGCTTTATCAGCATCTTCAAGGTGCTGAAACGTCACGCCAAACGCCTGCCACAACAGAAATGGCGCTTGCATGCGCTGGGCTGCACCCTGGCGTTCGCCCTCTCCGGACTTATCGTCAACCTGGCCGAGTTACACCGCGGCTACTGGCTGACGCTGACCGTGGTCACCACCTTGCAGCTGGATTTCCAGGGCAGCCTGGTACGCGCCGTACAATCGATCCTCGCCAGCCTGGGTGCGGCCGGATTGCTGATTTTGCTCGGTCATAGCCTGCAGAATCCGGCGCTGATGGTCGCCACATTGCTACCGCTGATCGCCCTTAGCCGTGCCCTGCAGGCCAACCATTACGGCCTGTTTGTGCTGCAGACCACGGTGTGTTTCGTATTGCTGGCCGAAAGCCTGGCGCATGACTGGCAACTGCCGCAGGTGCGCCTGTTCAACAGCCTACTTGGCGTCGCCCTGGCCTTGCTGGTGGCGCTGCTGGTGTATGGCCTGGAGCGCTGGCTGAAACATCGCCACAATCTGCAACAAGCCAAGCACAGCGCAGGCCCAATATAGAGCAGCTGAGACGCAAAAACCTGCATCCGCACCACGCGCAAAACGCGCAACGCTCCACTATGCTTGGCGCTTAGCCAAGGCATACAAGGGCATGCGCGGATGCAGCAGACAGTAAAGTCCCAAGCAAGGTCTAAGGAACGCCGTTTTCCGCTCCATATCCATATCAGCGTGCTGTTCACCCTGCTGCTGCTGGGTTCAGGGGTGGTGCTGGGGTATTTCAACTACCAGCAGACCAGCAACATCATCCTTAGCAGCAGCGATCAGTTGTTCAGCCAGATGCGCAAGGAAGTCCAGGCGGATCTGCGCAATACCTACCAACCGATTCGCAACATGGTCAATCTGCTGGCGCGCAACGAGCAGATCAACGGCCGTGACCGCCATGAACGCATGATCATGCTGCCGATTTTCAGCCAGGCGTTACGTGACAACCCCAAGCTGGCGTCGATCTATGTCGGCTATGGCGATGGCAGTTTCTTTATGGTGCGACCGCTGCGCAGCGAGAAACTGCGGCAGATTTTCTTTGCCCCCGCAGGTGCGGCGTATCAGGTATGGAGCATCGACCGCATCAGCGAACAACGCCTGGATTCCGAATACCTGTTCTTCGACGCGCAGCTACAACCGATCAGCCGCCGGCAGAACCTCAAGGAAACCTACGATCCGCGTAACCGCCCCTGGTACAACAGCGCATTGCAGAGCGAGAAGCACTTCACCACCGCGCCCTACGCCTTCTTCTCCACCCAGGAAATCGGCACCACCATTGCCCGCAAGAGCAGCGAAACCACGGTGGTGGGCGCCGACCTGACCCTCGACGACCTGTCCGCCACCCTGGCTGAACACCGCCTAACGCCCTCCACCGAAGTAGTGCTGTACAGCCCCGATGGCAGCGCAGTGGCCTACCCGGACAGCTCGCGCCTGGTTATCCCCGGGGAAAAGCTGCAACTGGCGCAGGTCAAGGATCTCAGCCCGGTGCTCGCCGACTTCCTCAGCCTTGGTCTCGATGAGGATCGTCAGGGCGCCGTGCGCCTGAACAAGCAGCGCTGGCAAATCGCTTACAGCCAATTCAGTGAGGGCGGTCCGCAAGGGCTGCGCCTGGCCCTGCTGGCGCCGGAAAGCGAGCTGCTCGCCGATGCCTACCGTATCCGTTGGCAGGGGGCGATATTAACCCTGGGCATCCTGCTGCTGTGCATCCCGCTGGGTTGGCTGCTCTCCAATATCCTGGTCAAACCGCTGCGCCTACTGGTGGGTGAAGCCGAAGCCATCCGCAGCTTCAATTTCGACTACCCGGCCAGCGGTCGCTCCTTCGTCAAGGAGGTCGATCAGCTCGCGGTTTCGATGGCCCGGATGAAGGAGACCATCTCCAGCTTCCTCGACATTGCCGCCACGCTCTCGGCCGAAACCCGCTTCGATGCCCTACTGCGCCGGGTACTGCGCGAAACCGTCGACCTCAGCGAAGCCAGCGGCGGTTTGCTCTATCTGCGCGACAGCAGCAGCGGCCGCCTCGAACCGCACGGGCTGTTTATCAACGAGCTGCAACACAACCTGGAAGAACATCGCATCCCCAGCTTCGACGCAAATGATCCGGCACTGCCCAGCTGGCTCGCGCAAACGGCAACCGGCGGCCCCAGTGTCACCGTGGCGCTCGGTTTCGAGCATGCGCAGGGTTTCCAGAGCTTGCTGCACACCCTCGACAGCCCACGCGCGCACCTGGTCTGCACCGGCCTGCATAACCGCCAGGGCCAGACGTTGGGCGTGCTGGTGCTGCTGCACCGCGACACCGGTGATGAAGCCGACCTGGCCATGCTGCGTCCTGAACGCATTGCCTATGTCGAGGCGGTATCCGGCGTGGCGGCGCTGTGCATCGAAAGCCAGCGTTTGCTCGATCAGCAGAAAAAACTGCTGGATGCCTTTATCCAGCTGATTGCCGGCGCCATCGATGCCAAGAGCCCCTATACCGGCGGCCACTGCCAGCGCGTGCCGGAAGTCACCCTGATGCTCGCCCGCGCCGCTGCCGCCAGCGACGAAGCGCCGTTCCGTGATTACCAGCCAACTGACGAGGAGTGGGAAGCCCTGCATATCGCCGCCTGGTTGCATGACTGCGGCAAGGTCACGGTGCCCGAGTACGTGGTGGACAAGGCCACCAAACTGGAAACCATCTGCGACCGCATCCATGAAGTGCGCATGCGCTTTGAGGTGCTCAAGCGCGATGCCTGGATCAGTTACTGGGAAAACCTCAGCCAGGGTGGTGAAGCGTCCAGCCTGGCTCAGGTGCGCGATGCAATGCTCGCCACCCTGGATGATGAGTTCGCCTTTATCGCCCGCTGCAACCTGGGTGGCGAAGCGATGGCTGAGGCTGACCTCGACCGTCTGCGCAGCATCGCCGCGCGCACCTGGACGCGGACCCTGGATGATCGCATAGGGGTTTCCTGGGAAGAGAACCTGCGCCAGTCGCGCACCCCGGCGCAGCCGTTGCCGGTGCAGGAAACGCTTCTCAGCGACAAAGCCGAGCACCTGATTGAGCGCCCCGAAAGCGAGCTGATCGCCGAGGACAACCCCTGGGGCTTCAAGCTGGAAGTGCCGCACTACAAACACAATCGCGGCGAGCTCTATAACCTCGGCATCGGTCGCGGCACCCTGACCAACGAAGAGCGCTTTATCATCAATGGCCATATGGTGCAGACCATCCGCATGCTCAGCCACCTGCCCTTCCCGCCACACTTGGCCAACGTCGCCGAGATCGCCGGCGGCCACCATGAAAAAATGGACGGCACCGGCTACCCGAAACGCCTGAAGCGCGAGGACATGAGCCTGCCGGCCAGAATGATGGCGATTGCCGATATTTTCGAGGCACTAACTGCCGTGGACCGCCCCTACAAGAAAGGCAAGCTGTTGTCCGAATCACTCAACATCATGGCGGGCATGTGCAAAGGCGCGCACATCGACCCCGGGTTGTTTGGGCTGTTTGTGCGGGAAAAGATCTACCTCAGCTACGCCGAACGCTTTTTACGCCGCGAGCAGATTGATCAGGTCGATAACGCTGCGCTGCTGGCCAAGGCTGGCCTGAGCGACTAACGAAGACGTACAGAAGGGAAAAGCAACAGGGCATGCGCGATGCATGCCCTGTTTACAGGTCTCAGGCCTGATTGATCGCGTTGTCTGGGTACCAGACGTCGATCAGCGGGCTGGCGGTGAAATCCACCAGCTCGTCACGGCCTTTCAGCCAGGCTTCAACCGCAGCGCGCTGCTCTTCGTTGACCGAGCCACGCTTGGACAGACATACCAGACCGAAGTCATCGCCGCCGACATAGCCCAGGCCGTTAACGGTCATGGCGTCACGCAGGAACTGCTCAAGAAAGCTGTCGATGGCCTCATCAGCCAGGTCTTGCTTGAAGTTCAGGTTCAGCTCAAAACCCAGCTCCTGGAATTCATCCACGCAGAGTTTTTTGCGCAGACGGCGGGAACGGTTAGTAGCCATGGAACAATCCTCAAAAGTGATAACGCGCGGCACTCTAGCAGTTTCGCGGCCTGCGCGCCCGCCTGGAAGACGACAGGTCAACCGATAGCCCGCAAAAAAGCCCAACCGACGGCATTTACTGCCACTCAGCCGGCCCGCTATTGGGGCATAATTGCCAACATTATCCCAACCCGCGACGGAACCTCTTTACATGCCTCGCGTCACCTTTGTCCCTCATCTGGAGGGTAAGCGCCCATGATCAAAACCCTACGCCAACTGGCCATCGCCGGCCTACTGCTGCCTGTTTGCCTGCCGCTGGCCGCCGCCACGAGCGGCTTATCGAGCAAGGTTGAGCAATCGCTGAAAGCCAACAAGATCAGCAGCCAGTCGCTGTCCGTGGTCACCGTGCCGCTCAACGGCCCCGGCAGCAGCACCTTTTTCAATGCCGATATATCGGTCAACCCGGCCTCCACCATGAAGCTGGTCACCACCTACGCCGCGCTTGAGCTGCTGGGCCCGACCCATCAGTGGAAAACCGAATTTTTCACCGACGGCCAACTGAAGAATGGCGTACTCAACGGCAACCTGTACCTCAAGGGCGGCGGCGACCCCAAGCTGAACATGGAAAAGCTCTGGCTGATGATGCGCGATCTGCGTGCCAACGGCGTACTGCAGGTCAACGGCGATCTGGTGCTCGACCGCAGCCACTTCGTGCAGCCGCAGCTGCCCAGCTTCAATGACGACGGCGGCGACGCCAACAAGCCATTCCTGGTGGCCCCCGACTCGCTGCTGGTCAACCTTAAGGCACTGCGGTTTATCGCTCGAACCGAGGGTGGCAAGGTGCATATCGCCGCCGAACCGCCGATTGCCAATATCCGTATCGACAACCGCGTCAAAGCCCTACCCGCTGCCAAATGCCCGGGCTGGCCAGATGTGCGCTACAACCCGGTAACCGAGTTCGACGGCACCACGGTGATTGTCAGCGGCCAGTTGGCCGAAGGCTGCAGCTCGCAGACCTACCTGTCGCTGCTTGATCACCCGAGTTACGCCGCCGGCGCCATCCGCGCCATCTGGCAGGAACTGGGCGGCAGCATCATGGGCAAGGACCGCCTCGCCCCGGTGCCGGAGAAAGCCCGGCTGCTGGCCCGCGCCTACTCGCCGGACCTGACCGAGATCATCCGCGATATCAACAAATACAGTAACAACACCATGGCCCGGCAGCTGTTCCTGAGCCTCGGCGCGCAGTTTCGCAACTCCGCCGACCAGGACGACAGCAAGGCCGCACAGCGGGTGATCCGCAGCTGGCTGGCGCGTAAAGGCATTACCGCGCCGCACCTGGTGATGGAGAACGGCTCCGGTTTGTCACGCGCCGAGCGCGTCAGCGCGCGGGAAATGGCCACCCTATTGCAGGCCGCTTGGAAGAGCCCCTACGCCGCCGAATTTATGGCCTCGCTGCCGCTGGTGGCGATGGACGGCACCATGCGCAAACGTCTGCACCGCACCCCGCTGGTGGGCGAGGCGCGGATCAAGACCGGCACGCTGAACAATGTGCGCGCCATCGCCGGTTTCAGCCGCGACAGCAACGGCAATAGCTGGGCCGTGGTGGCCATCCTCAACGACCCACGCCCGTGGGGCGCCTCGTCGATTCTCGATCAGGTGCTGATCGATCTGTACAAGCAGCCCAAGCTCAGCGCCCAGCGCTAACTGCTCGCTCGACCCCGCGCCACTCCCGGCGCGGCGGCTCTACTCCATCTCCCCACACAACTGCGCCGCGCGTAACAGCGCGGCAGTCAGGCTGTGGCGCTCCCACTCGTCCAGATCGGCAAAGCGCGCGACAAACTCTGGCGGCAGCAGGCTCGGCGCCTGTTGCAGCAGCGTGCGGCCCTGCTCGCTGAGCAGCAGCCACTGGCGGCGCCGATCCTGATCGTCGCGCTGGCGTTGCAGCAGGCCCTTTTCCTCCAGCCGGTCGAGCATGCCGGACAGGGTCGCAGCCGTCAGGCTGACCCGGCCACTGAGGTCACTGGCCGTCAGACGTTTCTCCCCCGCCAGCACCTGCAGAATCAGCAGCTGCATCGGCGTCAACCCACCAAAGCGGCCGAGGCGTTTGGCATGCACCTCACCGGCCTGCTGTAAACGCCGCAAGGCCTGAAACAGCGGCAGCTCGAAGGCCGAAACAGATGACAAATCTATTTCAGTAGAAACCTTTTTATCAGCCATATATGCCTTTAAATTCGATATAAAACTTTGACATGAAAGCATTATTTTGTTTTGGTGTAAAAGGTTCGGCAGCCCCGAACCACTCCCCAACGGCAATACCGGTAAGGAATTATGTGCGCAATCGCTGGAGAACTACGTTTTGATCAACGACCGGCCGACCTGGCTGCAGTCGAGCGAATCACCCACCACATGGCCGCCCGCGGCCCCGATGCCCACGGCTTCTTCAGTCAGGGACCGCTAGCCCTCGGCCATCGCCGCCTGAAGATCATGGACCTGGCCGAAGCGTCCGGTCAGCCGATGATCGACAGCGATCTGGGCCTGACGCTGGTGTTTAACGGCGCCATCTACAACTACCCGGAACTGCGCGAGGAGCTAAAAGCCCTCGGCTATCGTTTCTTCTCAGATGGCGACAGCGAAGTACTGCTCAAGGGCTACCACGCCTGGGGCACCGACCTGCTGCCCAAGCTCAATGGCATGTTCGCCTTCGCCATCTGGGAGCGCGACAGCCAGCAGCTGTTCATCGCCCGCGACCGCCTCGGGGTCAAGCCGCTGTATGTGTCACGCACCGGCGAGCGCCTGCGTTTTGCCTCCAGCCTGCCCGCACTGATGGCCGGTGGCGATATCGGCAAGACCCTCGACCCCGTCGCCCTCAACCACTACCTGAACTTCCACGCCGTAGTGCCCGCGCCGCGCACCCTGCTGGCTGGCGTGGAAAAACTGCCCCCGGCCAGCTGGATGCGCATCGACGCCCAGGGCAACTGTGAACAGCAGACTTGGTGGAGCCTGACCTTCGGCCCGCAGCGCGAGGAAATCGCCTTCGGCTTGGACGAATGGCGCGAGCGCGTGCTCGACGGCATGCGTGAGGCGGTGTCGATCCGCCAGCGCGCCGCCGTGGATGTCGGCGTGCTGCTATCCGGCGGCGTCGATTCGAGCCTGCTGGTCGGCCTGCTGCGTGAAGCCGGGGTGGAAAACCTCTCGACCTTCTCCATAGGCTTTCAGGATGCCGGCGGCGAGCGCGGCGACGAGTTTCAGTATTCCGACCTAATCGCCGAGCACTTTGCCACCCGTCACCATCAGTTGCGCATCGGCGAGCACGAAATTCTCGAACAGCTGCCCGCGGCCTTTCGCGCCATGAGCGAGCCGATGGTCAGCCACGACTGCATCGCTTTCTACCTGCTGTCACGCGAGGTGGCCAAGCACTGCAAAGTGGTGCAGAGCGGCCAGGGCGCCGATGAGCTGTTCGCCGGCTACCACTGGTACCCGCAGGTGGACGCCGCCGAAGATGCCTTCGGCGCTTACCGCGCGGCGTTCTTCGACCGTGATTACGCCGAGTACGCCGCCTGCGTGCAGCCCGCCTGGCTGACCGGCGACATGGCCGGCGACTTCGTCCGTGAGCATTTCGCCCAGCCTGGCGCCGTGGCGGCGGTGGACAAGGCGCTGCGCCTGGACAGCACGGTGATGCTGGTCGATGACCCGGTCAAACGGGTCGACAACATGACCATGGCGTGGGGCCTGGAGGCGCGCACGCCCTTCCTCGACTACCGCCTGGCCGAGCTTTCGGCGCGTATCCCAGGGCGCTTCAAGCTGCCCGATGGCGGCAAGCATGTGCTCAAGGAAGCCGCGCGCCAGGTAATCCCCAGCGCAGTGATCGACCGGCCCAAGGGTTATTTCCCGGTGCCCGGCCTCAAGCATCTGCAAGGTGCAACTCTGGGCTGGGTACGCGATCTGCTGCTCGATCCCAGTCAGGATCGCGGCCTGTTCAACCCGGCCATGCTGGATCGCCTGTTGAGTGACCCGCACGGCCAGCTGACGCCCCTGCGCGGCTCCAAGCTGTGGCAGCTCGCGGCGCTGAATCTGTGGCTGAACGAACACGGCCTGTAGACCTCGGCAACACCGCCGTAGCCCGGATGCAATCCGGGGGTGTCGCGGCTCAAACCCACAACCTGGCACAACCCAGGCCAAGCGAATGAGCAAAGGACTATCCCATGCGTGCCACTGCCTTTAACCAACGCCTGCTGCGCGGCCAAGCACCCTCCTACGAGCGCCTGCAGGCGCGCCTGGCCGAGGATCACAATGCCCCGCCCAGCGAACCGCAAGCCGTGCACTGCGGCTGGGGCCGCCTGCTGCTCGGTCATACCTACCCGGATGCAGCCGCCCTGGCCAGCGACCTGCTGACCGAGCAGCACGGCGAGCGTGATATCGCCCTGTATGTGGCCGCGCCGCACCAGGTGCTCGCGCAGGCCCCGCAGCAGCTGTTTCTCGATCCCTCCGATACGCTGCGTCTGTGGTTTACCGACTACCGCCCAGCGCGCCGGGGCTTTCGCGGTTACCGGGTACGCCGCGCGCAGAATGCCGAGGACTGGCAGGCGATCAACACCCTGTATCAACTGCGCGGCATGCTGCCGATCGAGCCCGGCAAACTTACCCCGCGCCACCTGGGCGGGCCGGTGTATTGGCTGGCCGAGGATGAGGACAGCGGCGCGGTAATCGGCAGCGTTATGGGCCTTAACCACCACAAGGCCTACCAGGACCCGGACCACGGCAGCAGCCTGTGGTGTCTGGCGGTCGATCCGCGCTGCAGCCGGCCGGGCGTCGGCGAAGTGCTGGTGCGCCACCTGGTCGAACACTTTATGAGCCGCGGCCTGAGTCACCTGGACCTGTCCGTACTGCATGACAATCAACAGGCCAAGGAGCTGTACGCCAAGCTGGGCTTTCGCGCGCTGCAGACCTTTAGCATCAAGCGCAAGAACGGCATCAACGAAGCACTGTTCCTCGGCCCTGGCCCGCATACTCCGATGAATCCCTATGCGCGGATCATCGTCGATGAAGCGCTGCGCCGCGGTATCGACGTGCAGGTCGACGATGCCGACGCTGGGCTGTTCACCCTCAGCCACGGCGGTCGACGCATCCGCTGCCGGGAATCGCTGAGCGACCTGACCAGCGCCGTAAGCATGACCCTCTGCCAGGACAAGCGCCTGACCCACCGCGCCCTGGCCAACGCCGGTTTGCACCTGCCAGCCCAACGCCTGGCCGGCAACGCCGAGGACAACGCCGCCTTTCTCGCCGAGCACGGCAGCCTGGTGGTCAAGCCGGTGGATGGCGAACAAGGCCAGGGCGTGGCGGTGGACCTGCGCACCCCGCTGGACGTGCAGGACGCCATTGAGCGCGCCAGCGCCTTCGACAGCCGTGTGCTGCTGGAAAGCTTTCACCCAGGCCATGACCTGCGCATTCTGGTGATCGGCTTTGCCGTGGTCGCCGCCGCCATTCGCCGCCCGGCCGAGGTAATCGGCGATGGCCAGCACAGCATCGGCGAGCTGATCGACGCCCAGAGCCGCCGCCGGCAGGCTGCCACCGAGGGCGAGAGCCGCATCCCCAAAGACGCCGAAACCCTGCGCACCCTGCACACCGCCGGCGTCGACTACAGCAGCGTGCTGCCGGCCGGCCAGCGCCTGGCCGTGCGCAAGACAGCCAATCTGCACACCGGCGGCAGTCTGGAGGACGTCACCGAGATTCTCCACCCGGTGCTGGCCGATGCCGCGGTAAAAGCCGCCCGCGCCCTGGATATTCCGGTGGTCGGCCTCGACCTGTTGGTGCCCGCAGCCGATCAGCCCGAGTACGTGTTTATCGAAGCCAACGAGCGCGCCGGCCTGGCCAACCACCAGCCGCAACCCACGGCCGAGCGCTTTATCGACCTGCTGTTTCCGCTTAGCCAGGTGGATTGAACCAGCGCCGCGCTGCCTGTTCCCGGATTGCGCCAAGGCTTGTCCGGGCTACAGCTCACCGTAGCCCGGACAAGCGCAGCGCAGTCCGGGAAGCAAGAACCGCGTAGCTAGCCGACCAGGTGGCCACTCAGACACTTTTCGCAAGGAGACACCATGCAGCAACTCCCCGAACCCGACCTCGTCTATCTGCAAAAGGTGCTGCTGGAAATGCTCGCCATTCCCAGCCCCACCGGCTTTACCGACACCATCGTGCGTTACGTCGCCGAGCGCCTGGAGGAGATCGGTATTCCCTTCGAGATGACCCGCCGCGGCACCATTCGCGGCACTCTCAAGGGCAAGCAAAGCAGCCCGGACCGCGCGGTTTCGGCGCACTTGGATACCATTGGCGCGATCGTCCGCGAACTGCAGGACAACGGCCGCCTGGGCCTGGCCGCAGTCGGCTGCTGGTCGAGCCGTTTCGCCGAGGGCAGCCGTGTCAGCGTGTTTACCGATCACGGCGTGATTCGCGGCAGCGTACTGCCGCTGATGGCCTCAGGGCACGCCTTCAACACCGCCGTGGATCAGCTGCCGATCAGCTGGGACCACGTCGAACTGCGCTTGGATGCTTACTGCAGCACCCGCGCCGACTGCGAGTCGCTGGGCATCTCGGTGGGCGATTTCGTCGCCTTCGATCCGCTGCCGGAGTTTACCGAAAGTGGCCATATCAGCGCCCGCCATCTGGACGACAAAGCGGGCGTCGCCGCCCTGCTCACCGCGCTCAAGGCCATCCAGGAAAGCGGCCTGGAGCCAGAAATAGACTGCCACCCGCTGTTTACCATCACCGAGGAAGTCGGCTCCGGCGCTGCCGCCGCCCTGCCCTGGGATGTCAGCGAGTTCGTCGGCATCGACATCGCCCCGGTCGCCCCGGGCCAGCAGTCCAGCGAACACACCGTCAGCGTGGCGATGCAGGACTCCGGCGGTCCCTATGACTATCACCTGTCGCGCCAACTACTGCGCCTGGCCAGCGAAAATGAAATCCCGGTGCGCCGCGACCTGTTCCGCTATTACCACAGCGATGCGCAATCGGCAGTCACCGCCGGCCACGATATCCGTACCGCCCTGCTGGCCTTCGGCTGCGATGCCACCCACGGCTATGAACGCACGCATATCGACAGTCTCAACTCCCTTAGCCGCCTGCTCGCCGCCTACCTGCTCAGCCCACCGGTATTTGCCAGTGACGCCCAGCCGGCACAGGGCTCGCTAGAGCGCTTCAGCCACCAACTGGAGCATGACGCGCAGATGGAAAGTGATACCCGCGTGCCCACTGTCGACAGCCTGCTGCGCCCCCGCGATCAGGACGCTTGAAGGGCCGCGCGCATCCGGGCAAAGTGACGGCATGACGCGAGGCCGGATCAGGCCTCAAATAATAATATTGAGGTCGGTGAATGCCTCGGATTTGGCTGGCGGTGCTGCTGTTCTGGCTGTGTGGGCCAGCGTGGGCGCTGTTGCCTGCGACGCTGGACAACACCGACCTGCGCCTGTCACTCGGCCCGTCCATGGCCTACCTGGAAGACCCGCAGGGAAAACTGAGCGTCGAGCAGGTCAGCGCCCTGAGCGATGAGCGTTTTACAGCAGTCTTGGGCGAACACGCCAACCTCGGCAAGAATGAGTCGGTCTGGTGGTTCAAGGTACGGCTGAACAACAGCCTGGCGCAGAATCTGGCCGGCTACCTAGAGGTCAACTACCCACTGCTTGATCACCTGCAGGTATTTCTGAGCAGCGCCGACGGCCAGTGGCTGATGCAAGAAAGCGGTGACCGCTACGCCTTCTCGCAGCGCCCGGTACAGGTGCGCAACTTCTGGTTCCCGCTTGAGTTGGCACCTGGCGAAAGCACCCTACTGGTAAGAGTCGAGACCACCAGCACGATCTTTATTCCGCTGTTCTTCAGCACCTACCAGGCCAGCGCCGCTGCCCAGGAAAACCTGATGGGCATCAACGGCGCGTTCTATGGCGTGCTGTTTGCGATGTTCTGCTACAACCTGTTTCTGTTTATCTCGCTGCGCGAGTCGGCCTACTTCTGGTACCTGGTGTACAACCTGAATATGGGCCTGTTCGCCGCCAGCTTCGACGGCATGCTGTTCAAGCTGCTGCCCGAGCACATCGGCCTGCAGTCGGTGAGCATCTATATCCTGATGTACATCCACTGCCTGACAGCCACCCAGTTCAGCCGCCACTTCCTGCATACCGCGCAGCATTTCCCGCGCCTGGACCTGGGCCTGCGTCTATTTATGCTGCTGGTGGGCGGCTGCCTGGTGTCGGTGCCGCTGATCGGCCTGCAGGCCTGGAATATCCTGGCCAGCCTGACTGTGCTGGCGGTGTCGCTGGTACTGCTGCTCAGCGGCGCCTATGTGTGGCGCAAGGGGCTGCGCTACGGCTCCTATTACATCCTGGCCTGGGGCATCCTGCTGGCCTCGTTCATCATCGCCACCTCGGGCTCACTGGGTATCGAGCTGTTTGGCTTGTATGGCGCGGCCGTGGTGAAGGTTGGCGTTACCGTGGAACTGATCACCCTGTCCATCGGCCTGGCCGACCGCATCAATATGCTCAAGGAAGAAGGTTTCCAGTCGCGCCGCGCCGCCGAACAAGCGGAAATCGAGAACCTGGCCAAGAGCCGCTTTCTGGCCAAGATGAGCCACGAGATCCGCACCCCGCTCAACGGGGTGCTGGGCATGCTGCAGTTGCTCAAGGAAACCGCGCTGGACCGCAGCCAGCGCTTCTACGTCGACACCATTTCCAGCTCCGGCAGCTCGCTGATGGCGGTGATCAACGACATCCTCGATTACGCGCGCATCGAATCCGGCAAGCTCAGCCTGGAACATATCGAGTTCGACCTGGAAGAGCTGATTTCCGACACCCTCAGCCTGTTCACCGGGCAGGCTCTGGACAAGCGCCTGCGCCTCTACGTCAGCCTGGAAAGTGGTGTGCCACGGCGCACAACCGGCGACCCAACCCGGCTCAAGCAGGTGCTGATGAACTTGCTCAGCAATGCCCTGAAATTCACCGCCGAAGGCCACGTGGCGCTGAATGTCTGTCGGCGCAATGATTCCCAGGGAAAACCGCACCTGGTGTTTGCCATCAGCGACAGCGGTATCGGCATCAGTGACAAGGCCCTGACCCAGCTGTTCGAGTCCTTCGCTCAGGGCGATTCCAGCACCACCCGCCGCTATGGCGGCAGCGGCCTGGGCCTGGCGATCAGCAAGGAGCTGGTGGAAATGATGGGCGGGCGCATCGAAGTGCAGAGCACCCCAGGCCAGGGCACGCGCTTCGCTTTTGATATGCCACAAAGTGATGACGCCCTGCCGGCCGACCCGTTGCACGAACTGCTCAAGGGCCGCACCGCCCTGCTCACCTCCCTCGACGGCCTCGGCCTGGATGCCCTGAGCCGCCTGCTCGGGCGCTGGGGCATGCGCACCGAGCGCTGCCAGAACCCGGAAACCCTGCTCGGCTACCTGGAAGACTTCGCCGCCCCGCCGCTGCTGGTGCTGATGGCGCCGTGGCCGGGCAGTATCCAGCATTGGCTGGACTCACTGCGCCCGCTGCTGCAACCCGGACAACGCGTGCTGCTGCTCTGTGCGCCGGAGCAATGCCAGCAACTGCCCAGCTCCGTCGGCCTGCGCTTGCTCGGCCTGCCGCAACCGCTGGCGATCAATGCGCTGCGCAGTGCACTGCTCGAGCTCTATGAAGAGCCGCGCGCTGTAGAAATCAAACCGCTGCCAAAAACCTACCACGACACCAGCAGCACACCCTGCATCCTGGTGGCCGAAGACAACCCGGTGAATCAGCTGGTGGTGCAGGGTTTTCTGAAAAAGCGCGGCTACAACGTACGCCTGGTGACCAACGGCCTGGCCGCCCTCAATGAATACCAGCGCGACCCAAGCGCCACGCAGCTGATCCTGATGGACTGCGAAATGCCGGAGATGGATGGCTTCGAAGCCACCCGACAGATCCGCCGCCTGGAACGTCAACACAACCTGCCGGCTGTGCCGATCATTGCCCTGACCGCGCATATTCTCGATGAGCACCGCCAACATGGGGTCGAATCCGGGATGAATGACTTCCTCGGCAAACCCCTGGACAGCGCCAAGCTGTACAGCACCCTGGAAGCCTACCTGCAGCCGGCTGAACCGCCTGCGCAGTAACGGCGCAGCAAACATGGCCAGCCAGGGCTGCGCGCGTTAGCAGGCCGTTGAAAAATGTAGGCGAGGCAGGCAAGACAAGGCAAAAACGGCCGAGGAAGCGGAGTGTACGAGTTGTACATGAGCATTCCGAGGTCGTTTTTAACGCAGTATTGCCAACGTAGGTAATTTTTCAACGGCCTGCTAGCATCCGCGCTGCGCTCTGGAGGCCTTACCGTGCTGATTCCTTATCACCTGCTTGAAGCTGAAACCCTGACCCGCCTGATCGAAGACTTCGTCACCCGCGATGGCACCGACAATGGCGACGAAACCCCACTGGCTACCCGTATCGAACGGGTACGCCACGCATTGAGCAAAGGCCAGGCAGTGATTGTGTTTGATGCGGAGAGCCAGCAGTGCCAGCTGGCGCTCAAGCGCGATGTGCCGCAAGAGTGGCTGGATGCGCTGGAGGAATAAACGCCGCAGGGTAACCTCATCCTCGTAGGTTGGTGCTGAGCGCAGCAAGCCCAACAAGGCGGCATGTTCGTTGGGCTTCGTCGCTGCGCGTCTCAACCCAACCTACCCGCGTAGGCCGCCCTCACGCTCCCAGGCGCAGCGCACGCGCAACTCACCTTCCTGCGGGCTGTGGAAGCCGCCATCCGACTCCCAGCGAAAGGTGTGCGTACCGTTCAGCTCGGTTTCCAGATGCACCACCGCGCTGGCCCAGTACAGGCGCTTGAGCAGCGCCTCGAACTGTTTGATCCACAGACTCCACTCATACTCCACCGTGCGGTAGCTGGCGCCGAAGTGGATCACCTGGGTCTGGTACAGGCCGTCACCCGGCTGCTCGCAACAGGCAAACATCTCCCGGCCAAGAAAGCTCCAGGCGTCGCCCGCTGGCAGCTCATCGAGCACCTGCCGATTGATTTCACGACGCAGACGGCTCTCCGCCGGACTGTTCGACGGCCAGTCACGGATGCAACCATAAACGATGGATTCGGACTCCACGCAGGCACTCCAGCAAATCAAGGCTGCCTTCTATCACAGCCGTCCAGGCCAAGGAAGGAACTGCTGCCAAATAAGCGTCAGCTGTGCGTGCGCTTCGGTCCGCGGCGCATCATCCAGGCCAGCAGCGTCATCAGCACCGCAAGCCCGGTGAGCACCATAAACGGCAACTGATAGTTACCCGCCAGATCGCGCGCCAAGCCGGTCAACACCGGGGTCAGACAGGCGATGCTGTAACCCATGCACAGCATCATCGCCGTCCAGCGGCTGACCGCCAGCGGCGAGCCCGCCTCGTACAACGGCAAGACCAGCGACAAGGCGAAGGAGCCGCCCAAGCCAAAACCAATGGTCACCGCCCACAGTTCAGGCAGCACGGCAGGCTGAAAGGTGATCATCGCCAGACTGATCGACGACAACAGCCCGCAGCCCACCAGCAGCACGTAGCGGTTCTTGAAGCGCTGCGCCAACCAGGGCAACAGAAATGAGCTGGGCAGGCCCATCAGCATCGACACACTGAACAGGCTGTTGCTGTGCATCAGGCTCAAGCCCGCTTCGTGATAGCGCGCCACAGCCCAGGTGGCGAGGGCATAAAACAAACCGGCCTGAATGGCAAAGAATGCACTGATCAACCAGGCACGCGGCTGCCGCCAGGGCAGGCCCATGCCACCCTCCTCACTCTCGGCTTCGACCCGGTTAGGCAGACACAGCCATAGCACTAGCCCAACGACTGCCGGCAGCGCCCAAATGGCCAGACCATAGGTCCAGTCATTACCCAGCCTCTGCGTGGCCGGGATGGTGAGCACCGCACCACCGGCGCCACCAATCGCCATGCTCAGCGAGTACCAGCCCACCACGCTGCCCATACGCCCGGCAAAGTGTCGCTTGATAAAGCCAGACAGCAATGGCCCGGCAACCGCGATGGCCGCGCCCAGCAGCACCGCACTACCAATCAAAATTGCACTGGTATGCCCCACCGCACGCAGCAACAGCGCCACCGCGATGACCGCCATGCACAAGGCGATAGTGCGTTCGAGCCCCAGACGCATCGCCAAACGCGGCGCAAAAGGCGCCAACAAGCCCATGCACAACACAGGCAACGCAGTGGTGAGGCTAATCAGGCTGCGGCTCAAGGCCAGTTCTTCGGCAATCCGCTCGATCAGCGGTGCCAGGGAGGTGATACCGGGCCGCAAGTTGATTGCGGCCAGGATCAGGGCCAGCAACAGCATGGCCCGCGGGAAAGGTTTCACAGTAAATCCATCAGTTTCGCGGCCATGCCGACATGACCGCAAACCTTAGAACGCACGCTCATCGCAGACAACCCCGAACGGCGATTAAGTTGACCTTTAAATCAACTAATTCAGGTCGCCACACCCTGTCACTTGGCGCGCGGCGCACGCATCTTGTCGGCCATGCTGGTCATCTCGTTGTACAGCAGCTGCGGGTTCTTCTGCTTCAACGCCCAGGCCATGCGGCCCTGCTCGTGGGGCAGAATCATAAATTCGCCTTTGCCGATTTCCTGGTAGATGTAGTCGGCAATATCCGCCGCGCTGATCGGTGAGCTTTCCAGCAGCTTGCCAACTTGCGCCTTCATCGCCGGTGTCGGGCCGCGGAAGGAGTCCAGCAGATTGGTCTGGAAGAACGACGGGCACACCACGTGCACGCTGACCTTATGCAGCTTCAATTCGATCAGCAGGCTTTCCGACAGTGCCACAACGCCGGCCTTGGCCACGTTGTAGTTGCTCATCGCCGGGCCCTGCATCAAGGCCGCCATAGAAGCGATATTGACGATCTTGCCTTTGCTCTTTTCCAGCAATGGCAGGAAGGCCTTGCAGCCCTTGACCACGCCCATCAGGTTGATCGCGATCTGCCAATCCCAATCCTCCAGCGACAGTTCACTGAAGAAACCACCAGAGGCAACGCCGGCGTTATTGACGATCACATCAATGCCGCCGAGCTTCTCCTCACAGGCCTGGGCAAACGCCGTCAGCTGGCTGTAATCACGCACGTCGCAGCGTTGGGTGAAACCATCACCACCCGCCTCACGAACCATCTGCAGGGTTTCCACCAGGCCCGGCTCGTTGACATCCGACAGCGCCAACTGCCAGCCATCACGCGCCCAACGCAGGGCAATCTCACGCCCCAAACCCGAACCCGCACCGGTGATCATCATGCGATTTTGCATAGGAAAGCTGCCTTGTGATGCTGTGATTGATGGGGCCAGTGTAGCCGGGGAAATTATCTTGCCTGCATACCATCATCCATCTGAATAAGGCGGCCTAAGCTCAACTCACGGCCGCCGCCAGCGCTGCCACAGCAACACGCCATAAACCAGGCCATTAAGCAGCAGGACGAACAGCCCCAAGCCAATCTGAATCTGCGGCGTCAACCCAGCCGGGTAGATGATCGGCAGCAAATAGTGCTCAACAAAACCTCCGCTATAGCCCGCCTGCCCCGCAGCCACACGTAGGCTGTACTCCAGTGGCGTCAGCGGGCAGGGCCAATGCATCAACTCCACCAACACACCCCACAAGGCCGCCGGCACATGCAACCAGACCAACCCGCGCCAACGCCACACCAGTATTCCGCCCAACACCGCAAATAGAATAAACAGCAGATGCACAACCACCACGCCATCTGCCGCAACAGCTGCCCAGAACATAAACTTCCTCAAACCTATTATTTACTGCATACCGCGCAGAGGGCTTAAAAACACCATCCGCAGAAAGCAAAAAGGCCGGTTAATAACCGGCCTAAATTAAAACAACTGAGCGCGTCAGTTAATACTCAACTTGTCGCGATTCTTCTCCAGCGTTGCTGCGCCAATACCCTTGACTTCTAGCAACTCATCCACCGAAGCAAAGTCGCCGTGCTCATCACGATAAGCAACAATCGCCTGTGCTTTGACCGCACCAACCCCCAACAACTCCCGTTGCAGAGTGGCAACATCAGCCGTATTGAGATTGATCTTACCAACAGGAGCCACTTCAGCTGTGTTAACAACAGGGACTGGCTGGGTCTTTGTTTCAGCGGCGGCAACCGCCAAGGACATGGAAGCAAGAACAGCGAACAGCAGAGAAGACAGTTTGGCTTTTAGCATACGAGATTCCCTTCGTTAGTTTTTGTCAGAGCGTGGGACTTCCTTCTCCACGATCTGAAAACTAGCTGCTGCCGTGAACTTGTCAAATAACTCTATGCATCACTGAATGGATCAACACCAACCTACCCAGCGCTCAACCAAACCTTACGGCATGACACTACGGTTCCAGCCGACGCTTCAGATGTATCCAGTCAACAATCTCGCCTTCTGGCTTGTAGCCGCTAACCGTCTCACGCAACAACTGGCGCACACGCTCATAGTCATCACGTTCAACAGCATCCAGCAACTCGCTCAAGCGCACCTTGAACTGCTCCCATGGCAGATGCTCTTCATTGGCGCGCATGATCATCGGATGCTCCGTCGGGCTGACGTTATCACCGATCAACAGCTCCTCGTAGAGCTTCTCGCCAGGGCGCAAGCCAGAAAACTCAATCGCTATATCACCCTGTAAATTTTTCTCGGAGCGAATACTCAAGCCACTCAAATGAATCATTTTCTCGGCCAGCTCGGCAATTTTCACCGGTTGCCCCATATCCAACACAAATACATCGCCGCCCTGCCCCATGGCCCCAGCCTGAATTACTAGCTGAGCCGCTTCCGGGATGGTCATAAAATAGCGGGTGATATTCGGATGAGTGACCGTAACAGGCCCGCCTTTACGGATCTGCTCATGAAACAACGGGATAACCGAACCTGAAGAGCCTAAAACATTACCGAAACGCACCATGGTGAACCGTGTTTTATTGACCTGGTGAACACCCTCGTCATCCAGCAACACAGGCGCCTGCTCAGCACTCAACGCCTGCAACACCATTTCGGCTAAACGCTTGGTGCTGCCCATCACATTGGTCGGACGCACCGCCTTGTCAGTAGAAATAAGCACAAAATGCTCAACGCCCGCCTTCACCGCCGCTTGAGCGGTGAATGTTGTGCCCAACACATTATTCAGCACACCTTCGGCAATATTGTGCTCAACCATGGGAACGTGCTTGTAGGCCGCCGCGTGATAGACCGTATTGACGCTCCAGGTGCGCATCACATCAAACAAACGCTCAGGATTTCGGATTGATCCCAAAATCGGCACCAACCGCACAGGCAGCGAATCACGACGAACACGCTGCTCCAGCTCGCTGTGAATGCTGTACAGGTTGTACTCGCTGTGTTCGAACAGCAGCAGCGTGGTTGGCCCCGTCGACACGATCTGACGGCACAGCTCGGAACCAATCGACCCTCCCGCCCCAGTCACTATTACCACCTGGCCGCGAATACAGCGCTCGAATAACGACGTCTGCGGTGGCACAGCATCCCGCCCGAGCAGGTCGGCGATGTCGACTTCCTGCAAGTCGCTGACACTGACCCGCCCACTAGCAAGGTCCATGAAGCCGGGGATCGTCCTGACATGCACCGGAAAAGGTTCTAACGAGTTGAGGATTTCCCTGCGACGGGAACGCGATGTCGACGGAATCGCCAGCAATACCTCCTGGGCGCTCGTATCCTCGATCATCTGCTGGATGTGCCTGGATTTGTAGACTTTCACCCCATCGATGACGCGATTGGCAATGCTATCGTCGTCATCGATGAACGCCACCGGGAGCATGCGTTTACCCATGCGTAAAGCGGTCAGCAACTGATTGCCGGCCGCACCGGCACCATAGATGGCGACACGTTGCAGCCCCTGCTCATCGGCCCGTATACGAAGAGGAAACAGCTCACCGATAAAATACTGCCGCATCAGCAGGCGAAGGCCGCCCACCAGCAACAACGACACAGCCCAGTAGATAAACACGACCGAGCGGGGCATCAACTCATCGGGCCGAATCAGGTATATCACCACAGCCAGAAGCAACGCTGACAGGCTGACGGCGTTGAAGATCGTCACCAGCGCGGCGCTACCAAAATAGCGTAGGACCGCACGGTACAAGCCGAAGCGGATGAAAAGAGGGATAGCAGTGGCCGGGGCAGCGACAAACAACCACAGGTATTCGCCCAGCGGGTTGATCTGCTGAAAACTGCTCAGGCGAATGACAAAGGCCACCCAAAGGGCCGCCCATAGCAGGAGGACATCGGAAAAGACTTGCAGCGCGCGTTTAGTTTGCCGCGGCAGCCCCAACAACCGTTCGCGCAACCGATCAATCGTCCTCAACACAGCGATGTCCTTATCGATACACACCACATCACTGGCAAACCGTTGCCAACGTCATCACTTCGGCGAGAACATCACAGGCCTGCTCAATTTCTCGCTGTTCAAGCGTCGGGTGGACTAGGAACATCAAACTGGTTTCGCCCAGATCTTTGGCGATGGGTAAGCGTTGTGCAGGCCGCCATTCGGTAGTGTCGAATGCCTTCTCCAAATAAACCTCGGAACAAGACCCCGAATAACATGGAACCCCGTGCGCCGATATTTCGGCCTGAATACGATCTCGACTCCAATCCGGCTTGAGCCTAGACGGCTCGACGAACACATAGCATTTATAGGCTGCATGGCGAATGTACTCAGGTATTACCGGAACACGCAGGGCGCTCAACAAACGAGCTCGTTGCCAGATGCGATTGGCATTCTCGATACGTGCAGACTGCCACGCCTGCATGCGCTTCAACTGGATGCGCCCGATTACCGCCTGGACCTCAAGCATGCGCCAGTTGGTGCCAAAGCTTTCATGCAGCCAGCGGAAACCGGGGGCGTGCTCGCGCTCATACACCGCTTCCCAGGATTTCCCATGATCCTTGAACGACCACATCCTTGACCAGAGCTCGGTGTCATTGGTGGTCACCATGCCACCCTCCCCACCCGTTGTCATGATCTTGTCCTGACAGAAGGACCAGGCACCGATGTGGCCAATCGAGCCGACAGGACGCCCCTTGTAGAGCGCACCGTGTGCCTGTGCACAGTCCTCAATGACGAACAGCTGGCGCTCTTTCGCCAACGCCATGATCGGATCCATGTCGCAGGGCCAGCCAGCCAGATGAACACAAATGATCGCTCGCGTACGGGGGGTCAAGACCGCAGTAATCGATTCAGCGGTGATCACCTGGGAGTCGGGGTCGACATCTGCAAATACCGGCACTGCCCCGGCGTTGACAATTGACGACGCGGAGGCGAGGAATGTTCGCGACGCAACAATAACCTCATCGCCCTCGCCAACCCCGAGCGCCTTCAACGCCAGGTCCAGCGCGACCGTTCCATTCGCTAGCGCCACTGCATGCTCGGTCTCGGCCCATGCGGCGAACTCACGCTCAAACTCCCGACACTCCTGCCCTGTCCAATAATTGACCTTATTGGATAAAAGCACGTCCCGAACAGCACTCGCCTCTTCTTCGGTAAAAGACGGCCAGGGAGAAAAGGGTGTATTCAGCACAATAGAATCCCAGATAAAAACGTTTAAGTATGATTAAAAGCTTTGCGCAGCATTGTACAGGGAACGCTATATGGCCCGGGCAGGCACACCGGTTACAGTAACGCCATCGGCAACATCGGTCACAACCACCGCACCAGCGCCGACCGTAACTCGTGCACCAATATATTGGGATTGCCGCACACACGCCCCAATACCAATCCAGCTAGCCTGTCCTACCCGCACCCCACCCGCCAGGTGAGCGCCCGGGCTGACATGGACGCCAGCTTCGAGGACACAGTCATGATCGACACTGCATCCAGTATTCAGGATGCAACCTATGCCCACTGTGGCAAAGGCATTGACTACGACCCCCGCGAATATCACCGTAGCGTCTTCAATGACAGCGTGTCGGCTGACCGTCGCCGCAGGGTGTACCAGGCGAGCGAAACGAGCTTCGGCAGCTTTTAATATCGCCAGCTTTTCCAGTCGAATGCGATTGTCACCAATCGCAACCAGAACAGCATCGAAGTCCGCCAAGCGCGTCAGCAGGTCTGCGGTGCTCCCCTCTACTGGCCATGCCCCATTTCGCGCTTTCGCCGGCCAGGCATCATCGAAAAACACAACCGATTGCCAGCCACAGACCTCGGCCGTGTCGGCCACAACCTTGCCATGCCCGCTGGCACCCAGGATGGCCAAACGTCTCACTTCTTGCTCCCCGTGAACTTAGGCATGGTCACCTCGCCTTCGGCGCTGATGCCATCACGTAACAGTACCTTTTTGACCGTAAGCAGCAGAATCTTTATATCCAACCAAAACGAGCGATTGTCCACATACCAAACATCAAGTTCGAACTTTTCCTCCCAGCTCAGGGAATTGCGGCCGTTGACCTGAGCCCAGCCGGTAATACCGGGGCGCACTTCATGTCGGCGGTTCTGGCGCTCGTCGTAGAGAGGGAGATATTCCACCAACAATGGCCTCGGCCCGACCAGACTCATGTCGCCTTTAAGCACGTTCCACAGCCCCGGCAGCTCGTCTAAACTACTCGTACGCAAAAAACTTCCCAACTTTGTCATTCGATCACCATCTGACAATGGTTTCCCATCGGCATCGAAAATATCACGCATGGAGCGGAACTTAATCATTTGAAACAGCCGACCAGAAAGCCCTGGTCTTACTTGTCGAAAAAAAATTGGCTCCCCCAAAAACACCCTAACCAATATCATTAAAAAAACAAACACAGGAAGCAGCAATAGAAGAGTTACAAAAGAAACCAGCACATCGAAAAAACGCTTAAACATACTCCCACCTCACCTACCAAAGTCAACTTTTATGGAGAATCACAAGGAGAGCGATGAAAGAACTCCCCACAAAAGCGGGAATTGAAAAAAGCGTATCGCCTGACAAAAGTGAAAAGGGCACTATCATCAAGACAATAGGCGTAACAGCAAATTTAAGCCCAACATACCAGCGCCAGACAGGTAGCATTCCAAGCAAAGAGTAAAAGACACAAACTAAAAAGAACAGTCCAACTCCACCAGCAAGCCACGCGCTTAAAATAGGAGAGTGGGGATAATCCACATGCTTGCACGCCACAAATTTACAAGAAAATTTTTCATGATAGGAAAAACCGCTACCAAACCAAATAGCATCCTTTATTAAATCCCATGCAAAAACCCAACGAACTATACGGCTTTCAAAACCATACTGCTCTTGAGCTGACATAGTATTTGCCAACACTTCCGGATATGTGCGCCAAGGCTCTTTGAGAACAAGGGAATCCTCAGCAGATAACTCAACACTCCTTAACTTAAAGCCTTGCACTGATAAAACTTGCCATGCCTCCCCTGCTCTTACTTGTTTAAATTTTTCCGCACTCGACACAAAACCCACAAGGGCATATGTGAAGATGCCAACCAATAACAAAATTCCAAACGAAGAAAGCATTCGACCCGAAGATCTCCCGCGCTCAATCCAAATGAGAGCCATCCAGTAAACTGGAATCAACATCGCCATAAGCATAAACCGCCGCGAACCAGACAGAAGCCCTGCACTGAGCATAAAGACTAGAAAAGCAAAAACCCAAGAGCTTGATTTATAAAAGTACAATCTAACGCAAGCGATGCTAGCCACCAATAATAGCAGCGAATTCATATTATAATCTGAACGCAGTGCGGTACCTGAAGGATAACCTTGAGACCAAAACTTATCTAACAAAACACCTATAAGGAAACCGTTCTCCAGCAAAAAAAATTTAACCAACCCAATTACTGCAACAACCCCACCCAGCAAGACAAGCGGGTATAAAAAACCAAGTATCAGAGCACGCCTTGAAAGTTTCGTGTAGCAAAGCGCCAAAAAAAGGACCATAAGAAAATAGAACGAAACAGCCAGAGACTTATATACATCATATTTAAAATCACTACTTGAATAAAAAAGAGAAACTAAATACCAGACTATAATGGTTAGTATGAATAAGCAAAGTAACGACCCCGAACGATGAACGCACAAATCGTTCCTAGCAAAAAAAATGACGTATACGAATGCTAACATACAGAGCAGCCAGCCATATATGCCAACCCATTCACCGACAAACCCGAATGAAAGAATGAAACCCAACAGCATCGAATTATTTTTACTATCACCCCTAACATTCAAGTCGATCATCTAACCCATTCCACTCGCTTAAAAACAAATCAAAAAACAGTATAAAAATATTTTATACACATCCCCTACATACTGCCACCAAATGCACTTACACTTAAAGCCAGTAAAGGCTTACCACCATAAACTAGAGCCACCTCGGGGTGAGGGAGGGGCCTACCAACCATGAGAAATACTATGACACATGCAAATTTTTTGGAAAAACCAGATAACAGCACTTAAGTTTTATATATCCTTTATTTCCCCCAAACTAACCCACACCTAATATCAACAAACCCGACCTACTTAGGGTTAGCTTGGAACAATATCGAAAGATAATCAGTGGCCAGCTTCGAATAGCTACGATTCTGCAACAGCCATTCGCGGCCTCTAGCGCCCATTTGCTCGCGCTCCTCCTGGCTACGCGATTTCATCTCAAAAATCGCGGAAACCAGGGCATCGACACTGTTGGCCGGGATGAAGACGCCACAACCCGCCTCATTGATCATCGACGGGTATCCATTATAAGAGGCCACCACTGGCTTGGCGGCCAGCATGTAATCGATGACCTTGTTCAGCGACTGTCCGTAATCCCAGACCTTCGAGTCATGAACCGAGAAGTACAGGAGGTCTCCTTTTGCGAGCACCGCGTGCACCATATTTCGCGGAACCTTTGGCGCGAAAACAAGGTTGGGAAGGCCACCATACCGCTTCTCGTAGCTTTCCTTCAGCGCACCGTCGCCGACGATGACAAATTCGACATCTGCCTGCTCCCGCATGGCCTCTGCTGTTGCAAAAAACACATCGAGGGCATTGGTGATGCCGATGGTCCCCGCGTGCACAACTTTGAACTTGTTACTGGACAGGTAGCGTTCAACATATTCCCTAGGAAGCTCAGCAACGTCGTTAAGGTGCTCTGGACTCACGCCCATGGGAATGCAAAACACTGGCCGGTCATAACCGAGCTCTGCACGAACATGTGCGGATAGATTTGGCATAGTTCCGACGATTGCATCCGCCTTCCTGTAGGCGAATCGCTCCAGCCACGACAAGCCTTTGACAAACGGATTGTTGTTACTGAAGCCACCCTCCTCGACGATGGTAAGCGGCCAAATGTCGCGCACTTCAAACACCAAACGGCACTGGTATTTGAATCGCAACAACAACCCGTTGAGGATGGTCAACAATGACAAGCTGGAGACAATCACAACGTCAGGGCGCTCCAGCTTGCTCTTGTTGAGCCAGAACAGATTCCACTCGAAGTGGAACCAACTCAAGATCCGACGTAGTGATTTGGCGACCGAGTACTTCATCGTTTTCAGCCAAACGATTTTGACCCTGCCCTCATCCAGCACCGTTACCCTTTCACGAAGCACAGGAAGGTCCACCAGATTATTGGAATCCGAACTGATCACAACAACCTGATGCCCGGCACGGCTCATCTCATCCACCAGGAACCAGCCTCGGCCCCCTGGGCTGGTACTGGTCTTGGGGGAAAAGTACTTCGTTACATACCAGATCGTCTTGTTCATATGCTCCGCCACCCCGTCAATCGTTGTAGAGCCGCGGGATGGAATTGACGATCTTGATCACCTCGGTGAAGTCCATTCCGAGTGCATCGAGGTACCAACGAATATTCTGGTAACGCGGGCGGTTTTCCTCACGCACTAGTTCGAGTGCTCGCTCGCGAGTAATCTCACCTTCACGAACCTGGTTGCTGCGGAAAGTGTCGTGCTCAGAGAAACCGGCAACGAGGTAATAGATATAGTTGTACAGACCTGCAGTACCGTCACCGATACGCCAAGTGGTGCTGGTATCGACTGCAAGCTCCCAACCATAATCGTTGATCAGCGTGTCATCGATGGTCTTCTCGTCCCAGCGCCAGTAATCAAAGATGTGGTAGTAGTCCTTCTTCTCAGTAAAACTACGGTAGTACTCACCCGACAAGGTGTCCCACAGCGAGCTATTAAAATAGCCGGGACTCTTGAGCATCGCCTTGAAACGCAAGCTCTGATATTCCATCTGCTTTTGCCAGCCGTGCATATACACGCGTTTCTCTTCGAAGTCCGGCGGCACACCAAGAAAGCCGGCTTTAAAGTGAGTCACTTCCAGTGGGTTAACCCCCCAGAGGTTCAGGCTCACTCCAGTCTGCTTTTTCACCGTCTCGATATGGCGGAAGAAGTGCTTATCACCGGAAGTCAGGATACTGATCATCCCTAGATGCGGAGCCTTCAACCAAGCTTTGAGGTTGACGGCAATATTCCTGCGCTTCTTGGCGATATCGTCGGCAACGATGATGTTTTCCACACCCAGCTCAGCGCTCATCCGGCTGATATTGCGCCGACCAAGATCGGTCACCATCCCCCAGTCATAGGTATAGGTGACCGCATTCATCTTCAGCTCTTTAACAATCAGATGCAGCCCGTAGCAGCTATCACGGCCGCCAGAGAACGGCACGATACAGTCGGTAGCACCGGCGCGACGGTAGCCCTCTACGAGATTGAACAGTTCTTCCTTTGGCTTCGGTACATTGCGCGGGGTGTAGGTGTGGCAGTAGTTGCACACACCGTCCGCATCGAAAGCGATGAACGGCATCGTCTCCGGCAGAATGCAGCGGGTGCAACGACGCAGGTTCGGCTGAGGATAGAGCAGTTGCTTTTCTTCAGACGAAATAAATTGAAAAGGCGGAATCAGGTTGTGAACACGCTGATTATCGTCGGAAACACTGACCTCTGAGGAAATAGGTAAATCCAAGACAACGGCGTCTTGCTTGACTTGCTTGATATCCGAGCAGCCAATCTGACTAAGCGGAAACATTTCCGAAGAAAAACAGACCCCCTCCTGAGCTGTACCAACATAGAGGCTGCCATTGTTTGAGAACAGTAGTGCCTTGCCTAAACGGGGAATAACAATGGCACAGGCAACAACCCCCACACACAAATTCAGCACTTTTTGCGCCAATCCATCGAGATCGTCACCCGACTCATCCAGGTGTTGCTCGGTGATGGCAGCAATCACCTCACTATCGATTTCGAGAGCACGGGTGGGCTTGATGTGATTCCACACCTCAGCATCATTCACGATGATGCCGTTGTGGATAACACAAATATCGCCACGAACAACCGGCTGGTTGTCGGAAAGACCGTTAGTGATCAAACGGCTATGACCAAAGACGAAAGCAGACTCAAAAGGTTTGACCTGGGAGATCAGCTTTTTGATGTCGTAGTCGGCTCGTTTGACTTGATAACCCGAACGATCCGCATAGATCAGACCGCTGGAATCACGCCCACGCTGTCTAGCATGTAGAGCCAACGTCATCAAACTTTCTTTGTTAACTTTTTCCCTGGCAATAAAACCAAAAATTCCGCACATAACACAGCCCGTATCAATTAGGTTTTCCCGCTACCGACACAGCGGGTCGTAGTCTGGGCGAACACCAAGCCCTATGAGGGGCTGCTGGAAACCACCGAATTTGCACCGGAGCACCAGCCCTTCCCAAATCTGCATATATCCGTCTGGGCATGACGCACAACTAGCATGCCCCCAAAATTTCAGTGATTGGTCGCCGACAGGCTCTGCTGGTACAGCTCCACCAACTTCAGTTCCTGCGCCTGCCAGCTCAACGGTGCCAGATCCGCGAACTTGAATGTTGATTGCGAGCGTTCAAGCCTCAAGATGGCGTCGCGAACATCGTGGGCCTGGAGTTTACAGCATTCGCCTACGCCATACTCTGCGAGCAATGCGCGAATATCAGGAAAGTCTGAGGCCAACACCGGAACACCTGCGAAGCAATATTCGAAGAGCTTGTTCGGCAGACAGTAATAGTCACTGAGCGAGACATCCCGAACCAGGCACAGGCCAAAGTCTGCAGATTGCGCGATAGGCACAACCTGAGAGTGCGGTACGGCGTCATGCACATGCAGGTTCGGTTGCTGAGCGGCTAGACGCTTAAGTTCCTCGCTCAATTCCCCGTAACCGAGGAACACCACATGCGACGAAACCTGAGGATCTTTGAAAGCCTCGGTCAGCAGATCAATACCTCGACCGTGACCGAGGATACCCACATAAATGAAAATCTTGCTCTCGACCGGTATGGAAAACGTCTTTCGCAAATAATCTTCATCCTGGTGTCGCGCATCAAAAAACAAGGGCGCATTTAGAATCACCGCCGAGCGTTTTGGGCCAATGTTCTCTTGGTACCAACGCTCAATGGATGGACTCACCACGATCAAAGCATCAACAAAACGCCAAAGGAGTTTTTCCATGTGTAACGTCAAAGCACCTTGCAGCTTAGTCAACCCATTGCGGTTGGACTCTAGCTCATGAGCGTCGTAGACCAGCTTGGCGCCAGTCAGACATTTGACGATGCAACCAAGCGGGAGTACCAAGGTGTCGTGACAGTGAATAACATCGGGGCGCTCGCGAACCGCACGTGGCAGCATCTTGCCGACCAGCTCCAACAGCGTGACGACATGCCGCAAGGTGCGAGGCAGAAAAGTCAGCTTACGCGAGCGCAGATTGAGCGCCGTGATGTTCGCCTCAAAGGGAACTGCGGTCTTCTGCGCCCCCTCATCCAGGACGACACCAATACCACTGACTGTATAACCAGCGGTGGCCAATGCGCCCATTTCTTTGAGGATTCGAGAGTCGAACTCTATGTCCGTATGGGTTAAATGCAGGACCTTCTTTATCTGCGGACGATTCTTCATGAAACTCTCTTGAGCAATAGCGCATGGATCAGCAGCATTATTATTCCAGCCACCCCACCGTGAGAAATAAGTACAGTTATAAAATCTGAAGTCATAAAATTCATGCACATGATTAAAACAGCACCTACTAACAGAGGCACTAATGACATACAGACAACGCGCGCCAACTTCGCGAGGAATAGATCAAGTGCAATGACGAGTGCCAGAGCGAGTAAAAACCCACCAAATCCTAGATAAGCAGGGTAGGCAAGGAAAAAACTTGTGGGCGCAGTACTCGTGCTAGTCCTGTCACCACCAGAGTAAACAGAACCATACTTCTGATAAACCAGTTCCGGCATATTGAGTGACTCCCCCAGCAAACGCCTAGCAAAAGGTAGCGTTTTCAGGCCATCAACCTGCTCGGACTCGGCATACATAAAGTTCCATATCGAGACTTGGAAGGGCACTACCAACATGCGGTTGAATATCGCGCTGATGAAAGTCAATGACCGCTCATGCTTATCAACTCGCTCCATAATTGAGCCATTCAAGACAGCTGATGGGCAACTTGTGTCGTCTCCGCCAGCGCACAAGCAATCTAGCCGCGCCTGAAGCGGCTTGACAAAAGCGCCCGGCAATCCCAGCGAATAGTCACGAGCAGTCATAGATTCCAACAACTCGCGACTCTGGTGACAGGTTCCGACCTCTACCGAACAAGCAGCAAAATCGTATGCGCCACCCACATTAGTACCACGCTCTTTCAGCAGCTCGAAGGACACAAGAGTAGATATTACAAAGACTACAGCAAAGACAATGGTAACAATGCGAGAAGACCAAGTTCTACACCAGAAGTAACAACCCACAACCAGCATAAGCATTGAAGGTATTAAAAGCCCTTTGGTGCCACTCACAAGTACAGCAGTTATTGCGAACACCCCCCCCAGCATTCCGACAATACCATTCAGCACTCGACGCTGGAGTAAAGCCTCCCTGATCAACCAGACAGAAAGCAGCACCAAAATTGGCGCAACCGCGTTTGCATAAGCCCCTAACAGATAAGTCGAAAAGCCTGAACCGATCAGTTTCACACCGAACTCTCGAGCAAGCAATGTAAGCCAGGGGTCGAACATCAGCGCAAACAGGCCGGTGCAAGTCCAGGGGACACCCGAAAGATAGACAACTAAACAAACACAACCAATAAAAAGCGTTAATAAATAAATACGCAATTGCTGCACAGAATAAAAAACCACATCTTGATTGACATCCAATCGACGACTGAAGACACCCCACAAAACTAGAAGCACACTCCCAGCATTAACTGTAAACGCATAAAACCAATAATACTGAAGTGAAGCCTCAACTTGCGCAGAGAACAACACCAAGGGCACCTGGTAGAACACAAAAATGAATAGCGCAAAGCAGAATGACAACCTCGCCAGAACATATTCAGACTTCAAGAATCTTAACAAACAGAGCGCAGCGACTAGAAATGTGCAAAATACATTGAATAGAAAGAACATGGAGAGAGAAGGAGTCTCGATCACCAACTGACTCAAGATTACGGAATTCATAATATTATTTTCCATAAGAGCACTATCGCCTGTCAATGCCTACCAAATCAGATAGCGCCCATACCTGCGACTGGATCTGCCAGGCCTGAGCACTTCTAGAAAACCGTTTGGCAACATTCACATCAAGAAGCGAAACCGAACCCGCAACATAAAGCGCTTCATTCACTGACGGAAGGAGCATTCCTGTAGAAACCAACTGCTTCATGTGAGCAACCAGTACTGCATCAGCCACATCTGGTCGGCGCTGATACAGGGTTACTAAACTAGCGGCATCCATACTTCGATACGTAATATGCGCAACATCTAACCCCGCATGATTACCCACCCAATCTGTCGTATTTAGCGACTTGCCTGTCGAATAGCTCCAACCCACCTGCCCATCGAATGCCCAATAGCGCCATTTCTGCGGTAATTCGGAAAATTTCTCCACCACCTGCAGTGGCTTCATAAGATCAACGGCAAAATTATAACTAACCGTATCCTCGGTAACCGCCAACAAACCGCCAACATAACCTGATACGTAGTTGAACGGAACATTTACTCCGTCAGCCCAGAATGGATATCCTTGACGGTATGAAAGAGTTCGACAATTACTCACTTCTGCTAACTCACAAGCAACTGGATGCTCGACTGTATGCTCAAAAGAAAGCAGCTCCTTCCTGATCTTTGCCAGCGCACTTGTTACAGCCGAAGATCCCAAACCCGCACGTTCAGCTCGCGCGAGCAAATCGGCAATGCGACCAAGATGCAAAGAAAATAGCAATGGTTCTCGATCAATTGAATAACGCTTTACCCGATAACCTGGATAATCACTCTCAGCCAATCGGGCAATTAGATCGACTTCCGCGCGAACCCGCTGGCGTGCGTAGGCTACTAGTTCCGGAGAAGAAATTCCCAGTCCATCTTGCGCTAAAGAAATCAGCCCATTGAGGTAGTACACCTGATTCCAAGCAACACGCCCTTCCAGGTTATTGTCACCGAAGCTGATCAAACCACCGCTAGGCATCCGCGAAAACTCATACAGCAGCAGCTCACTCAACTCGCTTGGCGAGCTGGCTACTTTCCATGAAGCGTTGTTTTCGCCAACAAGAAGAGCGTATGGAATGCCATTGGTAGCTAAAGGCTCTAAAACAGCTCCCTTTTCAGAAAGGGTCGCTAGAAACAGTTTCGAATTATCTGCAGTAAGTTCGCCATTCACGCGGTCGTCCCACTGCTGGCGAACCAGCGCGTAGGCCGAATCAGTTCCAAATGCAACCTCCACAAACTCATAACCACTGAGCTCATCAAGGGACCACTGCTTGACCTTATCGCGAGAATTAATATCCGCACATTTCTTTTCAGCACAGAGCGTGATCTTCTCCCCCAGTACACGCCCATAAACAATAGAATCTAGCCCACCGCCAAGATCCACTCCTGCGGCCAACACACGCGGCTCGCCCTGCGTATCCTGGGTAAGCTCGTATACATCAAAGCCTGGCTGAGTAACAGAAAGACTGCGTCCAGACGGCACATTGCGCACGACATCGTAACCGACAAAAAACAGACGCCCCGGCACCGACATCATCAACATAGGATAGGAATCGCGCCGCCATCCCGCCGATAGGCTCAAACGCTGGGTACGACCTTCTGCATTATTGAAGAAAACATCCAGATGTCCACTCGGATAAGCTCGGTAGACTTGCCAATTATTCTCATCATAAATCTTGACTCCAACTCTTTTCTCATCCGAACCGGGCAACTGCACCAGAAGACTGGAGAAATCACGGTCTAACTTTAAGCTATCTGTCTTTAACCAGACCAAGTTTTGCGTATGCGCTTTTTGATCAACATTAACCATTTCTGCAACGAAGGCCACCGCAGCAACAGACGCAATAATGGCCACCCAAAGGCGCCAACTAAATCGAACGATCATACTTTTCCTCAGAAGATCTAATTACAATCGACCTTTCGCAGCCCGGTATTGAAAATAAGAATGCAGCAAGTACAGACATGAAAATGCCCCCACATGCGCACCAATAGCGACGCTATAATTAACCCCGGCATAGTCACTGATATAAAAAACCAGCGCAGCAGTACACAGTCGTGCAAACTGCCACACAGAATCCAGACGCAACCAGCCTGGGAGCAATACCGTGCTGCTCAATGGGGAAGATAATGTTTGAAAGAATACAAGAACAGATAACAGTGATGCTATTTCACCCGCCGCACGCCATGCATCGCCAAACACGAAAGCGAAAATCCAGGGGCCGAAAAACAAAACTGGCAGCATCGGCAGAAAAGCAAAGATCACTAAACGCTTGAGCGAACCAATAAAAACATCTAAGCATTCCCCATTATTCGCGTACTGAGTTGCCGCTTGCTGACGATAAACATCACCAATAGCATTCGCCACAAGGCTTAAGGGAGCCGCCATAATGCGCTGAGCCAACGAATAAAGCCCAGCGACACCTGCACCAAAAAAAACTGTCAGCATTATCAAGGGCATCTCGGTAGCACCTACGCTCATCGCCTGGCCTGGCACCATAAATTTTGGATAGCCAATATGTCTGCGCGCAACGCACTTCATGCGCTTGAATGTGATACGCCGAAACAAATTGCGATCTTCGCGCGGCAGCGATACCGCAAGGTATAAGGTCGAGAGCAGCTGCCCAAGTAATTGCCCGAGGATCAAACCCAATAGTCCGACCTTGGAAACCCCGGCAGCAAGCTGCATAGCGCTACCGGCCCCACTCTGCACCACTCGACTAATCGCCATGCTTGTGTAATTGGATCTACGATTTGTCCAGAAATTTAGTGCGTAGTAGCAACCCAAAATAAAAGTCGCAAACGGCACAAGATAGAGCCATGAACTAAATTCAGGATGGCCGAGAAGCTGAGCGACCCCCTGCCCCCAGGCCAATACAACACAAAGTAGAAAAACACTTACAGTAAAACTTAAAAAAAATGTAACTGCGACAAGATTGATTGCCTCACCGCTATTTTTTGGAACAACTATTGCCAACTCATACTTACCCGTCACGAAAACTGCCAAAATCGCACATATTGATACATATAAGGCAAATGTTCCAAACTCTTGCGGCGTGTAAAGTCTAGTAACAATGGGGGACAGAATAACAGGCAACAACTGAGCCAAGCCCGTACCGGTCATCAGCGTCATTACACTTTTTGCAAAAGCACTTTTGGGAAGAATTCGCCTAAATAGCTCACTAATAATTTTCATAATATCCTGACATGCTACCAAAAGCAGCTTACTCACTGATACTAGAGCCTATGAAACCAACACTCTCTAACTTTTTTTAAAACAAAAGCACTTACTTCATCGATGCAACGCCTGTTTGAAGTAAGGAAGCACCACACGTGCATAATTCTCAGCACCCACCTGATTCAGGTGATCTTTATCAAGATATATTAGATCACCTTTATAAAAAGGCACCTTTGAGAAAAAACCCGAATTTTCAAATTTTAAAAAATATATACCCGCATATTTTTCAGCATAAAATCTCAGTTCTTCATTACCTAACTGATAACTGGTATCAACCTCAATGCCATAAGGTAAACCAAGCTCTTTGAACCGCAACGCTCTCAATGGATTTTGCGAGAGTAGCGGCACCTGGGCGATTAGATAGATTTTTTTACCCATCTGGCTCTGTTTTTGCAAAAAACTGCTCAATGCATATTCAAAGCTCGAAGACTCCAAATGCCAAGACCATTTTGCAGCAAGGAATATAACCGAGGACTCTCGAACTAAATTTTTAACGCTTTCGATTTGTGAACGACAATCATATCGAGAAAATTCGTCGATACGCTTATAGTCAAAATTAAGTATCGGCACACAGCTACTGGCACTTACGACCTTAGCCTTGAAACTCAGTTCCTCTCCCAAATAATCAAAAAAAACATTCAACATTGCTGCATGGGAGTCCCCAATAACTAATACTTGATTATTGCTTTTCAAATCACCAACTGCACAGTCACCTGTCATGCTCCCATGACAAATAACGGCCTGATCTGCATATCGTTTATATTCAACACCCAGTTCAGGTGAGAACAACTCATTAAGATGCTTTACGTTTTTGCCTACCACTAGCGCTACAATAAACAATGCGCCATAGGCATAAATATGGTTCGAACCAGAGGAACTTTCACGAAAAGACTTCTCGACCAACCAATATGAAGCAATAGACATTAACAATGTAAGAATCAAAAAGATTAATGAGAACGACAGATCAAGCACCTCATCCCCCGTGTAATATCGCAATATAGCCAATATAGGCCAATGCCATAAATATAGAGAATAAGAAAGCTTCCCCACCCACTCCATCAACGGATTAACTAGGACTAGTTTAACTGCACCCTCCAATGGAAAGAGCAATACCAGCGAAACCGCCAACGCAGGCAGAAGAGCCAAAATACCTGGAAACGGGCCTAGAAATGGCATGAAAACGAGTGCAAAGCAAATCAGCAGAAGCCCTGCAGAACCGAACCACTTACTACCCCTTGCTTTAAAATTTACGTACAACGCAACTAGGCCTCCAGCGAAAAACTCAGGAAGTCTAGAATAGAGGCTATAGTAAGTTTCTTGCTCAACACCAAGAATCCGGAGGCGATATTCTGCAACCGCTGTAAAAAACACAAGAAATGCAACAAGCAACCATTTAAGGCTTCTAGCAGAAAAAAACAAAACCAACAGCGGCACTAAAATATAAAACTGAACCTCTACTGCCAGAGACCACGTATGTAATAACGGCTGTTCGTAAATAGCTGAAGAGAAATAATCACCGAACTCAGAGAAGTAGTTATTACTATTAAAGTATGCCGCCCTACTCAAGCTCTTTCTGTAATCACCCATGTCCTGCGGCAAGAAAAAAACTGCCGCAACCCAAGAAACAATAACAAGCATTACAAAATAGGCAGGCACAATACGCTTGAAACGGCTCAAGTAGAAGCGCTTGAAAACTTGAGCAAAATCACAATCTGATCTACTTATCTCATTCAGCAGTATATTAAAAATTAGAAAACCTGAAATAACCAGGAATATATCAACACCTACAAACCCACCTGGAAGCCAAGATGAATTGAAATGAAATACAATTACAGACAATACTGCTATAGCGCGAAGCCCTTGAATATCAGGACGATAACCTATAGATCCCACACGGCATCTCCGCTTTAGCAGTTCAAGAAATTTTTATGGCTAGCGAACATTGACCGCCTTAACTATATGCAGGACAGAGACTCTGCAATCTTCTCTATGTCACCCACACTCATGTATGGATGCATCGGCAGGCTCATTACACGCTGAGCAATAGCATCGCCGACCGGCAGAAACGCATGAGCATCAGCCACGGCGGGCTGCTTGTTCAAAGGTATTGGATAGTGCACGGCCGTTGGTATACCGGCAGTCTTTAGCGTTTCCTGAACGACATCGCGCTCATCCACCTGTACCGTAAATTGCGCCCAGGCACTGACGTTATGCGTTGCCACAAAAGGAGTCGCAATGCCGGCCGCCTCAAGCAAACGCTGGTATTGCTGTGCCACTTGCTGCCGCTGCTCCAGCTCACACGGAAATATCTCCAACTTGGGCAGCAAAATGGCAGCCTGCAAAGTGTCCAGCCGACTGTTCACGCCGACGCGGATGTGGTGGTAGCGGCGGTCCTGGCCATGGCGTGCGATCTGCCGCAGCACTTTCGCCAGCTCTTCGTCATTGGTGAAGATCGCCCCGCCGTCGCCGTAACAACCTAGCGGTTTGCTGGGGAAGAAGCTGGTGCAGGCGATGGTCGTCAGGTTGCAGGAGCGCTTGCCTTTATAGGTGGCACCGAAGCTCTGCGCGGCGTCCTCAATGACTGGGATGCCATGCCGCGCGGCAATGGCATTGATAGCGTCGAAATCAGCGCACTGACCGTACAGCGATACCGGGATGATCGCCTTAGTACGTGGCGTGATAGCTGCTTCGAGCAGCTCCGGATCCAAGTTGTAGGTGTGCGGATCCACATCCACGTAAACCGGCTTGGCACCAAGTAGCGCGACGGTTTCGGCAGTGGCTATATAGGTGAAACCGGGCGTGATGACCTCATCCCCCGGCCCGATACCCAATGCCATCTGCGCAATCTGCAAGGCATCAGTGCCATTGGCAACGCTAATACAGTATTTAGCGCCGACGAAGGCCGCGAGCTTTTCTTCCAGCTCGCCTACTTCCGGGCCCAGGATGTATTGACCGTGATCCAGCACGCACTGGATGCCGGCGTCGATTTTTTCCTTGATCAACGCCTGCTGGGCCTTAAGGTCGATGAACTCGATCACGCCACGCTCTCCTTGCTCAAAATGCTGCCACGCAGCACGTAACGCGCCCCAGTGTGGATGCAGGGCGCACTGCCCTCACCTTGCAGAGGCAGCTCCAGCTGTTCACCGAATTCGCTCATCCAACCAATATGTCGCGCCGGCACGCCGACCACCAGGGCATAAGCGGGAATGTCCTTGTTGATCACCGCGCCGGCGCCGACGAAGGCGAACTCGCCGATGGTCACGCCGCAAATGATGGTGCAGTTAGCGCCGAGCGTGGCTCCCTTCTTCACCAGGGTGTCGCGGTATTCGCTCTTACGTTCGATCAGCGAGCGCGGGTTGTAGACGTTGGTGAAGACCATGCTTGGGCCACAGAACACACCCTCTTCCAGGGTGACGCCGTCATAGACCGAGACGTTGTTCTGGATCTTGCAGTTGTCGCCGATGACGACCTTGTTGCCGACGAAGACGTTTTGCCCCAAGGACACGCCCTGCCCGATGCGCGCGCCGCCACAGACATGCACGAAGTGCCAGACGCGCGAGCCTTCGCCAATCTGCGCGCCCTCATCGACGATGGCGCTAGGGTGCTGAGAATGGCTCATGGTTCAACCCAGTCGCGCAAGGAACGGGTGGCCTTCGCCATCCTGGGCGCGGCTCGGCGCCAGGGTGCGGATGGTCTCCACAGTTTCAACGCAGTGCCGCGCATCCTCAATGCCGTAGCCCTTGCCATCGAGAATGGCCTGGTAGCTGACGGTGTGCAGGTCGGTAAAGCCTTCGGAAAACTCGATTTCAGCACCATCACAGGTGATCGAGCGATAGGTCGGCTTCTTGCCCTTGACCGAGTCCGGCAGGTCGTTGGCGTCGATGGAGAGGAACCAGCGCACCCGCGCGTTCTCATACTCCAGGTAGCCTGCTGCCTTGAACTCGTTGACGTAGTGCACAACGTTGCGCTGCAGCTTGCCGAAGATGAAGTGCAACATGTCGTAGAAATGCACACCGATATTGGTGGCCACGCCGAAGGATTTGCGTGGGTCGCCCTTCCAGCTTTCCATGTACCACTTGCCGCGGCTGGTGATGTAGGTCAACTCGACTTCGTGCTTGTGGTCCTGCTTTCCCGCTTCGACCTGCTGTTTCAGATCGATGATCGCCTGGTGATGGCGCAACTGTAGGATGTTGTACAGACGGCGACCGGTTTCCTTCTCGGTGAGAAGTAGGTCATCAAGCATGGCCGCGCTCGGCACCAGGGGCTTTTCGCAGATCACGTCACAACCCAGGCGCAGGCCGGCATTAATATGCGCATGGTGCAGGTAGTTGGGCGAGCAGATCGAAACGATATCGAGAGCAGACGCCGGATCACGCTTCAGTCGCCAGGCATGGTCATAGAATCGCTCGAACTCAGTGAAGAACTCGCTCTGCGGCGAAAGGCTGTCGATAATGCCGACCGAATCATTGATGTCGTAGGCACAGGCCAGCTCGTTGCCGGTGTCCTTGATGGCACGCATATGGCGCGGGGCGATGTAGCCGGCAGCGCCGATAAGGGCAAATCGTTTCATACTGTCTCTCGTGAACGGGTGAGGCACATCACACTGGGCAATCTGCCTGCCCAGTACGCTGTGCGCAAAAAAACAATTAAGCTTTAATAACGTTCGCCTGCGGCGCCCGGTATTTACCGCGACTATCAATAACCAGGCGCGAATGGGTCTGAATCAGTGCGTAGTCGAATTTGTCATGATCCGTAGCAAGTACCACAGCGTCGAAACTGGCCAAGCTCTCGGCAGTGAGCGTCTCGCTGGACAGGTCGAAATGGTGCTCGCGCATCTTCGGAAACACGGGGACGTGCGGATCGCTATAGGCAACGATCCCACCCTTGGCCTCGATAAGCTCCATGATTTCCACGGAAGGTGATTCGCGCATATCGTCGACGTTCTTTTTGTAGGCAATACCGAGCACTAGCACCCGGCTGCCTTTGAGAGCTCGCCCCAGATCATTGAGGCCGTCCATCAATTTACCCAGCACATACTCAGGCATCGCTTGATTGATCTCACCAGAAAGCTCAATAAAGCGCGTGTGCAACCCATACTCGCGGGCTTTCCAAGTTAGGTAGAAGGGGTCAATCGGGATGCAGTGCCCACCAAGACCGGGGCCAGGGTAATAGGCGGTAAAACCGAAGGGCTTAGTCGCCGCCGCATCCACAACTTCGAAGATGTCGATTCCCATACGATCAGCGACAATCTTCATCTCGTTGACCAGACCGATATTCACCGCACGATGGATATTTTCCAATAGCTTGGTCATCTCCGCAGCCTTGGTCGAGCTAACCGGCACGATCTGATCTATCGCCTGCTCATAGAGCGCGATACCGACTTGCAGGCAGTTGGCAGTATGCCCGCCGATGACCTTAGGAATGGTACGCGTCTCGAAATCCGGATTGCCCGGGTCTTCTCGTTCTGGCGAATAGACTAGGTAGATACTTTCACCCACCGTCAGACCGCCTTCCTGCACACGCGGCAGCAACTCTTCCTCGGTAGTACCCGGATAGGTAGTGCTTTCAAGCGACACGATCTGGCCAGCACGCAGGTGGGGTTTAATGGCGTTCGTGGTATCAATCACGAAGCTCATGTCTGGCTCGCGATACTTGTTTAGTGGCGTCGGCACACAGAGAATGAGCGCATCGCACTCGCTAGCACGACGAAAATCGCAAGTCGCTTCGAAGCCTGAGTTACGCGCCTTGGCAACATGCTCACAGGCTATATGCTCGATATAGCTGCGGCCTGCGTTGAGCATCTCGACCTTGCTAGTATCAATGTCGACACCCAGCACGCGAAAGCCAATCGCGTTGTAACGCAGCATCAAAGGCAGGCCAACATAACCGAGACCAACAATCCCAATAACTGCATCTCTACTTTTGAATTTATCGATACACGCCTGCAGCGAGTCAGCTTTCACAATCACTCTCCATTTTCAACACTTTAAGAAATCACTATCCCAACAACGGCTATGCTTTCGCTGCAACACTTACACAGAACACCTGCTAATTGCTGTTTGACCGCAGGATCACTGTGGACAAAAAATTCGACTGGCCCTTTTCACCCCCCGCCCATAAACGCCCCCAACACCATCTGTTCGGTATGGGCCGCCTAACCGGCTATGATATGCACTTGAGCACGAATGACATAGCGCAGCCCGTCAATTTCTCATATCCCCCGCGAGCCAAAGCGCTGGATTTGCCGGAAAATAGTGCCTTCGACCTGGTCAACCCATGAGTAGCAAACCATGGTGCTCATCAGCGAACACGCCCAAAAAACCAATGCAATCAAGAGCGAATTCGATAGCGAGTTGTCCTGCGCCAACCGCCCCTTATCTCGAGCGAAAATTATGTACTGAAATCCACAGTCGGCTCACAAACCACCGACAGAACTTATAAGCGGTGATGACAGATAAAAGCCTGCCTGACACGGCGCCATGATGAAAGAAACTAAGGAAGGAGAAATACATCGCTAATCCATTAACTCAGAACGGCAACGTCCATGACCGAACGATAGAAAGCAGCAGACATGAACTGCCATAAGCACGCGAGGGAGAATATTATGACATGACACAGACTCGGAATCAGTCCACTCTTGCAAAAATTGGCGTTAGAAAAATGGCAGTACTAAGGACAATAAAAACGCACTGTGGCGACTCAGGCTTCGCTACTCATCCTCATTAACCCGATCCCGCAACTCCTTCCCCGGCTTAAAATGCGGCACAAACTTGCCATCCAACCTGACAGAGTCACCCGTTTTCGGATTACGCCCGACGCGCGGCGCGCGATAGTGGAGTGAGAAACTGCCAAAGCCGCGAATCTCGATGCGGTCCCCGGTCGACAGCGCCTGCGACATTTGCTCAAGCATGGTCTTGATCGCCAGCTCGACATCCTTGGACGAGAGCTGCCCCTGATGGGTGACGATGCGCTCGATCAACTCCGACTTGGTCATGGTTTTCCCTTCTTTTTCAAGCGGCTAGATCACTAGATAAAAAGGTTTTAGCACGCCTCGTCAGATTTGAACAGCCTATAAAACAACACCTTAGCGTTTTTCAGGTACAAAAAAGGGCGACCGAAGTCGCCCTTTTTCTAGATTACCTGAACTTAGTTCTGGTTTTCCATTTGCGCACGGATCAGATCACCAATGGTGGTCGGACCAGCAGAAGCAACTTCGTCCTGCTTAGTACGCATTTCTTTGATGGCTTCTTTTTCGTCTTCAACGTCTTTGGACTTGACCGACAAGCTGATTACGCGGCTCTTACGGTCAACGCTGATGATCTTGGCTTCGACTTCTTCGCCTTCTTTCAGTACGTTGCGCGCGTCTTCAACGCGGTCACGGCTGATTTCGGAGGCTTTCAGAGTGGCTTCGATGCCTTCGGCCAAAGTGATGATGGCGCCCTTGGCGTCAACTTCCTTAACGATACCGCGCACGATGGTGCCTTTATCGTTAACCGCAACGTAGTCGGAGAACGGATCTTCTTCCAGCTGCTTGATGCCCAGGGAAATGCGCTCACGCTCCGGATCAACGGAGAGGATAACGGTTTCCAGCTCATCGCCTTTCTTGAAGCGGCGTACAGCTTCTTCGCCTACTTCGTTCCAGGAGATGTCGGACAGGTGAACGAGGCCGTCGATGCCGCCATCCAGACCAATGAAGATACCGAAATCGGTGATCGACTTGATGGTGCCGGAGATCTTGTCGCCCTTGTTGAACTGACCGGAGAAATCTTCCCACGGGTTAGTTTTGCACTGTTTGATGCCCAGGGAGATACGACGACGCTCTTCGTCGATATCCAGAACCATAACTTCCACTTCGTCGCCGACGTTAACGACTTTCGAAGGATGGATGTTTTTGTTGGTCCAATCCATTTCGGATACGTGCACCAGGCCTTCCACGCCTTCTTCCAGCTCTGCGAAGCAGCCGTAGTCGGTCAGGTTGGTTACGCGCGCAGTAACACGGGTGTCCTGCGGGTAACGCGCCTTGATGGCAACCCATGGATCTTCGCCCAGCTGCTTGAGGCCGAGGGAAACGCGGTTGCGCTCGCGATCGTACTTGAGGATCTTGACGTCGATTTCATCGCCAACGTTGACGATTTCCGACGGATGCTTGATGCGCTTCCAAGCCATGTCGGTGATGTGCAGCAGGCCGTCGACGCCACCCAGATCCACGAACGCGCCGTAGTCGGTGAGGTTCTTGACGATACCTTTGACTTGCTGACCTTCCTGCAGGGATTCCAGCAGAGCTTCGCGCTCGGCGCTGTTCTCGGCTTCCAGTACGCTGCGGCGGGAAACGACAACGTTGTTGCGCTTCTGGTCAAGCTTGATGACTTTGAATTCGAGCTCTTTGCCTTCCAGGTGAGTGGTATCACGCACTGGACGGACATCGACCAAGGAACCTGGGAGGAACGCACGGATGCCGTTAACGTCGACAGTGAAGCCGCCCTTAACCTTACCGTTGATAACGCCCGTAACCACTTCCTCAGCGGCGAAAGCTGCTTCCAGAACGATCCAGCACTCGGCACGTTTGGCTTTTTCGCGGGACAGCTTGGTTTCACCAAAGCCATCTTCAACCGCGTCCAGGGCAACGTGAACTTCGTCACCGACCTTGATGGTCAGCTCGCCAGCGTCGTTGTGGAACTGCTCCAGCGGAATGAGGCCTTCAGACTTCAAACCAGCGTGAACGGTTACCCAACCAGCTTGGTAATCGATGTCGACGATGATAGCGGTGATGATCGAGCCAGCCTGAAGATTCAGGGTTTTTAGGCTTTCTTCAAACAGTTCAGCAAAGCTTTCGCTCATTTTAATTCCTGTTGATTCAGGGCAGGGAATCCGCCCAAACCACACTCCAGACAATGTGGGTACGTTTATATAAAAAGAAACAATCGGGTCGAGGACTGGGTTCCCGAAAGCTTCCTTGGCGAGCTGGTCAGCTTAAAGCAGCTGTAGCTCTGGTCATCCAGCAAGGTCGCGACTGGCGACTTCACTCAGAATTCGTTCAAGCACTTGTTCGATGGAGAGTTCAGTGGAATCCAGCTGGATCGCATCGGCTGCCGGCTTGAGCGGAGCCACTGCACGCTGGGTATCGCGCTCATCGCGCGCCTGAATCTCATCAAGAAGACTCGCGAGATTAACATCATCGCCTTTGGCCTTCAACTGCAAGTAGCGGCGGCGGGCACGCTCCTCGGCGCTGGCGGTGAGGAAAATCTTCAGCGGCGCATCGGGAAACACCACAGTGCCCATGTCTCGACCATCGGCAACCAGCCCCGGCATTTCCTGAAATGCCTGCTGACGCTGCAGCAGCGCTTCACGCACGGCGGACAGCGAGGCCACCTGCGAAGCACCGGCGCCGACCTGCTCATTGCGGATCAGGTCAGTGACCTCCTCCCCTTCGAGAATGATGCGCTGGCCATGACCGCCACCAGCGGCGATAAATTGCACATCCAGATGAGCGGCGAGCAGCTTCATCGCTTCTTCGTTGGTTAGATCGACGCCGTGATTACCGGCGGCAAAGGCCAGCAGGCGATACAGCGCGCCCGAGTCCAGCAGATTCCAGCCCAGCTTTTTAGCCAGCAGACCGGCAATGGTGCCTTTGCCCGAACCGCTCGGCCCGTCGATGGTGATAACCGGCGCAACGATCATGCCTTGCCCTCCTCGGCCACACGAATGCCAACCTGAGCCGACAGCGCGAGGAAGTTGGGGAACGAGGTGGCGACGTTGGCGCAGTCATGAATGCGGATCGGCGCCGTAGCGCGCAGCGATGCCACGCTGAACGACATGGCGATACGGTGATCACCGTGCGCCCAGACTTCGCCACCACCGATGCTGCCGCCTTCGATAATGATGCCATCCGGCGTTGGCTCGGCTTTGACGCCCAGAGCAATCAAGCCATCAGCCATCACCTGGATACGGTCGGATTCCTTGACCCGCAGCTCTTCGGCACCGCGCAACACGGTACGGCCTTCAGCCACCGAGGCAGCGACGAACAGCACCGGGAACTCGTCGATAGCCAGCGGCACCAGATCTTCCGGAATATCGATGCCTTTCAGTTTGGCACTGCGCACACGAATGTCGGCCACGGTTTCGCCACCCACTTCACGCTGATTTTCCAGAGTGATGTCGCCGCCCATCAGCTTGAGGATATCGATGACGCCGGTGCGGGTCGGGTTGATCCCAACGTGTTCCAGCACCAGCTCGGAGCCTTCGGCAATGCTGCCAGCAACCAGGAAGAACGCGGCCGAGGAAATATCCGCAGGCACTTCGATATGGGTCGCGGTCAGCTTATGCCCAGACTCGACGCTCGCCGTGCTGCCATCCACCGTAACCGGATAGCCAAAGCCGCGCAGCATGCGCTCGGTGTGGTCGCGGGTTGGCGCAGGCTCAGTCACCGAGGTGCGACCTGCTGCATAGAGACCCGCCAGCAGCAAACAGGACTTGACCTGGGCGCTGGCCATGGGCATTTCGTAGTCCATGCCAGTCAGGCGCTGGCCGCCCTTGATCATCAGCGGCGGACGACCTTCCGGAGCGGTTTCGATCACGGCACCCATTTCGCGCAGCGGCTTGGCGACGCGGTTCATCGGGCGCTTGGACAGCGAGGCGTCACCAGTCAGCGTGGTGTCGAACGGTTGTGCTGCCAACAAACCTGAGAGCAAGCGCATCGAGGTGCCAGAGTTGCCCATGTACAGCGGACCGGCCGGCGCCTTCAGACCATTAAGACCCACGCCGTGAATGGTCACGCGGCCATGATGCGGGCCTTCGATGACCACCCCCATGTCACGGAACGCTTGTAGCGTTGCCAGCGCGTCTTCACCTTCCAGAAAGCCTTCGACATGCGTGGTGCCTTCAGCCAACGAGCCAAGCATGATCGAGCGGTGGGAGATGGACTTGTCGCCCGGAACGCGAATACGTCCGGAGAGTTTGCCGCCAGGGTTAGCCAGAAAAACCAGATCATTCGAGTGCATAGCGTCCACATAGGCCCTACGGGCCAGAATTTTGCCGAAATGCTCACGGGCCACGCGGGCGCGGGTGAATACGCCCAGCAATTGATGCCCATCCCCAGCGTCGACCGCGTCGCGCAAGGCGTCGAGGTCGTCGCGAAATACGTCCAGCGTGCGCAGCACCGCCTCGCGGTTGGCGAGGAAGATGTCATGCCACATGACCGGATCACTGCCGGCGATCCGCGTAAAGTCGCGGAAACCACCGGCGGCGTAACGAAAGATCTCCAGGTTCTCACTGCGCTTGGCCAGCGAGTCAACCAGGGTAAAGGCCAGCAAATGCGGCAGGTGACTAGTCGCGGCCAGCACCTGATCGTGATGCTCGACCTCCATGTGCTCAACATCCGCGCCCAGCTCGCGCCACAGCGCATCGATCAGTTCCAGGGCAGACGTATCGCTCTGCTCGCAAGGCGTGAGGATGACCTTATGTCGGCGGAACAGCTGAGCATTGGAGGCCTCCACCCCACTCTGCTCGGAGCCGGCAATCGGATGCCCCGGCACAAAACGCACGGCTTTACCGGTAAAGGCCAGTCGCGCCGCGCGCACCACGTTGCCTTTGGCGCTGCCCACGTCGGTCAACACCGCCGTACCCAGCTCAAGTTTAGCCAGCTCGGTGAGCAGCTTTTCCATGGCCAGGATAGGCACCGCCAGCTGGACCACATCGGCCCCCTGACAGGCGGCAGCCAGATCGACCTCACAGCGATCGACCACACCCAGCTCAACGGCCAACCGGCGCGACTCGGGGTCTAGATCGACGCCAATCACTTCGCGAAACAGGTCGCGCTCACGCAAGCCCTTGGCAAAAGAGCCACCAATCAGGCCCAGGCCGATAACCACCAGGCGGCCGAGCTTAGGGGCGGCAGGTTGCAGCTGAGTGACAGCAGATTTGGCCTCACTCACGCGCTCAGAACCTTGGCCAGGGCGTCGAGGAAGCGCGCGTTTTCGGCAGGCAGACCAATCGATACGCGCAGGAAATTTGGCATGCCATAGCCGGCCACGGGGCGCACGATCACGCCGGCACGCAGCAGTGCCTGGTTGATCGCGGCGGTATCACGGCCAAAGTCCACGGCAATAAAATTGCCTTTCGACGGTATCCAGCTCAGGCCCAACTCGCGCAAGCCTGCTTCCAGCTGCGCCATGCCGACGTCATTAAGTTGACGGCTGTGCGCCAGGTAATCGGCATCATCCAGTGCCGCACAGGCGGCGCTCAGGGCGAGGCTGTTGACGTTGAATGGCTGGCGTACACGGTTGAGCACATCGGCGATCTGTGCCGAACTGAGCGCATAACCGACGCGCAGCGCCGCCAGGCCATAGGCCTTGGAGAACGTGCGCGAGACCAGCAGATTGTCATAGCGCGCCAGGTACTTGAGGCCGTCCGGCAGCTCATCACCTTCGGCGAACTCGATATAAGCCTCATCCAGCACCACCAGCACGTTGCCGGGTACGCGAGCGAGAAAGCGCTCCAGCGCATCGGGACCAAACCAGGTGCCGGTCGGGTTGTTCGGGTTGGCGATAAACACCACGCGGGTATTTTCGTCGATGGTCGCCAGCATGGCTTCCAGGTCGTGGCCATGGTCCTTAGCCGGCACCACTTTGCCCTGGGCACCTACGGCCTGGGTCGAAATGGGGTAAACGGCAAAGGCGTATTGGCTGAACACCGCATTCAGACCTGGGGCCAGATAGGCGCGGGCGACCAGATCGAGAATATCGTTGGAACCATTGCCCAGCGTGACCTGATTGATCTGCACGCCGCAGCGCGCAGCCAGGCGGCTTTTCAGCTCGAATCCATTGCCATCGGGGTAACGGGTCAGCTCTGTCAACTCGCCACGAATCGCTTCCAGCGCCTTAGGGCTTGGACCTAGCGGATTCTCGTTACTGGCCAACTTGACGATGCTGGCCGGGTCCAGATCCAGCTCACGGGCCAGCTCATCCACCGGCTTGCCCGGCACATAGGGCGACAGCTTTTGTACGCCTGGCTGGGCCAGGGCGAGGAAATCACAGCTCATTGCTTGCCTCTTCGGTACGGCCAATTCTTGAGTCGCGCGCCAGGGGCCACTCGGTTTTGAGTTTTGCGTTGCGCCCGCCCCTCACCCCCAACCCCTCTCCCGGAGGTAGAGGGGAGCTCGATCGTGGCGCACTTGTCATCGCGGCCGGCCCGCTAATTTAGCAGCGTAGGCGCGAGCCTGAATTCACAGCGTTTGTCTCCCCTAGCGCTCCGGGAGAGGGCTGGGGCGGGCCGCGTTCGGATGAGGGAAAGCGATTACCGCCCACCCTGCAAAAGCACCACACGCTCCATCGCCACCCGATAAATCTCTTCCAGAACCGGCACCGTTTCCTTGAGCACCTGATCATTCCAAAAACGCAGCACCATAACCCCTCGCGCCTCCAGGCTCAATGTCCGCTGGGCGTCGATCTCTTCGCCGTGCTGCGGGCCATCCAGCTCGACCACCAGCCTTGCCGCTTCACAATAGAAGTCAAGGATATAAGGCGGCATCGGGTGCTGACGACGAAACTTGATACCACCCAATTGCCCCGAACGCAGGTGACGCCAGAGCAAGGACTCGGCATCCGTAGCAGCAGCACGTAACTCGCGAGCGCGCTGTTTGTGCCACGCGGGTAATGGTTTATGTCGGGATGGCATCCTTGCCTCCTCGTTTATCTGTTTTGCCCCTTCCCTCACCCCCGCCCCTCTCCCGAGGGGAGACAAGCGCTGTGACCTTGAGCCCGCACTAGCGCTGCAAAATTCAGCTGACCAGATGCAATTACAAGCGCGCCGCAGTCGAGCTCCCCTCTCCCTCCGGGAGAGGGGGCGGGGGTGAGGGGCTTTTCCTTTAAAGCACCGCCTTCGGATACGAGCCAAGCACTTTCAGCGCCACGGCTTCCTGATTGATCTTTTCCAGCACGTCCTTGATCAGCGGATCGCGGTGGTGACCGACGAAGTCGATAAAGAACACGTAGGTCCACTTGCCGCTGCGCGACGGGCGGGTTTCGATGCGGGTCAGGTCGATGCCGTTGTTGTGGAACGGCACCAGCAGCTCATGCAGCGCGCCTGGCTTGTTGCGCATGGAGACGATGACCGAGGTCTTGTCGTCGCCGGTCGGCGGTACTTCCTGGCTGCCAATGATCAAGAAGCGCGTGGAGTTGTCCGGACGGTCTTCGATCTTCTCCGCCAGCTTGGTCAGGCCATACAGGCTGGCCGCCATGTCGCCGGCAATCGCCGCACTGTTCCACTCGCTTTTCACCCGCTTGGCTGCATCGGCGTTGCTCGACACCGCCACGCGCTCAACATTGGGGTAATGCGCGTCCAGCCACTTGCGGCACTGCGCCAGGGACTGAGCATGGGAGTAGATACGGGTGATCTTGTCGGTCTTGGTGGTTTCACCGACCAGCAGGTGGTGGTGAATGCGCAGCTCGACTTCGCCACAGATGACCATGTCGTGCTCGAGGAAGCTGTCCAGGGTGTGATTGATCGCGCCTTCGGTGGAGTTCTCCACCGGCACCACACCGAAGTTGACCGCACCGGCGGCCACTTCGCGGAACACTTCATCGATAGCCGCCATCGGCACGCTGATCACCGCGTGACCGAAGTGCTTCATCGCCGCGGCCTGGGAGAACGTACCCTCTGGGCCGAGGTAAGCGACCTTGAGCGGATTTTCCAGGGCCAGGCAGGAGGACATGATTTCGCGGAACAGCCGCGCCATTTCCTCGTTGCCCAGCGGCCCCTGGTTGCGCTCCATGATGCGTTTAAGCACCTGGGCTTCGCGCTCCGGGCGGTAAAACACCGGCTTCTCGCCTTCCGGCAGCGCCTTCATCTTCACCCGCGCGACTTCTTCGGCGCAGCTGGCGCGATCACTGATCAGCGCGAGAATCTTCTCGTCGAGGTTGTCGATGCGCAGGCGCAGGGCTTGCAGTTCCTGCTCGGAAATTGGATCGGTCATCAGCCGTGCTCCTTCTCGAACTCGGCCATATAGGCCACCAGCGCTTCAACGGCATCCAGGCCCACGGCGTTATAGATGGAGGCACGCATGCCACCGACCGAACGGTGGCCCTTGAGGTTGAGCAGGCCACGCGCATCGGCGCCGGCGAGGAACGGTTTGTCCAACTTCTCGTCGGCCAGGCGGAACGGCACGTTCATCCAGGAGCGAGCATTCACGGCAATCGGGTTGCTGTAGAAATCGCTGGTGTCGATGGCCTTGTACAACAGGTCTTTCTTGGCGCGGTTGATCCGCTCCATGGCGGCCACCCCACCCTGCTCTTTCAGCCACTCGAACACCAGGCCGGACAGGTACCAGGAAAAGGTTGCCGGGGTGTTGTACATCGAGCCGTTATCGGCAGCGATCTTGTAATTGAGCATGGTCGGGCAGACGCTACGGGCACGGCCGAGAAGGTCTTCACGCACGATGGTCACCACCAGGCCGCTGGGGCCGATATTCTTCTGCGCGCCGGCGTAGATCAGACCGAACTTCGACACATCGATCGGGCGCGAGAGGATGTCGGAAGACATATCCGCCACCAGCGGCACGTCACCGACGTCGGGAATCCAGTCAAACTGCAGACCACCGATGGTTTCGTTGCTGGCGTAGTGCAGGTAAGCGGCATCTTTCGACAGCTGCCAGTCGTTCTGCCCGGGAATGGCGAAGTAATCATAGGCTTTGGCGCTGGCGGCGACGTTGATGTTGCCGTAGCGACTGGCTTCTTCGATGCTTTTCTTCGACCAGATACCGGTGTCGATATAGTCGGCGACACCGTCTTCAGGCAGCAGATTGAGCGGGATTTCAGCGAACTGCTGGCTGGCCCCGCCCTGCAGGAACAGCACCTTATAGTCGGACGGAATTTCCATCAGGTCGCGCAGGTCCTGCTCGGCCTTTTCCGCGATGGCGGTGTATTCGTCGCTACGGTGGCTCATCTCCATCACCGACAGGCCTTTACCCTGCCAATCGAGGAGCTCCGCCTGGGCGCGTTGCAAAACAGCTTCAGGAAGCGCGGCCGGGCCGGCGCAGAAGTTAAAGGCTCGCTTGCTCACATCCACTCTCGCTCAAAATAGTGGGCGGGCTGGTGCGTGCCAGCAGCCGCCAAATCCTACGCCGTCAGGGGCGAGCGCACTCGCCCCGACAGATCACTCTTCGCTGATCGGGCTTTCGTCAGCGGCAGCTTCGGGTGCATCACCTGCATCCGCAACTGCGCCTTCAACACCCTCTTCGCCTTCCAGCAGCTCTTCGTCGTCTTCCGCCGAAGGCTCCTGTACACGCTCAAGACCGACCAGGGTTTCATCCTTGGCCAGCTTGATCAGGGTCACACCCTGGGTGTTACGACCGAGGCTGGAGACTTCGCTGACGCGGGTACGCACCAATGTGCCCTGATCGGAAATCAGCATGATTTCCTCGCCTTCAAGCACCTGCACGGCGCCCACCAGCTTGCCGTTACGCTCGTTGCTGACCATGGCGATCACGCCCTGGCCGCCACGACCGCGACGCGGGAACTCGGCCATCGCAGTGCGCTTGCCGTAGCCACGCTCGGAGGCGGTGAGAATTTGCGCATCGGCTTCAGGAATCAGCATGGAGATGATTTCCTGACCTTCCGGCAGACGCATGCCACGCACACCGCGAGCGGTACGGCCCATGGTGCGGACTTTGCTTTCCTTGAAGCGAATCACCTTGCCGCCGTCGGAGAACATCATCACTTCGCGAGCGCCGTCAGTTACGGCAGCGGAGATCAGGGTGTCATCTTCGTCCAGCTTGAGGGCGATCAGGCCCGAGCTGCGCGGACGGCTGAACTGCACCAGCGGGGTCTTCTTCACAGTGCCTTTGGCCGTAGCCATAAAGATGTAGGCACCGGTCGGTTCATCCGGGGTCTCGTCGTCGGCGTCATCGCCTTCGGCCAAGTCTTCGACCTCTTCAGCCTCGACCACGACGCCTTCGATATCGTCCGGCTCGTCGCCTTCCGGCGCTTGCTGACGCAGGGCCTCGAGATCGACCTGAAGCATGGCGGTGATGCGCTCGCCTTCGTCCAGCGGCAGCAGGTTGACCAGCGGACGACCACGGGCAGCGCGCGAGGCTTCCGGAATTTCGTAGGTCTTCAGCCAGTACACCTTGCCCTTGCTGGAGAACAGCAGCAGCGTGGCATGACTGTTAGCGACTAGCAGGTGCTCGATGTAATCCTCATCCTTCACGCCGGTGGCCGACTTGCCCTTACCGCCGCGACGCTGCGCCTGGTAGGCATGCAGCGGCTGGCTCTTGGCATAACCACTGTGGGAGATGGTGACCACACGTTCTTCTTCGGTGATCAGGTCAGCCAGGCTGAGGTCCAGACGGTTGTCGAGAATCTCAGTGCGACGCTTGTCGCCGAACTCGGCCTTGACCGCTTCCAGCTCTTCGCGGATCACTTCCATCAGGCGCGTGGCGCTGGTGAGGATGCGGATCAGCTCGCCGATCTGGGTGAGAATTTCCTGGTATTCGGCCAGCAGTTTTTCATGCTCAAGACCGGTCAGGCGGTGCAGACGCAGCTCAAGGATGGCCTGGGCCTGTTCCGGCGAAAGAAAATACTTGCCGTCACGCAGGCCGTACTGCGGATCGAGATCGTCCGGACGACAGGCGTCAGCACCAGCGCGCTCGACCATGGTTTCCACCGCACTGGATTCCCAGGGCGTGGCAATCAGCGCCAGCTTGGCTTCTGCAGGAGTCGGCGAGGCCTTGATCAGGGCGATGACCGGATCGATGTTGGACAGCGCAACCGCCTGGCCTTCAAGGATATGGCCACGCTCACGGGCCTTGCGCAGCTCGAATACGGTGCGGCGGGTGACTACTTCACGGCGGTGCAGAATAAAGGCTTCGAGCATGTCCTTGAGGTTAAGGACCTTCGGCTGGCCGTCGATCAGCGCCACCACGTTGATGCCGAACACGCACTGCATCTGGGTCTGGGCGTAGAGGTTATTGAGTACCACTTCCGGTACTTCACCGCGACGCAGCTCGATCACGATGCGCATACCGTCCTTGTCGGACTCATCGCGCAGCTCGGTAATGCCTTCGAGCTTCTTCTCTTTAACCAGCTCGGCGATCTTCTCGATCAGGCGCGCCTTGTTCAGCTGATACGGCAGCTCGCTGACGATGATCTGCTGACGGCCACCGACCTTGTCGATGTCTTCGATAATCGCCCGGGCGCGCATATAGATGCGGCCACGGCCGGTGCGGTAGGCCTCGATGATGCCGGCGCGACCGTTGATGATCGCCGCAGTCGGGAAGTCCGGACCGGGGATGTATTGCATCAGTTCATCGACAGTCAGCTCGCCGTTGTCGATCAGCGCCAGACAACCGTTGATCACTTCCGTGAGGTTGTGCGGCGGAATATTGGTGGCCATGCCCACAGCGATACCGCTGGAGCCGTTGACCAACAGGTTGGGGACCTTGGTCGGCATAACCGCCGGGATCATCTCGGTGCCGTCGTAGTTCGGCACCCAATCCACGGTTTCTTTGTGCAGGTCAGCCAGCAGCTCATGGGCCAGCTTGGTCATGCGCACTTCGGTGTAACGCATGGCGGCTGCGTTATCGCCGTCCACCGAACCGAAGTTGCCCTGGCCGTCGACCAGCAGGTAACGCAGCGAGAATGGCTGCGCCATCCGTACGATGGTGTCGTACACCGCGGTATCACCGTGTGGGTGGTACTTACCGATTACGTCACCGACCACACGGGCGGACTTCTTGTATGCCTTGTTCCAGTCGTTGCCCAACTCACTCATAGCAAACAGCACACGGCGGTGCACGGGCTTCAAGCCATCACGTGCATCCGGCAGTGCGCGCCCGACGATTACACTCATCGCGTAATCGAGGTAGGACTGCTTGAGTTCGTCTTCAATATTGACCGGGAGGATTTCTTTGGCCAGTTCGCCCATGAGTAGCCTTGTTCCTTTTTCTGGTGAAACTCCGCGCCGCTCGTCCTGAGTGGTGTGGAGCCTGTCGCCGAGCCTTAAGGCTCATAGCGACTCACGACAAATCAATAAGTTATGCCATGTATCTGCGCAGGTAAGAGGCCCATAACGAGCACCCCCGAAAACCGCCGGAGCTTACCACAATCACCGCGGCGCACCTATCCCCAGCAGCAGCCTGCCGACCAGCCATGCGTACTCGTTGAAAAACTCAGTGCAGACGCTTGCGGCACATCAATTGCGCCATTTTTTCCGCGTCAGGACGATCAACCACACCCTTCTCGGTGACGATAAAGTCAATCAGGTCCGCCGGGGTCACATCGAATACCGGATTGAGTGCTTCGATCCCACCGGCGATGCGCTTGCCGCCCAGTTCCAGCAGCTCACTGGCATCACGCTCTTCCAGCACGATGTCATCACCGTGTTCCATGGCCATATCAATGGTTGAACTCGGCGCCACCACCATAAAGCGCACACCGTGGTGCATGGCATTCACCGCCAGCTGATAGGTGCCAATCTTGTTCGCCACATCGCCGTTTGCAGCGATACGGTCCGCCCCGACGATGACCCAGGTGATGCCGCGGGTTTTCATCAGGTGCGCAGCCGCCGAGTCGACATTCACCGTCACGGGAATACCATCAGCGGCCAGCTCCCAAGCGGTCAGGCGCGAGCCCTGTAGCCAAGGGCGGGTTTCATCGGCGTACACCCGCTCAAGCAAACCATCGTGAAAGGCTGCGCGAATCACCCCCAGCGCCGTACCGAAGCCGCCAGTCGCCAAAGCGCCGGGATTGCAGTGGGTCAGCAAGTTCTGCTGATTGCCTTGGTGCTTGCGGATCAGATCGACGCCCAGCTGGGCCATGGTCAGGTTGGCTTCGCGATCACTTTGATGAATGCCAATGGCTTCGGCCTCCAGCAGCGCCAACGGATCGTCATGGCTTTTCAGCCGGCGCAGCCGATCACGCATACGATCAAGCGCCCAGAACAGATTGACCGCCGTCGGCCGCGAAGCCGCCAGCAGATCGAAATCCGCCTGCAGCGCCGCACGCCAGTCGCCACCCGCCTGCAGACGAGCCCGCACAGCTAGAACGATTGCATAGGCCGCAGTGATGCCGATGGCCGGCGCGCCGCGCACCACCATGCTGCGGATCGCCTCGGCGACATCCGTAGCCGAGTGGAAGCTCAGCCAGGTTTCCTCGAACGGCAGCGCGCGCTGATCGAGCAGGTGCAGAGCGCCGTCACGCCACTCAATGGCCCGGACCTTCTCTGCCGCTAGCAATTGCTCGCGCATCACACACCTCCGCCGGAAAAAGCCGACCATTATACGCACACCGCCCGGCGCATCGCGCCAGCAGCCCGCCAGATAAAGCGCGTGCAGCTTCAAGCCTAGGGCGTTCCCCTATAAACTCGCCACTTTATATCTGCCGGAAGCGCCACCATGCCCCTAGCCCCACTCGACCTGCTGTTGCTGCCCACCTGGCTGGTCCCGGTCGAGCCTGCTGGCGTGGTGCTGCTGGAACACGGCCTGGGTATCCGTGACGGGCGCATCGCGCTGATCGCCCCGCGCGCTGAAGCACTCAAACACGCAGCCCTGCAGGTGTTTGAGTTGCCCGGACGACTACTCACGCCTGGCCTGGTCAACGCCCACGGGCATGCGGCAATGACCCTGTTCCGCGGCCTGGCCGATGATCTACCGCTGATGACCTGGCTGGAGAAGCACATCTGGCCGGCCGAGGCCAAGTGGGTCAACGAGCAGTTTGTCCAGGACGGCACCGAGCTGGCCATCGCCGAACAGCTCAAGGGTGGCATCACCTGCTTTTCTGACATGTATTTCTTCCCGGAAACCGCCAGCCAGCTGGTACACAGCAGCGGCATCCGCGCGCAGATCAGCATTCCGGTGCTGGATTTCCCGATTCCCGGCGCCCGCGACGCAGACGAGTCGCTGCGCAAGGGCCTGGCGCTGTTCGACGACCTCAAGCACCACCCGCGCCTGAGCGTGGCCTTCGGCCCCCACGCCCCCTATACGGTGAGCGACGACAAGCTGGAAAACATCCGCATGCTCGCCGAAGAGCTGGACGCCGGCATTCATATGCATGTGCACGAAACCGCTTTTGAAGTGCAGCAGAGCCTGGAGCAGCGCGGCGAACGGCCACTGGCCCGCCTGGCGCGCCTCGACCTGCTCGGCCCGCGTTTCCAGGCCGTGCACATGACCCAGATAAATGATGAAGACCTGGCCCTGCTGGTGGAAAGCAACAGCAGCGTGATCCATTGTCCAGAATCCAACCTCAAGCTGGCCAGCGGCTTCTGCCCGGTGGAAAAACTTTGGCAGGCCGGGGTCAACGTCGCCATCGGCACCGATGGCGCAGCGAGCAACAACGACCTCGACCTGCTCGGCGAAACCCGCACCGCCGCCCTGCTGGCCAAAGCCGTAGCCGGTTGCGCCACGGCTCTGGATGCCCACCGCGCGCTGCGCATGGCCACGCTCAACGGCGCACGCGCCCTGGGTCTGGATGAGCAGATCGGTTCGCTGGAGCCGGGCAAGGCCGCGGACATGGTGGCGTTCAACCTCTCCGGCCTGGCCCAGCAACCGGTCTATGACCCGGTATCGCAGCTGCTTTATGCCGGCGGCCGCGCCTGCGTCGAACACCTGTGGGTCGGCGGTAAGCAATTGCTCGACGGCGGCCAACTGACGCGCCTGGACGAACAACGGATCATCGCCAACGCCCGCGCCTGGGGCGCGAAGATTGCTGGAAGAGGATAGGTAGCCCGGATGAAATCCGGGAACAACCGCGCATCTGTTGCGCCCACCCCGGATTCCATCCGGGCTACACAGCAGACACTGCGACAAACTGACATACATTGGACGCACAACAGACGTCCAATCCACCCGGCGAAACTGGCAACATGAGCCTCTCGCTGCAGCCTGATTCAGGGATTTATATGAGCAACGTCGACCACGCCGAAATCGCCAAATTCGAAGCCCTTGCCCACCGCTGGTGGGACCGCGAAAGCGAATTCAAGCCGCTGCATGACATCAACCCGCTGCGGGTCAACTGGATCGACGAACGCGTCGGCCTGGCCGGCAAGAAGGTCCTGGACGTCGGCTGCGGCGGCGGCATCCTCAGCGAATCCATGGCTCAGCGCGGCGCCAGCGTCACCGGTATCGACATGGGTGAAGCACCGCTGGCCGTGGCCCAACTGCATCAGCTGGAATCCGGCGTCAGCGTTGAGTACCGACAGATCACCGCCGAAGCCCTGGCCCTCGAGATGCCCGAGCAGTTCGATGTGGTCACCTGCCTGGAAATGCTCGAGCACGTACCCGACCCAGCCTCGGTGATCCGCGCGTGCTACCGCATGGTCAAGCCTGGCGGTCAGGTGTTCTTCTCCACCATCAACCGCAACCCCAAGGCGTATCTGTTTGCCATCATCGGCGCCGAATACCTGATGCGCCTGCTGCCGCGCGGCACCCATGACTTCAAGAAATTTATCCGCCCGTCCGAGCTGGGCGCCTGGAGCCGCGAGGCGGGCCTTGAGGTCAAGGACATCATCGGCCTGACCTACAACCCGCTGAGCAAACGCTACAAGCTGGAAGCCGATGTCGACGTCAACTACATGATCCAGACACTCAAGGAGGCCTAATGCGCTTGCGCGCGGTTTTATTCGATATGGACGGCACCCTGCTCGACAGCGCGCCGGACTTTATCGCCATTTGCCAGGCCATGCGCGCCGAGCGCGACCTGCCGCCGATTGCCGACAAGCTGATCCGCGATCAGGTCTCCGGTGGTGCGCGCGCGATGGTCGCCGCCAACTTCGCCATGGACCCCGAGGCCGCATGTTTCGAAACCCTGCGCCTGGAGTTTCTCGAACGCTACCAGAGCCACTGCGCGGTGCTGACCCGGCCCTTCGACGGCATGCATGAGCTGCTCACTGACATCGAACAGGCCAAGCTGGTCTGGGGCGTAGCGACCAATAAGCCGGTGCGCTACGCCGAGCCGATCATGCAGCAACTCGGCCTAGCGCAGCGCTCGGCGGTGCTGGTCTGCCCGGATCACGTCAGCCGCAGCAAGCCCGACCCGGAGATGATCCTGCTGGCCTGCGCGAAAATGGGCGTAGAACCCGCCGCCACCCTGTTTGTTGGCGATGACGAGCGCGATATCGAAGCCGGCCGCGCCGCCGGCTGCAAGACCGCCGCCGTCACCTACGGCTATATCCACCCGCAGGACAACCCACGCAACTGGGGCGCCGATGTGGTGGTGGACCATCCACTGGAACTGCGCGCCGTACTCGAACGAGCCCTGTGCAGCTGCTGAAAATCGCCTGCCAGGCGCGCGCCGACGCCACCCGTTTTTGAATTAATGAGGCTTTACCCATGCATGACTATTCCGCCCGCCCCGACCTGCTCAAGGGCCGCGTGATTCTGGTGACCGGTGCCGGCCGTGGCATTGGCGCAACCGCCGCCAAAACCTTTGCCGCCCATGGTGCAACCGTGCTGCTGCTGGGCAAGACCGAAGAAAACCTCAGCCGGGTGTATGACGCCATCGAAGCCGCCGGCCATCCGCAGGCCGCGGTCATCCCGTTCAACCTGGAAACCGCCCTGCCGCATCAGTACGACGAGCTGGCGGCGATGATCGAAGCCGAGTTCGGCAAACTCGACGGCCTGCTGCACAACGCCTCGATCATCGGCCCGCGCACGCCGCTGGAGCAGCTGTCCGGCGACAACTTCATGCGCGTTATGCAGGTCAACGTCAACGCCATGTTTATGCTCACCAGCACCCTGCTGCCGCTGCTCAAACTCTCGACGGACGCCTCGGTGGTGTTTACCTCCAGCAGTGTCGGGCGCAAGGGTCGCGCTTACTGGGGTGCTTATGCCGTATCGAAATTCGCCACCGAGGGCCTGATGCAGGTACTCGCCGACGAAATCGACGGTATCGCCAGCGTGCGCGCCAACAGCGTCAACCCAGGCGCCACCCGCACCGACATGCGCGCCCAGGCCTACCCGGGCGAGAATCCAGCTAATAACCTGCTGCCGGACGCCATCATGCCGGTCTACTTGTACCTGATGGGGCCAGACAGCACAGGGGTCAACGGTCAGGCATTTGACGCGCAGTAAGCCATCACAACTGCCGCCGGTTTTCCGGCGGCAAGCGATTTACCTGGCATCAAATTGCCAGCAGTCCCGTCAGTTAACCGGCAAAGGTTTGCCGCGTACTCGTTTAAATAAATACTAAACCAATGAATTAAAAGCACTTTTTAAGTGATTTTGAGATTGGCACGGAATTCGCTCTAGCCCAGTTATCGTCGCGTACTGCGCTAGAGGTAGAGCTTCATGGCCCCGCACAACCAGTCCAACACCATCGATTTCGACGCTGCCAAATTGCAGCGTCTCGGCTATGCCGGTCGTCTGCAGAAAAACCTCAAGCCGGTCAGCCTGGCACAACTGCGCCAGCAACTGAGCCTGCGCCTGCAAACTTCGCTGGAAGCCGAACGCATTCTTGAGCTGTTCTACAGCGAAGTGCAGCGCCTGGTACCGCTCAGCGCCCTCAGCTACCAACTGGCCTCCTGCGATCTGCGTCTGGAGCTGGGCGAGCGCGGCAACCACTCGGCCGGCTACCGCTTGAATCACGATGGTGAATTCCTCGGTGAGCTGACATTCCGCCGCAACCAGCGCTTCAGTGAGGATGAGCTGGGCCAGCTCGAATCGCTGCTCGCCAGCCTGCTATTTCCGCTGCGCAACGCCCTGCTCTATCGCGCAGCCGTACAAAGCGCACTACGCGACCCGCTGACCGAAACCGGCAACCGCATCGCCATGCAGCAGACGCTCAAGCGCGAAGTGGATATTGCCCGGCGCACCCTGCAGCCACTGTCGGTACTGATGGTCGACATCGACCACTTCAAGCGCATCAACGATACCCACGGCCATCTGATCGGTGATCAGGCACTGAAAGCCGTTGCTACAGCGCTGAAAGACAGCCTGCGCAACGTCGACATGGTGTTTCGCTTCGGCGGTGAAGAATTTATGGTGCTGCTCTCCAACACCAACCGCGAATCTGCCTCAATGGTTGGTGAGCGCCTGCGCATGGCGGTCCTGGGCATCCAGTACCTGGTGGAAAACCGCGCCATCGAACTGTCGGTCAGCCTCGGCTGCGCCACCCTGCTGCCGGGCGAATCGATGGAAAGCCTGCTGCGCCGCGCCGACAACGCGCTGTATGTGTCCAAACGCGATGGCCGTAATCGTCTGTCGATGGCGGGCTAAATACTCGGCAAATAAAAAAGGCGACCCTAGGGTCGCCTTTTTACATCCACCGCAATGGATTACTCCGGCTTAGGACCGCGACCAAAACCTGGGCGCTGACCTTCACGGCTCGGCGGGCTGCGGCGCTTGACCGGCGCACCGGCTGGCTTGCGCGATGGACGCTCGCTCAGCTCGACGCCAGGGCGCTGTGCACCCGGCTTGGCCGGACGCTTCTTGTTGACATCGCTCGGACGCTCGGCAACTGGCGTGCCTTTGCCTTGATCGACACGCGGCGCACGTGGAGTGCGTACTGGACGCTCGCCACGCTCAGCACCTTCGCCACGCGCAGGGCGCGAACGGCCCTGATCGCCAGCCGCTGCCGGACCGCCGCCATGGGCCGGACGCAAAGTCCGCTCCGGACGTGCGGCACGACCTACCGGCTTGGCCGATTTGCGTTGCAGACGGTCGATCTTGTCGCGGGCTTTTTCCTTCATATCCGGCAAGGCAACCGGCTTGAGGCCGACTTCCTCGCTGAGGATATCCACTTCGCGCTGGCTCATTTCGCGCCAGCGGCCCATGGTCAGGTCCGAGGTGATAAACACCGGGCCGAAACGCACACGCTTCAGACGGCTGACCACCAGGCCCTGGGATTCCCACAAACGACGCACTTCGCGGTTACGGCCTTCCATCACCACGCAGTGATACCAGTGGTTGAAGCCCACGCCGCCCGGAGCGACCTTGATATCGGTGAACTTGGCCGGGCCGTCTTCGAGCATCACGCCAGCTTTCAGGCGCTCGATCATCTCTTCATCGACTTCGCCACGCACACGCACGGCGTACTCGCGGTCCATCTGGAAGGACGGGTGCATCAGGCGGTTGGCCAGCTCACCGTCGGTGGTGAACATCAGCAAACCGGTGGTGTTGATGTCGAGGCGACCGATATTGATCCAGCGGCCATCTTTCGGCCGTGGCAAGCGGTCAAACACGGTCGGACGGCCTTCCGGGTCGTCACGGGTGCAGATCTCGCCTTCGGGTTTGTTGTAGATGATTACGCGGCGCACGCTTTCGGCAGCTTCTTCGCGGCGGATCACCTTGCCATCGACGGCAATCGCGTCGTGCAGGTCGACGCGCACGCCGAGACTGGCGACTGCGCCGTTGACCTTGACGCGGCCAGCGGTAATCCAGGCTTCGATTTCACGGCGTGAAGCCAGGCCCATGCGCGCCATGACTTTCTGCAGTTTTTCGCCTGCGGGGCTGTATTCTTCGATTTCTTCACTCATCTGGGCACCTCCCGGTGTTTTCTTTAGTGATTGGACGACTCGAGTCGTCGAAGGGCCGCGGAGCATACGCGAAACGCGGCGCTTACGCACGGATTGAGGCTAGCTGGCAGATGAGCAGTCGTCGGCCTTTGCGACAATCGGCGCCTATGTGCTAGCCCATTACCGTAGCCCGGATGAAATCCGGGGAGCTGCCATCCCGGATTGCGCCAAGGCTTATCCGGGCTACCGTTGATCGGTGGCCCCACCCATCCTACGACCCTCAGTCAGGCAGCTGCTCTTTATCCAGGGCTTCATGAGGCTCTTCGGCATCGTCAAGCTCATCGTCCTGCTCGGGCAGGTCGTCGAAATCGGTTTTCAGACCCTGCTCCATCGAGTCGAGTTCAGCCAGCAGGCTACTGAAGCTGGTTTCCTCGCCCGCTTCCACTGCTGGTTCGTCGGCCAGAGCCAGATCGGCACGCGCCTGCAGGCTTTGCGGCGCTTCCAGATCATCCTCAAAAGCCAACGCCGGCTCGGGTTCCAACTCGCGCAGGGCGGCCAGTGGCGGTAATTCATCGAGGCTTTTCAGGTTGAAGTGATCGAGAAAGGCCTTGGTGGTGGCAAACATCGCCGGTTTGCCCGGCACATCGCGGTAACCCACCACGCGAATCCACTCGCGCTCCAGCAGGGTTTTGACGATATGGCTGTTGACCGCCACACCTCGCACATCTTCGATTTCGCCACGGGTGATCGGCTGGCGGTAGGCAATCAGCGCCAGGGTTTCCAGCATGGCGCGCGAATAGCGCTGCGGGCGCTCTTCCCACAGCCGGCCGACCCAGGGGGCGAAACGTTCACGCACTTGCAGGCGGTAACCGGACGCCACTTCGATAAGCTCAAAAGCGCGTCCTTCGCAGGACTTGCCCAGGTGCGTCAGGGCCTTCTTGAAGACCGCTGGCTCCGGCCGCTCGGCCTCCTCGAAGAGTTCATACAGACGCTCCAGCGATTGCGGCTTGCCGGAGGCCAGCAGAAAGGCTTCGAGCAGGCTGGCCAGCTCACGAGGTTCGTTAAGGTTCATGCTTATTCAGCCCGCGCACGCACATGGATTGGCCCGAAAGCCTCATTTTGCACCAGTTCAACCAGGGATTCCTTGATCAACTCGAGCACCGCCATAAAGGTCACCACCACCCCGAGTTTGCCTTCTTCAGCGCTGAACAGGCTAACAAAGGGCACAAACGCGCCGCCCTTGAGGCGTTCGAGCACTTCGCTCATGCGTTCGCGGGTCGACAGCGCCTCACGGGTGACTTGGTGGCTTTCAAACATATCGGCGCGGCGCAGCGCTTCGGCCATCGACAGCAGCACTTCTTCCAGGCTGACATCCGGCAGCAACTTGCGCGCCCGCGCTTCAGGCGCGTCCAGGCGCGGCACGGTAACGTCACGGCCGACCCGGCTAAGGCCGTCAATGCCTTCTGCGGCGGCCTTGTAACGCTCGTATTCCTGCAGGCGACGGATCAGCTCGGCGCGCGGGTCGTCTTCCTCGGCTTCGACCTCGCTGGAGCGCGGCAACAGCATGCGCGACTTGATCTCGGCGAGCATGGCTGCCATCACCAGGTACTCGGCAGCCAGCTCCAGACGCACCGACTGCATCAGTTCGACATAGCCCATGTACTGACGGGTGATTTCCGCCACCGGGATATCCAGCACGTCGATGTTCTGCTTGCGAATCAGGTACAGCAGCAGGTCCAGCGGGCCTTCAAAGGCTTCGAGAAACACCTCCAGGGCATCCGGCGGGATATACAGATCCAGCGGCATTTCGGTGACCGCCTGACCATACACCAGGGCAAATGGCAGCTCTTGCTGGGCATTGGCCTGATCCTGGGGATGGCTGTCGGGGTGTTCCTGGACTGGCACGCTGGACATGGTCACTCTCGAAATTAGATTCAGCGTTAGGTTCAGCGGTAATTCAGGCCAAGGGCCAGGCGCACTTCACTCAAGGTTTCCCGCGCTTCGGAGCGCGCGCGCTCGGCGCCATCGGCAAGAATCTGCCGGACCAGATCAGGGTTGTCCTGATAATCCGCAGCACGCGCCTGCAGAGGTTGCAGTTCCTGTTGCAGCGCTTCGACCAAAGGCGCCTTGCACTCCAGGCAGCCGATACCGGCGCTGCGGCAGCCTTGCTGCGCCCAGTCGCAGGTCGCGTGGCTGGAATACAGCTGATGCAGCGACCACACCGGGCAATTTGCCGGGCTGCCGGGGTCATCGCGATGCACCCGCGCCGGATCAGTCGGCATACGGCGGATCTTTTCCTCGATCACCGCAGCGCTGTCACGCAGGAAAATCGCATTGTTGTTGGATTTGGACATCTTGCCACCATCGAGCCCGAGCAGCTTGGGCGACTCGCCAAGCATGGCCTGCGGCTCGATCAGCAGAATCTTGCCGCCGCCTTCCAGGTAACCGTAGAGGCGCTCTTTATCACCCAAGGTGATGCTCTGTTGGTCCTTGAGCAGCGCTCGCGCGGTTTCCAGCGCTTCTGCGTCGCCCTGTTCTTGATAGGCCTTACGCAGATTGTTGTAGAGGGTTGCGGTTTTCTTGCCCAGCTTGATGATCGCCGCCTCAGCCTTCTCCTCAAAGCCAGGCTCGCGGCCATACAAATGGTTGAAACGCCGCGCCACATCACGGGCAAACTCGATATGCGCCAACTGGTCACTGCCTACCGGCACCACGCCGGCGCGGTACAGCAGAATGTCCGCCGCCTGCAGCAAGGGGTAACCGAGAAAGCCGAAGGTGCTCAGGTCCTTGCCGTGCAGCTGTTCCTGCTGCTCTTTATAGGACGGCACGCGCTCCAGCCAGCTGAGCGGGCAGATCATCGACAGCAGCAGGTGCAACTCGGCGTGTTCAGGGACTTGCGACTGGATAAACAGCGTCGCCGAACTGGGGCTGACGCCGGCCGCCAGCCAGTCCACAGCCATGTCCATAACGCGCTGGGACAGTGGGCCGACATCGTCGTAATCAGTGGTCAGCGCGTGTAGATCAACGATGCAGAAGAAGCATTCATAGGTGTGTTGCAGCTTCACCCAGTTCTTCAGCACCCCCTGGTAATGCCCCAGGTGCAGCAGACCGCTCGGGCGCATGCCAGACAGCACGCGGCGTTCAGCGTCAACAAGACTCAAAACGGATTACCTGAAAACTCAAAGGAAAACGATTATAGCCAGGATCAGATGTCATTCGTAAAAGGCGACGGATCACCGCAACCCACTCGGAACACCTCGGGCTCATCGTTAAGCAGGCTGACCACGGTGGAGGCTTCCAGCCCGCCAAAACCGCCATCGATGATCAAATCGACCTGATGTTCAAGGATCTGACGCATCTCGTAAGGGTCGCTCATCGGCAGCGTGTCACCCGGCAGAATCAAGGTCACGCTCATCAACGGCTCATCCAGCTCGGCCAGCAAGGCCATGGCAATCGGATGGCTGGGCACACGCAGACCGATGGTGCGGCGCTTGGCATGCAGCAGCATGCGCGGCACTTCACGGGTGGCGTTGAGGATAAAGGTGTAAGGCCCCGGGGTATGACTCTTAAGCAGGCGGAAGGCGGCGGTATCGACCTTGGCAAAGGTGCTGAGCTGCGACAGGTCGCGGCATACCAGGGTGAAATTGTGTTTATCGTCCAGCTGACGCAGGCGGCGGATGCGCTCCACCGCGTTCTTGTCGCCGATGTGGCAGCCGACGGCATAGGAGGAATCGGTCGGATAGATCACCACCCCACCGTTGCGGATAATCTCCACGGCCTGTTTGATCAGGCGCGCTTGCGGGTTTTCCGGATGAATCTGGAAGAATTGGCTCACGCTCGGTTCCTGGTCAAATTGCAGTAGGCTGCTGGACATGTTGAAACCGTGCCCACAGGGGCGGTAGATCCTCGGGCACCGGACGATAGACGCCCAGCTCAGACCACTGGCCTGGCGCGTGGAAATCACTGCCTGCGGTGACAAACATGCCGAACTCCCTCGCCAGAATCGCCAGACTGCCAACCTGTTCGGCTGGCTGCATACCGTTGACTACTTCCAGTGAATGCCCGCCAGCACCGACAAAATCGGCAATCAACTTGCGTCGTTTACTGCGAGTAAAGTCGTACTGCCAGGGATGCGCCAGACTGACCCAGGCACCCGCGCGGCGCAGGGTATCCACTGCCTGAGCCAACTCTGGCCAGTGCTGTTTGACATCACCCAACTTGCCCGAGCCCAGCCACTTGCGAAACGCTTCGGCGCGGTCTTTGACATAACCGCTGCGCACCAGAAAGTCGGCAAAGTGCGGGCGCGCCGGGGCATTGCCGCTGTCGCCCAATTCCTGCTGCATGGCCCGCGCGCCTTCCAAAGCGCCCGGCATACCTTTAGCTTCCAGGCGTTTGCTGATTTCCGCGGCGCGCAGCCAGCGGCCCTCGTGCAGTTCAGCAATCGCCTGCTGCAAGGCCGGTGCATCGCGGTTGAAGGCATAGCCCAAGACGTGAATAGTCGCACCACCCCAGGTGCAGGACAGTTCGACGCCATTGACCAGTTGCATGCCCAGCGCCTGCGCTGCGGCGCCAGCCTCGTCGAGGCCATCGAGGGTGTCGTGATCGGTCAGCGCCAGCACACGCACACCGCGCTCAAACGCCCGCGCCACCACCACAGCTGGCGCAAGGGCGCCATCAGAAGCGGTGCTGTGGCAATGCAAATCAACATCCATAAGGGCGCTTTCCGAGTCATTTATGTTTGTTATTATGCCGCCAGATGTGGATTCTTGCTGGCTTGCGCCAATATTTCCTCGACTTTGCCTGAACAGGCTGCTTTTCTCCCCTGGCAGCGGCCTGCGCCGACGACCTTATTAAGGATTGAAATGCTCTACGCGATCATTGCCACCGATGTGCAGAACTCCCTGGAAAGCCGTCTGAATGCCCGCCCGGCGCACCTTGCACGCCTGGAGCAACTGAAAACTGAAGGCCGCTTGATCCTCGCCGGCCCGCACCCGGCCGTCGACAGCAATGACCCAGGTCCAGCGGGCTTTTCCGGCAGCCTGATCGTCGCCGAGTTCGAATCGCTACTGGCCGCACAACAATGGGCCGATGCCGACCCTTACCGCGCCGCCGGGGTGTATGCCTCGGTGCTGGTAAAACCTTTCAAACTGGTCTTGCCTTGAGCCAATCCCTCGCTGAATAACCCATAACAACAATTACAAAGATAGGAGTTCCGATGCGTCCAGGCCCGCTGTTTCTGCTCTTGACCCTGTGCTTGCCGGCCGTCACCCAGGCCGAGGAAAGCCCGCCGCTGCCATTGACGCAGGCCACCTCGGCGCAGACGCAGATCGATGAACTGGAGCAGCGCCTGGCGCTCAGCGAAGAACAGCGCGAAGCCCTTAGCGCTGAATTGCAAAACAGCAGCAACGAACGTGACACCGTACAACTGCAGCGCCTGCGCCAGGAAAACCAGCGCCTCAAACAGCAGCTGAAAAAAGCCCAGGCCAGCGCACCGCAGCCACTGATCAGCGAACAGCAGATGTGGTTTGCCACGGGCGCCGGCGCCGGTTTGCTCGGGGTGATTATCGGCGCCCTGCTGCGCCGTGGTCGTCGCTCGCGCAGCGAGTGGCTCAACTGACCCATGAGTGATCTGCTGTTAATCGACGACGACGTCGAACTCTGCGAACTGCTGACCAGTTGGCTGAGCCAAGAAGGCTTTCAGGTCAGCGCCTGCCATGATGGCCTCAGCGCGCGCAACGCCCTCGCCAAGCACAGCCCAGATGCGGTGGTGCTGGACGTGATGCTGCCCGACGGCAGCGGCCTGGAACTGCTCAAGCAATTGCGCAGCGATCACCCGGAACTGCCGGTGCTGATGCTTTCAGCGCGCGGCGAACCGTTGGACCGGATTCTCGGCCTGGAGTTGGGCGCCGACGATTACCTGGCCAAACCCTGCGATCCCCGTGAACTCACCGCACGCCTGCGCGCCGTCTTGCGCCGCAGCCTGCCGGCAACGCCCAGCAGCCCGCTCGATCTCGGCGACCTGCATTACAGCCAGGCGCGCGGCACCGTGACCCTGGGCGAACAGGAAGTGCTGCTGACCCTCTCGGAAAGCCGCATCCTCGAAGCCCTGCTGCAACAGCCTGGCGAGCCGGTGGATAAACAGGAACTGGCACAACTGGCCCTCGGCCGCAAACTGACCCTGTATGACCGCAGCCTGGATATGCACGTCAGCAACCTGCGCAAAAAGCTCGGCCCACACGCCGATGGCCGCCAGCGCATTCTTGCCTTACGTAGCCGCGGCTACTACTACAGCGTCTGAGCAGTCGCTGTGTAAATCAGCCGCACAGCGCTCTTTACCCAAGCTTTACCTTGACCTGACGGCCCTTGACCTTGACCGCCCTAGACTGGGCTCATCCGGTGCTTACCGGTTTCAGACAAGGAGACACACCATGCGCAAGACCCTTACCGCAGTACTGCTCGCCCTGACCCTGCCGACCCTGGCTATGGCCATGCCGGAAGACGGCCCACGGCACGGCGGCGGCCATCATGGTGAACATGGCTCGCGCATGTTCAAAGAGCTCGATCTGAGCAAAGAGCAGCACCGCGAAATCCGTCAGCTGATGGGCGAGCAGATGAAAGGCCGCCATGACATCACCAAGCGCTACCTGGACAAGCTGCCGGCGGCTGAACAGAAAGCCATGCAGGACGAATTGCAAGCTGCCAAGGACAAACAGCACAGCGCCATCCGCGCCCTGCTCAAGCCCGAGCAGCAGAAAGCCTTCGACGAGCACCAGAAGAAGATGCAAGAGCGTCGCGCGGAACGTCAGGCATTCAAAGCCTGGCAAGCCGAGCAGGCGAAAAAGAACTAAATCAGGCACTGTTGCCTTTACGCCCATCAGGCTTTGCAGCCTGATGGGCGTACGCATTTCCACTGCAGCCGTTACCAAAAGGAGCCACCGTGCGGTCACTGTTCTGGCGCATCTTTGCCAGCTTCTGGCTGGCTATTGCCCTGGTTGCCGGGCTGTCCATGCTGCTTGGGCGCATGCTCAATCAGGACGCCTGGTTGCTCAGCCAGCATCCCGGCATGGAAAACCTTGCCCAGGCGTGGACCCAGCGTTACGAACAACAAGGCCCACGTGCCGCCCAAGACCTCCTGGAAAATCGAAAACGCGAGTTCCGTATTGACGTACAGGTGCTTGATGACAGTGGCCAAGCCGTGGTCAAAGGCACCTTCCCGCCCCGCGCAGCGGCCTTTGAGGCCCGTCATCGCAATGAAAAACGCCTGCCCTGGCGCCGCCTGAGTGTCGATTACACCAGCCCGCACAGCGGCGAAACCTACTTGTTTATCTACCGCATTCCGAACCCCGAGGTCGCTGCCTGGCAGCGCGAAAGCCTGCTCTGGCCGCTGAGCGCATTGGGTATCGCCATGCTGGTACTGACCCTGTTCAGCCTCTGGCTGACGCTGTCCATCACCCGTCCGCTGAATCGCCTACGCGGCGCCGTGCATGACCTAGGGCAAACCGCCTATCAACAGAACAGCCTGGCCAAATTGGCCGAACGGCGTGATGAACTCGGCGTGCTGGCGGCTGATTTCAACCGCATGGGCGAGCGTGTGCAGGGCCTGATCAGCAGCCAGCGCCAGTTGCTGCGCGATGTGTCCCATGAACTGCGTTCCCCGCTGGCGCGCCTGCGTATCGCCCTGGCGCTGACCGAGCGCGCCGATGCTGCCGAACGGGAAAAATACTGGCCGCGCTTGAGCCAGGAGTGCGACCGCCTGGAGGCGCTGATCAGTGAAATCCTCGCCCTCGCCCGCCTCGATGCAGAGCCGGGCGCGGCGCAGCCGATCAACCTCGGCGAGCTGCTGCACAAGTTGCAGGATGACGCGCGCCTGGACGCGCCGGAGCAACAGCTCATGATTCAGCTGCAAAGCGACCTGCAGTTCAACGGCTGGCCGGACATGCTGCAACGCGCGCTGGATAACCTGCTGCGCAACGCCCTGCGTTTCAACCCGGCTGGCCAGGCCATCGAGCTGACGGCCAGGACAGACGCCGAGCAGCTATGCCTAAGTGTGCGTGACCACGGCCCAGGCGTTGCGCCTGAGCTGCTGGCACGCCTTGGCGAACCCTTCTACCGCGCCCCCGGGCAGACCAGCAGCGGTCACGGCCTGGGCTTGGCCATTGCCCGCCGTGCCACCGAGCGGCATGGCGGCCAGCTGGAGCTGAGCAATCATGCGCAAGGCGGCTTTGTCGCCACCCTGCGCCTGCCGCTTACTCCGCCGAATCAGGCGCAGGCCAAGCCCTGACAAAGTCACCGACCTGCACCTGCGGCACCGCGCGCAATTCACGCTCTGGGGTGCCAAGGTAGAGGTAGGCAATCACCTGCTCATCCGCGCTCAGGCCCAAGCCGGCGGCAACCTGCGGGTTGTAGGCCATATCACCAGTGCGCCAGACCGCACCAATGCCTTGCGCGTGGGCAGCCAGGAGAATGCCGTGGGCGGCGCAGCCAGCGGCCAACACCTGCTCCTGCGCCGGTACTTTCGGGCTGGCCTGTACACGGGCAATCACCACCACCAGCAACGGCGCCCGCAGCGGCATGGCGCGCGCCTTGGTCAAGGCTTCGGGGCTGGCATCGGCGGGCAGTACGCTGGCGAACAGCTCACCCAGCTGCGTCAGCGCATCGCCTTCAACGGTAAGAAAACGCCAGGGCCGCAGCTGGCCATGGTCAGGCGCACGCAAGGCCGCGCGAAACAACAGCTCACGCTGCGCAGCATCAGGAGCCGGCGCAGTCAGGCGCGGCGCGGAAACACGGTTTAGCAACGCATCAAGAGCGTCCATCAGCCACCTCGGCAATTGAAACAGGTGGCCATTCTAGTGCCTGAGCGCCGCTGACGGGCAATGCGTAGCGTTTCTCAAGCCACCCGTTCTGGCGAAATGCTCGGCAATACCGGCGGCATCAACGGCGGCAAGCCGTGTGCGCTGCGCGCCGCATCGCAATGCGGGTTGTGCTCGCCGTTGACCCAGGAGGCTTCGAACTCGCGGCAAGTGCTGGAGCGCTGCTCATATAAGGTGCAACGCACACCCTGGCCGACTTCACCGAGCAGGGCCGTGCAGCGTGTGGGTTTGTGCTCCGTGCCGCGCATGGCGACCCGGTGCGGGGTGATTAGCACCACCCGATCATCGGGCACCACACCACCCGCCGATTGGCACTCACCCCAGAAAAATGACACACGAAAATGCGCGCAGCAGGCGCCACAGCTTAGACAAGGATTGCTATCAGACATGATTTGGCGGGCTCAGAAACCGGTAAGGGCCGGCACCAGGCGGCTATTCTATGCTGCGCCAAGCGCTTGTAAAGCACGCATTACGGCGGCTGGACAGTGGCTGTACAGTGGCTGCAGCACGCGTAGAATGACGCCCCTTTGTCCCAGAGCCCGAGCCGAATCCATGTCATTGCCGACACTGCGCATCATTGCTTTTATTCTCGGCATCTTCCTGATCACCCTGGCCGCCAGCATGTTGATCCCCATGCTGACGCTGCTGCTGTATTCGCGCACCGACGACCTCAACGCCTTTCTCTGGTCCAGCCTGGTGACCGCCGCTGCGGGTATTGCCATGGTCATTCCCGGACGACCCAAGGACGCGCAGCTGCGCCCGCGCGACATGTACCTGCTGACCACCGGCAGTTGGCTGGTGGTGTGCATCTTCGCCGCCCTGCCGATGGTGCTGATTCACCACATCAGCTACACCGACGCCTTCTTCGAGACCATGTCCGGCGTTACCACCACCGGCTCAACCGTGCTATCGGGCCTGGACCACGCCTCCCCTGGCCTGCTGATCTGGCGCTCGATGCTGCAATGGCTGGGCGGCATCGGCTTTATCGGCATGGCGGTGGCGATTCTGCCGCTGCTGCGCGTCGGCGGCATGCGCCTGTTCCAGACCGAATCCTCCGACTGGGGCGAGAAGGTCATGCCACGCTCGCATATGGCGGCCAAATACATCCTGTTTATCTACCTGGGCCTGACCCTTAGCGGCTTTCTTGGCTACTGGCTCGCCGGCATGACGCCCTTCGATGCAATCAACCATGCGATGACCTCGATCTCCACCGGCGGCTACTCGACCTCGGACTCATCCCTGGCCAACTGGAACCAGCCAGCCGTGCACTGGGTCGCGGTGATACTGATGATCTTCGGCGGCCTGCCCTTTACCCTGTATGTCGCCACCCTGCGCGGTAACCGCAAAGCGCTTTACAAGGACCACCAGGTACGCGGTTTTATTGGCTTTCTGCTGGCCACCTGGCTGGTGTTCGGCACCTGGCTGTGGCTGCACTCGGATAACAGTTGGCTGGATGCGTTTCGCATCGTCGCGGTGAATGTCACCTCAGTGGTCACCACCACCGGCTATGCACTGGGCGACTACACCACCTGGGGCAGTTTCGCCGTGCTGCTGTTCTTCTACCTGACCTTTGTCGGCGGCTGCTCGGGGTCCACTTCCGGCGGATTGAAGATCTTTCGCTTTCAGGTGGCCTATGTGCTGTTGCGGGCCAACCTGCAGCAACTGGTGCACCCGCGTGCGGTGATCAAGCAGCAGTACAACAACCATAACCTCGATGAAGAAATTGTCCGCTCGCTGATCACCTTTTCGTTCTTCTTCACCATCACCATCGGCGTGATTGCCCTCGGCCTGACCTTGCTTGGCCTGGATTGGGTAACCGCGCTGACCGGCGCGGCGACCGCAGTGTGTAACGTGGGTCCAGGCCTGGGTCCGATCATCGGCCCGGCGGGTAATTTCTCCAGCCTGCCGGATGCCGCCAAATGGCTGCTGACCATCGGCATGCTGCTCGGACGCCTGGAAATTCTCACCGTACTGGTATTGGTCACTCGGGCATTCTGGCGCCATTGAGTGAAATCGGCCCGGCGATAAGCCAACCCGACAACCTAGACTCTTGCTACTTATGCAACGGAACCCGCTTAGATGGCTTGGCCGACCTTACGGATCATCGCGTTTATCAATGGCATTTTTCTGCTGACCTTGGCGGTCAGCATGGCCGTGCCCATGCTGACCCTGGTGCTGTTTGCGCGGCCTAACGAACTCAACGCTTTTCTCTGGTCCAGCCTGATCACCTTTATCGCCGGCATCGCGATGATTGCCCAGGGCCGGCCCAAAGATGTGCAATTGCGCCCACGTGACATGTACCTGCTGACGGTGTCCAGCTGGGTACTGGTGGGCCTTTTCGCCTCGCTGCCGTTTATGTTTTCCCTGCATGTGGGCATGACCGACGCGGTGTTTGAAAGCATATCGGGCATCACCGCCACCGGCGCCACGGTGCTGAGCGGGTTGGATAGCATGTCGCCGGGCATTCTGATCTGGCGTTCGCTGCTGCACTGGCTCGGCGGGATCGGCTTTATCGCCATGGCTGTGGCGATTCTGCCGATGCTGCGTATCGGTGGTATGCGCCTGTTCCAGACCGAATCCTCGGACCGCTCCGAAAAGATCATGCCGCGCTCGCACATGGTCGCCAAGTACATGATCGCGGCCTACCTGGGCATCAGCCTGCTCGGCTGCCTGGCGCTGTGGACGGCGGGCATGGGGCTGTTTGATGCGATCAACCACACCATGTCGGCCATCGCCACCGGTGGCTTTTCCACCTCGGACCAATCAGTCGGTAAATGGACCGAGCCGGCCGTGCATTGGGTCACCATCGTGCTGATGATTCTCGGCAGCGTGCCGTTTGTGCTGTTTGCCTCAATGTTGCGCGGCAACTACAAGGCGTTGATCAGGGACCAGCAGGTACGCGGCTTTCTCGGCATTTTGCTGAGCACCTGGCTGCTGCTTGGCACCTGGTATTACCTGAGCACCGAACTGCACTGGCTGGAAGCCATTCGCCACGTGGCGTTCAACACCACCTCGATCATGACCACCACCGGCTTTGCCCTCGGCGATTACACGCTGTGGGGCGGCTTTGCCGGCATGCTGTTCTTCTACCTGGGGTTTATCGGCGGCTGCTCGGGCTCGACGGCGGGCGGCTTGAAGATCTTCCGCTTCCAGGTCGCCTACGTGCTGCTCAGGGCCAACCTGATGCAGCTGATCCATCCGCGCGCGGTGATCAAGCAGCAGTACAACCGCCATCACCTGGATGAAGACATCGTCCGCTCGATTCTGACCTTCTCGTTCTTCTTCACCATCACCATTGCCGTGCTGGCCCTAGGCCTGACGCTTTGTGGGCTGGACTGGATCACCGCACTCAGCGGTGCGGCCAGCACCGTCTCCGGCGTCGGCCCCGGCATGGGCCCGATCATCGGCCCGGCAGGTAACTTCTCCAGTCTGCCGGACACCGCAAAATGGCTGCTAACCTTCGGCATGCTGCTGGGGCGCCTGGAGATCCTGACGGTATTGGTACTGATGCTGCCGGCGTTCTGGCGACACTAAGCGCGCTGCTACAAGCGCGCTCGGTACTCACCCGGCGTGGTGTCAAACCAGCGGCGGAAGGCGCGGAAGAAGTTGCTCGGGTCGGAAAAGCCCAGCAAGTAGGAAATTTCCAGCAAGGTCAGGTTGGCCTGGCCCAGATACTGACCGGCCAGCTCGCGGCGCGTGTCATCCAGCAGGTGCTGGTAGCTGGTGCCTTCATCCTGCAAACGCCGCTGCAAGGTGCGCTCGGACAGTAGCAACGCCTGCGCCACAGTTTCCCGCTTGGGCTCGCCCTGAGGCAGCAGGCGGCATAACACCTGCCGCACCTGATGGGTCACCCGCGTACCGGTAAAGCGCGCCAGGTAATCACCGGCAAACCGGTCATGCAGCTGCGCCAGCGCCTCGTTGGCCGACGGCAGCGGTGCATCCAGATCGGCCCGCTCGAACAGCAAGGCATAGTGCTCGGCGTTGAATTTCAGCGGGCACTGGAATACGTCCTCATAAGGCGCCAGATCCTCCGGAGCCGGCCCCATCAGGCTAACCAGCCGCGGACGCAGCGGCTTGCCGGTCAGCCAGCGGCAGAATGCCAATGAATGTGCCAGCGAGGCTTCCGCGCTCTGCCGTGCTGACGGTAGCCGGTCACCATGAATCGCCAGGAGCATTTCATAACCCTGCGCAGTGGGATGAAAGCTGAGGTCGGCGCCCTCGCCAATAATCCGCTGATAACGCACTAGGCGGGCAAAACCTTCCTGCAGATTGCGGCTGCTCATCACCGCATAGCCCACCACGTTGAAAGACGCTGGCCGCAGAATTTTCGCCATATTCAGGCCAATCGCCGGGTTACCGGAGGCCTGCACGGCCAGGTGCCAGAGCCGGGTCATGCCGTCCTGGGCAAAGCGCGCATCGGGGTCGGTCAAGGCGGCATAGTCGAGGCCCAGCTGGGCAAACAGACTGTGGCAATCAACCCCGCCAAGCTCCAGGGCCGCGACAATGCCCGAGGCCCAACTGGATGAAGTGGTGCGTTCGCTCATGGCGTTTTCTTATTTTCAGTCAGCAAAAAGGGCGACAGAAGGATACTAAACTGGCACCTAATGTCAGTGGCCCAGCGCGTCAGTCAACCTAGACTGCAAGTAAGCCGCCACAGCCGCAAGCCTGGTGGCGCTCAAAAGAATAAGAGGAGCCCCCCCGATGAGCACTAAAACCCACGAACGCTACAGCAGCTTCGCCGAGTTCTACCCCTATTACCTGCAGGAGCACAGCAACGCCACCTGCCGCCGCCTGCACTATGTCGGCAGCCTGTTGGTGCTCTGCGTGTTGGGCTATGCCTTGGTCACTCAGCAGTGGCTGTGGCTGCTGGCCATCCCGTTACTGGGCTATGGCTTTGCCTGGGTCGGTCACTTTGTTTTCGAGAAAAACCGCCCCGCCACCTTCGATTACCCGCTCTACTCACTGATGGGCGATTGGGTGATGCTCAAGGATGCCTTTACCGGGCGCATCAAGTTTTAACAGCCCGCCCCGGCGACCGCTGGCACAGACGGCGCTGCCGTTCGGCTGCCGCGCTTGGCGGTTGCGGTGGGCTTGGTTATGATCCCTGGCTTATTTTGCGCAGCCGGCACGGTGCGCCACCCAGGCGCCCAGCAGAGGCGCCAGACGAGCAGCAGGGATTGTCCCATCGGATGAATGTCAAAAGCGCCCCCCGAATTTCCGCACTGCCCGCGCCACCGCTGCGTGAGTACTACTCCCGCGTCCTGGCCTATATCGCCATCGCCGCCAGTATTGCCGCCGGCACCTACACCCAGCATTTCGGCTACGACATTCTCTGGATGGTGCCCTACGCCCTGCTCTATCCGCACCTTGCGCACCACCTGAGCCTGCGTTTCAAACGCGAGCATCCGCAACGCACCACCCTCAGCCTGCTATTTATTGACGCGTTGCACTCTGGCGGTGCGCTGGCGCTACTCGGTTTCTCGGTGGTTCCCAGCCTGATGTCGCTGCTGATTCTGCTGTTCAGCTCACTGGTCATCGGTGGCGTACGTCACCTCGCCCTAGCATCGCTGATTGCCCTGAGCGGCGCGGTATTTTGTGCAGCGCTGTTCCAGGTCAAGCCGAACTTCAACACCCCACCGCTGGTGGCAACGGTCAGCATCTTTTTCACCACCCTGTATATCTGCATCACCGCCTACTTCGTGCACCAACAGGGCCTGCGCCTGGCACAGGTGCGCAGCGAAATCACCCGCGAACAGGAAAAAGCCGCACGCCTGGCGCGTAACCTGGCCAAGTACCTGTCACCGCAGGTGTGGGAATCGATCTTCACCGGCAAAAAAAGCGTGCGCCTGGAAACCCAGCGCAAGAAGCTCACGGTGTTCTTCTCCGATATCAAGGGCTTTACCGAGCTGTCCGAGGAACTGGAAGCCGAAGCCCTGACCGACCTGCTCAATACCTACCTCAATGAAATGTCGAAGATCTGCCTGAAATACGGCGGCACCATCGACAAATTCATCGGTGACTGCGTGATGGTGTTCTTTGGTGACCCCAGCAGCAAAGGCGCAAAGAAGGACGCGGTGAATGCCGTATCCATGGCCATCGCCATGCGCAAACATATGAAGGTGTTACGCCAGCAGTGGCGCGCCCAGGGCATCACCAAACCGCTGGAAATTCGCATGGGGCTGAACACCGGTTACTGCACGGTGGGCAACTTCGGCGCCGATACGCGCATGGACTACACCATCATCGGCCGCGACGTGAACCTCGCCAGCCGCCTGGAAAGTGCCGCCGAATCCGGTGAAATCCTGATCTCCCACGAGACCTATTCGCTGATCAAGGACGTGATCATGTGCCGCGACAAGGGCCAGATCAACGTCAAGGGTTTTACCCGCCCGGTGCAGATCTATCAGGTGGTGGATTTTCGCCGCGACCTGGGCGCCACCTCCAGCTATGTCGAGCACGAACTACCCGGCTTTTCCATGTACCTGGACACCAACGGCATCCAGAACTTCGACAAGGAAAAGGTTATCCAGGCCCTCAGTCAGGCAGCCGATAAGCTGCGCGACAAGGTGATCATGTAGCGCCCACCTGGGCCTGCAAGCACAGCTCACCATCGAGCAGCGGCTGCTGCGCCAGAAACTCCAGCGCCGAGGCACGCCAGGATTGCCGCGCGGCCAACTCGGCGCAACGCGCGCGATCCAGGCTCAAGGCCGCCACACAGGCCGCGCGCAAGTCCTCATGCATGACCCCGCTAACGCCCGCCTGCAGCACATCCAACGGCCCGGCTACCGGAAATGCCGCCACCGGTGTGCCACACGCCAGGGCTTCGAGCATCACCAAACCGTAGGTATCGGTACGCGAGGGGAACACCAGCACGCTGGCGTTCTGAAAAACTTCGGCCAACGCCTGGCCATGCTGATAGCCGAGAAAACGCACCTGCGGATAGGCCGCCTGCAATGCCTCGCGCTGCGGCCCATCGCCGGCTACATGCTTCTGCCCCGGCAGATCGAGGGCGAGAAACGCCTCGATATTCTTCTCCGGCGCAATCCGCCCGACATACAGAAAGATCGGCTCAGCCAGACATGGCGGCGTTACGGCAGGGCGAAACAGCCGCGTATCAACACCCTTGCGCCACAGCACCAGGCGTTTGAAGCCCCAGCCGGCAAACTCCTCACGCATGCGCTCGGTGGTCACCAGCACCGCCTGGCTGGGCCGATGAAATGCGCGCAGAAAGGCATACCCCCAGCGCAGTGGCACCCAGGGCCAGCGGGTGTGCACGTATTCGGGAAAGCGCGTATGGATGGCGCTGGAGAACGCCAGCCCGCGTTTGCTTAGCCAGCGTCGCGCCGCCCAACCCAACGGGCCTTCGGTGGCCAGGTGTACGCAGTCCGGCTGAAACGCGCGAATCGCCGGGCCAACCCGCCAGAGGTTCCACGCCAGCGGAATTTCCGGGTAACTGGGGCATGGCAACGCACGAAAATCCGCTGGCGACAGCAGCTTGACCTGATGCCCCAAACCCCGCAGTTCGCTGATCAACGCCTGCAGGCTGGTGACCACACCATTGACCTGCGGTGACCAGGCGTCAGAGACGATCAGAATCCTCACAGGACCGGCTCGGCAGCCACAATCGGGGCCGCCTGCAGCTGACGCGCCTGATCATCGGCCAGGCGATACAACTCGATGCTGCCATCCAGGTGCTCAATCAGCGCCGTGCAGGACTCCACCCAGTCGCCGCAATTCATGTATTCGACCTCACCCATCGGGCGGATTTCCGCATGGTGGATATGCCCGCAAATCACGCCATTGAAGCCACGCTTGGCGCACTCATGGACGATGGCCTCTTCAAAGTCGCTGATGAAATTCACCGCGCTCTTGACCTTGTGCTTGAGGTACGCCGACAGCGACCAATAGCCATAGCCATAGCGGCTGCGCCAGAAATTCAGCCAGCGGTTGAGGGTCAGGGTGAAGCCATAGGCCGAGTCGCCGAGAAAGGCCAGCCAGCGGTGATAACGGGTGATCACATCGAATTGGTCACCGTGAATCACCAGCAGGCGACGGCCATCGGCAGTGAGGTGCTCGGCCTCGTCGACCAGCTGGATATTACCGAGCATCAGGCTGGAGTAGCGACGCAGGAATTCGTCATGGTTGCCGGTGACGTAGATCACCTCGGTGCCGCGCTTGCTCATGGTCAGCAGGCGGCGGATCACGTTGCTGTGCGACTGCGGCCAGTACACCCCGCTGCGCAGCTTCCAGCCGTCGATGATGTCGCCGACCAGGTAGATCTTGTCGGTCTGATAGCGTTTGAGAAACGCGGCCAGGTGTTCGGCCTGACAATCCCGGGTGCCCAGGTGCACATCGGAAATCCACAGGGTACGGACACGTTGCTTGCGGCTGGGCTTGGCGAGCTGGGCGCTGGTCATGGACGACCTCCGGCTGGGTTTGCTCGAGTCTGCGCAGGCGTGGTGAAAGGTGCATGACAGCGCCGTGGCAATTCGGTGACAGCCCCTAAAGGGTATAAACTGGCTGGCCGATCAAGGAGCCCACCATGTCTTCGCTGCTCTCATTGCGTCACTACAGCCATGAACGGCTCAGCCACAGCCATGACCACGCGCAGCTGGTGTTTGGCCTGAGCGGCCTGCTGGAATTCGAGGTGGCCGGCCAAGGCAGCCAGGTGAAACGCCAGACCCTGGCTGTGGTGCCTAGCGCTGCGCAGCACGCCTGTGGCAGCAAAGACGGCAGTCACTGCCTGGTGCTCGACGTACCTTGCGAAGGTTGGCTGCAACAACAGCTGGGCCGGCATCTGGATGCCACGCGCCGCTTGCTGGAAAAACCCGCCGCCGTCAGCCTGAGTCCCGCGCAGAGTCAGCTGGTCAGCTGGCTGGCCGCCAGCCCGATCAATGACCCGGTGATTGCCCAACAAGGCGCCGCCCTGCTCTTGGCCAGCCTGGCCAATGGCGCGATTACTGCCCATGCAGCCAGTCGCCTGCCGCTGGCGGTGTTGGATGCGTATATCGACCAGCATGCCGCACACCCGCTGCAGGTGGCCGATCTGGCGCGTCTAGCCGGCCTCTCGACGGCGCGTTTTCACGCCCGCTTTCTTGATGAAACCGGACAAACGCCGATGGACTACGTGTGCAGCCGTCGCCTGCAGCTGGCGCGCCAGCTGCTGCAGGGCAGCAACCTGGCGATTGGCGAGATCGCTGCGCGGGTCGGCTACAGCTCACAAAGCGCCTTTAGCGCCGCGCTGTCGCGGCATCTCGGCGTTACGCCTCGGCAACTGCGCCGCACTGACTTACTCGCCGGCCCCCATCGACGAGAGCCTGGCGACAAAACCCGCGATTCCTGAGACAGACAGGGGCACAGATAGGCACCTAGACTGCCCGGCAGAATCGAGGAGTCGCCTATGCAATACATCGAATGGCAGGATTTCGACAAACCGCTACCCAACGGCGCGCGCCTGGCATGAATCAACGTAATGCGCTGTGGGCCATCCATCTGGGTGCTCTGCTGTTTGGCCTATCGGGCATCTTCGGCAAGCTGGCCAACACCACCCCGCAGATGATCTCCGCCGGCCGCGCGGTGTTCGCCGTGGCGGCCTTGCTGCTGTTCGCTAAGCTGATCAGCAACGCTCGCCTGGTCCGCCTTGGCTTGCGTCAGACCAGCCTGCTGGCCCTCGGTGGCTTGCTGCTTGGCGGTCACTGGTGGAGTTTTTTCGAGGCCGTGCATATCTCCGGCGTGGCCATCGCCACCCTCGGTTTTGCCAGCTTTCCGGCCTTTACCGTGCTGCTGGAGGGGCTGCTGTTCCGTGAGCGCACCCGGCCGATCGAGTACGCCATGGTGATACTGGTGTGCCTGGGCCTGGTGCTGGTCACCCCGGATTTCGACCTCAGCAGCCCGGCCACCAGCGGCCTGCTTTGGGCCGTGCTGTCCGGCCTGCTGTTCGCCCTGTTGTCGCTGCTCAACCGCGCCAGCACCCGTGGCGTCGAGCCAGTGCAGGCGGCGCTGTACCAGAACCTCACCGTGCTGTTGGTATTCCTGCCGCTGGCCTGGCCGACGCTGCCCAGCGTGCAGGCTCAGGATTGGTTGTGGATGGCCATGCTCGGGATCTTCTGCACGGGCCTGGCACACAGCCTATTCGTCGCCAGCCTGCGGGTACTCAAGGCGCGCACCACGGCGGTGATTTTCGCCCTGGAGCCGATTTACGGAATCGCCTTCGCCTGGTTACTGTTTAGCGAAGTGCCGACCCTGCGCATGCTCGCCGGCGGCCTGCTGATTGTCAGCGCGATCTTTATTTCGGCGCGGATGGCCAAGTGATCCAAGCGTTCCTCAACAACGCTCAGCGGTCGTTGTGGCCCAGATCGCGCGCCGGATCAATATGATCGCGCAAGCGCTGCTTGAGCACCTTGGCCTCGGGGAAACCGCCATCGGCCTTGCGCTCCCAGATCTGCACGCCATCACAGGTGATGCGAAATACCCCGCCCGTTCCGGGCTCCAGGCAAACCCTGGACAGATCATCGGTAAAGGTCGACAGCAGCTCCTGCGCTAGCCAGGCGGCGCGCAGCAGCCACTGGCATTGCGTGCAGTAGGTGATGACCACTTCGACTTTGGAGTTGGACATTGGCAGGCTCACCGCGGATGAAAAGCCGATGATAACGCGCAGCGGCATTGTCTCTGCAGAAGAAAAACGCCCGCGTAGCGCAGGCTAGCGGGCGTTGAGCAACAGCATTTGAATCAGGCGATTTTGGCCAGCAGCTGACGCGCCTCCTGCTTCTGCTCTTCATCGCCCTCTTTGATCACTTCATTGAGGATCTGGCAGGCACTGTCCAGGCTGCCCTGCTCGATATAGGCCAGGGCCATATTCAGCTTGGAGAGGTTTTCGCGGTTACCGACCAGCTCATCCAGATCATCCAGTAGCTCCACATCGAGCACGTCACCGCCCCAGCCATCGTTGGAGGTTTCCTCCACCAGCATCGACTCGGCAAACGGGCTGCGCGCATCGCGGCTGCCGGACAGCCCGAAGATATCTGAACCCTTGCGCTTGGCCGCAGCACTGCTCTCGGCCTTGTCTGCCAGTTTTTTCTGCGCAGTAGGAGCAAAGGGGCTGACCAGATCCCAGTCAGCGTCCAGCGACATATCGTCCAGATTGAGCTGGCCATCATTGGCAGCCTCATCCAGCGGCTGCGCCTCGACCTCATCCAACTCCAGCACCACATCGTCCAGCAGGCTGGCCGGTGGCGCGCTGAACAGCTCGGCATGCCGCGCTTTCAGCTCGTCAATCCGCGCCGGGGTAAAACCGGATGCGCGCACCAATGCTTCATGAGCGATAAAGCCCTGGGTATCACCCAGCAAGGCCAGCACTTCCAGCAGGCGGAAGCCGATATCACTGCGTTGCGGCTGGGCATCCCAGGCCTTGCGCAAGGTACTGGCGGCTTCACTCAGACGACCATAGGCGACATACACGTTGGCACTTTGCAGCGCATCTTCACCCGCTGCCGGCCATACCGGTCCGCCGCGCGGCACCTCACGTACATTCAGAGCCACTGCGGCTGCAGGTTTGACTGCTATAGCCGGTGCAACACTTGGCGCCTTGGGCATGGCGGGGGTCAGCGCAGCTGCAACCGCAACAGGCGCTGGCTCAACGGGTTTTCTGCTGCGCCAGAACAGGCCCGCCACGCCCGCCAGTAACAGCACCAGCAGACCGGCGATAAGCGCCAACCAGTTACTACCCGATGCCGCTGCAACCGGCGCGGCTGCCGCCACAGGCGCTGCTGTTGCTTCGGCACTCGCGCGGCGTGCGGCCAACTCGGCCTGCAGGCCGGCTATCTGCTGATCACGCGCGTCCATCTGTTCCTGCAACTGCTGCACCTGCAGGCCCAGCTGCGCCAGGCTCTGCTGCAATTGCAGGGTCTCGCTAATCTGATTGGCCAGTTCCTGCTCGACGCGGGCCTGCTCCTGAATCAGTTGCTCAGCCGGCGGTTCAACCGGCTGCTGAGCACTTGGGGCAGCTACAGCCTCTGACGCAGCCGCTATGGCAACAGGTGCTTCGGCTACTGCCGGTGCAGCACTGGCGAGGCTGTCAGGCAAGAGCAATTGCGCACCAACACGCAGGCGATTGATATCGCCATTGATAAAGGCTTGCGGGTTAAGCGCATGGATATCGTTCATCAGCGCCTGGGGCGTCACCTGCCCGGCGTCGGCGGCCAGCCGCGTGGCTATCTTCCACAGGCTGTCGCCGCTGACCACGCTGTAGCGATTACCCTGCTGCTCGGCGGGCATTACCGCCGGACGCACAGGCGCGGCCGGTGCTACGCGCGGCGTAGTGGCGACGACTGCGGGCGCGGCAGATGTTGCAGGTGCAGCCAGGCTGCGGTAGGCGGCAGAGCTGGGCGGGTCGAGCAGCACGGTGTACTCGCGGTACAACTGGCCATTGGGCCGCACCACTTCGACGATAAAATTCAGGTAAGGCTCACGCACCGGCTGGGTCGACACCACGCGAATCACGCTCTTGCCGCCGCGCAGCAACGGGGTAAAACGCAGGTCATTGAAGAAATACAGACGGTCGACGCCGGAGCGGCTGAACACTTCCGCCGGTGCCAGGCGCACGCGCATGTCGGCGGCGGTCAGATCGCCCACATCAAACAATTCGATTTCGGCATCCAGCGGCTGACTGAGCGCCGAATGCAGGGTGATTTCGCCCAGGCCAAGGGCTGGAACCAGCCCAGAATACAGGGCCGAGCTGGATGCCAGACCAATCAGTAATTGACGAACCTTTGCCATAAAAAACGCTCCCGGTGAATCCGCCCCTGTGCCCTCGCCACTTCACGTCCAAGACGTGCGCTTCCAGCGCTTGCGAGAGTATAGAAGACGGCAAATGCGGCCTTGGGAAGTACGTTCCGTGTTTAACCCGGCTGGTGCATGGCAATAATTACGGCGCACTGAATAGACAAATGCCAACCGCCGTTTGGCAAAAAGCCACCACAGGTGCAAGCATAGGCCTGCAGTCAAGAAAATGACAACTCCGTCACACTACCACTGAGCTGTCAGCGTCTTGTCGATTTGACGCCCCAGGCCGCCAACACCGTAACCGCGAAGACCCCGGCCACCAGCCAGAAACTCTGCTTGAAGGCGAGCATCTCCGCGACGTGATCGCCGCCTTCAGCGCTGTGTCGCCACTCCAGAAAGAAGGTCAGCAGATTGACCCCAAATGCGCCGCCTAGCTGACGCACGAAGGTAATAGCCCCCGCGCCCTGGGCCAGTTCCTCGGGGCTGAGGATATCCAGTGAGCCGGTACTCAAAGCCGGCAGCAATACACCCAGGCCAATGCGCCCGACGCAGGCCCAGAAACACAGCTGGATAAACGAGGCGCCCTGCTCGACCCAGGCCAGCCCCGCCGCCGACAGCGCAAAAATCAGTAGACCGGCACTCAGCAGCACGGCGGCAGACAGCCGATCACTGAGCCAGCCGCCGAGAAAGGATGCCATGCCCATCAATATCCCGGCCGGCAGCAGCAGCAGCCCCGAACGCCCGGCGCTAAAGCCTTCGACGGTCTGCAGATACAGCGGGATCAGGTAAGTCGAACCATACAGACCCAGCCCCAGGGTCAGGGCGACCCAGCTGGCGCTGCGAAACCCGGCATGCCGCCACAACGCCAGGGGCAGCAGCGGCTGAGTGGCGCGGCGGCTGCGCAGAATAAACACCGCGCCCGCTAACAGCGCCACACAACCTGGCAACCAGACCCGGGGCGCCGACCAGGCAAAACGCTGCGCCTCGGCAAGAAAGCCTAACGCTGCGAATATCGCCACACACAACCAGGCAAAGGCCTGGATATCCAGACGCGGCGTGCTGCGCTCACGTTCACTGGGCAACAGCCATTGCCCCGCGAGCATGGCCAGCAAACACATCGGCAGCGGCATCCAGAAGATCGACGGCCAGCCGAAATGATCGACCAGATAACCGCCAATCCCCGGCCCCAACGACGGTGCCAGCATCACCCCCAGGCCATATATGCCCAGCGCCATGCCGCGCCCACCGTCGGCGAATACCCGGAAGATCAGCACCATGGCCAACGGCTGCACGATGCCCGCGCACAGCCCCTGCACGATGCGCAGGGCGATCAGCTGCCAGGCAGAGTGTGCCACCAGCGCCAACAGGGAACTGAGAATAAACAGCAGCAGGCCGAATTGCGCCGTACGCCGCGCGCCGAAGCGCGCCTGGGCCCAAGCGGCCAACAGCAGGCCGGCGGTCATGGCGGCGAGGAAACCGGTGGACAACCACTGCGCCAGCGGCCGGCCGATGGCGAAATCCGCCATGATCGCCGGCAGGGCGACGTTGATACTGGTGGAGGCCAACACCATGGCCATGCTGCCGACCATCAGCAGCGCCAGCAGCCACTGCGGGTAACGCGGGCCGAAGCGTTGCTGCAAGCTTTGCAGGTCGTCACGCATCAGCGTTTTTCCAGGTTACTCAACACCTGGGCATGGACCTTCTGGCAGCGGCGCAATTCGTCTTCATCGATGCCAGCAAAGACTTCCTGGCGCAGTTGCGCGGAGATCGCTTCGATCTTTTCAATCAGCGGGCGAGCCTGTGGGCTGAGGGCAATTTTCTTCGCGCGACGGTCTTCAGGAACCGCCTGGCGGCTGACCAATCCCTGGGCTTCCAGGCTGTCGAGCAGGCGCGCCAGGGTCGGCCCTTCAACGCCGACGCTCTGCGCCAATTCGCGCTGGGTCGGCAATTCGGCAAAGCGCCCCAGGTGCAGCAGCACCAGCCAGCGGGCTTGCGACAGCCCCAGACCGACCAGACGGCGATCCAGTTCGGCGCGCCAGGCGCGGGAGAGTTGGGCAACTTGCATGGCAAAACGGTGTTGATCGGTATGCGACATGGACAACGGCTCTTAACTATAAAAAACTAATTATTAGCCAGCTAACCATAACCCTTTTAACGAGGCAAGCCTGCAAAAGGCCTACAACCGTTTCACCACTTTACATACTGATCTTCGACAAAGCCCCACAGGTTGTCGATGCGCACTTCGGGTCGGCCAATGGGCCGCAGCACGCCAGTGAACTGGCCGAAAATCTGTTTGAAATTACTCGCCAGCAGCCCCACGTTCAGCCGCTCCTTGTGCAGGCCGCGCCCCTCGAAACGCAGCTCGACCTGGCCGTCATAGGAGTTGATCACCCAGGGTTCTAGCGGTTGATCACGATCAAAGGCAAAGCGCACGGTATCAACCTTGAGCAACTCGCCGTCCAGCCAGAAGCAGTTCTCGGTAAAGCTGCTTTCGTTAACCCCACAGGACAGGTTCAGACCGACTCGTTGTTGACCTGCTTGACCGGACAGGCAAGCCCAGTTCCAGTGGGTTTCAGGCCGCATGTAACCGGCCGACCAGTCGTGGTGAGCGAATGCGCCGATCTGCGCCAGATCAAAATCCCCCAGCGCGCTGCGCACCTGCCCCGCGCAACGTACCCCCGCCACTTTCTGCGCATAGACCCAGCCATTGACCGCAGTAGGCGTATTGATGCACATCGGCTGAAAAGCAGGCTCTGCCTCGGAGAAACAGGCATCGATGCGGGTGCCGTCATCCAGTTCCACCAACAGGCGTTTTTCCCGCGAGGCAGCACTGTTCTCCAAACGCAGCAGATTACCGCCGCTGCGCAGCTCGCACACGCCCTGATCCGGGGACTGCGAGAACAGGCTGCCAAAGCCCAGCGGCAGCTTGAACTGGCGCTCGATCATGCGCCCGCTGGCGGGATGGAACAGATAGACAAAACCCACGCCCAGCAGGCTGAGATTGGCCAGCGCGCAGCCGCCAATCAGCTCATCGCTGATCAGGCCGAAATACTGGAACTGATGGAAGCGCCGCCATTTGGCCAACGCGCCCAGCTTGCGGCCCATGGGTGAACGGAAATCAAAATCGCGGTAATTGATCAGCCCCGGCGCTGCGGGAAATATGCCGTAATGCGGCTGGCCGTTGGCCTGAATCAGTCGGTCCATCGCAGCAATCACTCAAGGAAAAAACCTCAGCGATGCTAGCACCGCGACTTCGCTGCGGGCATTCACCGCAGGCGCCAAGCGCAGCGGCAAAATCGGCCACCGCCCCCAAGAATCTTTTTAGGATCTTGCGAGCTAGAGTCCTGCAAGGCAAAAACAGGCGAGGAAGCGGAGTGTACTTTTGTACATGAGCATTCCGAGCCTGTTTTTAACGCAGCAGGGCCGACGCGCAGCTGATCGTAAATAGATTCTCAGGCCACGACCTGATTGCGGCCAAACGCCTTGGCTTCATAAAGCGCGCGATCTGCATGCTCATAGAGCTGCGCCAGCGCGCCACCTGCGGCAGGCTGGATGCAGGAAATACCAATCGACATGGTCAGCATACTCGCCGTATCCGAGCCGGCATGTTCGATATTCAGGGTCTGCAACGTCTGGCGCAGCGCTTCGCCGTGGTGCCGTGCTTCAGCTTCGCCGATGTCGTAGAGCAGCACGGCAAACTCTTCGCCGCCCAGGCGCACGGCCATGTCCAGCGGGCGCCGCGCGGCGTCCTGCAGCAGGCTGCCAATACGCTGCAACACGTTATCGCCAGCCTGGTGGCCGTAATGGTCGTTGTAAGCCTTGAAGTGATCAACATCGCAGAGCAGCAATGCCAGGCTGCGGTGTTCGCGCTGAGCCTGGCGCCAGAGGCGCTCGAACTGGCGATTGAAGCTGCGGCGGTTGTGCAACCCGGTCAGGCTGTCGTGATCGGCCAATACGCGCATCAGACGGCTGATCAGAAAGTGCTCGCGCGATTTGAACTCCAGCAGGTAACAGCCCACCGCGCCCATCAGGTTGCCGAACAGTAGAAACAGAATGTTATTGATCAGCCGAGGCACCGGCAAACTGGCCACCAGCAACTCGACGCAGACGTAGACCAGCAGCACCAACAAGGAACAGCACAACGCTTCGATCAGACGTAGCCCCGCCAGAAAGTAGGCAGCCATACAGACCAGCAACAGCCCCTCATAGGGGTAGCTGGGATCAACCCGATGGGCAATGCCTACTACAAAGGAGGCCGCAGCGCCCAGCGCCAAGAGGCTTACCAGGCTCAGCGGTTGCAACAAATGAACGTGCTTACGCTGAATCAGCAACCCGCCGAACAGGCACAGCAACACTAAAACGGCGAGGCGGATGGCCAGCATCCACCACACCTCGGGCGCCTGGATCAGGACAAAATCGAACGCGGCAAAGGCCAGCCACACCAGAATGCCCACGCCCAGGGCAATCCGTTTGAGATCGAAGGTGTCGTCACGCACATAGTTGCGATACTCCTGCTCCAACGGCCGCGAGAAGCGCAACAGGCGAAAGCCCAGGGCGAGCTGATCCGCGTAGGGGCTGGGGCGAACATCGTCTAACCAGGCATGGGAAAGCGGCACCGGAACCTCTGCAGCTGGGTGGCTGAAAACACCTTAGTCGCTCGTACCCGGTGCCACAAGATCAACCGGCTGTCATACCGAATTCACTCAGGCCTCGAATTCCGCCTGCAACGCCGCTCGCACGCAATGCAGAATGCCCAGCTCAACGCGCCCGGCAAACTGCTCGCTGATCGCTGCTACCGGCGGCAGCTCGCCCTCGCCATCAAGGAAGGCATCCTGAATTTCACCCAGCAATGCGTCGGGCACATCCAGCGCCTGCTCCAGGGACAGCTGTTGACGACCAATGGCTTCGGCCAGCAGGCCGTAGACATTCTTCTCGCTGCAGCTGAGCTGACTGGCGATCTGCGCAGGCGTCATGCCGGCACGGGCCAGGCTGACCAGCTCGTGGCACAAGTCGACCACCGCGCGCGGCGCTTCATCATCCGCACCCAGCACGGCCAGGAAGGCCTCGCCATAACGCTCCAGCTTGCGCGCGCCGACACCACTGACCCGCGCCATTTCGGCCAGCGTGCTCGGTTTGCTGCGCAGCATCTCCAGCAAGGTGGCATCCGGGAAAATCACATAGGGCGGCACGCCATGCTCTTCCGCCAGTTTGCGCCGCAAGGCGCGCAGCGCTTCCCACTGGCCGCGCTCTTCACCACGCACCAGCTGGCTGGCCGCGCTGCTGGAGGCCTTGGCGCTTTGCTGCGGTTTCAGATCGCGGCGTAGCTGCAGACTGACCTCGCCCTTGAGCAAAGGCCGGCAACTGTCAGAAAGACGCAGGCCACCAAAGCCCTCGAGGTCGACATCGGCCAAGCCGCGCGCCACCAACTGACGGAACAGCGAACGCCACTCACCTTCGGCCAGCGCCTTGCCGATGCCAAACACCGCCAGGTGCTGATGGCCCACGCCGCGGATTTTTTCGTTGTCGCGGCCAAGCAGCACATCGACCAGATGCCCCACGCCATAGCGCTGACCGGTGCGATAGATCGCCGACAGCGCCTGGCGCGCCGGCTCGGTGGCATCCCAGGTCTGCACGCCATCGATGCAGTTGTCGCAGTGGCCGCAGGGCTGCGGCATGTCCTCGTCGAAATAGGCCAGCAGCGCCTGGCGCCGGCAGCGGGTTTCCTCACACAGTGCGAGCATGGCATCGAGCTTGTGCTGTTCGACGCGCTTATGCCGCTCATCACCCTCGGAGTTATTGAGCATCTGCTTGAGGAAAATCACATCCTGCAGGCCGTAGGCCATCCAGGCATCCGCTGGCAGGCCGTCACGGCCGGCGCGACCGGTTTCCTGGTAATAGGCTTCCAAGGATTTCGGCAGGTCGAGGTGGGCGACAAAACGCACGTTGGGTTTGTCGATGCCCATGCCGAAGGCGATGGTCGCCACCATGATCAGCCCTTCCTCATTGAGAAAGCGTTTCTGGTGATAGGCGCGCAACTCATTGGCCAGGCCGGCGTGGTACGGCAACGCCGGGAAGCCCTGCTCAGAGAGGAAGGCGGCAACCTCTTCGACCTTCTTGCGCGACAGGCAATACACGATGCCAGCATCGCCCTTGCGCGCTGCGAGGAAGTTCAGCAACTGCTTGCGCGGCTGCTCCTTGGGTACGATGCGGTAAAAGATATTCGGTCGGTCGAAGCTCGACAGAAAACGCTCGGCATTCTGCAAATGCAGACGCTGAACAATTTCCTCGCGCGTACGCATATCCGCCGTGGCGGTCAGGGCGATGCGCGGCACGTTGGGGAACAGCTCGGCGAGCTGGCCCAGCTGCAGGTATTCCGGCCGGAAATCATGCCCCCATTGCGATACGCAATGCGCTTCATCGATGGCAAACAGGGCAATCTCGAGGTTCTGCAAAAAGCTCAGCATGCGCGGCTGCACCAGCCGCTCAGGGGCCAGGTAGAGCATCTTGATTTCGCCGCGTTTGATCCGCTCGGCGATCTCGCGCTGTTCATCGGCGCTCAACGTGGAGTTCAGTGCCGCCGCGGCCACGCCCAGCTCGTCGAGAGTCGCGACCTGATCATCCATCAGCGCGATCAGCGGCGACACCACCACCGCCAGGCCTTCGCGCAGCAGGGCCGGCACCTGAAAACACAGCGACTTGCCGCCACCGGTGGGCATCAGCACCAGGGCATCGCCGCCACTGGCCACGCGCTCGATAATCGCCCCCTGACGGCCACGAAAGCTGTCGTAGCCGAATACGTCTTTGAGGATGCGTTGCGCGTGCTCGAGCATGAAGGGTCTCCGAAACAAGCCGCGCATTATACGCAAGTGCCGCTTGGGCACGCGCAGCCATGGCGGAGTTTGATCCGATTTTCGCCGCCCGTGGCCTGCGGCTATGGCCGCTGTGGCTGCGGTCGACTAGAATCGACCCTCGTTTACTCCTTCAAGGTAGCCCCCGATGTCCTTCGCCGAGCAACTCTCCCGCCTGCAAGCCTTCCTCGATGCCGATGAGCTGCATGAAGAGGCACTGGACTACATCGCCGCCCACGGCTACCTGACCGCCCTGTCGATCTGCCCACAGCCAGTGCCGGAGCGCGAGTGGATTGACGCGCTGTTCTCCGAGGCGCCGCACTACCGCAGTGATGCCGAGCGCGAAGAGATCGAAGCCACCCTGATTCAGCTGCAAAGTCATATCGCCCGCCAACTGGCCAGCGACGATGAACCCGACGTACCCTGCGAGCTCGACCTGGGTGAAGAACCGGACGATTCCGACCTGCGCGGCTGGTGCATCGGCTTTATGGAAGGGGTGTTCCTGCGTGAGTCGGTATGGTTCGACGACGCCGAAGATGAAGTCAGCGAGCTGCTGCTGCCGATCATGGTCGGTTCCGGCCTGTTCGACGAGCAGCCTGAGTTCGCCGAGATCGCCCGTGATCGCGACCTGGTCGACAGCATGGTTGAGCAGATCCCTGAGCTGCTAACGGCGCTGTTTCTGCTGTGCAATGCGCCGGAAGAAAAGCCGGCCCTCCTGAAGCCCCGCCACCACTAAGCACGCGCCATGGCGCGTGAGATTCCGCTGCCGCCTGTTAAAGAGCAGCGCAACCCGCTTATTCGCTTCGCTCTGCTGGCCATCGGCTGGCTGAGCGTGGCGCTGGGGGTTATCGGCATCTTCCTCCCCGTGCTGCCCACCACGCCTTTTCTGCTGCTGGCTGCCGCCTGTTTTATGCGCAGCTCGAAGCGCTTCTACCTGTGGCTGGTCAATCATCGCCAGCTTGGCCCGTGGATTGTCGACTACCTCGAAGGTCAGGGCATTCCGCTCAAGGGCAAAGTCTACGCCATCAGCCTGATGTGGCTGAGCATCGGCCTGTCGTGCTACCTGGTGCCGCTGTTCTGGGCCAGGGCTTTTATGCTGACCAGCGCGGTACTGGTCAGCCTGTACATCCTTAGACAGAAAACCCTGGTCAAACCCTAAGCAACACACCTGCCGACATTCGGTATATTCAGCGCGGCAAAAATCAGCAGCACCACCTAGACTTTCCCAATCTCCGGCCGAGGCGCGGTACATGCCACCCCGTCAGCTCACTCATGGATGGTTCAAGCGCCTCAACCGAACGTTGCTGGGCGGCTGCATCCTGCTGATCGGTTTGGCCAGCGCCCTGGCCAACTGGGACTTCGGCGTGATCCTGCAGAATGCCGAAAGCCGTTACGGCAACCTCGGCGCAGCCAAGCAGCGCATCCAGGCCTGGGAAGCGCAAATCAAGGCCAGCGCCAATAGCAGCGAAAGAGACAAGCTCACCGAGGTCAACCGCTTCTTCAATCGGCAGATCCGCTTTGTCGACGATATCCAGTTGTGGAAGCAGAACGACTACTGGGCCACGCCCATCGAGATGCTGATCAAGGGCGCCGGCGACTGCGAAGACTATTCCATCGCCAAGTACTTCACCCTGCGCCGCCTTGGCATCCCCAGCGACAAACTGCGTATCACCTACGTCAAGGCGCTCAATTACAACCAGGCGCATATGGTGCTGACCTACTACGCCAGCCCCGGCGCCGAGCCATTGGTGCTGGACAATCTGATCAATGAAATAAAACCCGCCTCGCAGCGCAAAGACCTGCTGCCGGTCTATGCATTTAATGCCGAAGGGCTCTATCTCGCAGGTTCCAATAGCAAAAAGAGCGATACCAAAAAGCTCTCGCGCTGGCAGGACATCTTGAAAAAAATGCGCACGGAGGGCTTCGCCATCGGCGAAGGCTAGGAGGAACCTATGTCTCTACTCAAGCAGCTATTTCTCGCCATCTGCCTGTTCCTGGTAGTGGCCTTTACCGGCAGTTTTATCGCCGGGGTGGAAAGCTCGCGCGAGCAACTGCTCAGCCAGCTGCGCTCCCACGCCCAGGACGCCGCAACCGCGCTGGGCTTGTCGATGACCCCGCACGTGGATGACCCGGCAATGATCGAACTGATGGTCAGCTCGATCTTCGACAGCGGCTACTTCACCAGCATCCGCGTGGTGCGCATCCCCAATGACGAGGTGATTGTCGAACGGCGCAACGACGACGCCATTACGGAAACCGTACCGGTCTGGTTTAGCGAGCTGGTTGATCTGCAACCCCAGGGCGGCGATGCGTTGATCATGCGCGGTTGGGAACAGGCCGCGCGGGTCGAGGTGCTCAGCAACCCGCAATTCGCCCTGGCCAAACTCTGGGACAGCGCCATCGGCAGCCTGGTCTGGCTGTTGCTCTGCGGCCTGGTCAGCGCCGTGCTCGGCGGTTGGCTGCTGCGCACCCAGCTGCGCCCGCTGGACAACATGGTGCAGCAAGCCCAGGCCATCACCCGCCGCGAATTCCTTACCCTGCCCAAGGTGCCGCGCACCCCGGAGCTTAAACGCGTCGTCACCGCCATGAACCAGATGGTGGAAAAACTGAAAACCCTGTTTGCTGAAGAGGCCGCGCGCAGCGAAAAACTGCGTGAAGAAGCCTATCAGGACAGCATCACCGGCCTGGCCAACCGCCGCCTGTTCGATATCCGCCTGGCCCATCAGTTAGTGGTCAGTGAACAAAACGCCGAAGGCTACCTGTTGTTGCTGCGGGTCAATGACCTCGGCGGACTCAATCAGCGCCTCGGCGGTCAGCAGACCGACGCGCTGATTGCCGCCATCGGCGAGCTGCTCAAGCGCCTGCTCAACCAGACCAACCGCTCGGACTGGCTGGCCTCACGCAGCCGGGGTGGCGAATTCAGCCTCCTGGCCCCTGGCATTGGCAGCGAAGAAGCCGACCTGCTCGCCGGCGAGCTGCACACCGGACTGGAAAGCTTGCGCCAGACCGGCGCCAGCGACTGTACGCCGGTGGCACATATGGGCATTGCCGCCTTCCGCCCGGGTGAAGAACCCGTCCAGGTCATCGGCCGTGCCGATCAGGCCCTGGCGCAAGCGCAGAACGACCCAAGCCGCGACTGGGTGCGCCTGGACGACTACAACGCCCAGCCGACCCAGGGCCTGCATGAATGGCGTACCTGGATCGACGATGCGCTGAACAAGCGCAAGCTGCAGCTGTATTTCCAGCCCGTCACGCAATGCGCGGATCGTAACCGGCTGCTGCACCACAAGGTGCTGGCGCGCCTGCTTGACCCACAAGGCGAGGCCATTGCCGCCGGGCGCTTCCTACCCTGGATCGAACGCCTGGGCTGGACCGCGCGCTTTGACCTGGCCATGCTCGAACACAGCCTGGCGCACCTGAGCCAGCATGCTGCGCCACTGGCCCTGAGCCTGTCGGCAGCGACCTTGCGCGACAACGAAACCCTCAAGCGTATGTTCGACATCCTCAGGCAGCACCCACAGCAGGCCAGCCTGCTGACCCTGGAAGTGGACGAACGTCATCTGCCACCGGCGGCCGAGCTGGAAGCGCTTAGCCAGGGCATCCGTGACACCGGCTTCAGCCTCGGCCTGCAGCACTTCGGCGGGCGCTTCAGCCTGATCGGCAACCTCACCCACCTGGGCCTGGCCTACCTGAAACTCGATGGCACCTATATCCGCGCCATCGATCAGGAAAGCGACAAGCGCATGTTTATTGAGGCGGTGTTCCGCGCTACCAACAGCATCGACCTGCCGTTGATTGCCGAGATGGTGGAAACCGAGGGTGAGCTGGCGGTGCTCAAAGAGCTGGGGCTATACGGCGCCATGGGCCGCCTGCTGGGTGCGCCCATGCCGTGGAAGGATTAAGCAGAGACGTAGCCCTGATGTAATCCGGGGAAATATCGAGGATGAGAGCCGCAGGCTGAAATGCGCGAGCTGTAGGGTGGATGACGCTCTTTTCATCCACCATAAGGCCTCTGTTGGTGGATGGGTAAAGCGTCATCCACCCTACGCCTGATCTCGAGTGCTCGTGCAACCCGGGGCTCAGCTGGCAAACAGATAACCTTCCACATCCATCCCGGCATCACGCATCTGCGCTAGTTTGTAGCGCAGGGTGCGGGGGCTGATGCCCAGGCGCTCAGCAGCTTCCTTGCGCCGGCCGCGCTCGGCGCGCAGGGTATCGATGATCATCTGAAACTCATGCCGACGCAGGTCATCACCCAAGGCACCGGCCTCTGCCGGCGAGGTGTCTTGCTGCGCAGGTGCGCTATTGACCACCACCGCCAACAGCGGCTGTGCAGGCGGCGTAACGGCCGAACCAATAGGTGCCAGCAGGCAAAGGTCCTGCGGTTGAATCAGCCCGCCCTGCTGCAGAATCAGCGCACGCTGAATGGCGTTATCCAGCTCACGCACATTGCCCGGCCAGCTATGGCTCATCAGGCTCATCTGCGCCTGCGGGGAAAGACGAATCGGCGCGTGGTTCATTTTCTTCACGTACTTGGCCAGCAGACGCTCGGCAAGCGGCACGATGTCCGCCGGGCGCTCACGCAGCGGTTGCCAGGCCAGCGGGAACACCGACAATCGGTAGTAAAGGTCTTCACGGAAGCGCCCCGCCGCCACCTCTGCAGCCAAGTCGCGGTTACTGGTAGCCAGCACGCGGATATCCAGGGTAATCGGCTTGCGCGCGCCAACCCGCTCCACCTCACGCTCCTGCAGCACGCGCAACAGCTTGGCCTGCAATCCCAGCGGCATTTCAGAAATTTCGTCGAGCAAAATGGTGCCACCCTCGGCCAGTTCGAACTTGCCCGGCGCACTGGCAATTGCCCCGGTAAATGCGCCCTTTTCGTGGCCGAACAGCGTGGCTTCGAGCATGTTGTCCGGAATCGCCGCGCAGTTAATGGCGATAAAGGGTTTGCTGCCGCGTGGCGACTGCTGATGGATAAAGCGCGCCAGCACCTCTTTACCAGTACCGGATTCGCCCGTGATCAACACCGTGGAATCGCTCTGCGCCACCCGCGTGGCCAGGGCCAGTAATTGCACGCTGGCGGGTTCCTCGGCGACTGGACCGTCCTGCTCGCTGACCGAGACTCGGCCCAACGCATGCCGATCAACCAGCGTCAGCAAAGCGTTCGGCTCAAATGGTTTAACCAGATAATCCGCTGCACCTTGGCGCATGGCATCTACCGCGCGCTCCACCGCGCCGAACGCAGTCATCAGCAGCACCGGCAGTTGCGGCTGGCGCTGACGAATCTGCGCGAGCAACTGGTGGCCATCCATGCCGGGCATGTTCACGTCACTGACCACCAGGCCAAACGGCTCTTCGGCAATCGCCAGCAGCGCCGCTTCGGCGCAGTCCACCGCGCGGTAATCATGCCCACCCAGCGCCAGGGTATCGGCCAGTGCCTCGCGCAGTGCGCGGTCATCTTCGACCAATAGAATTTTGCTCGCCATGGATGGTTACTCCTGAATCAAAGGGTGCGTAGCACCAAGCAGCGGCAAGGTGATAATGGCGCAGGTGCCACGCCCCGGCCGCGAACGCAGCTGCACATCGCCCTGATGGGCGCGCGCCACTGCCTTAACCACGGCCAGGCCAAGCCCGGTGCCGGTGGTTTTGGTGGTAAAGAAGGGTTCGCCAAGCCGCGCCAGCGTCGCGCTGTCGATGCCTGGGCCGTTGTCGCTGATGCACAGGCGCAGCGTTTCACCGCGCTGATACAGATGGATCTTCAAACGCGCTTCACGGCCGCCGGCCTGAATCGCGTTTTCGATCAGGTTGAGCACGGTGCCGACCAGGGTGTCGCGGTTGCACAGCAACTCGCCGGCGCGGCTGTCGCATTGCCAACGCACCTGCATATCCAGCACATGGGGTTCGGCGGCGCTGCGCAACGCATCGAACAGTGCCTTGGGCGCCAGACGATCCGGCAGCGGCAGCTCGCCACGGGCAAAGATCAGCATGTCGCGCACCTGATGCTCCAGCTCGTGCAGGCGCTCTTTCAGACGGCCAGCAAAGCGCTGTTGCTGTTCAACTGGCAACACCTGTTCTGTCAGGTGACTGGCGTAGAGCAATGCAGCCGAGAGCGGCGTACGAATCTGGTGAGCCAGAGAAGCAACCATGCGGCCCAAGGCAGATAACCGTTCGTGGCGTGACAGCTGATCCTGCAAGCGCCGGGTTTCTGTCAGGTCGGTTAATAGCACCAACTGGCCAGGTTCGGCATGCAAAGAACGAGTGGCAATCGACAGGCGCCGGCCATCCTTCAGGGAAATTTCGTGGCCGTCATCCTCACGCGGGGCAAAGTTGCGCGCGATGACTTGACGCCAGAGCATGCCCACCAACGGCTGGCCGAGCAGATTACGCGCCACCGGGTTGGCCTCACGCACCACGCCCTGGCCATCAATGACGATGACCCCGCCAGGCAACAGATCCAACAGGCTCTGCAGACGGTGAGCCAGACGCTCTTTCTCGGCCAGCTCCTGCATACGCTGGGCGCTGACCAGGGCCAACTGGCCCTTGAGTTCAGTCACCCGTGCTTCCAGCATGCTGTAGCTGGTACTGAGCTGGGTAGACATCTGATTGAACAAGGCAAAGGCCTGTTCGAGCCCGGCACGGCTGGCCTGCTCCACGGGAGCGGGCGCTTCGGATTCTTCAGGGCGTTGGGCGTTAGCGTTCATGGTTCTCTCTCGCGCAGCGAGCCGTCATAAGACAGTCAGTTGCAAGAGAGATAGCAATACCCGTGCCTGAAAAAATATCCTTTTAAATCAATGCTGTAAAAAACAAAGCCGAAGATTTCGTCAAACCTTCGGCTTTATTGAAGGGGCAGGCGCCAAGTCACTGACGATTGCCTGTTACAGAAAGGTCAGTCGTCCAGCCCCTCATCATCACGTCGACTCATGCCGTACTTGCGCATCTTCTCGACAAGGGTGGTGCGACGAATGCGCAAACGCTCAGCCGCCCGCGCCACCACACCACTGGCATCATCGAGCGCCTGTTGAATCAAGCCCTGCTCAAGGTTGCCCAGGTAATCCTTCAGGTCCAGGCCTTCGGGCGGCAGCATGGCCATCGAATCCACACCCGGCAGACCGGCCAGAATTGTCGCGCGCTCATCCAGGTCGTCACGCAGGCTGGCAACCAGACTTTCGTCCTCATCATCGACATGGCGGAATTTCTTCGGCAGCTCGCCCACGCCAATCACGCCATAGGGATGCATGATCGCCATGCGTTCGACCAGGTTGGCCAACTCGCGCACGTTACCCGCCCAGTCATGCCGACACAGCGACATGATCGCTGCCGAGTTGAAACGAATGGAACCGCGCTTCTCGAACTCCATGCGCGAGATCAGCTCATTCATCAGCAGCGGAATATCCTCGATGCGCTCGCGCAGCGGGGCCATTTCGATCGGGAAGACGTTAAGGCGGTAATACAGATCCTCACGGAAGCTGCCGTCCTCGATCATTTTCTCGAGATTCTTGTGCGTGGCAGCAATGATCCGCACATCGGCGCTCTGGGTCTTGTTGCTACCCACCCGCTCGAAGGTGCGCTCCTGCAATACGCGCAGCAACTTCACCTGCATCGGCAGCGGCATGTCGCCGATTTCATCAAGAAACAGCGTGCCGCCGTTGGCCAGCTCGAAACGCCCCGCCCGGCTGGTGATCGCACCGGTAAACGCGCCTTTCTCATGGCCAAATAACTCGCTCTCAAGCAACTCAGCAGGAATTGCGCCGCAGTTAACCGGTACAAAAGGCGCCTCACGGCGCTTGGAGTGGTAATGCAGATTGCGCGCAACCACCTCCTTGCCCGTGCCTGACTCGCCAAGGATCAGCACGCTGGCCTCGGTATCAGCCACCTGTTGCATCATCTGCCGCACTTGCTGAATGGCCCGACTGGTGCCGACCAGACTACGGAACAGATTGGTCTCGCGCTGCCGCCCGCGCTCGCGGGCCTGGTCATACATCTCGCGGTAAACCTGAGCGCGGTGCAGAGAGTCGAGCAGCTTGTTGTAGCTCACTGGCATTTCCAGCGTCGCCAGCACGCTACGACGCTGCTCTTCCGGCCACTCGGCAGCGGCCTGATCGTTGATCAGCAGCGTCGGCAGAAACTCATCCCAGGCCGCCAGCTGCTTGAGCATGTCCAGCACGCCACCTTTGGCTTTCACTTCGCCAAGCACCACGCTGAGCACTTCACGACTGGACGCCAACTCCGCGACGCATTGACGCCAGTTCTGGCTATCGCTGGCCAGATGATCTTCACCGAGAAAATTCAAGATCACCGTCAAGTCACGACGGCGCTCGCTGTTATCGTCAATCAGGAGGATTTTGGTTTCACGCCACATAATTTTATTTACTGATCCTGGAGTGAAAAACGCGCCCGCCGCCCAAATACCGCTCAATCCAGCGACGGCAACTGGCCACTAGTTAAGTCAATTTTTTGTTAATAGTCAATTTTATGGCGTGCTTTTTATTGTGTCCGCCAAGCAGACTAAGCAGCTGTTTAACAAAGAAGGGGGAATATCGGAGCAGAACGTAGACAAATGCCAGAGGGTCGATACTAGGCAGCACCGACCGAAAACGCCAATCAACCAAACAGCTGGTAAACCTTGGCGCCTTGTTGCGACTGATTCAGTTGTACAAGCTCATGAGCCAAGCGCTGCTGTTCGGCCTGGCAAACGCTAACCAGCTCGCGATAAAGATCCAGTAACTCCTGCATACGCGCACGTAGAGTCTCTTCATCGCCGGCAGACTCAACCATGGCTTCGTCAACAGCCTGGCGGCACTGCAGATCTAGCTCGCCAATGGCGGCCCAATCCTGAGTAGCCAAAGCAGTACGCAACGCGCTACCGGTTTCTTCTAGACGCTGCACGGATGAACTCATAAACAATTCCTCAGGCGGGAAACAGCATCACTCAGCGATGGCATCCCAGCCAGCTTTTACATTACGCAGCAGGCCTGCGACTTCATCCAGCGGCGCAGTTTCATTCTGCACATTGGCTTCAACCAAACGCGAAGTCATGTACTCATACAGGCTATCCAGATTGGCAGCCACTTCACCGCCCTGCTCCAGATTTAAACCTTCGCGCAAGCCGCCAATGATGCCGATGGCTTTACTGATCAGCTCGCCTTTGAGGGCGACTTGATTGCGCTCCATGGCACCACGAGCTTGGGCCAAACGGGTGAGCCCACCCTCCATCAACATCTGGATCAGCCGATGCGGGCTGGCTTCAATAGCCTGCGCCTGGGTGTTGACGGTTTGATACTGCTTGAGGGCCGCCATCGCGTTCATCGTTGTTCTCGCTGTTCTGTTTGCTGGATACCTTGGGTATCGGCGCTACAGAGCAAAGCTTTAGCAACGAAATCAGTTTCCTACAGCCGGCTCAACCTCTGGGCCGATGGCATCCCAAGCGCTTTTGATCTGCTCAAGCAGCGCCTGAACCTCATCCAGAGTACGCGGCGTACTGTCGAGCGCTACACCGGCCAACCGGCGCGTCATGTAGTCGTAGAGCGAATCCAGGTTCTCGGCAATTTCACCGCCCAACTCTTTGTCCAAGCTCGCCTGCAATACGCCGAGGATGGTGATAGTGCTGCCAACGGCCATGCCGCGAATCTCGGCATCCCCCTCAACCTGTGCATGCTTGGCCAACATTACCCTTTGCAACGCCCCCTCAAGCAGCAGTTGAACAGTGCGATAGGGCGAAACATCGTGGCTGGTATTGACCTGTTTGTAGGTATCAATCGGCTTCTTGCTCATTACTTATCCTTTTTCACGAAACCTGGCAGGCTGGCGAGTTGATTGGCCAGGCTTTCGCTGGTTTGTTTTAGCCGGCCGACAAGGGAGTCCATAGCGTTGTACTGAGCATAAAGACGCGTCTGCAGACTCTCGACCCGAACAGCCAATACTTTGCGCTGCTCATCGACACTCTGCTTGGTAACCTGCAATGCATCAGTACGCTGCTTAAGCACACCCGTGGCTCCCACATATGAGCCAACAGATTTGGACAGACGCCCCATCAGTCCATTATCGCCTGCGAGGTAACCGGCAACCTGATCGAAATTGCCGTCCAACGCTTTAGTTAGTTTTGTGTCATCAATCTTGAGCTGACCAGTTTTCCAATCAGACGTAATCCCCAAATCTGCCAGTGCACGAACCCCGCCCTCACCAGTCATATTGACCATTTCATTACGCAAGCTGGACAGCACATTGCGAATAGATGAGTCACCGAGCAAAGGGCCCGTTACCGGCTTACCGCCATCGACCGGCACAACGGCTGTCAGCTGAGAAGTCGTACTGATCAACGCGTTGTAAGCATCAACAAACTTCTGCAGGTTGGTTTTCACACCACTTTTATCGACCCCAACAGTGACGCTGATGGTTTTGCCATCGGCCAAATCTGTAGAGCTCTGTGCCGCAGTGAGATCAAGCGTTACGCCCTCTAGTGCGTCCTCAATACGGTTAGTGTCGCGGACCAATTCCAAACCATCAATGGATATCTTGGCCGACTGGGCCTTGGTGATAACACCACCAGCACCCGTAGTGGAGTTGGGTTTAAGGAAGGCATCGGCATTGCCGGGGTCAACCGCTGGAGTAAACGCCTGAGACGTCAACACGTTGGCTCCAGTCGTCACATTGTCTTCGTTGGCCACGACCTGAATGTCATTGCCAGCACCACTCTTGGTGGAGCTCAGAACCAGCCGCGAACCTGAATCATCGGTGATGATCGTGGCACTCACACCGCTGCTTTTGCCGGCTTCATTGATTGCGTCGCGCATACCGGCCAGGGTGTTATTGCTGGAAGTAATGTTGACGTTGAAGCTCGAGCTGCCCGCAGAAATAGTAAGCACGCCGCTATTAAATGTGGCGGTGTTGCCACCAGTAACCGACTGCAGCGCTACCTTACTGCTGGTCGCCAACTGCTTGACCTGAACGTTGTAGTTGCCTGCAGGGGCAGTGGTTGCGGCAGTAACCTTAAGGGCACTGGTGTTGGATGAGCTCGCCGTTCGCGACTCGAACAAGGAAGCCTTATTCAGCGAGTCGACGGCAGTTTTGAAGGTATTCAGCGCGCTGGTTAGCGAGCCCACGGCCGAGATGCGCGCAACGGTGGTCTTCTCGAGACGGTCCAACTGACTGGTCTTTGGCGCCCTTTCGGCATTGACCAACGCTGTGACGATTTCGTCGATTTTGATTCCTGAGCCAATGCCCGTAATCCCGACCATGCTTCACCTCGCCAAAATAATGACTGCAACACGCTAGATAAGCGTTAACAGTCAAAAGCTGTGCCAACCTTGTTGGCTAGGCCTCAGCTTTGAATAACAAACTACGAACCTCCGAAAGATTCTCTGCCAACTGCAGCGCTTCTTCAGAAGGAATTTGCCGGATCACATCACCCGACCCTGCATCAGTCACCTTGACCACGACACGCCCACTGCCCTCTTCGAGGGAAAAATTCAGGCTACGACGTACCGATTGGACAAAGTCCTGAATCGTCGCAACTGCAGCTTCGACCTCTTCGCGAGAGGCCGCGGAGCCATTTTCAACCTTTGTGGCACTACCGGTTGCAGCGTCTTCAGAAGGCTTACGCTCAACAGCATCAGCCACAACTTTGGCAGAGGCATTTGGCGCACGCTCTGCTTTGGAAGCAACAGCGGTGGATGCAGACGAACCTTGAATAGAACCAATGTCCATAACTTTCTCCTCAGAATGAGGGAACGGGGAGAAGAGCTAAGCCCTTCTCCCCGCAGTCTAGCGCTTTACCCTTAGCCGAGCAGGCTGAGTACAGCCTGTGGCAACTGGTTAGCCTGGGCCAAGATCGCGGTACCGGCCTGCTGCAGGATCTGATTTTTGGTCAGCTCCGAGGTTTCAGCAGCAAAGTCAGTATCACGAATCCGGCTGCGAGCAGCAGAGGAGTTCTCAGAGATGTTCTGCAGGTTCGAGATAGTGTTCTCGAAACGGTTTTGAACAGCACCGAGTTGGGCACGCTGGCTATCGATGTTGGAAATTGCACCGTTGATGATACCCAGAGCGTCCTGTGCACCTGTTGCCGTACTGATATCGATGGTATTCACCGCATTCAGTTCACTGAAACCATCAGTACCCAAACCACCAGTCAAGCCATTCACACTGAAGGCATCAGCAGCTTCGAGTTGAACTTGACCGTCTGCACGCGCACCACCGCCAGTAACGATAGTTGCAGCAGTGCCCACATCAGTCTTCCCATCGAAGCTCTTCGCTTGCAGCGTAGCACCGCCGGAGCCTGCGAAGTTACTGATGCTGATGGCATCACCACGGGAGCTAACCAGCTCAATGGTGCTACCTTTAGACACTGCGGAGATACCAGTCTTGCCAGTTTCGCGGTTGATTGCATCAGCCAGAGCAGACAGATCACTCAGGTCACTGACTACTGCAGAAACAGAAGTAGCGTCTTTTGCAAGAGACTTGCTGGTCAGGCCGGACAGATCAAAAGAAACAGTACCCGAGGCAGTAATACCACCTAGTGTGGCTACAGTTCTGGCGTTGGCCGTGACGCCGGTTTCATCGCTCTTGGAGTTAATTGCACGAGCCACTTCACTCGCCGAGCCGCTGGCTGCACCAGCGATGGCTACATCACCATCAGACAGTTTGGAGTTGACGTTGAACGAAGAACTGCCGTAGGCACTGCCTGATGTAGCACTGAAGGCAGCACCAGAAGCAGTAGCAGTGGCAGCAGCGCCATCGGTGGTGAAGCGGTTGATACCGATACGGTCAGTTGCAGCGGAGCCGATCGATACGCTGATGGTTTCGTAAGCGTTAGCACCTACTTGGAAGCTTTGCGAACCGAAGGAGCCGTCGAGAATCTTACGGCCACCGAAGCTGGTGGTTTCAGAAATACGGTTCAGTTCTTGTTGCAACTGCGACACTTCGCCTTGCAGGGCTGCACGCTCAGTGGCGCCGTTAGAACCGTTGGCCGATTGCAGGGCCAAGTCACGGATACGTTGCAGAATGCCAGTCGACTGCTGCAGTGCACCTTCAGCGGTTTGCGCCAGGGAGATGCCGTCGTTGGAGTTACGGGTCGCAACGTTCAGACCGTTTATCTGGCTGGTCAGACGGTTGGAAATCTGCAAGCCGGCGGCGTCATCCTTGGCACTGTTGATGCGGAAGCCTGTGGACAGGCGCTGCAACGAAGTATCCAAGCCTTTGGATGAGCTATTGAGGTTACGCTGAGTGTTGAGTGACGCTACGTTTGTGTTGACTGTAAGGGCCATGGTGTTTGCCTCCAAAGGACCGTGCTACTGAGATTGTCTGAGCCTGCGAGCTTCGGGCCTGCTTTGCTCAGACGCCCCATAAAGTTCGCATTCGATCTTTATATCGGCGGCCTTAGGAGCAGCTTTAGCAACTCGTTCTATTTTTTTTTCCACAAACAGAACAATTACTTAAGCAGCAAAGCCGAGAAAAACTTGGTATCTGCCGACATCCCGACGGCAAATACCGAGTTCTTCACATACAAAAACAGCCCATTCCTTCAACCTGAACCCTCGCTAGCACTTTGTCGGCATCAATCAGGCAACCATGAGGCTCTCCACACCTCAAGATTTTCCCCGTCGAGCATCCAGCCGTGCTGCACCTGCCGGCGCAGCTCATCACCCATCCTGGCACTCGCGTCCAGATCACTGATGTGCATGCGAATTGCGTCGACCCAGTCCTTGAAGCGATTTTTCACCCGGGTTACCGGCAACGCCCCCTGGTAACACACCAGATCACTGCAGATAACCGGGAAGCCACAAGCGCCGTACTCAAGAAGACGCAAGTTGCTTTTGCATTCATTGAACAGATTCTGCTCGACCGGAGCCAAAGCAAGGTCCAGATCCAGGTTGGCCAATGCGGCCGGGTACAGATCAATTGCAACGCCCACATGCATCTCATGCACGTAAGGACGGATTACTTCCGGGCACATGCCCATAAACACCCACTCGACCTCACCTGCCAGCTCCTTGACCACATCAGTGATCAATTCCAGATCACCGGTGTGGCTAACGCCACCCGCCCAACCGACCCGAGGCTTCCTTCCTCGCCGCCGCATGGACGACAGGCCGCTCCACCAATCCACCGGCAAGCGGTTCTCAACTACCCGAATATCGCCATGCAACCCGGCAAAGGCCTCAGCCAACGGCGCAGTGGATACCGTGAAGCGATCAACAAAGCTCAGCCCCTTGCGCAGCGACTTGAGTATGTCCTTCGGCATCTGCGGACGATGCACACTCTTGAGCGGCAGGTTGGGCAGGTAATCATCCAGCTCATAAATGGTGAATGCCTGCGAGAATTTCTTGATGCGGCGCATGGCGTCCAGGCGCTCGTCACCGATCTGGCGCTGCAGCACGATCACGTCCGGGTCAAGGCGCTCCAAGTCCGGCACCTGCAACAGCCCGATAGACATCATGCCATCAGCCATACCACTCTCTTTAAGCGCCGAGAACGGTTTGATCACACGGTAGTTACCACAACCAAAGGGGTCCGCAGGATGCGCCAGCACCACTGGCAGCGGGCGCCAGCTCAGTGGGCGCCAGGTCAGACCAGAGTCGACTTCCAGATCAAAACCGCGACCACTCAACGCCAGATTACGGTTATAGGCAGGGTCACGCGCAATGTCGGCCAGGTGACGCTCGTAGAGAGCGTCCTGCTCGGCCACATCGGGCTCTCGATATACATGTTCATGCATCAGCACTGCATGGGCAGCCCATACGGTCAGGTAGCCCGCAGCACGTACCCGCAGACAGAAATCGACATCGCGGTAAGCATTCAGCGTGGTATCCAGCCCGCCGAGCTGACGAAAGATGTCGGCGCGCACCATCAGACAGGCATCACTCACGGCGCTGTAGTTCTGATCGACCTGCAGGCGTTGCAGATAGCCCGCACTGTTCATTGCCTCACCGGCGAATGCCCGGCCAGCAGGCCCCCGCAACCCGAGCAGTAAGCCGGCTTGATCAATACGTCCATCGCCGCTCAACAGTTTGCCGCCAACAACACCGACTTCAGGGCGTTGCGCATGATTGAGCAGCTCGTCCAGCCAGACTTCACTCACCGCCACCGACTCAGCAGACAACAGCAGCAGGTATTCACCCTGAGCGGCCATGGCTGCCTGGTTCTGGGCCTGGACGATATCGCCCGCCGAGACAACCCTGAGCCGGGCATCAGCCAGACCGGCAATACCCTGCAACCACACTTGAGTATCCGCATCCAGTGCATCGTGGCCACCGAACAGAATCTCGTAATGTGCGTAACGGGTTTTCTCGAGCAGACTCTCCAGACAGCGCTGCAGACAGGCCAAAGAGGCGTCAATAGCGATGATGATCGATACCAGCGGGGTATTCGAATGGCCGTAATCGATGCGGTAACGTGCAGGTAGCCCTGGAATAACCCGCGCCTGATAACCGCGCTGGGCCAGATGACGCTCAATCACTCGCCGCTCATCTGGGTTATCCCGCAGCGCAGGCGCATCGGTGATCAGCAGTGGCTCATCAACATGCCCCAGCCCAAGCAGACCCTGTGCCTCAATCAGCCTGGTGAGCAAGTCGAACTCCAGGGCTTCGGCAAACTGCGCATCAAAACCACCGACAGCCAGAAACACATCACGCCGGAACAACCAGTGCCGCGCAATGACCAGTGGGAAGCTAAGCAGCAGATCCAGGTTGAAGCTCGGCAGAAATGCCCCGCCCAGACTGCCATCAGGCAAGCGCTGCAACTGGTCACCATAAATTGCACGGCACTCCGGATTTGCCGCCAGCTCCAGCCCTGCGACCATCAAGCCACTCGGGGTGAACTCATCGCCGGCGCGGGCCAACATGAACCAGGAGAAATCGCTTTCACTCACTACGTGGTTAATCTGTGCTGCCAGGCTTGCGTCGCTCAATCGAACGAAGTGCAACTTATCCCCCGCAGAGGTCTTCGGTACATCAGCGCTACTGGTCAGCACCACGATCTTCAGGGTGGCATACAGGCAGCGCTCGCCGATCAGGCTCTTCAGGGTTTGCATCAACAGCGCTGATTGCCCATCCAGATCGAGCACGATGATGCCGATCAGCGGTCCGCCGTCATGTTCTTGCAGGTACTGATTAATTAAGCGGTTTTCCGTCTTGGTTGGCAGGCGCTCCGCCAGCCAACGCTGCAGGGTGGGAACATCAGTACATCTGTCTGCCGAGATACCCAAACGCTGCAGCATATCCCCGCGCTCACGCGTCAATACCTCACTGTCCGAACCGGGGTAACGCTGATACAGCAGTTGATAGAGCGCCGGGAAGTTCTTCCGCTCCCGACCCAGCATGTGATCGTCACTGGTGCTCTGCTCGCGCGTATGAACTTCGCTGGTCACAACCGGCACATGGACAAAGGGGTAGCGCGTGGCCAGACGAAGGAGCATGTCCCAGTCTTCGAACGCAGCCAGCCCAGTATCAAATTCGCCGACTTCACCTAGCATGCTGCGCGGGTGCGCCCAGGTATTGACCGGGATGTAGTTCTGCGTAAATAGACGGTCGCGATCAAACACCTCGTGCTTGAACGGCTGGCCACGGCCTAGCTCGATGCGCTGGCCGTTCTCCAGCTTTTCGTTAACGTACTCGACGCCGGTATAGATAACGCTGCCCGGATGCTGTTCAAAGGCCTCAGCCAGCACGGCCAGGTGATTGGGCAGGTATATATCGTCGTCGTCGAGATAGACGACATAGCGTCCGCGCGCCTGCTTGAGACCGGCGTTACGCGCGGCCGACAGGCCCTGATTGCGCCCCTGACGGATATAGGTGATGGGGAAGTCGTAGACCGCCAGCAGGTGCTCAACCGGCTCTCCATTATCGTTGATCAGGATGACTTCAAAATCGCACAGCGTCTGGCTGCCAACGCTTGCCAGAGCATCCTTCAGCAGATCGGGACGGTTGTAGGTGGTGAGAATTATGGAAAACAAACACTGCGCGACCGAATCATCGGCACTCTGTTCCAGCAGCGCGCGGCGTATGGCATCAATGCGCACTTGCAGCGGCGCCCTGAACTCCGCCGAGTAGGCCTCGATACGCTGACGATAGAGTTGCCAGATAGGTTGCGCGGCGTCCCGCATGCGCACGCGGGTCGCCGCGTCATCCAAGCACAGCTCGAGAATTTCGGTGTGCTCACGCAGCGGTCGGTCGCTGCCATAGAAGCTCTTGGATATCTGCCCACCATGTACTCGGTAGCCGACGCTGGGCTGACGCAGGAAGACAAAGTCGGGCGCCACATGAGCCAGGCGAATCCACAGTTCCCAGTCGCCGGCGAGCATGTCGTGGCGGTGGATGCCACCTTCTGGCAGTGCGACGAGGTGCAGCGAGCTACGGCGCAACATGGCGGCAGAAGGCGTGATGTAGTTGTCGAAGCACAGCAGATCAATCACTTCGTCGCGCCCACCGCAATAGGATGCGCGCCGGTGCCCCGGGTGGTCCGCGTACTGCTGCCGCACACCCTTCTCGTCGATCCAGTAGCACTGGGTATAGCCCAGCGCAGCCTGCGGACTGGCATCCATGGCTTCGACCAGTGAGGCAAGGTGACCTGGGTAGAGCACGTCATCGGAACCCAGCACCACCACATAACGCCCGCGTCCAGCCGCCGCGCATTTGTTGTAGTTACCGGTCATGCCGAGGTTCTGGGCGTTAACTTCGAAATGCAGGCGCGGCTCGCCGGCATAAAGTTTCAGCACGTCCAGGCTGTCATCTTTCGAGCAGTCGTCGTAGACCACTACCTCAAGCCGCACACCCTCCTGGGCCAGGATCGAATCGATGGTCTGGGCCAGGAATGCGGCGTTGTTGTAGGACATCACCGCTACGGTGACGTCGACGCCCTCTTCCTGCGGCTCGGCAGGCAGCGGTTCGGGCAACGTTCTACGGCGCCGCCCTGCGAGCTCACCCTGCAGAGTCGCGACGCCCAGCGGCTGCTCCGGCTGCTCCGGCTGCCCCTGGCTGGCGCGCTGCGCATCCTGAGCCAGCCATTGGCGCAGTGCCTCGATGGGGATTTCCACGTTCCAGTGGTAGACGACGCTGTGGGTGCCAGGCAATCCCTTGACGGGGTGATAGACCAGGCGCACCCCCACGGCAGCGGCCAGGGCGTGGAAGAACCAGTACCACATCTGCGGGTTGTCCTGGATCAGCATAACCAGCGTGCCGCCCCGGGGCATCCATAGAAGGTTGGCGGCCGCCGCACCAGAGCCCAGAATCGCCAGTTCGCAGCCCGCAAGCGCACGCACTTGCGAGGCGAAATCGCGCACCTCCGGCTGAAAGGCCTGGAAGCATTCGCCATTGAGCTGGCGGATCAGCTCCTGTTGATTGACGATGGTGCGGCCGTTACCGCCCGGCGGTCGGATCAGATAGGCCCTGTCCCGGCCATCGAGCGCAGAACAACGGGCCCTGACCCGGTTGGCCATCCAGGCGATGGCCGGCGGATAGAGATGATATTCGTCACCGCGATAGACGTAGCCTGCACGCGGCTCCCAGATATCGGCGGCGTCGGAGAAATGATGCAGCACGTCCACCTGACAGGCGCGCCCCGGCTGTACACAGACCGTACGCTCGCGCGGCCAGAACAAGGCCAGAGCGTCCATGATAGAGGCAGGCAAGCCGGCCTCGACCAGTACAACGGTATCCTGCGGCAGATCGGCCTGTTCGATCCAGTAGAAACGCCCGAGTTTCTCGCTCAGCCAGTGCGCATAGTTACCGTTTTCCCAGCCGAAGAAGCTAATGGCACTGGCCACCTGCAACGGCTCGCCCTTACCACTGAAGAATTCGCAGGCACCGCTGTCATCGAGACGCAACCCGTGCTTTTCGTACCAGGCGTTATTCAACCGCCCGAGGTTGTCGTAGACACCATCGCAGACATACTCGCCATGGGCGATGTCGCCAATACCGGCCATGCCAGCGACTAGGCGCACGCTATGAAAACGCCCGCGGTACTGCGCCAGCATGCGTTGCCGAGCCTGGCGCACGCTCTCAGGCAGGGAGAACCCCACCATCTCCAGCGGCGCTGGCGACCAGCTCTCGGCAGCAGCCAGCTCGGCCAGATCGGCACAACCCTTGGCGCTCCTAGCAGGAACGACCCTGGCGCTGACCACTGCGTCTGACAGATGACTTCCCTGGGGCATGCAGAAAACTCCGATCAAAAAAAGTAAAAACCGGCCAGCCGGACCATGGCGACCGCATGCGACGGCGAAGGCTTACTTGCAGTTGGCCGCGAGGGAGAACTGGTCGTAGTCGCGGAAGTAGTCGTCTTCGCTGTAGTGCTCGGACGCCAGCACCATGCACACCGAACCACTGGAGAAGTTGTCGATCTCGCGCCAGATCATTGGCGGAATATAGAGCCCGTAATAGGAACGATTGAGGTGGTACTTAAACTTGGTTCGCCCATCGTCCAGCAGAATGTCGAAACTGCCCGACATGGCGATCAACAACTGATGCAGCCCCTTGTGCGCATGGCCGCCGCGGTGAGAGCCGCCGGGTACATCATAGAGGTAGTACACGCGCTGGATGTCGAAGGGAATGTGTCGCCCACCCTCAATGAAGGTGAGATTACCGCGCCGATCCTCGATGATCGGCAGGTCGATGATCTTGCAGTGCTGAAGAGACATAGAGCGCTCCAAATACGCTGGTGAAACCCGTTCCTAGCTGCCTCTCGATCACACCCAGGTAACCGAGCCCCATGCAGTTACTGCGTCAAGAAAACATGATTGATAGGGTGTTGTAGCTCCGAAGCAAAACTCGAACCACCTTCTCTTCAGACGCTGAAAGCGTTGCATGCCTCGATGGTCTGCTCGACCCACTCGTCCGCCATCCCCGGGTATAGCGGCAAGCTGAGCACCTCGCCAGCCAGGCATCGCGAGAGTGGCAGATCCAGATCGGCGAACTCGGCGTAGGCCGCCTGGCGATGGATGGGGATCGGATAGTGGATCAGACTCGGCACGCCATTGCGTTCGAGATGAGCCTGTAAGGCCTCTCGCTGTTCGCAACGCAGGACGAACTGGTGCCAGACATGGCTGCCGGGCACCTGCGGAGCCTGAGGCAAATGCAGGTGCGAATTGTCGATCCCAGCCAGGTAACGCGCTGCCAGGTCACGTCGCGCCTGGGCATCGTCGGCCAGGCGCACCAATTTCACCCGCAACAGCGCGGCCTGCAACTCGTCCAGGCGCGAGTTGACGCCCTGCAGTTCGTGCACGTACTTGCGGCTGGAGCCGTAGTTGCGCAGCTTACGCACCTGTTCGGCCAGCGCATCGTCGCTGGTGGTCAATGCACCGGCATCGCCAAGCGCGCCGAGGTTCTTCACCGGGAAGAAGCTGAAGCCCGCCGCATCGCCGAGAGCGCCAGCCGCCCCCCCCTGGGCGTCTACCGCACCATGTGCCTGAGCCGCATCCTCAATCAGTAACAGACCGTGCTGATCAGCTATCGCACGCAGGCGCTGCATGTCGGCCAGACGCCCGTATAGATGTACGGCGATGACCGCACGTGTGCGCGGACTAATGGCGGCCTCCACAGCGGCTGGATCAATGTTGAACGTGTCCACATGGGGCTCCACCAACACCGGAGTGAGCCCAGCTTCGCTGACAGCCAGCGCAGTGGCGATGAAGCTGTTGTCAGGCAGGATCACCTCGTCACCCTCCACCAGACGCCCCAGCTGCCGATAGCCTCGCAGGATCAGGGTCAGCGCATCCAAGCCGTTACCCACGCCGATGGCATGCGTCACTCCGCAGGCAGCCGCGTACTCGGCCTCGAATGCGGCGACCTCGGCGCCGAGCACATACCAGCCGGAGCGCAACACCCGCTGAAACGCCTCGGTCAATGCCGCTTCATCGCGCCGGTTGATCCCGGCCAGATCAAGAAAAGGAAACATGTCACTCATCCAGGTAACGCACGATACGTGCAGGGTTGCCAACCACCAGCGCGCGCGCGGGGACGTCGCGGGTCACCACCGCGCCGGCGCCGACCATGGCACCAGCGCCGATGGTCAGGCCGGGCAGGATGACAGCCGCGGCACCAATGGAGGCCCCGCGCTCGATCACGGTCTGCGAGAAGCTTTCGGGGTATTGTTTGGAGCGCGGCAGTCGGTCGTTGGTGAAGGTGGCATTGGGGCCGATGAAGACATCGTCGCCGACACGCAGACCATCCCACAGATACACGCCGCATTTCACCGTAACCCGATCACCAAGCATCACATCGTTCTCGATGAAACAGTGGGCGTTGATATTGCAGTCACGACCGATGCTCGCCTGCGCGAGGATCACCACGAACTGCCAGACAGAGGTGCCCTCGCCGATCGATTGGCTTTTGACGTCCGCGGACGGATGGATCGATGCCATGTATGCACTGCCTTTGGGAGAAGTTTCGAGCGTAGCAAGCCTAGCCTAAGGCGTCACGGAAGAAGCGTCTCAACCACCGGTTAATTTCCAGTAACATGGCGCATTGGTAATCGCCAGGACTGGACGGCATGGCTAGAGAACTCGAACGCTTCGGTTTCCTGATTCACAACCCTGAGATGTTCAATCACTATCACGCGGTCTGGCAGCATCTGCCGGCAGGCAGTGTGGAGATCGCCGTCACCGGCAAGACGCAGCAGGACATCGACGCAGTGGTCGCCGGTTGCCAGCAGCACCGGCTACCGTGGCGCGACGCTCGCGAAATGCTCGCCAACAAGGAACGCTACACCACCTTGGTGTCAAACTTCCCACAGCATTACCTGCGTGGCCCCGACTCGCCCTACCTGCCCAAGTCCATTGGCCGTTACAACCTAAGGTTCATGTACGCCAACGGCAAGGCCGGCTGGAACTTCCAGCCCTGGAACCAGGTGTACGACAGCATCCTCTGTTTCGGCCCCTATCAGGCTGAGCATCTGGAGTTCTGCCACGACACGTTGAAGATTCAGATGGGCTACCCGCGCTTCGATCGTTTCTTCAATCAGCCGCTGGATTGCCCTGCGCGGCTGACCGAGCTGCAGCTCGACCCCGGCCGCCAGACCGTGGTGTGGCTGCCGACATGGAGCACGCTAAGTTCGATAGACCTGTTCGCCGCTGCCGTCGCACGTCTACAGGCGCGCTACAACGTGATCGTCAAACCACACCCGATCACCATCACCGAAGAGCCAGCGCGTATGCGCGAGCTGGAGCGCTTTGCCTGCGTGATCCGCGAACACATCGACAACGTCGAACTGTTCCAGCTTGCCGACTTCCTGCTGTGCGACTACGGCGGCTCTGCCTTCGGCGGCATCTACACTGATCGCAACGTGCTGCTGCTCGACCTACCCAATGCCGAGGCCGACCCGTTGATGGGTGAGGACTCTTCGGACATCTGGCTGCGCAAGTACCTGCCGCACCTTGGCGCCCAGCACAGCGGCCGTCTCGAAGAGTTGCTGGAGGATGCCCGCCTGTGGGAGGCCCAGCGGCCGATCCGCAAGACCCTCAGCCAGTACTACTTCGCGCCATTCTACGGTTATGCAGGCCAGGTCGCCGCCGTGGCAATCGCCAACAGCGCCCGTTCCCTGGCAGGGAGAGGCTGATGGTCATCTGGCTGATCGGCCTGTCCGGTTCGGGCAAGACCACGCTCGGACGCGAAATAACCCGCCAATGGAAGCTGCAGACGCCCAATACCCTGCTGGTGGATGGCGACGAAGTTCGGCGCATCTTCCGCCAGGACACCCAGGCTGCGGACTACAGCCTGGCTGGGCGACGCCTCAACGCCGAGCGCATCTTCGAACTGTGCACCTGGCTCGATGCGCAGGAAATCAACGTGGTGTGCAGCATCCTGTCGGTCTTTCCGGATCTGCGCGAGCTGAACCGTACGCGCTTTCGCCACTACTACGAGGTCTACCTCAATCCACCCATGCAGACGCTGGTCGAACGCGACACCAAGGGGCTCTACCGCAAGGCGCTGGCCGGCGAGATGAGCGACATGGTGGGCGTGGACATTCCCTTCCCGCCCCCCACCGCAGCCGATCTGGAAATCGATACCAGCCATTCGGCCGACATCGCCGAACTGGCACGTGACATCCTCCAACGGGCACAGGGATCGGTGGCATGAGCGATATCGACTACGCCTATAGCCAGGGTGATCGGCTCGAAGAACGCAACACCTACTTCTACAGCCAGTACCACGGCGCGGCCTTCTTCCCGGCCTGGCGCGCGAGCCGTCAGGCAGCACTGGAGGAGTTACCGTCAGCGCGCGTGGTACCGTTACCGGTAGCCCCCAAACACGGCGCAAAAACTCAGGATACAGCCGAGTTGCTGGCCGAACTGCTGCATGCGGCCGCGGATGCGCCCGGCAAGCGGCGTCTGGCCGAACGCCTGCTACAACGCTTCGAAGTCAGCAAGCGCCTGCATCGTCGCTACGATAGCGATTTCAAGGCCGTCGCCGACAGCGGCTATGACGACCTGAATCTCTACCTGCAATTCGCCGCACTGTGCCTACATCAGGCCAAACAGCCTGGCGCCCTGCCCTTCCTCAATGGCCTGCTCAAGGTCATCGATAGCCTGATCTCGATCCACCCGCGCCTGACCCCGGCCCAGGGCGCTCAACTCGCCTGGCTAATCGCCGCCGAGCAGGACTGGGTCACTCGTATTGCCACGCAGGCCAACGTGAAGATCGCCCCATGACCCACCTCGACGACGTTCTGCTGATCGCGGCACACAGCGCACGCAGCCAGGCCTACGTGCAGACCCTGGCCGCCCACGGGCTGATGCCATCCCATGCGTTGCTGCTCGGCGAGACGGCGCCAGCCTGCACGGCACCGAGCGAGCCGGCCCGCGAGCTGATGGGGGTTCTGCTGCCGGATCTGGGTATCCCCCTCAGCCGCACCCTGGCCGACTGCGCTGTACCGGTCACTTATCTGGAAACGCGCGACATCAACGATCAGCAGGTCATCGAAGCCGTGCGTGAACGGGCGCCGCGCCTGGTGATCTTCTCCGGCTATGGCGGGCAGATCGTCAAGCCGCCACTGATCGAGCTGGGCATACCGCTGCTGCACGTACACAGCGGCTGGCTACCCGAATACCGTGGCAGCACGACCGTCTACTACAGCCTGCTGGAGGAAGGTACTTGCGCCGCCAGCGCCATCCTGCTCGACACCCACATCGACACCGGCCCGGTACTCGCCCGCAAGCGCTATCCGGCGCCGCCGCTGGGCACCGACATCGACCGCCGCTACGACACGGCGATCCGCGCCGACCTGCTGCTGGAGGTGCTGCGTGGCTATCAGGCCAGCGGCGAGTTGGCGGTGGTACTGCAGCAAGATGCCGAACAGGGCAACACCTATTACGTCATCCATCCGGTGCTCAAGCACCTTGCGCTGCTGAGCCTGCCCGAGGCCTGAACCTGACTGACCGGTTCAGGCGAACGGCTCGCCCTGATAGCTGTATAGCTGGCGAGCTTGCGGGAGGTTCATGCAGCGCTGAACGCAAGGGATCACCTCTGGACGTCGACGCAGCACGACAAACAACTTGTCGATGTCCTGACTGGGCACGAATGCCCGCGTCATCTTGGAGTCCTGCAGTTCGAAGTAACGCTCCATGATGTCGAACTTGCGGTCCAGGTCACCGTCATCGCCTGCCGCGCCAGTGCCTGCGCCGAACACATTGTGACTCTCGAACAGCAGCCAGCCATCGTCCTGCGTCAAACACCAGAGTTTGGCCACGAAGTTCTCGAACTCGACGGCCAGGTTTCCGTCGATGGTGCAGTGGTTAGCGAACGAGAGAACCACGTCATAGCGCCGGTTCGGCCTCCAGCTGCTGAAATCTGCGACCTGGAAATTCACATTGTGCTGGCCCAGCGCTTCAGCGGTGATACGGCCGATCTCGACGAGAAAGGGGTTGTATTCCACCGCGTCGACGAGACCCGCCCGGCAGGCCAGTTCGATGGCCATAAAACCGTTGTTGCAGCCGATCTCCAGTACGCTCATTCCCTCGTTCAGCCAGGGCATAAAAGCGTAGCCGTCCAGGCGCTCCTCGGTCGGTTTGACGCCGGCGATGCCGATTCGGGCATAGCCCTGGTAGGCGTATCCGCCGCAGTAGGGTTTGCCCCATTGCTTGTTCTGCATATCCAGCAAAGCGAAAACGCGATCAACCAGATCGATGCGCTCGGGCGCAACCAGTTGCGTCACCAATAGGTCACGCCAGGTGTAGTAGCGCGCCAGGAAGGCAAAGGGGGTACCGGCGTTCGGGTTGCCGCTTCTGAGGTAAGCAAGTAGGCGGTGCATCAGGGTGTCGTGCTGCTCGGCATCCCCCTGCTCCAGCACCCACTGAGCACTGTCGTTCTCCGTCTGCACGCGGACATCCGGCACCCAAAGCCGTTCCTGCAAGCGTTGCAGGAGCTGGCGCATTTCCGGATGCTGCACACAGGCGTCAGGCCAGAGCGCCTCTAGGTACACAGGGTTGAGCAGCACTCTCAGGCACAGCTGTTCCCAGAGCGAGTCGGCTTCCTGCGCTTCCATCGTCCTCAAGCGCTCCAGCGCCTGCTGCTCCAGAGGATCGGCAGGACGGGGAAAACGCTTGAGAATGGCCAACACCGTGTCGATGGGGAAACATAGTGGCATGAAGGCAGCTCCAGAACTCAGGGGGCAATTGCAGCGAGAGGCATAATCCGATGATAGAGCGCCAGGTCGTCGGCGGCGTCCACCTCCCCCCACGGCCCTTGCACCGGCGACACGGCAATCGGCATACCGGCCTGCAAAAGCAGCCGCAGCAGGCTGGTCATGTCCAGGCGATCCACCGCGTCGTCACCGAGTCGCTGCAGCAACTCACGCACCTGTGTCCAGCCGCCCGGAGTGAACTTGAGCAGGCCCATGTACTGCCCCTCGATCTCGGCGACGCTTTGGCAGCGCTCGCCAATAGTCGCCAGATTGCCATTGGCATCCAGACGAAAACTCTCAGCATCGGCCAGCGGATCCGCGAAACGCTGCGACCACAGCGCATACCAGTGCGGGTCGTAGGCAATCGCCAAGCCCGCCTCCACCCGGCTAAGCGCGGCCACGGTGGCGGCGCTGTAGAAGATGTCGCTGTAACTGACGATGCACGCCTCCGTTGCTAGCCAAGCGTCGGCGGCCAGCAGCGTGCGCACCATATTGCTCTGTTGCCAGCGCGGGTTCTCGAAATAGGTTAACGGCTCGTCGAAGCATTCGCCGCGATAGCCTCGCACCAGGCCCAGGCGCTCGATTCCAGCGCCACGCAGCGCGCCCAGCTGCCAGTCCAGCAGGCGGCGACCGTGCAGGCGGGCGAAACACTTAGGCTGCTCGGCGGTTAGCTCGCCCATGCGACTGCCGCGCCCGGCGGCAAGGATGATGGCTCGTGTCATGTAACGCTCATTCCTTGTTCAGACAGCGATTCAGAAGCAGACCATCCAGCTCGGCGAAAGGCATTTCCCGCTCGGGGTGCCACATCACGCCAAGCAGCGGCAGTTGCGGGTGAAAGAAGGCCTCGATTACGCCATCCTCGCTGCATGCCAGCACTTCCAGTGGCGCGATCAGCGAACGGCAGCCCCATTGGTGGTAGCTGTTGACCTCCACCTTGCGACCGTCGATCACCAAGCGGTGACGCGTACCAACATGCCCAGCCATCTGTTCGAGACGATTGCCAAAGGCATCAAGCAGCAGTTGCGCCCCACGGCACAGGGCAAACAGCGGCACCCGCTCGGCCATGGCTCGCGCCAGCAACGCACGTTCGACAGCGTCACGCTCCGGAGCATCGCCACCGTACTCGGCAAGATCGTTGCCGCCGCTGAGCACCACCGCGCAGGGCTTCAACTGCGTCCACAAGGCATTCACTCGTTCAGGGCGATTGGGCACCGGCACCGGTAACAGTCCATGGCTCGCCAACCAGTCCGGCAAGCGCTGATCCAGCGCATCACGCCGCTCGCCCCGGTCGGCCAGCACATCTACGCGCTGGCTGACCAGCACCACCCTCACCGCAACACCTCGACGCGCCGGTTGGCGCAGTCGATGTTGAGCATCTGCGCCGCAGCCCACTTGCGGTAGAGCACCTCTCCTGCCCCGATCACGGCCGGCAGACCGAGTTCGTTGGCGCGGATGGCCATGTGCGAATTGGTGCCGCCATAGGCGGTAATAAAGCCGGCGATAGAGTGGGAGAAGATCCAATCGAACCCAGGATCGGCGCTGGGGATCATGACGATAGCGCCCTGCAGCTGATCGCGCTGGTGGTAGTCCATCACCGCGCCGGTCACCTGACGCTGGGTGATGAAGTTCGGCTCGGCCTGCGGCAGGTGGAAACAGAAAGCGTCCTCGGCGCTGGTGATCAGCGGCGGCAGCACGATCTGGCAGGTTTCGCCGTAACGCCGGCGCCCTTCCTCGATACTGGCGGCGATCAGCTCCCTGGGGTCGGCACTGGCAGCATGCAGTTCCTTGATCACCTGGATGTTGGCGTAGGACATGTCCTCGGCGCTGAACCCCAGGTCATGGCCCAGCTCACGGAACAGTGACAGCGCATCGGACAGGTTGCGCGTGAACACGAATTTGGCGTATTCGCGCAACTCGATACCGGCCTGAAGAAAATCAAACAGCCCCACCACGTCGTGGGACAGCCCATGCTCGCTGAGCAGGCGACTGATCTCGCGCATCTGTGCCAGCGATAGAGCGAAACGGGTGCTGTCGTGACGCGTCTCGACCGCCAGGTTGTGCCAATCGAAATAGAGATCGGGAGCCTCGTCGTAGCGCGGCGACAGGATGTCGTAGGTACCCGGTCGCAGGTGACCGTAGCGGGCCAGGAAGGTGGTGCGATCCAGCTGCGCCAGATCCTGAGTCATCTGCCCGCTGACCGTGGACAGGCCATTGAGAAAGGCATCGTATTCGCTCTGGTCGAGCACGCCCACGGTGACCAGCGAGCGCAGCAGTTGCACAGCAATGAAACCGGCCCGCGCCAAGCCTGCGAACGGTAGCGTGCCATAGCGACGGCAGTCTTCCAACAGCCAGTAGATGCGCGTAACCGGATCGGTATCGGCACCGAGTATCTCGTCGCGCCTGGCCAGCAACACGTCGAGCTTCTGCCGGTCAGTGCGCCACAGACCGGTTTCGTTGTGCACGATACGGTTGGTCAACTCGCGCAGGCTGTCGCCCAGGCGTCGGCACTCGGCCTCAGTAAAACCGGCGTCCTGCAGCGCCTGCAGGCGCTGCGGAAGATCCAGCGTGTAGCAGGAGAAGACGATCTCGAACTCGACCTTGTCATGCAGATTGGGCGCGGCCAACAGGCGCTCGATGTAGTAATTGACCAGTTTGTCGGCGAGGGCTCCGTCGATGTCGCGCGGTATGAAGGAGTTGAAGCTGACGCGCACGTCGATGTAAGGCAGCCCATGGAAATGCAGCATCAGCGGGAAGCTGCGCAGATTGCGGTAGCCATAGTTGTTGCGCTGGTAGGCCCAGATCATGTCGGTGACCAATTCGCGGTACAGCGACAGCGCCAACGGCCGCGGTCGCACACCGATGATTTCGGCTGGGTTCCAGTCCGGCATCACCCCGAATACGGTGCGCTCACCATGTAGAAAGGGCTGTGGACGAATGCCTTGGGCAATACGGTCATGGATCAGGCGAACCAGCTTGCCATGCGCCTGGGCATCGGCCGGTTCGGCGCCGAGCACCAGCGGCCTCACCTGCAGTAGATACAGCCGTGCCTGCGCATCCACGGCAAATTCGATGTCCATGGCCTGCCGCCCGAACAGCGCCTGCAATTCGCGCAACAGCGCCACCACGGGCGCCAGCGAAGACGGCAGCTCACTGGCAGCATGATGTGCATAAAAGGTGCGCAGCTCGTTGGAGCGCCCGGAGGTCACGGCATCGGTGCGCCCACTGCTCTCGTCGTAGTTGATCACGAAATACGGCGCCAAGGTGGCCGGGTCGAGGCCAAAACCGACACCAGCCATACGTACATCGCCGACCATAGGTTGAACGAAGACCTGATCGTGCTCACTGGCGCCCAGCCCGCCCATCGACTCGAGCACCTGCTCGATGGCCGCAGGCAAGCCGTCGGAGTCGACGTTCAGGCAGGAGTCGAACGCGCCGGCCGCCGAAGACAGTTCGCCGTCCTCACGGCTGCTGCTGCTGCGCACCGCCATGCTGGCCCAGCCTTGCGAGAGCACCTCGGCTAGGCAGGCGTCAGCCCTCTCGCGCCACTGCGCGACACTGAAGAGCACCTGCGGTAGCACGCAGGCGCTGTGCAGACGACCATCGAGCAGAGCGAGTGAACCCGCCTTGGTAGAAAAAGCCAGAATCTGTTCGGTCATGCGCTGCCATATCCCTGATGAGTAGAACGTGCCCTGGTGCCGCGACGAGCGGCCTAGTGGCTGCGGCTCAACGCAACTGATTGAACAAATTCAACCCGGCGATCTTCACATAACTCTGCTGCGCAGCCTCCAGAATGATGGTCTGAAATGACAAGCGTGACAGCGCTTCGGCGTAATCCAGTTCGCGCAGGTCTGCTTGTACGGCCTTGTTGACCAAGGTGACATCTTCATTATCGATTTCGGTGGTTTCAATCAGGTTCATCCGTGCACCGATCTCCGTCTGCACTTCCAGCACCTTGCCCATCCCGCTGTCCAGGTTAGTCAAGGCAATCGCCACCTCGTTACGCACACCCAGGTTACCGGCCGGTGAGGTCGGCGAAGACTCCAGCGCCTGGCGCAAACGGCTGATGGTGTTGAGGATGCTGCGCTGTTCCTGAAACTGTGGCTGCAGGCCGAACTCGTCACCACCGGCAACCGCCGCTGGAGCGGACAGGGTGAAATCAGCACCGAACACGCTGAAGGTTGCCGGATAAGGTCCAGCCACCGTACCGGTAGCGAGTACCGGGCTACCCGGCCCAACCGGCTGGGAGTAGACCTCATAGTTCGTGTCGTCGGTAAAGCGCAGGACAACCCCGGATGTCGGAAACTGGCTGTCAAAGGTTGCCTGGTTACTGATACCTGCCGGAGCAACAATTGCAGCCGAATTGTTGGTTGATGAGCGGTTGACGGCAAAGTCCGTCGGCGCCGACTGCAGGGTGAAACTATGGGTATTGATGCCCGGGGTTCCCGGCGTGGCGGTATTGGCCAGCAGGTTGTCCAGATCCAGCTCGTTGTCCCCAGGCTGCAACACCACATCCAACTGGAAACGCATGCCGCGAAAATTGATGGTATTGCCACCACTAGCCAGGGGGTCAATCAGACCGCCACCGGGAATTTCCGAGGTCACATCGGCGCCAGCGCTGTCATAGATGCGAAACTCTTTGCCGCTCACAAAGGCTAGCGAATAGGGCTCACCCGCACGAAAGCTGCTGTTGAATGCCTGATTATCCTGCACCAGACCAGGCGACATAAACACGCGCTGATCTGCTGTCGGCAGCGCCGGAATGTTGGTGGCCGGTAACGGCGGCGTCGGTAAGGCGGCGTTATTAACGCCCAGCGCATTGATAATCCGATTGGCATTGCTTACATCTTCAAACAGGCGCTTGCCGTTATCGTTGATCGCCACGCTACTTGAGCCCGCTACCTGCAAGCTGCGCTGGCCCTCATCGCCCTGATAGGAATAGCTACCATCGGGATTACGCAAGAACGGTTCGGTTTTACCGAGAAAGCCACTGAACAGGTACTCGCCACGGGCGTTGCGGCTGTTCATCAGATTGAGCAGTTCGCCCTCGCGCTCGCCCAACTCCTTGGCAATCGACTTACGATCATCGGCTGACAGCGCACCGCCGCCGGCCTGTACCGCCAGCTCGCGAATGCGCTGCAGCACGTTGACCACCGATTTGATGGTGGTTTCTTCCTGGGTCAGACTGTTCTTCGCAGCCGTGAGGTTTTCCTTGTACTGGCCCAGCAGCGCCTGCTGCTGTTCGAGTTGCAGCAGGCGTACCGAGGCCACCGGGTCATCGGCCGGAGTCAGAATACGGTTACCGCTGCTGATCTGCTCCTGGGTGCGGATCAGGTTGGCATAGTTGCGCCCAAGGCCACTGACACCGTTATTGAAGGCCTGGATCGAAGAGATGCGCATCACCATAAAACTAACCTCGAAGTTCTAGACGGCGCGTCAGAACGTGTTAATCAGTGTATCGAACAGGCTGCGGGCAACTTGAATGATCTGCGCCGACGCCTGGTAGTACTGCTCGAACTGAATCAGTTTGGCCGCTTCTTCATCGAGGTTGACCGCCGATACCGAGTCACGGTTATTGGTGGCCTGCTTGAGAATAGCGCCAGTGGCCTCGCCATCGACCCGCGCCTGACTGGTCAGGGTGCCCACCCGCTCCACCAAATCGCCGTAAGCATCGGTAAAGCTTGAGCCGGTAGTAGCAGGCGCCAGTGGATTGATGCCAATCGTCGCGCGATTCTGCAGATCAATCAGCTTTAAGGCGTTGCGGTTATCAGACACCCCATTGGTGTTGAAAGAAACCGAAAAATTATCGCCACCCTGCGGCCGACCACTAATGGTCACCTCGTAATCGAAGGGCACCGGTACTGCAGGCGGGCCAACCGTAGCGGGCACAGTGATGGTCAGCTTGTTGTTCTGCCCAGGTACGATGACCCCGGTATCAATCACGTTGCCGTTGATATCGACGACGTCATAACCCTGAGTGGCACCCCCGCCGGCGCCCATGACGATGCGCAGCGGCGGCGCGTTGCGCAGGCTGGTTTCCAGATCGGCCTGGGCGACTGGATCGTAGATGTCGATCTCGGTTTTAAGGGTCGGCTGACTGATCACCCCAGTGCCGATATTCGCCGGACTGGTTTGCGATTTCAGCGGTGCGGCAAAGGCCAGCTCTTCAGGCCGTTTCATATCCGCGCGGATGTTCTGCCCGGCGTTGCGCGTCGGCATGATGCGGAAGCGGTCACCGGCGGCAAAGGTGCCGCTGGCCACATTCAGCGAAACGCCATCGAATTCCGCCGCCGGCAGTGCCGTAATATCGAACGGGCCAAAGCTGGTGCCATCACTGACGCGCCGTACGGTGTAATCCGTGGCGTTGGTGAATTCCACTTCATAGTCGCTGGTGGTCAGCTGGGTGGTGTCCTTGATCAGCACATTGAGGTTGGCCGTGGTATCGCTGTTACCGACACGCGCCAGGCTGCGCTGGCCAATCAGAATGGGATCATTGAGGTCACGAAACAGGCCATTACCAAACTGACCATTGAGGTCCAGGCCCTGGCCCAGCTGGCGGTTGACCTGATCGGTAACCGACAGCGCCAAACGGCCGACGGCATTCAAGGTGGTGTCCAGCACATCCTCGCGGTAGCGGATCAGCCCGCCCATTTCGCCGCCGGTAATCAGTGAGGTAATGCCTTGGCGCGAATTGCCGCTGACAAACTGCACTTCGCTGCGCAGTGGGTCGGACAAGCCGGGCACCACCTCCAGACGCGAGGCCTGGCTGCCGACCACCAAGGGCTGGCCGGAGCCGACAAACAGGTTGTAGCTGTTGTCATCCTGCGCCACCACCGTCACACCGATAAAGGTCGACAGCTTGCGCACTGCTTCTTCACGAGCGTCGAGCAGATCGTTGGGTTGCTGACCGTTGGAGGCGGCCACGGCGATGGCATCGTTGTAGCCGGCAATCGAGGTGGCCAGCTGATTGACCTGATCGGTCACCGCCGACAGCTGCTTGTTGATAAAGGCGTTCTGTTCGTACAAGCGGTCGTACACGGTATTGAAGCGCTTGGCCAAGCCCTCGGCTTCGGACAACGCCAACTGCCGTGCCGGAATATTGGCAGGGTCTTCGGCAGCGGTTTGCAGCGCAGCAAAAACCTTCTGCAACCCCGGATTGATCCCGGTGGTGCTACCAGCCAGCAGCGAGTCAAGCTGGTTGATCTGACTGAGGTAGGACTGCACATCACTGTTGAGCGCGGTACTGCTGCGCACCTGGGTATTGAGAAATTCGTTATAGATGCGCCGCACATCGACCAGGGTGGTGCCCGAACCGATATAGCCGGCACCGCTAAATTGCGGAATGCGCGTGGCCTGGATCGTCTCCTGGCGCGAGAAACCCGGCGTATTGACGTTGACGATGTTATGGCCAGTCACCGCCAGCGAGGTCTTGTTCGCCGACAGCCCGGAGAGGCCAATACTGAGTAGGTCAGCCATGTTTCATCATCCGTTGGTGGACGGCGTACTGACGGCCGCGACTGTTTGATAGGTCTGCATCTGCCGCGCTATCTGAGCGATCTTGCGGGCGTACTGCGGGTCCGTGGCGTAGCCGGCTTTCTGCAACTCACGGGCGAACTGCTCGGGTTTGTCGGTACTGGCCAAGGCTTTCTCGTAGCGGCCATTGCCCTGCAGGAAGCTCACAAAATCGTTAAAACTGTGCTCGAAGGAGTCATAGGCGCGGAACGAGGCCGCTTCCTTGACCGCCTTGCCACCCTTGAACTCGGTGGTCAGTACCCGCGCCGAGTCGCCTTCCCAGCTGTTGTGGGTCTTGATGCCGAACAGATTGTGGCTGCTGGTGCCATCCTGCTGACGAATAATTGACTTGCCCCAACCGGTTTCCAGCGCGGCCTGGGCCACCAGATAACGCGGGTCGACACCAATCTTCTCGGCAGCCTTCTCGGCCATCGGCAACATGGCGGCAATAAATTCATCCTTCGAGCCGAACGCGGCTTTGCCCGGCGCCAGTGGCGGCTGGGCAATGCGCCGACCGGTGATCGCGTCCATGCCGTTGAGCCCCAGCGCAGTATCGGCGGGTGCGGCAAAGGCCTTGGCCGGAATCCAGTCGTTCTGCGCCAATGGCTGACCATCAGCGGCTGTAGCCGACGGCACGATGCCAGCCAGCAAACGGTCCGTTAGCTTGCCCGGCAGAGACAGACGGCGCTGGTTGATCAGCGAGGTGTCGTCACGCGCGCTGTCGACCTTGGCCAGTGGCTTGCTCGGCGCATTCGGCACCGGCTCATTGACCTGAGCAAATGGATTGGGCCGGCTATCCGCCTGTTTCATCTTCGACATCTGCCGCACCAGCACGTCGGCCAGGCCGATGCCGTTCTGGTGATTGGACAGCGTCACCGACAGCTGCTGATCGTGCATGTCCTGGTAGGTTTTGCTCTCGTTGCTGTTCATGAAGTTGCCTTCACCGAACGCTTCGTTGGCCGAGCGCATGGCCTTGAGCATTTCATTGAGGAATAGCGACTCAAACTCCTGAGCCACTTTCTTGATGTTCTTTTCGCTGTCGCCGCCGACCTTGAACTGGTTGAGACGATTGAGATCGTTATAGGCACCACTGTCGACGGTGCTGGTGCCGCCGAGCAAACCGGCTGAAAGGCGAGAGTCCATGGCGCAGCCCTCTTAGATAACGATCAGATCAGCCTGCAGAGCGCCGGCTTGTTTCAGCGCCTCCAGGATGGCCATAAGGTCGGAAGGCGAAGCGCCCACCTGATTCACCGCGCGGACGATTTCATCCAGCGTGGTCCCGGGGCCGAACTTGAACATCGGCTTGGCTTCTTCATCCGCATTCACCTTGGAGCGAGGCACCACGGCAGTTTGGCCGCCAGACAATGCTTCCGGCTGGCTGACAATCGGATCTTCGGTAATGGTTACGGTCAGGCTGCCGTGGGTGACTGCAGCAGGCTGCACGCGCACGTTCTGGCCAATCACGATGGTGCCGGTGCGTGAGTTGATGATGACCTTGGCCACGGCCTGACCAATCTCGACCTCGAGGTTTTCCAGAATCGACAGGTAGTCCACCCGCTGATTAGGGTCGAGCGGCGCACTGACGCGAATCGAGCCGCCATCCACTGCCTGCGCCACACCTGGGCCGAGCAGTTCGTTGATGTGGTCGACGATATTCTTCGCCGTGGTGAAATCCGGACGGTTAAGGTTGAGCGTCAGGGTGTTGCCCTGATCGAAACCGCTTGGCACTGGCCGCTCGACCGTCGCACCACCAGGAATGCGACCAGCCGACGGCACGTTGACGGTAATCCGCGAGCCGTCGCCGCCTTCGGCGTCAAAACCGCCGACCACCAGGTTGCCCTGGGCAATGGCGTAAACGTTGCCGTCGATACCCTTGAGCGGTGTCATCAGCAGGCTGCCGCCACGCAGGCTCTTGGCGTTACCGATGGAGGACACAGTGATGTCGATGGTCTGCCCGGGCTTGGCGAACGCCGGCAAGTCGGCATGGATCGACACCGCGGCAACGTTCTTCAGCTGCACGTTGCCGCCCTGCGGCACCTTGATGCCGAACTGCGCCATCATGTTGTTGAAGGTCTGCACGGTGAAAGGCGTCTGGGTGGTCTGGTCGCCACTGCCACTAAGCCCCACCACCAGGCCGTAGCCGATCAACTGGTTACTGCGCACGCCCTGGATGCTGGCCAGATCCTTAAGCCGCTCGGCCTGAGCCAGAGAAGCCAGCAACAAAGCGCTAGCGGCGATCAGGTATTTGCTAAGCGTCATGCTGGCCATCCTCAGAACGGCCACATTGGGCTAAGAAAGAACCGGCTCATCCAGCCCGGCTGAGAGGCATCGGCAAAGGCGCCGGTACCCGAGTAGGTGATACGCGCATCGGCAATCCGGGTCGAAGACACGGTGTTATCAGTGGCAATGTCATCGGCCCGTACCAGGCCGGCAATGCGCACCAGCTCATCGCCGGTATTGAGGGTCATCCACTTTTCCCCGCGCACCAGCAAAATACCGTTGGGCATCACCTCGGCGACCGATACGGTAATCGAGCCGGTCAAGCTGTTGCTCTGCCCGGCAGCGCCAGAGCCATCCGCTGAACGAGTGGCATCAAAACTGGCATCCAGACCCAGGGTGTCGTTGGTCATGCCCAAAGCGCTAAGGCCAGCCAGGGGGTTTTTCGGGGCTGCAGTCATACCGAACAGGTTAGGCACACCCAGGTTGGCCGAGCTGTCTTTGCTGATCTTGCTGTTGCTGTTCTTGCTGGCCTGGGTGCGCTCATTCAGGGTGATGGTAATGATGTCGCCCACGCGATAGGCCTTGCGGTCACCGAACAAGCCATTGTCGAAGCCGGCCTGATAGATAGAGCCATTGTTCTGCGCCGCTGGCAGCGGTGTGCGCGGCATCACAGGCGCGTAATAGGGATCATCCGGCTTAGCCGCGGGCGCCATGCAGCCACTCAAAGCCAGGGGGCCAAGCAGTGCACTTATGATTATCAGCCGGTTCATATCTACTACCTCATGCGTTGCCTGGGGCGGTGTGTAACCTGAGCCACCAGCACCCGTTCAAGCGATTCCTTGCTGTATCCAAAGCCCGACCAGACGCTGCGCGACTAACCGGCCCTACCTATCAAAGATTCTGCGAAATAAAGCCGAGCATCTGGTCAGCGGTGGAAATGACCTTGGAGTTCATTTCATAGGCGCGCTGAGTGGTGATCATGTTCACCAGTTCCTCGACCACGCTGACGTTGGAGTTTTCCAGGGTGTTCTGCAGCGTGGTGCCCAGGCCGTTCAGGCCAGGCGTACCAACCTGCGGCGCGCCGCTGGAGGCGGTCTCCAGAAACAGGTTGTTGCCGATCGCTTCCAGACCCGCCGGGTTGATGAAGTCAGAGATCTGCAGGTTGCCAATAATTTGCGGTTGCGGATTGCCGGCGGTGGTCACCGACACAGTGCCGTCTTCACCCACGGTAAAGGTGCGTACCTCGTTGGGCAGCACGATGGCGGGCTCCAGCGCATAGCCGTTGGAGGTCACCACCTGGCCATCGGAATTGAGGTGGAAGCTGCCGTCGCGGCTATAGGACACGGTGCCGTCAGGCAGCAACACCTGGAAGAAGCCCCGGCCGTTGATCGCCATATCCAGCGGTTGCTCAGTAGTTTGCAGGCTACCGGCAGTAAAGATCTTCTGCGTACCCACCACCCGCACACCGGTACCCAGCTGCAGGCCAGACGGCAGCTGGCTGTCCTGGCTGGACTGGCCACCTGGCTGACGACGAATCTGATACAGCAGATCCTCGAACTCGGCGCGGTCACGCTTAAAGCCGGTGGTCGAAACGTTGGCCAGGTTGTTGGAAATGGTGGTCAGGTTCATGTCCTGAGCGGACAGACCCGTCTTGCTGACCCACAGTGCCGGAAGCATATCGATTCTCCTCGGGCGTCGTTTTAACGGCGCCGCGTGCTGATAATTAGGTCATTTGCAAGACGCGCGCCATGGCCGCCGAATTGTCTTCGGCGGTGCGCATCATCTTCACTTGCAGCTCGAATTGGCGGGACAGCGAGAGAATCGCGGTCATCTCTTCCACGGCGTTGACGTTGCTCGATTCGAGAAAGCCCGAGGTGATTTCCATATTGGCGTCTGCCAGTACCGGGCCCTGGCCCTTGAAGCGGATCATCCCGTCGGTGCCCTTCTCCATCTGCTTGAGGTCCGGGTTGACCAGCTTCAAACGGTCCACCTCGGCCAGCACGTTAGGTGCCTCGCCCAGGGCGCGGATGCTGATGGTGCCGTCCTTGCCGATCTCGATTTTCTGCTCAGGCGGTACCGCAATCGGCCCGGCGTTGCCCATCACCGGCAAGCCATTGCCGGTACGCAAAACACCCAGGGCATCGACGTTCAAGCTGGCGGTACGCACATAGGCTTCGCTGCCATCGGGCGCTTGCACGGCCAACCAGCCCTTGCCGCCTACCGCCACATCCAGATCGCGACCGGTTTCCTGCAGCGAGCCTGGGGTGAAGTCAGTACCCGGGCGTTCGCTCATGGCGTAGACACGCGACGGATAACTGTCACCAAAGATCGGCATGGAACGCGCCTGCTCGAAATCCCGGCGGAAACCATTGGTGGTGATGTTTGCCAGATTGTTGGCATGGGCACGCTGGGCCAGGGTGTTCTGGTGGGCCCCAGTCATGGAAACGTACAGCATCTTGTCCATGGTCATTCTCCGAGTGGGCTTGCCGCCCCGCTGCTCTATGCAAGCCATAAAGCAATGGCTGTGCCAGCACTCGAAAAATCAATTTAACTTATTGATTTAAATAGACTTTAAAAAACAAAAAAGGCTCCACATGGAGCCTTCTAAATATCAGCGCGGCGTACTTTTGCCGCCGACGACAGGCGCTTGCCTGCCGTCGGCAACAGCTATCAACGCAGGTTAATAATGGTCTGGGTTACCGCGCTTTCGGTTTCGATGGTTTTAGCGTTGGCCTGGTAGTTGCGCTGCGCCACGATCAGGTTGACCAGCTGATCCGACAACTCAACGTTGGAGTCCTCCAGCGCACCAGACTGCAGCGCGCCCAGGGTACCGCTGCGCGGCGTACCGACCACCGGCTCCCCCGAGGCAAAGGATTGTACCCAGGCGGTCTTGCCCACCGGCGTCAAGCCTTGCACGTTGGCGAAGTTGGCCAGAATCACCTGCCCCTGAACCTTGGATTGACCATTGGTGTAGCGGGCAAAGATCACCCCGGTATCATCGATTTCCAACCCAGCCAATTGACCGGTGGTGTAACCATCCTGACTGACCCGGTTTACCGCAAAGTTACTGGCAAACTGCGTTGAGGCGCGCACATCCACAGCCACACCCGCAGCGCTGGCAGTAGCGCCGTTGCCACTCCACACAGGTGGGATGGAATTGTCCGGCGCTGCCGGCACCCAGGTGGTTAGATTAATAAGACCATTGGCGTCGACAGTAAAACCGGTCGGCGTCGAGGCAATCAGCGCGGGAATATCCAACTGTCCGGCCGTGGTGAACTGCAGATCCACTGACGAAGGCGTGGTCAGCGTCGGGTCATCCGGGTTGCGCCCATCAATCAGCACATTCATCTGCCAAGTATTGGGCCCCGTTTTGAGGAAGTACTGGGTGAATACGTGAGAGTTACCCTGGGTGTCGTAAATATTGGTCGACGTCGACGAGTTATAAGTCGTGGGGTCCGACGGATTGAACGGCACGGTAGTCGGGACTTTATTGGTCGAATTGAGGTTGAACACTTGCTCAAGCTTCTCGGTTGCTCGGGGCTCCTGGCTGGCAGTCTCGATGCGCAAATCGTTGATGATGCCATTCTGCAAATTACCATTGGCATCCACCGCATAGCCCTGCAGGCGATAACCAAAGTTATTCACCATAAAGCCATCACGGTCGGTGCCGAAGTAACCGGCACGGGTATAACTCACCTCACCGTTGTTGCTGGTCTGGAAAAAACCATTGCCATTGATCGCCAGGTCCAGGGCGTTCTGCGTGTAATTGATATTGCCCTGATTAAACAGTTGCGAGACATCACCGAGCAGCACACCACTGCCCTGCGGATTGGAGCCAGAGCCCAGCACCGAGGCTGCATAGACATCGGCAAACTCGGCACGCGACTGCTTGAAGCCGGCAGTGCCTGCGTTGGCGATGTTGTTGCCGGTCACATTGAGGTCACTGGTTGCGGCACGCAGACCGCTCAGACCGATATTGAAACCCATGGAAGACTCCTTTGCCGGACAGCCGGCGGCTAAAACCTGGCTAAAACCTGTTAGTTACTGACCGATCACCTGGACCTGCGACATCGGCACACTGCCAAGCCCCGCCAGGTTCAACATCAACTCTTTGCCGCCCAGGGTGACGCTGTCGACGTTGGCCGGCAGCATGGTGTACAACCCTTTGGTGCCATCGGCGTAGGTGGCCTGCGCCTCGAACTTGTAAGTGCCGGGCGGCAACAGATTGCCGCTGGCGTCCTTACCATCCCAGATAAAGCTGACATTACCCGCCGCCTGTTCACCCAGATTGACCCGCCCCACCGCAGAGCCCGCCGTGTCATAGATGTTGACGTAGACGTTGCTACTGCTGACGGGCAATACCAGGCTGGCCTTGAAGCTCTCGCTGGTATCGACCACCGCCTTGTCCGTCGGGATGATCACCTTGCGCCCCACCAACGAAGACGCCTGCAGCGCCTGGGACGACTGATAGCCAGTGAGCAGCGAACCCATGCTGGTATTCAGCTTCTCGATCCCTTCGACCTGGCTGAACTGCGCCAACTGGGCGATAAACTCACCATTGCTCTGCGGCTCAAGCGGGTTCTGGTTATTCAACTGCGCCACCAACAGATTCAGGAACTCGTTCTTGCCGAGGTCTTTATTGGTGGTACGCTCATTTTTGATCTGGTACTGATCCAGTGCCGTACCGCTGACGTCGCCAACAGTGCTCATAGGTCTGCGCTCCTTATTCGCAGGCTTACTGACCGAGGGTCAATACGCGCTGCATCATCTGCTTGGCGGTGTTCATCATTTCAGTGTTGGTCTGAAAGGCCCGACTGGCAGAAATCATGTCGGCCATCTCTTCCACCACATTGACATTGGGGTAGTACACATAGCCGCCGGCATCGGCTGCTGGATGATTCGGCTCATAGCGCGGCATCAGGCTGCTCTGATCCTCGACCACACCCAACACCTGCACGCCGACTCCGGCATTGTCCTGATCGGCAAACAGCGAACCACGGTCGCCGCCCTGCGCTGACTGGAACATGGTGGCAAACACCGGATGCCGCGCACGATAGGTCTGATCGATACTCGAGGAGACCGTTTCGGCGTTGGCGATGTTGCTGGCAATGGTGTTCAGGCGAGTGCTCTGGGCGCTCATCCCGGTTCCGGCGATGTTGAAAACACTGGCTAGTGACATGGCATCAGGCTCCTATTAATCGCCGCGCAGGGCGCTGACCAGCCCTTTGAATTTGCTATTGAGAAAGGTAAAGCTGGCCTGGAACTGCACCGAGTTTTCCGCGTAATTGGATTGCTCGATCTGCAGGTCGACGGTGTTCTGATCAATCGAGGGATGGAACGGGGTGCGGTACGCCAGGCTGGCATCCCCGACCATCACGCCATCGGCAGGGATATGCTGACTGTTAGTTCGATTCAGGCTGACCTGACCACGCTGGTTTTTAGCGCTTTGCTCGGCCAGCACAGTGGCGAACTGCAGATCACGCGCCTTGTAGTGCGGCGTGTCGGCGTTGGCGATGTTGTTGGCCAACACCTCGGCGCGCTGAGCGCGAAAGCCCAGTGCCTGTTCATGGATGCCGAGTGCCCGATCGAAACTGATGCTCATGGTCAGAAACCTTTGCCGGTTGGTCTTGCTACTTTCCGTGCAAGACCATAAGCAATGCCTGTGCCATATTATTTTTTACTTATTTATCATCAACTTAACTTAAAAATACAGCACTTGGAGCGGCAAAGCGGCAAGCGCTTTCCGCCTATGGGCAAGCAAGCGGCAAGCGGGTTGGGCCTATTGCCGCTCGCGCGGCACATTTCAGCGCAACGCTGCACGGCCACGACGGCTTACATGCAGGTCACGCCCCATCATCCGCAGCCAGATGCGGCACTGCTCACCACCGCCCGTCAGGCAATTCGCAATCAACCACACACAGTTTTGACAAGCATTCTCATTAACATTAGTATCCGTCGCACGAACCACTGCCCTGCCACGAGCCTTAATCATGTACGTGTGTCTCTGCGAAGGTATTACTGACGGCCAGATCCGCGAAGCCATCTACGAAGGCTGCTGCAGCTACCGTGACGTGCGCGCCACCCTCGGTGTTGCCAGCCAATGCGGCAAATGCGCCTGCCTGGCCAAGCAAGTGGTCCGCGAAACATTGAGCGACGTGCAGAGCAGCCAGGCAGCCATGGCCTACCCGGCAAACTGTGTTGCCGCCTGAATCTAGCGATATACAAAAACCGGACCTTGTGTCCGGTTTTTTATGGCCGCCATCCATGACGACCAACCTGCGAGCCGTCGCTGGGCGACGTTAAAAATCTCTCCCGGACATTTTTATGCCTGAAATTCAATGCCTTAGCGGCAAAGCGCAGAACTTAAGCATTCGTATTCATATTAATTTTAGCTTTAAATTCAAATACTTAGGTTTGACAGTCGAAAACCATCGGCCCAGAATTTGACGCTAACTCCCCTGCAAGGCAGACGCAGACATGAAAGGCGACAAGAAGGTCATCCAGCATCTGAACAAGATCCTCGGTAACGAGCTGGTCGCGATCAACCAGTACTTCCTGCACGCACGCATGTATGAAGACTGGGGCCTGAAGAAACTCGGCGAGCATGAGTATCACGAGTCCATCGACGAGATGAAGCATGCGGACAAGCTGATCAAGCGCATCCTCTTCCTCGAAGGCCTACCCAACGTGCAAGACCTCGGCAAGATCCTGATCGGTGAAAACACCAAGGAAATGCTCGAGTGCGACCTGAAGATCGAACACAAAGCGCATATCGACCTAAAAGCAGCGATTGCCTACTGCGAAAGCATCGGGGACTACGCCAGCCGTGAACTGCTGGAAGAAATCCTCTGCTCCGAAGAAGACCACATCGACTGGCTGGAAACCCAACTCAGCCTGATCGAGGCCGTGGGCTTGCAGAACTATCTGCAATCGCAGATGGACGAATAAACCAAAACGCTTGCGCCATAAACAACAAACCCCGCACTTGGCGGGGTTTGTTGTTTATGCAGTCTGCTTGGCTTAGGCGTCGGCTTTCTGCACAGCGTCCTTGATCAGGGTCTGCAGCTCACCCTTATCGAACATTTCCGCGAGGATGTCGCTGCCGCCGACCAGCTCACCACCGACCCACAGCTGTGGGAAGGTTGGCCAGTTGGCGTACTTCGGCAGGTTGGCGCGGATTTCCGGGTTTTGCAGGATGTCGACGTAGGCGAATTTCTCGCCACAGGCCATCACTACCTGCGCAGCTTTGGAGGAAAAGCCGCACTGCGGAGCGTTCGGCGAGCCTTTCATGTACAGCAGAACGGTATTTTTAGCGATCTGCTCTTTGATGGTTTCGATGATATCCATTGGGCACCTCAGGACTTAACTTCCCGACTCACGGGTCGGCACGGTGGCGGCATTGTAGCGAAAAGCCGAGCGCAATGCTCGGCCTTCCCTGCCACTTTCCTTGTGCCGAAGATCACTTGGTCAAGCGGCCTCAACCTGCACGGGAACACCGTTCAACGCAGCATTGCCGGACAAGGCGTCGAGTTGCCGCTCATCAGTCAGGTCATTGGCGCTGGCGCCTGGCTGCTCGCTGGCAATGCTCATCTGCACGCCTGGGCGGGCGTGACCCCAGCCATGCGGCAGGCTGACCACGCCAGTCATCATGTCCTCACTGGCGGCCACTTCCACTTCAATGACACCGACCCGCGAACGCACGCGCACCAATTGGCCATCGGTCAGCCCGCGCTGGCTCAGATCCGCCGGGTGCATCAGCAACTGATGGCGCGGCTTGCCTTTAACCAGGCGGTGGTAGTTATGCATCCAGGAGTTATTGCTGCGCACATGGCGTCGACCGATCAGCAGCAGCTCGTCCGCCTTGGCTGTAGGCTGCGCCGCAAAGCGTTGCAAGTCGGCCATGATCACTGCCGGCGCCGCCTGAATCTGCTTGTTGGCGGTTTTCAGGCGATTGGCCAAATTGGGCTTGAGCGCCCCCAGATCGAGCCCATGCGGATGCTCACGCAGCGCAGCCAAAGACAGCTTATGTTCCGACTTGTCGCCGTAGCTGCCAAAACGCAGGCCCATGTCGATCATCTGCTCAGGCGCCATGGTCGGCTTGAGTTCCACGCCAGTCTTGGCAGCAAAGGCCTTGGCCAGACCGACAAAGATTTCCCAGTCATGCAGCGCACCCGCCGGCTTGGCCAGCACCGCCTCATTGAAGCGGGTGACATTGCGCACCGCGAACATATTAAAGGTGGTGTCGTAGTGATCGTGCTCCAGAGGCCCAGTCGGCGGCAGAATCAGGTCGGCATAACGGGTGGTTTCATTGATGTAGAAGTCGATGCTGAGCATAAACTCCAAGCCATCCAGCGCCTGCTCCAGCTGCCGGCCATTGGGTGTGGACAGCACCGGATTGCCCGCCACCGTGACCAGCGCCCGCACCTGCCCTTCACCCTGGCTGAGCATTTCCTCGGCCAGGGCAGACACCGGCAATTCACCGCCGTACTCCGGCAAGCCGGACACGCGGCTTTGCCAGCGATTGAAATGCCCGCCTGAGGTCGAGGCCACCAGGTCCACGGCCGGCTCGGTACAAAGCACGCCACCGACGCGATCCAGATTGCCAGTGACCAGGTTGGTCAATTGCACCAGCCACTGACACAAGGTGCCGAAGGCCTGGGTGGACACGCCCATGCGGCCATAGCACACAGCGGATTCGGCAGCGGCAAAATCGCGCGCCAACTGGCGGATCGTTTGCGCCGGCACGCCGCATTGGGCGCTCATGCTTTCGGCGGTGAAACCGGCAATCGCCTGACGCACCTCATCCAGCCCATCAACTGCCAGGTGGCTCACACGCCCCAGACTTTCTTCAAACAGGGTATTGAGCAGGCCGAACAGCAGCGCAGCGTCCTGACCGGGGCGGACGAACACATGCTGGTCGGCAATCGCCGCAGTCTCGCTGCGACGCGGATCAACCACCACCAGTTTGCCGCCGCGCTTCTGGATGGCCTTCAGGCGCTTCTCCACATCCGGTACGGTCATGATGCTGCCGTTGGACGCCAGCGGGTTGCCGCCGAGAATCAACATAAAGTCGGTGTGGTCGATGTCCGGAATCGGGATCAGCAGGCCGTGGCCGTACATCAGGTGACTGGTCAGGTGATGCGGCAGCTGATCGACCGAGGTAGCCGAATAACGGTTACGGGTTTTCAGCTGGCCAAGGAAGTAGTTGCTGTGGGTCATCAGGCCGTAGTTATGCACACTCGGATTGCCCTGATACACCGCCACGGCGTTTTGCCCATGCTGCGCCTGAATCGTGCTCAGACGCTCGGCTACCCGCTCGAAGGCGTCATCCCACTCGATGGCCTGCCACTCATTGCCGATGCGGCGCATGGGCTGGCGCAGGCGGTCGGGATCGCTCTGGATATCCTGCAGGGCCACGGCCTTGGGGCAAATATGGCCACGGCTGAAGCTGTCCTGGGCATCGCCCTTGATCGAACGGATCTGCGTGGAGCCGTCGTCCTGCACGTCGGTTTCAATGGTCAGGCCACAGATGGCTTCGCAGAGATGGCATGCACGGTGGTGGAGGGTCTTGGTCATGGCCGGGCCTCTTGTTTTAACGCGATGCGCTGAGCACCGTAAAGGCATGACTATGGCGGCTGGTGCGGACGTGCGCCAGCAGGGTTCGCTGCGTGAATTGCGCGGCATCAGGTCAGCCGATAGATGGTTCTCGCCCCCGTTCAGTTCACCCGCAAACCGCAGGCAATTTGCGCCTGATCGGCGTTTGCTTATAAGATCGCGACTTCCCCGTTTCGTCGCATAGTGCGGCCCCCCAGCCGTAGGTTCTGCCGTTTCTTCTATTTAATTAGGCCATTGAACCTGCGCCCAGCTGTCAAAAGGTAGTTAACGATGAGCGCAAGACACTTTCTCTCGCTGATGGATTGCACACCAGACGAACTGGTGAGCCTGATCCGCCGCGGCATGGAGCTGAAGGACTTGCGTAACCGCGGCGTACTGTTCGAGCCGCTGAAGAATCGCGTACTGGGCATGATCTTCGAGAAGGCTTCGACCCGTACCCGGCTGTCGTTTGAAGCCGGCATGATCCAGCTCGGCGGCCAGGCCATCTTCCTCTCGCCGCGTGACACCCAGTTGGGCCGTGGCGAGCCGATTGGCGATGCGGCCATCGTCATGTCGCGCATGCTTGATGCGGTGATGATCCGCACCTTCGCCCACAGCACCCTGACCGAATTTGCCGCCAACTCGCGCGTGCCGGTGATCAACGGCCTGTCCGATGACCTGCACCCCTGCCAGTTGTTGGCCGACATGCAGACCTATCAAGAACAGCGCGGCAGCATCAAAGGCAAAACCGTGGCCTGGATCGGCGACGGCAACAATATGTGCAACTCCTATATAGAGGCGGCCATGCAGTTCGACTTCCAGCTGCGCGTGGCCTGCCCCGAGGGCTATGAGCCGAATGCCAAATTCCTCGCTGCAGCCGGCGAGCGTGTGCAGATTCTGCGTGACCCGCTTGCCGCCGTTGCCGGCGCGCACCTGGTGAGCACCGACGTGTGGGCCTCCATGGGCCAGGAAGACGAAGCCGCCGAGCGCTTGAAGTTATTCCAGCCCTACCAGGTCAACCGTGCGCTGCTCGATGCAGCCGCAGAAAACGTGCTGTTCCTGCACTGCCTGCCGGCCCATCGTGGCGAAGAAATCAGCGAGGATCTGCTCGACGACCCGCGCTCGGCAGCCTGGGATCAGGCCGAAAACCGCCTGCATGTACAGAAGGCACTGCTCGAACTTCTGGTTGAGCCGGCGTACCACCACGCATGAACCAAGCCCTGCTGAACCTGCGCGAGCTGAGCTGCGGCTACCCCGGACACAAGGTGGTGCAAAACCTCAACCTGCACCTGAATGCCGGCGATATCGGCTGCCTGCTCGGCCCTTCTGGCTGCGGCAAGACCACCACGCTGCGGGCGATTGCCGGTTTCGAGCCGGTGCTGGAAGGCGAGATTCAGCTGGCCGATCAGGTGATCTCCAAGGCCGGCTTTACCCTGGCCCCGGAGAAACGCCGGATCGGTATGGTGTTTCAGGATTACGCGCTGTTCCCGCACCTGAGCGTGGCCGAGAACATCGGCTTCGGCATCCGCAAGCAGCCCAACTGCGAGCGGGTTACCCAGGAGCTGATGGAGCTGGTCAAACTTGGCCACCTCGGCAAGCGCTACCCGCATGAGCTGTCCGGCGGCCAACAGCAGCGCGTGGCCCTGGCCCGCGCTCTGGCCCCGGAACCGCAATTGCTGCTGCTCGATGAGCCCTTCTCCAACCTCGATGGCGAGCTGCGTCGGCGCCTGAGCCATGAGGTGCGCGACATTCTCAAGGCGCGCGGCACCAGCGCGATTCTGGTGACCCACGATCAGGAAGAAGCCTTTGCCGTCAGCGATCACGTCGGGGTCTTTCATGAGGGCAAGCTGCAGCAGTGGGACACCCCGTTCAACCTCTACCACGAACCGCTAACGCCCTTTGTCGCGAGCTTTATCGGCCAGGGCTACTTTATTCGCGGCCAACTGCTCAGCCCGGACTCGGTACAGACCGAACTGGGCCTGATTCGCGGCAATCGTGCTTACACCTGGCCAACCGGCAGCGCGGTGGACGTGTTGCTGCGCCCGGACGATATCGTTTATGACCCGGACAGCACGCAAAAAGCGCTGATCGTCGGTAAGACCTTCCTCGGCGCAGCCACCCTGTATCGCCTACAGCTACCCACCGGCAGCCAGCTGGAATCAATCTTCCCCAGCCACGCCGACCACCTGCCCGGCCAGCAGGTCGGCATTCGCGTTGCCGCCGACCATCTGGTGGTATTCCCCGCTCCGGGCAGCATCGCCGCCCAGGTCAACCTGGGGGAGTCGGGGGTACGCCGCTACAGCAGCGACAGCTAAGCGGCTACGACAAAAATAGCCGGCCACTGGCAATCAATAGCGCCTGGCCGGCGATCTTCACCCGCTCGCCAGCCAACTCACAATGCAGTTCGCCGCCACGCGCCGAACACTGCAAGGCACTCAGCCGGGACTTGTCCAAGCGCTGCGCCCAGTAGGGCGTCAGCATGCAGTGGGTCGAGCCGGTCACCGGGTCTTCATCGATACCAATGAAAGGGGCGAAGTAGCGCGAGACAAAATCGTGCTCATCACCAGGCGCACTGATCAGCAAGCCCAGCCCCGGCAAGCGGGCCACGGCTGCCAGATCAGGCTGAAAAGCCCGCACTGCAGCTTCGTTCGGCAGAATCGCCAGCAGCTCCTGAATGCCCTGCCCTTCATACAGCGCCAATACGCTTTCAACCGGCTGGCCCAGCGCCTGTTCCACGTCTGCACGTAACTCACACGGCTGCACGCGGCGCACGGGGAAATTCAGCACCAGCTTGCCGCCTGCGCGACTGACCTGCAGTGCGCCGGACAGACAGGTGAAATCCAATACCTCACCCGGTTCGTCATACACCTCAAACAGCACATGGGCACTGGCCAATGTGGCGTGACCACACAGCGGTACTTCCGCCGTTGGGGTAAACCAACGGATATGCCAGGCCGCGCCTTCCTTCACCACAAAGGCGGTTTCCGCCAGGTTGTGCTCGGCGGCAATCTGCTGCATCAGCGCGTCGTCAAGCCAACTGTCTAGGCGATAAACCATCGCCGGGTTGCCGGTAAACGGCTGCGTAGCAAAGGCATCGACTTGGTGAAATTCAAGCTGCATGGAGCGACTCCCCTTATCTGTGATGGCGCAGAGCATGCCGCAGCGCGCCAACGTGCACCCACTACAGCGGCCGACGATTGCGCCGGTACAGCTGCACCGTGTGAATGCGCACCGGGCAGCGACGGTGCACGGGTTAATCGCCAAAGGCTCTTAAAAACTCACTAATACGTAAGAAATCAGCAGCTTATAAATCCTGGCACGCCGCCTGCTATGAGCCACCCCGGTCAGCACAACGGCGTGTCTGCCACTCAACCGACAACGACGTCATAGCACCCCTCTCCTTTCGAGACATGGGCGCTGTGGCGTTTTTTTTTGCGTTTTTTGGCTTACAGGAAGACCCCTATGCGCATGATGAACCTGTCCCTGCTGTCGCTGGCCATTGCCGGCACCACCCTCAGCCACGCCGCCTTTGCCGAAGAATCCTTCAGCAACCTGTTCAGCGAGGCCAAGCCGATTCTCGACGCGCGCTACCGCTATGAGCATGTCGACCAGGACAACGCCCTCAAGCACGCCAACGCGCAAACCCTGCGCACCCGCGTCGGCGTGCAGAGCGGCAAGTGGTACGGCCTGTCGGCACTGATCGAGGCCGACAACGTCAGCCGTATCGGCGATGCCAGCTACAACGAAACCCGTAATGGCCAAAGCGAGTACTCAGTGGTCGCCGACCCGGATGGCAGCGAAATCAATCAGGCCCTGCTGCGCTACGACCACCAATACGGCAGCGCGGTACTGGGTCGCCAACGGATCAACCTGGACAACCAGCGCTTCGTTGGCGGCGTGGCCTGGCGGCAGAACGAGCAGACCTACGACGGCGCCCTGGCTCAACTCAAACCGCTGGCCGGGCTGACCCTGACCTACGCCTATATCGACAACATCAACAGCATCTTCGGCCCTGGCAACGGTCAGAACGACACTGCGGCCAACCCGGCCAATATCGAAGGCCACAGCCACCTGCTCAACGCCCAGTACATCCTGATGCCCGAGCTGACCGCCACCGCCTACCAGTACCGCCTGGGCCTGGACAACCTAACGGCCGGCAGCCAGTCGAGCAAGACCACCGGCCTGCGCCTCAACGGTGCCATCGCTGGCGTCAGCTACGTGCTGGAATACGCGCAGCAAAGCGAATACGCCGATAACCCGCGGGATCTGGATAGCGACTACTACCTGGCCGAACTCGGTTACACCGTCCAAGGCGTGGCGCTGAAAGCCGGCTATGAAATGCTCGGCGGCGACGAGGGCCCAGGCAACCGCGCCTTCCAGACCCCGTTGGCGACCAAGCATGCGTTTCAGGGGTGGGCCGATATCTTTCTGATGACGCCCGCTGGCGGCGTCAAGGATGCCTACGCTGGCGTCACCGCGCCGTTGTTCGGCGGCACCCTGCAGGCCTGGTACCACGACTTTCGCGCTGAACAGGGCAGCAGCCAATATGGCGAAGAGATCAATCTGTCCTACGCCCACCCGATTCCGGGCGTAAAGGGTCTGATTGGGCTGGTCAAATACGCCAGCTACGACGCCGACGACTTTGCCGTCGACACCGACAAAGCCTGGCTGCAAGTGCAATACAGCTACTGATGCTCGCGGCCCTGGCAACGGGGCCGTTTCAAATCAGGGCGTGCCCACGCCATAGGCCTGCAGCAGCTGCTGCAAACGGCCATTGGCGCGATAGCGCTGCACGCCCTGCTCGAACAACGCGACATAGCGTGGGCTGGACTCCAGTGCCGGGGAGAACGCCAGGTAGATCGGCACATCCGGAGCGCGGCACCCGGCCTCACGCAAGCCTCCCGCCTGCCCCTGACTGGCCAGCATGGCCTGCATCACCCAGGCGTTTTCCAGCACTACATCCACCCGGCCGTGCATCAGCTTGCCGATGTTCAAGGCCAATGCCGTATCACCGGCGGCAATCTGGATGCGCTCGCTGTCAGCGTGGTGCAAGGCGATATAGGTGTTCAGTTCATCACCGTAGCTGTAGTCATTGATCACCCCAAGGCGTTGTCCGGCGAGCGAAGCGGTACCGGTAAAACGCCAGGTCGAATCCGGCAAGGTGAAAAAGCAGTTACGTGATGACGCCACGGGCGTGGTGCCAAAAAGAAAATCCGGCGCATCTTCGACGCCCGCGCCGATTGCCGCATTCAAGTGCCCGCGGCGCACCTGTTGCAGGGTGCGCGCCCAATTCAGCGCCTGGTACTGCACCTCGATACCGGATTCGGCAAAGATCTCCCGCGCCAGCTCAACAAATATGCCTGGCCGCTCGGCGCCTGGCTGGCAATTCACCGGGCACCAGATATCCCCGGCGATCACCAGCGTCTCGGCCCGCGCCCAGCCGGCTACGCCCAGCAGCGTCAACAACAATCCACGAGCAACCAGCTGACGGCATATCGACATGCAGGGCTCCAAAGACCAATAAGCTTGCAGCGAGTTTTACCATCCTCAGCCTTCGCTGCGCACCCTTTTCACCGCATCCAGCCACCCGTCATAGAGTTTGCTGCGATGACTGTCCGCCATGCGCGGATCGAACCGCTGCTGACGGTGCCAATGCCGGGCAATGCTTGCCAAGTCCTTATAAAGCCCAGCCTGCAAGCCCGCCAGATAGGCCACGCCGAGCGCCGTGGTTTCGGTGACTTCCGGACGTTCCACCGGTACCCCCAAGATGTCGGCGAGAAACTGCATGACCCAGTTGTTTTCCACCATGCCGCCATCGACCCGCAGCGCACTCGGTTCGGCCGCGCCGTCCTGGCGCATGGCTTCGAGCAGGTCACGGGTCTGATAGCACACTGACTGCAAGCCGGCGGTGACGATTTCCTTGATCCCGGTATCGCGGGTCAGACCGAAGATTGCACCACGGGCTTTCGGGTCCCAGTACGGCGCGCCCAGGCCGGTGAAGGCTGGCACTAGGTAAACGCCGCAGGCATCACCGGTCTGCTCGGCCATGGCTTCGGTATCTCGGGCATGACTGATCAGCTTGATGCCATCGCGCAACCACTGCACAGCAGCGCCAGCGACAAAGATGCTGCCCTCCACTGCATAGGTGACCTGGCCATTCAGGCGATAGCCAACCGTGGTGAGCAGGCGGTTTTTCGAGATCACCGGGGTGCTACCGGTGTTCTGGATCATGAAACAGCCGGTGCCATAGGTGCTTTTGACCATACCTGGCTCGAAGCACGCTTGACCGATCAGGGCTGCTTGCTGATCACCGGCCATGCCCAGCACCGGAATGGCGGCGCCGAGCAGATTGGCGTCAGTAATGCCGAAATCAGCGGCGCAGTCGAGCACCTCCGGCAGCAGGCTGGCGGGAATCTCGAACAGCTTGAGCAGCTCTTCATCCCACTGCTGGGTGTGGATATTGAACAGCAGGGTGCGCGAGGCGTTGCTGGCATCTGTCTTGTGCGACTTGCCACCGGTCAGGCGCCACAACAAAAAGGAATCCACGGTGCCAAAGCGCAGCTCGCCACGTTCGGCGCGCTCACGGGCGCCGGGCACTTTATGCAGAATCCAGCGCAGCTTGGTGGCCGAGAAATACGGATCAATCAGCAGCCCGGTCTTGGCCGCTACCGCCGCTTCATGCCCGGCGTCTTTCAGCTCGGCGCAATAGTCAGCGGTACGGCGGTCTTGCCAGACAATCGCCGGATGGATCGGTGTACCGGTCTGCGCATCCCACACTAGCGTGGTTTCACGCTGATTGGTGATGCCGATAGCCGCCACATCACTGGCACTCAAGCCGCTCTGCTTGAGCGCCTCACGGCATACTTTGAGGGTGCTCAGCCATAGCTCTTCGCCGTCATGTTCAACCCAGCCATCCTGCGGGAAGTATTGCTTGAACTCCTGCTGCGCACGCGCGACGGGCAGCCCTTGGGCACTGAAGACAATTGCCCGGCTACTGGTGGTGCCTTGGTCAATGGCAAGCAGGTAATGAGACATGCAAGGTTTCCTTATTGTTATGGCGTCGAGCGACTTGTTCAGGGGCGGCCAATGGGTGCGAACACGGCCTGCGTCAGCTGGGCCAGCACGGTAGCCTCCAGCTGCACCTCCAGGCCGCGCCGCCCGGCACTGATATAGATATTAGGGAAGTGCTGCGCCGATTCATCAATAAAGGTACGCAGGCGCTTCTTCTGCCCCAGCGGGCTGATGCCGCCGAGCAGGTAACCGGTAGCACGCTGTGCAGCAGCGGGGTCGGCCATATCGGCTTTCTTCACCCCGGCTGCCTGCGCCAGGGCCTTCAGGTCAAGCGTGCCGGCCACCGGCACCACCGCCACCAGCAGCTCGCCCTTCTCGCTGGCCGCCAGCAGGGTCTTGAACACCTGAGCAGGCTCAAGATTGAGCTTTTCCGCAGCTTCCAGGCCATAGGAAGCCGCCTTGGGGTCGTGGTGATAACTGTGCACCTGGTGCACAGCCTGGGCTTTTTTCAGCAGATCAATGGCAGGAGTCATGTTCGAATGTGAAAAAAATCTGACAAAGTTGGCGTACCTTAGCCGAAAAACTGCCAGGAGCAGTTTTTAACGTCGAATAGCCACGCGTCCGCAGAGTAGACTTCAGGGATCGCAGATATCTGGCCATGAGGGAATGCATCCTCATAAGTTTAGTCTCGCCGGGCCTCTATAAATCGCATTTTTCACAGCACGTATTCAATGCGTGCGATATTGGCCTTCAAAGTAGCTGAAATAGATTTAGTGGTTTTGATCACCGCTTTCAGCCTTTCCGTGGTTACGTTTTCGTCATCCGAAACAACAGCTAACTCAATCTTTACCTACACCAGCAAATCGATATCCTTATCAATGCAGCCCTCTATTTTCTTGAGAAGCTTGAGCGCATCTAATTAATCGAAAAATCATCTTGCATATTCAGGCACAGCTCAAAAATACGGCAACTTCTCTCCAAAGAGAGAAGATCAACGACACGAAGCTCTTCAAAGCGCTTTTTACGTAAGAACTCATGCGATAGAGCTAATAAACAATTCGATGCGGCGGCCATAAAAAATGAGATTTTTTTCATTTCACTGAAGAAGGATCAATAACAATCCGAGCAACCGTTTCGTCACACCATGATGAATAACAGATTTATAAACATCATTAAAAAATAACAACCTAGCAAAAAACTGATCTTGGATATTTTAGAGGCAGCAGATGCACAACACTGACACCATAAACTCTTTAGATACTTACTCGAACCAATATCAAAATAGATAGATTCTAATCTAGTATCTCAAAATCAGAAATCAATGGGGCGGCATGTGCTTCGTGATTTATAACTGAAGCGACTGGCGAAAAAGGGAGCAAACTAAAAAGATTTCCAAAATTGTAACGCCACTGCAAAGCAAAGCTCATGCCAATTTTCCCATCCAGAGGGCTTTTCAAAAACCGTTGCCATTCATTGTCATTGGGAAGGCGTGCGAAGTCTTTATGATTTTCTATAACCCAATCATTGCAAGCATTTATAATAGTTGAAACTTTTTGATTGGAATCACGTATAGCTATTATTTTATGCAATTCATCTGTTGAATTCGGCTCCACACCCTTTTTGATATCATCTTTGAGTTTTCTTTGGAAGTCCTGCTCAATGGCATTGACCAGCTCATTGAGGGCGGCGTCATCTTGATACAGTGAATTTACAAGCCGCAGAAGAGACTTTGCTCGCCAGTCTTGCTGATTTATATGACATAGGAATTGAAGCATCTTCTTGCACAATGACTCGCTTTCTTCATAAAGCATCTGTTTGTTTTTTGACGCAATCATGCAGAGATTTCTGTCAGCTATCTCACTTCCCCTCAAATATGCAGCCTTGATAATCTGAATCCTAACAGGGGGTGGGTTTTTTTTGGCGGTTTGATAGTCTGTCAACAAAATAACTGCATCGCTTTCATTTCCGAGAACTCGCTCGTAAGCAGAAAAAAACGGCTCGCTTGTACAAAAATTTTCAGATGGCGATTTAACACCGAGACCCAAAAGTGGAATGTCTACACCTTTTGCCGGATTAACCTCAAGCGGCGGGATTTTGAAGGATGAAAGTGTATGCCGCTCCAGCACGCCAAGCAGGGTCATTTCAATAACACTGCCAATAGTCTTCCCGTCTAAATTCGGCATAGACTGACCGGTCGCTAAAAGCTCGTACCAGTGTGGAAGCTTTCCACCTCGCCCAACCCTCTGCAGTATGCTTTTTATTTCCTCCACGCCTTCGCCGCGAAGATACTGATTAAGTCTTTCAACAATTCCAGGCAAATTATTTTTTACATGTTCCCGGAGTACATAACTATCAGTCATACCAATTCCATTTGCGCCGAGGAGGATTCAAAGTTTGTACCAGTATTTGAGATAGTTCTTTTGATTGCCCATCGAACCAAAGCAGGTGGCACAGCGTTTCCATACAATGGATACTGAGTATAAAGCCTTGCCGATGCGCAATGATCATCCGGAAAGCCCTGAATTCTGGCATACTCGATAGCTGTTAGACGTCTAAACTCACCTCCAATCTTGTAACGCTCATAGTGCCGGCTTGTTGTGCAGGTCAAAGTCGGAGCTACCCCCTCAACCCCAAAAATCGAGTACCCCATCCTGGCACCGCCTTTCTGGTTATACAAAATCTCTACACCATTATAAAATCTATTAACCTCTTCACTATTTTTAATTCTTTCCAGAGTATCTTCAGTGAAGTAAAAAGAGCAATCTGGACGCTCCTCAAGAACGTCTTTCAGCTTTACTGATTTTTCTGCCTCGGAAAAACCTTCAATCTTTGCATGAAAAAACCTCCCATTAAGTGCCACCCCCCAGGGATGAAATTTAGACCCGTGATCTTCAATACTTTTCCAGTGATCTGTGTTAGAAGCTATAGCTGCCTGATGAGGTGTTAACTCGGAGATATCCGAGCTTGTACACAAGTAAGATTTTGGACTGTGATCCCTACGACCGACAATCACAACTCGCTCTCGATATTGAGGCAATCCAAAATTTACTGCATTTAGCAGCCTCCACTCCACTAAATAGCCAATTCCTGAAAGTGCGTCTAATATGGTTGCAAAGTGCTTACCGTTATCCATTGACAAGAGTCTCTTGACATTCTCAAGCACAAAATACTTTGGCTTTTTCTGTTCAAGAATGTGAACTATCTTTTCAAACAGCGTACCCCTGGCATCTTCAAGCCCAAGCTTCCGACCCGCACTTGAAAATGGCTGGCATGGAAACCCACCCGTTAGAAGATCATGATCGGGAATATTATCCAGATAGTCCGCTATATCCCCAAAATGATAGTTTTCCTCGCCAAATCTTTGTTGATAAACTTTTGCGGCGGCAGGACTGATGTCATTTGCCCAAACTGTTTCAATCCCTAGCGAGTCACACGCAATTCTAAATCCGCCAATTCCAGAAAACAGCTCAATTGCTTTCATATGATCTCTATCTAACTAAATATTCATTTCGACCAGGCAAGTCGGGACAGCCTAAACCGATCTATGTAATGCATGGATTTTCTCTTTATGAGCCGCACTTTACCAATTTTTTAGCGAGGTGCGTGGCTTGCGACATATGTTGCTCATCCGAATCGACCGTGGCCAAGCACGGAATTTAACAGGTCACGGCTACCGATCGACGGCAAACGCCTGCCCACATCACCTTAGTCACTCCTGCCAGACGCCCACAGAGCGGGAGTCATTTTTAACGTCGTGCTGCGAGGACTTGCAGGGTGAGGCCTGGATGACACGACCAGAAATCTACCGACCAGCAGTCTATAATGCCGCGCACTTTCAAGGAGCTCTCATGACCCTGCCACCCCGCCAACACGACATTCTCGAACTTGCCCGCGAACGCGGCTATGTCAGCATCGACGAGTTGGCCCAGGCATTTGCGGTGACTCCGCAGACCATTCGCCGCGACATCAACCAACTCGCCGAACAGGGGCTGCTGCGCCGTACCCACGGTGGTGCGGCCAGTGAAAGCTCCAGCACGCAGAACACTGCCTACAGCATGCGCGCCGGGCAGATGCGCGATGAAAAGCAACGCATCGCCGCCGCCATCGCCGCGCAGATTCCCAACCACGCCTCGCTCTTCATCAACATTGGTACCACCACCGAAGCCATTGCCCGTGAGCTGCTCGGCCACAAGGGCCTGAAGATCATCACCAACAACCTGCACGTGGCCGCCCAACTCAGCGCCAAGGCCGACTTCGAGGTGCTGCTGGCCGGCGGTACGGTGCGCAGCGACGGCGGCATCGTCGGCCAAGCAGCGGTGGATTTTATCCAGCAGTTCAAGGTCGATTTCGCCCTGGTGGGCATCAGCGGTATCGATGAAGACGGCAGCTTGCTCGACTTCGACTACCAGGAAGTGCGCGTCTCCCAGGCGATTATCAGCAATGCGCGCCAGGTATTTCTGGCCGTCGACTCCAGCAAATTCGGCCGCAACGCCGTGGTGCGCTTGGGTTCGGTTGCCCTGGTCGACCGAGTGTTTACCGATACCGCGCCGTCCGCGGCAATCAACCGCCTGCTCGCCGAGCACAAGGTGCACCTCGACCTGGTGTAAGCCCGTCAGCGCAGGCCTGGCATCTGCCTAGCCCATATTCCTCTGCCAATACCTGACGACCACTGGGCGCGAAAGCGCATTCCGGGGTGGCGAAGCCGTGCTTATTCGACTAGCATATTTTCGGAAGTGAACATTAAAAGTTCAATACTGACTTTCGGTGCCGCCATGCCTACTCGTCCCGCCAGCAACACTCCACTCGCTGAAGTCTATGACCTTGCCGTGATCGGCGGCGGCATCAATGGTGTCGGGATTGCCGCCGATGCAGCTGGGCGTGGCCTGTCCGTGTTCCTTTGTGAAAAGGACGACCTGGCGCAGCACACCTCGTCGGCCAGCAGCAAGCTAATCCACGGCGGCCTGCGCTACCTGGAGCACTACGAGTTCCGCCTGGTGCGTGAGGCGCTTGCCGAGCGTGAAGTGCTGCTTACCAAAGCCCCGCATATCGTCAAACCCATGCGTTTTATCCTGCCGCACCGCCCGCACCTGCGCCCGGCCTGGATGATCCGCGCCGGGCTGTTTCTCTACGACCACCTGGGCAAGCGCGAGAAGCTGGCTGGTTCACGCGGCCTGCGTTTCGGCGCCGGCAGCCCGCTACAGGCCGAGATCAGCCGCGGTTTTGAATATTCCGATTGCTGGGTCGATGACGCCCGCCTGGTGGTACTCAATGCCATGGCCGCCCGCGAGCAAGGCGCCCACGTGCACAGCCGAACCCGTTGCGTCAGCGCGCGGCGCAGCAAGGGCCTGTGGCATATCCATCTGGAGCGCAGCGACGGCAGCCTGTTCTCGATTCGTTCCCGCGCCCTGGTCAATGCTGCAGGCCCCTGGGTCGCAAAATTTATCCGCGAGGATCTGAAACAGGAATCGCCGTACGGCATTCGCCTGATCCAGGGCAGCCATATCGTCGTGCCACGCCTGTTCGACGGCGAGCAAGCCTACATTCTGCAGAACGAAGACCGCCGTATCGTGTTTGCCATCCCCTATCAGGAGCGCTTCACCCTGATCGGCACCACAGACCGCGAATACCAGGGTGACCCGGCCAAGGTGGCGATCAGCGACGAAGAAACCGACTACCTGCTGAAGGTGGTCAACGCACACTTCAAGAAGCAGACTCAGCGCAGCGATATCCTGCACACCTATGCCGGTGTGCGGCCGTTGTGTGACGACGAGTCGGACGATCCATCGGCAGTCACCCGCGACTACACCCTGTCGCTGTCTGGCCACCCCGGCGAAGCGCCACTGCTCTCGGTGTTTGGCGGCAAGCTGACTACCTACCGCAAGCTCGCCGAATCGGCGCTGGCGCAACTGGCACCGTTCTTTCCCAAGATGGGCCCAAGTTGGACCGCCAGCAGCCTGCTACCCGGCGCAGAGCAGCTGGACAGCCAGAGCGCTTTGGTGGAAGCGCTGTGCGCACGCTTTGGCTGGCTGCCCACCTCACTGGCACGGCGCTGGGCCAGCAGTTACGGCAGCCGCAGCTGGGTGATGCTCAAAGGCGTGAACAACCTCAGCGACCTCGGCGAACACCTGGGCGGCGGCCTGTATACCCGTGAAGTCGACTACCTGTGCCAGGAAGAATGGGCGATGCAGGCGGACGATATTCTCTGGCGCCGCAGCAAGCTTGGCCTGTTTACCACCCCGGCGCAGCAAGCCAAGCTCGACAGCTACCTGCGCATCGAATCACCGCGCAGCCCGGAAGATGCTCACGCGGCCTGATTGGTTGTTTCAGGGGCAGAGCATCTTCTTGCCCGCCCCGCAGTTTTCCGCGTCATGCACAGCTGCCGACTGCATACGCACCGTTGCCTCTGCAGTCAGGACAAAGCCCTTGCGCGTGCCACAGATGGCCGCGTACTGATCCCATGATTGCTTGGAGTTTTCGCTGAAGCTGCCGCCGGATTGGCGCTGATTGAATTTTGATGCGGTGCTGAGTAGGTTCTCAACCATTGGCACGATCAGTTTCACGCAGTACTGCACACGTATTTTCAGCAGATTGGCATCTTGAATCGACACCGGGTTCTGCTGAGCCGAGCGGTACATCAGGTTGTCATTAGGGATGGCTTGAGCGGTTTGGCCGCTGCTTAGCAGCCCGGCATGGGGAACTTGCCAGGCGTTGAAGCTGTTGAGCGCCGGGCTGATGCGGGTGATCAGCACGAAGTTGTCGACCTCCTCGGCGGTTTTGTCCATCCGCTCGGTTTCCGGGAACTGCGAAAACATCGGGTACATGCCGCGCAGCAGGCCGCGACGCATGCTTTCGTATTGCGCGTTATTCACCGCACCGAGGCGTGCCGCCTGGAAAGCTGCGTAGTTCAGTCCGCTTTTCGCCGAATAGATCAGCGTCGCTTGAAAGGCCCCGAAGATCAGCAGGATCAACACCGGGATGATGATCAGGAACTCAACCATGGCCTGCCCACGGTTCAGCCGGCTACTCGGTACTGGCTGGGGCGTGCTCATTGAACACCTCGATCAGTTGCTCGGCGCGCTCCAGGGCCGAGCGTGCCCCAGGGTTCTTCCTATCCAGATAGCGGCGTGCCTCCATCGCGGTCAGCGTCAGCTCCTGCGCTTGCAGCTGCATCAGGTTGTACCAGGCGCCGGCGTGTTGCGGGTCACGCAGCAAGGCTTCGCGATAGGTGCGGATCGCCAGGCCATGATTGCCTTCGCGCGCCAGACTATTGGCCAACCGATAACGGGTGTCGGCATCAGTGGGCATCTGCGCCGCCAGCTTTGCGTAATACTCGCTGGAGCGTGCGTAGCTGCCTTTGGCATAGGCCTGTTGCGCCTGGCGCTCAAGGTCGAGCAGGTCGTTTGAGCCGCCGAGCCCGAGCCCTGCGCAGCCCTGCAACAAAACGCTCAGGGCGATGATGATTAAGCCACGCATTGGATCTGGTCCCCCGCTGTAATGTTCAGCCGCAGGCATTCGCCTGCGGCCATTTCGATAACGCTGCTGGCTGGCCAGCACAGACTCAGTTGCCAGGGCCGCAGCTGTGTGCGGATTTGCAGCACCCGCTGTTGCTCATCCAGGTAGATCACATCAATGGCGAAGCGCATAAACCAGCAATGCACGGAATTACACGGTCGCAGCCATAGGCCATGGCCGGCCGGCAGGGCTTTGTAGCCGAGCAAACCGCGCAGGCGCGCCCAAGGTGTGTGGGCAAGTTGCAGCTGTAATCGGCTGGACGGGCGATTGCCAGCGGCGTGCACAACCAGGGCTTCACGCATCAGGCTTGCCCCATAAACTTGACCACAATCGGGAACAGCAAGATCACGAAGGTCAGCGGGAAGATAAACATGATCAAGGGAATGATCAGCTTCACGGGGGCCTGCATGGCGGTTTTCTCGGCGCGCTGGAAGCGCTCTTCCAGGCGCTGCTGGGCTTGTATCTGCAGGGTGTTGCGCAGGCTGCTGCCCATCTTCTCGGCCTGCACCACCGAGCGCACGAAGGTGGTGACATCCTTCAGGTTGATGCGTTGTTCCATGCGCGCCAGCGCTTCGGCGCGGGGCAGGCCGGAACGGATATCGCGCAACACGATGCGGAACTCGTTTTTCATGGCGCCGTCGGGGCCTTTATCCACGGCCTGCTGCAAGGCGCCGAGGAAGTTCAGGCCAGCGTCGACGCACATGGACAGGTATTCGAGAAACACCGGCAGGTTGCGCACGATGTCGCGGTCGCGGCGCTTGTGCGTGTCACTGATCCACATAACCGGTAAGGCGGCGCCCATCAGCAACATCAGCAACACCACCGACCAAAGAATGCCGCTCTTGCCGCTGGCCATCGGCAGGATCGCCAACACCGGAAACAGCAGCGCCATGGTGATGCACAGGGCGAGAAAGTCTTCGGCGGTGAGCACATAAAGCGCCCCGGTGCGCTGCATGCGCACGTCCAGCCAGTCCATACATTTGGGCGGCAGGTTGCTGCAGGCAAAGTGGCTGACCAGGCGCACCAGCGGCCAGATCGGGCGAATCCAGCTGGGCACCGGGTCCATGTAGGTGCGGTTCTCCGCGGGCAGCAAGGTGAACAGCGACAACACCGCGAGCAGGACGCAGGTGACGGTCACCCCCAGGCTGGCGCTGCTGAAGAGGACAAGAAGTTCGCTCATGATCAGGCGTCAATCCGGGTAATTTTTTTGATGAACATAAAGCCCAGCACTTCCATCACCACCATCACCGCCAGCACCATCAGGCCGTTGCGGGTGGTGTAGAGCTGGCGCATGGCTTCCGGCTCGATAAAGCTGAGGATGATCGCCAGCATGATCGGCAGCATGGCCATGAATGTGCCCTGGGCGCGACCCTGGGCGGTGAGGCTGTCGATCTTGCCCTCCATGACTTTTTTCCGCCGCAGCATGGCGGCCATGCCATTGATGGTTTCCACCAGATTGCCGCCCACTTCGCGGCTGATGCGAATGGCCGAACTGGCCATGATGAATGAGGGCAACGGCAAGCGTTTTTCCAGCTTGATCAGCGCCTCGTCCAGGGTGACGCCGAGGCGGATGTTCTTGATCAGCAAGCCGAACTCCTGGTTCAGCGGCGCCGGCGATTGATGCACCACGTTCTCCAGCGCCATGTTCAGGCTGGCGCCGGATTGCAGGCTGCTGGACAACAGCATGAAGGCATCGGGCAGCTGCTCCTCGAACTTCTTCAGGCGTGCCTTGCGCAGGTGGTTGAACATCAGGTGTGGGGTGAACAGGGTCACCACAATGCCCGCTGCCGTGACCACCGGCAGTTGGAACAACAGTTCGAGCAACACCGGCACCAGCAACAGCAGCACCAGGGTAAGAATGACCACTTGCCGGCCGCTGGTGAAAATAAACATATCGGCCATTTCCAGCTCGGCACGACGGGAAAACTGCCGGCGGTAGTGGTCCAGGTTGTCCGCCACCCGCCGGCTGATCAGCAGGGCCAGGGCGCAGACCGAAACGGCCAGCAGCAGCGCGCACAGCACCAGCCATACGGCGGCCACTTAGAGGCGCTCCTGGGTGTGGAAGATGTCCATGTTCACGCCAATGCCGCGCTTGCTTAGCGCCTCATAGAACTCGGGAATCTGCCCGGTGGCGCGGTAATGCCCCTTGACCCGGCCATGCTCGTCGAAGCCCTGTTGCTGGTAGGCAAAGATCTCGTTGAGCAGAATCGTGCTCTGCTCCATACCGGTGACTTCGGTGATGCTGGTGATACGCCGCGAGCCATCACCAAAGCGCGTTTGCTGCACGATCAGCTGCACGGCTGAGGAGATCTGCTCGCGGATGGCCTGTACGGGCAAATCCATGCCAGCCATCAGCACCATCACTTCCAGGCGGCGCAACATGTCGCGCGGCGAGTTGGCGTGGCCGGTGGTCAGTGAACCATCGTGACCGGTGTTCATCGCCTGCAGCATATCCAGGGCTTCACCGCCACGACACTCGCCGACCACGATGCGGTCGGGGCGCATGCGCAGGCAGTTGCGCACCAGGTCACGAATGGTCACCTGGCCCTTGCCCTCCATGTTGGCCGGGCGCGCTTCCAGGGCGACCACATGGGGTTGCACCAGCTTCAACTCAGCGGCGTCTTCGATGGTCACCACGCGCTCATCCAGCGGGATAAAGTTGGAGAGAATGTTCAGCAGCGTGGTTTTGCCCGAGCCCGTGCCGCCGGAGACCACGATGTTCATCCGCTGCTCCACGGCGATACGCAGAAACTCGACCATGGGTTCATTGATCGAGCCGTAACGCAGCAAGTCATCAGTGGTGAGCTTCTTCTCCGAAAATTTGCGGATGGTCAGGCAGGGGCCGCGCAACGCCAGCGGCGGGATGATGGCGTTGACCCGTGAGCCATCCTTGAGCCGGGCATCGACCATCGGCGAGCTTTCATCGATGCGCCGCCCCAGCGGCGAGATGATCCGTTCGATGGTGGACAGCACAGCCGAGTCGGAGCTGAAGCTGATGCCGGTACGCTCCAGGCGGCCGGAGCGCTCCACGTAAATATCATCGTAACGGTTGACCATGATT
>NZ_JAUXXP010000035.1 GCF_030684895.1 Pseudomonas sp. | reverse complement strand
CGTCCATGCTGAATACGCCATCGGTGACGATCAGGGTATTGCCGATGACCTTGCGCAGGCGGTTGGCCAGGCTTACGCCATCGTTGTGCAGGTAACGAGAAAAGCGCGCGCCGCTGAGCAGGCCGGCATCCAGCAGGGAGGCATGGTTGAGGCGATCCTCCAACACGCTATCGCCTTGCCCGACCAACGCGGTGACTGCACCGAGGTTGGCCATATAGCCGGTGGAAAACAGCAGCGCACGCGGCCGCCCGGTGAACTCGGCGAGGGCTTCTTCCAACTGGTGGTGCGGCGTGCTGTGGCCGATCACCAGATGCGATGCACCGCCGCCCACGCCCCATTGTTCCGCACCCGCGCGCCAGGCGTCGATCACCTGCGGATGATTGGCCAGGCCCAGGTAATCGTTGGAACAGAAAGCCAGCAGCTGCCGCCCATCGACCTGCACCAGCGGCCCCTGCGGTGACTCAAGCAAGGGCCGCTGGCGATAGAGATTGGCGGTGCGGCGCTCGGCGAGGCGAGTGGCAAGATCGAAGCTCATGGCTATCTCGGAGGAGGCATTAACGCCCCACTCCGGATATAGGAGAGAGGCGCGCTCAGCAGTCAGACCGCAGCGTTATAGAACAGCTTGGAGTCGCGCTGCTCGACCAGGGCCTGCTCGATAGCGGCCTGATGCACTTCATCTGCGTGCTCTTCGCGTTCTTCCGGCTTGATGCCAAGGCGGGCAAACAACTCCATATCTTTGTTGGCCTGCGGGTTGGCGGTGGTCAGCAGTTTCTCGCCGTAGAAGATCGAGTTGGCGCCGGCGAAGAACGCCAGGGCTTGCATCTGCTCATTCATCGCCTCGCGGCCAGCGGACAGGCGCACATGCGACTGCGGCATCATGATCCGCGCGACGGCGAGCATGCGAATAAAGTCGAACGGATCGACATCCTGCTCATCGGCCAGCGGCGTACCTTTGACCTTGACTAGCATGTTGATCGGCACCGACTCCGGATGCTCCGGCAGGTTGGCCAGCTGAATCAGCAGCCCGGCGCGGTCGTCCAGCGACTCGCCCATGCCGAGAATGCCACCGGAGCAGATCTTCATCCCCGAATCACGCACATAGGCCAGGGTTTCCAAGCGCTCGCCATAGGTGCGGGTGGTGATGATATTGCCGTAGAACTCCGGCGAGGTATCCAGGTTGTGGTTGTAGTAATCCAAGCCGGCAGCGGCCAGGGCCTGGGTCTGTTCTTTATCCAGCTTGCCCAGGGTCATGCAGGTTTCCAGGCCCAGGGCTTTGACGCCCTCGACCATTTTCAGCACGTAGGGCATGTCTTTAGCCGACGGGTGCTTCCACGCCGCGCCCATGCAGAAGCGCGTAGAGCCGATGGCCTTGGCCTCGGCGGCGGCTTCCAGCACCTTCTGCACTTCCAGCAGTTTTTCCTTTTCCAGACCGGTGTTGTAGTGGCCGGACTGCGGGCAGTACTTGCAGTCTTCCGGACAGGCGCCGGTCTTGATCGACAGCAGGGTCGAGACCTGCACGCGGTTCGGGTCAAAATGCGCGCGGTGCACGCTCTGCGCCTGGAACAGCAGGTCGTTGAACGGTTGCTCGAAGAGCGCCTTGACCTCATTCAGAGTCCAGTCGTGACGCAGGTTGGCGGCGGTGGTGGCGCTCATCGGTAATTCCTTATTGTTGGCTGCGCCCTGCTAGATTCAGCGGACGCGACACGGATGTTCGGCATAGTTATGGAAGGCGTATGCGCTGTCAACCCAACTCACAGCACCCGGTTTACAACTGGTTAAAAAGCAAACAATCCTGTTTGCTCTGCGACGAAGCCGCAGACGCCGCACTGGCCATCTGCACCAGCTGCGAAGCCGAACTGCCGTGGCTCGGCGGACATTGCCAGGTCTGCGCCCTGCCACTGCCCAGCCACGGCTTGGTCTGCGGGGCCTGCCTGAAAAAGCCGCCGAGTTTTAGCAAAGTCGAAGTGCCCTGGCGCTACGCCTTCCCCATCGACAGCCTGATTACCCGGTTCAAGCATCAGGCCAAGTGGCCATTGGGACGTCTGCTCGGCGAGCTTTTGTCACAGCATCTGCAACATGCCTTCGATGAAGGGCTGCCGCGCCCCGATCTGCTGCTACCCGTACCGCTGGCGGAAAAACGTCAACGCCAGCGCGGTTTTAACCAGGCCGGTTTGCTCTGTGAATGGCTTAGCCCTCTGCTGCAAGTACCGCAGCAGAAAAACTGGCTACAGCGAATTATCGATACGCCGGCGCAACAGCAACTGGATGCCGCCACGCGCAAACGCAACCTGCGCAAAGCTTTTGCTCTGGCGCCAGGCAGCGCAGTCAGTGGCCTGCATGTGGCGCTGGTCGATGACGTTCTGACCACTGGAGCCACCGCCGAAAGCCTGGCGCGGCTATTAAACAAGGCTGGTGCGGCGCGGATTGACGTGTATTGCCTGGCGCGCACGCCAAAGCCCGGCGATTAACCCGCCTCGTCGCCCGGATAAGCCTTGGCGCAATCCGGGAGCGCTATCCGAAGTGCTATCCCGGATTGCGCTGCGCTTATCCAGGCTACGAACTGGTGATGGGTATCGCTGCGCTCAACACCATCCTACGCAGCGCTCAAACACCGCCCGACCATGCATAAGCGCTACACTCTGCGGCCAATCACCCCGGAGTCGCCCATGTCCCATCCATTTGCCGCACTCACACCCGACCTGGTGCTGGATGCCGTGGAGAGCATCGGCTACCTCAGCGACGCCCGCGTACTGGCGCTGAACAGCTACGAAAACCGCGTCTATCAGGTGGGCATCGAGGACGAAACGCCGCTGATTGCCAAGTTCTATCGCCCGGACCGCTGGACCGATGAAGCGATTCGCGAGGAGCACAGTTTCACCTTCGAGCTGGCCGAGTGCGAGGTGCCGGTGGTGGCGCCACTGGTACGCGATGGCGAAACCCTGTTCAGTTATTCCGGCTTTCGCTTCGCCCTGTTTCCACGGCGTGGCGGCCGCGCGCCGGAGCCTGGCAACCTCGACCAGCTGTATCGCCTCGGCCAACTGCTCGGCCGCCTGCATGCAGTCGGCTCGCTGAAACCCTTCATCCATCGTGAAGCCCTGCAGGTGAGCAACTTCGGCCATGCATCGCTGACCACCCTGCTGGACGGCAACTTTATTCCACGCAGCCTGCTGCCGGCCTACGAGTCCGTAGCGCGGGATCTGCTCAAGCGCCTGGATGTACTGTTCGCCGCCAATCCAGTGCAGGCGATCCGTTTGCACGGCGATTGCCACCCCGGCAACCTGCTGTGCCGCGACGAGACCTTCCACATGGTCGACCTCGACGACTGCCGCATGGGGCCGGCCGTGCAGGATTTATGGATGATGCTCGCCGGCGAACGTCACGAGCGCCTCGGCCAGCTCTCGGAGCTGATGGATGGTTATCAGGAGTTTCACGACTTCAACCCGCGCGAACTGCCGCTGATCGAAGGCCTGCGCGCCCTGCGTCTGATGCATTACAGCGCCTGGCTGGCGCGGCGCTGGGACGACCCGGCCTTCCCCATGAGCTTCCCCTGGTTCGGCAGCGAACGTTACTGGGGCGAGCAGATCCTGATCCTGCGTGAGCAACTGTCGGCGCTGGGTGAAGAACCGCTAAAGCTGTTTTGACACGGCTTGCCTAGCACGGATGTAATCCGCGAATGGCAACCCCGGATTGCATCCGGGCTACAGGGCTGACTTGTAGGGTGCGCCGCGCGCACCAAGAACCCTCGGCCCATGCAGTCCGTAGCCTGGATAAGCGCAGCGCAATCCGGGATAGCACCCCCGGATTGCGCCAAGGCTTATCCGGGCTACAGGGCTGACCACTACAGTTACCCACTCAGCCGTAACATCTTTGTTACAGCCAAGCGCCCTGGAGCGCCGAAGAAAATCCTGCCCATCCAGACAAGCTCGCGCCATGCCGACTAGAATCGCAGGCCTCTAGTTAGCCGCCCAAGCAAGGACCCAGCATGGCCACCGCCAACCCGCGTCGCGGGTATATTCTCGGCCTGACCGCCTACATCATCTGGGGCCTGTTCCCGCTCTATTTCAAAGCGATCCAGAGCGTGCCGGCGCTGGAAATCATCGTCCATCGCGCACTCTGGTCCGCGCTGTTTGGTGCGCTGTTGCTACTGGTGTGGAAGCACCCCGGCTGGCTGCGCGAGCTGCTCAACAATCCCAAACGTTTTGCCGTACTGGCCCTGAGCGGGGTGCTGATCGCCAGCAACTGGCTGGTGTATGTGTGGGCGGTGAATAACGAGCGCATGCTTGAGGCCAGCCTGGGTTACTACATCAATCCGCTAGTCAACGTGCTGCTGGGCATGCTGATTCTCGGCGAGCGTTTGCGCCGCCTGCAATGGCTGGCCGTAGCCCTGGCCGCGCTGGGTGTGTTGCAACAGCTGTGGCAGGTCGGCAGCATTCCCTGGGTATCCCTGGTGCTGGCGCTGACCTTCGGGTTCTACGGGCTGATCCGCAAACAGGCACCGGTGGCTGCACTGCCCGGCCTGGTGGTGGAAACCTGGCTGCTGCTACCGCTGGCACTGGGCTGGTTGCTGATGCACCCCACTGCGATGAGCACTCAGGCTGACTTCTGGAGCACCCCGGAAGCGCTGTGGCTGATTGCCGCTGGGCCCATCACCCTGGTGCCGTTGGTGTGTTTCAACGCCGCAGCCCGTCATTTGCCCTACACCACCCTGGGCTTTCTGCAGTACCTGGCGCCCACCCTGGTGCTGCTGCAGGCGATCTTCCTGTTTGGCGAACACTTCGACCCGAGCAAGCTGCTGGCCTTTATCTGCATCTGGACCGGGCTGGCGATCTACAGCGTGGATGCCTGGTTGAGCTTGCGCAAACGCCAAGCTGATTAAAAAACAGCCAGCCTGCCGTAACGCCCGAGGCCGCTGGCCTGCAGCCAATTGCCCCCGGCTTATCCACAGAAGCATCCCCGGCCTTTGTGCACAACCAGTTGCTAAGTGCTTAAAAAATAAGCACTTAGCAAAAAGCCCCGGGGCACTAAGCAGTGCTCCGGGGCTCCTCATGCTACGCACAGAGTTATCCACATGGATCGTGGATAAAGCCGCCTAGTCTTCAACCTGCAGTTTTAGCTCCACCATCAGATCATCCGCCAGGGTTTCCAGATGGGTCTGCAACTGCTCCAGGCTCAGACTCTGCGGCACGCCCAACACCGCCTGGGCCTGGAACAGCAGTTCGCCACTCATAGGCGCCGGCACCACTTCGGTGTTCAGGCTTTCCAGGTTGACCCCATGGCTGCTGAGCAGGCGGGTGATATCGCGCACGATACCCGGGCGATCATTGCCCACCAGCTCCAGGCGAATGGCCTGCCAAACCGTTACCGGCTCGGTGCCGCCAGCGGCGATCTGCACGCGAATGCCATGGCCCTGCAATTCCTCCAGCGCAGTGACCAGGCCGGCATGCGCATCCAGCGGCACATCAACGCGCAGGATTCCGGCGAACTGCCCAGCCATACGCGACATACGGCTCTCCAGCCAGTTACCGCCGTGCTCGCTGATGCACTGGGCGATGCGCTCGACCAGCCCCGGCTGATCCTGGGCAATAACCGTCAATACCAGATGATCCATAAACAACTCCTTATACGAGGCTTATTTGAGCGCCAGCCAATAGGTATAAAACACCTCATCACGCACATAACCCAGGCGTTCGTAGAGGGCTTGTCCTGGCAGATTGCTCTTTGCCGTCTCCAACTGCAAACCGCATGCGCCAGTAGCTTCGGCATGGGCGCGAGCAGCGTTCATCAACGCCTCACCAACACCCTGGCGGCGCGCCTGCTCGCTGACATACAGGTCACTCAGCAGCCAGGCCGGCTGTAGTGCCAGCGAAGAGAAAAAGGCATAGAGCTGGACGAAGCCCAATGCCACACCTTGCTTATCGCGCGCCAGCAGGATGGTCGAATCACTGTTGCGCAGGCGCGCGGCGAGGAAGTCCCGCACCTGCGGCTGAGGCTTGGCCGCCTCATAGAAGCGCAGATAGGCGCCAAACAGCTCGGCCAGCTCATCCAGATCCACGGCAGTGGCTGCCTGTATATGCATGGTGATCACTCTCCATAAACGGTGGAGCAGCAGTATAGGCAGGCGCGTCTATAGCAGTAGATCGAGAAACACGCGCAATAAACTGTGTACTGTTTTTTAACTTTTATGAAACAATATTCAAAGTTTACCGCGACAATACGCCACACACAGTGACTGCAAAGCACTTCTTGGTCGCAGAGCGACGCGCACCCACTGATTTTCCCCGGATCTTGATGTAGTATGCCGCGCCTCGGACTACATGACGTATTTCCCATGTCCGACGCGGCTATTGAGTAGAGCTGAGCAGAGTGAGGCAAGTGATGACTGAACGCGTTCAAGTAGGCAGCCTGCAGGTTGCCAAAGTGCTGTTCGACTTCGTGAATAACGAAGCCATCCCCGGTACCGGCATTACTGCCGAAACGTTCTGGGCGGGTGCCGAAGCGGTCATCAATGACCTGGCCCCGAAAAATCGTGCGCTGCTCGCCAAACGCGATGCGATTCAGGCGCAGATTGACGGCTGGCATCAAGCCCGCGCTGGCCAAGCGCATGACGCAGCAGCTTATAAAGCCTTCCTTCAGGAAATCGGCTACCTGCTACCAGAGCCAGCTGACTTCCAGGCCACCACCCAGAACGTCGACGAAGAAATCGCCCGTCTGGCAGGCCCGCAGCTGGTAGTGCCGGTTATGAATGCGCGCTTTGCCCTCAACGCCTCCAACGCCCGCTGGGGCTCGCTGTACGATGCCCTGTACGGTACTGACGTGATCAGCGAAGAAGGCGGCGCCGAGAAAGGCCGCGGCTACAACAAGGTTCGCGGCGACAAGGTGATTGCCTTCGCCCGCGCCTTCCTCGACGAAGCCGCGCCGCTGGCTGCTGGCTCCCACGTCGATTCCACCGGTTACCGCATCGAAGCCGGCAAGCTGGTTGTCAGCCTCAAAGGCGGCAGCAACAGCGGCCTGCGTGACGACGCACAACTGGTTGGTTTCCAGGGCGCAAGCGACGCGCCTATCGCCGTACTGCTCAAGCACAACGGCCTGCATTTCGAAATTCAGATCGACGCCAACACCCCGGTCGGCCAGACCGACGCCGCTGGCGTTAAAGACGTGCTGATGGAAGCTGCGCTGACCACCATCATGGACTGCGAAGACTCGGTCGCCGCCGTCGATGCCGACGACAAAGTGGTGATCTACAAGAACTGGCTCGGCCTGATGAAGGGCGACCTGGCGGAAGAAGTGGTCAAAGGCGGCCAGACCTTCACCCGCACCATGAACCCGGATCGCGTCTACACCAAAACCGACGGTAGCGAGCTGACCCTGCACGGTCGCAGCCTGCTGTTCGTGCGTAACGTCGGCCATCTGATGACCAACCCGGCGATCCTCGATGCCCAGGGCAACGAAATCCCGGAAGGCATTCAGGACGCGCTGTTCACCAGCCTGATCGCCATCCACAACCTGAATGGCAACACCAGCCGCAAGAACACTCGCACCGGTTCGGTCTACATTGTTAAACCGAAGATGCACGGCCCAGAAGAAGTAGCTTTTACCACCGAAATTTTCGGTCGCGTTGAAGATGTCCTTGGCCTGGCTCGCAACACGCTGAAAGTCGGCATCATGGACGAAGAGCGCCGCACCACCGTCAACCTGAAAGCCTGTATCAAGGCCGCCAGCGAGCGCGTGGTGTTTATCAACACCGGCTTCCTCGACCGCACCGGTGACGAAATCCACACCTCCATGGAAGCTGGCGCCGTGGTACGTAAAGCCGCCATGAAGTCCGAGAAGTGGATCAGCGCCTACGAGAACTGGAACGTCGACATCGGCCTGGCCACCGGCCTGCAAGGTCGCGCGCAGATCGGTAAAGGCATGTGGGCCATGCCCGACCTGATGGCTGGTATGTTGGAGCAGAAGATCGCTCACCCGCTGGCCGGTGCCAACACCGCCTGGGTGCCGTCGCCGACCGCCGCTGCGCTGCACGCGCTGCATTACCACAAGGTCGACGTGTTCGCCCGTCAGGCCGAACTGGCCCAACGCGCCCGCGCGTCCATCGACGACATCCTGAGCATTCCGCTGGCCAAGGACACCAACTGGTCGGCTGACGAGATCCAGAACGAACTGGACAACAACTCGCAGGGCATCCTCGGTTATGTCGTGCGCTGGATCGACCAGGGCGTCGGCTGCTCCAAGGTGCCGGATATCAATGACGTCGGCCTGATGGAAGACCGCGCTACCCTGCGCATCTCCAGCCAGCTGCTGGCCAACTGGCTGCGTCATGGCATCGCCACTGAAGAGCAGATCGTTGCCAGCCTCAAGCGCATGGCTCCGGTGGTTGACCGTCAGAACGCGGCTGACCCGCTGTACCGTCCGCTGGCACCGAACTTCGACAGCAACATCGCCTTCCAGGCTGCCCTGGAGCTGGTAGTCGAAGGCGCCAAGCAGCCGAACGGCTACACCGAGCCAGTCCTGCACCGCCGCCGCCGCGAGTTCAAAGCCGCCAACGGCCTGTAACCCGCAGCTGTAGCCACATAAAAACCGCCCTTCGGGGCGGTTTTTTATTGCGCACAAGTACCCAACAACTGGCCACTCCAGGCGGAGCCTGCCGTCTAGACTTACGTCCAATGGCTCGTGCGACAGCAAAGGCCGATCATGCCTATATAGCCAACCCCCGAGGCCGCCCATGAGCAGCGCAGACGCAATCGCCCAGGCAGGCAAGACGGCTGTGCTGCAGAACATCCATGGCACCATGGCCTTTTTGCAGAAATTCCCGCCGTTCAACCAGATGGATGCCGCCCACTTGGCGTATCTGGTGGAGAACTGTCAGCTGCGGTTTTATGGCGAAGGTGAAACCATCATCAAGCCGACTGACGGCCCGGTTGAGTACTTCTTTATCGTTAAACAGGGCCGCGTGCACGGCGAGCGCCCTCACTCGGCAAGGCGCGGCACAGAAACCACCTTCGAGATCACCACTGGCGAATGCTTCCCGCTGGCCGCGTTGATTGGCGAGCGCGCCACCCGCACCGAACACCTGGCCGCCGAAGACACCTTCTGCCTGCTGCTGAACAAGCCGGCCTTTATCAAACTGTTCTCGCTGTCCAACCCGCTGCGCGACTTTGCTCTGCGCGGGGTCAGCAGCCTGCTCGATCAGGTCAACCAGCAGGTGCAGATGCGCGCGGTGGAAACCCTCGGCGCGCAATATTCCCTCGACACCCGCCTCGGCCAACTGGCCATGCGCACCCCGATCAGCTGCGCCCCTGACATGCCGCTGCGCGATGCGGTCAAACTGATGCACGAGCAGCAGGTCGGCAGCATCGTGATTGTCGACCCGGCGCAGAAACCGCTGGGCATTTTCACCCTGCGTGACCTGCGCCGCGTGGTGGCCGATGGCGTCGACCTGACCCAGCCCATCGACCGCCTGATGACCCAATCACCCTTCCATCTGCCACCGGATGCCAGCGCCTTCGATGCAGCGATGGCCATGACCGAGCGGCATATCGCTCACGTCTGCCTGGTCGAACAGGGCCGGCTGTGCGGGGTGATTTCCGAGCGTGATCTGTTCAGCCTGCAGCGGGTCGATCTGGTGCACCTGGCGCGCACCATTCGCCACGCCGGTCGGGTGGAAACCCTGGCGGCGCTGCGCAGCGATGTGCGCCAGCTAGTCGACAGCATGCTCGCCCACGGTGCCAGCTCGACGCAGATCACCCAGCTGATCACCCTGCTCAACGACCACACCGTCTGCCGGGTGATCGAACTGACCCTGGAAGACCTCGGTGACCCTGGCGTGCCATTCACCTGGCTGGTGTTCGGCAGCGAGGGCCGTAGCGAGCAAACCCTGTACACCGACCAGGACAACGGCATCCTCTTCGAGGCCGCTGACGCCACCGAGGCCGCCGCCATTCGCGGCCGCCTGCTGCCGCTGGCGCATGAGATCAACCTACGCCTGGCGCAGTGCGACTTTACCCTGTGCAAGGGCAATATCATGGCCGGCAACCCCGAGCTGTGCCTGTCGCGCCAGGAGTGGTCGCGGCGCTTCAGCAGCTTTGTCCAGGAAGCCACCCCGGAGAATCTGCTGGCGTCGAGCATCTACTTCGATCTGCGTGCGGTATGGGGCGAGATCGAGGGCTGCGAGCAGCTGCGCCAGGGTCTGCTGCAGCAGGTCGCCGGCAATAGCCTGTTCCAGCGCATGCTGGCCGAGAACGCCCTGCGCCAGCGCCCGCCAGTTGGGGTGTTTCGCGATTTTGTAGTGGCGCGCAAAGGTGCCGAGAAAGACACCCTGGACCTCAAGGTGCAAGGCCTCACGCCCTTTGTCGACGGCGCCCGCCTGCTCGCTCTGGCCCATGGCGTGGACGTCTGCAACACCCTGGAGCGCCTGCGCGCGCTGACCCAGCAAGGGGTGATCGAAACCCAGGATGGCGCGGCCTATGAAGAGGCCTACCACTACATCCAGCAGGCGCGTATGCAACAGCACCAGTTGCAGGCACGCAGCGGCCTGCCCTACTCCAACCGGGTCGACCCCGATAATCTCAATCACCTCGACCGACGCATCCTGCGCGAGTCCTTCCGCCAGGCGCAGCGGCTGCAGAGCAGCCTGGCTGTGAGGTATCAACTATGAGCAAGTTCACCTGGTTTAGCGGGCGCGGCCCGGCGCTGACCCAACTGCAACTGCAGCGGCGCGGCAAGCTGGCCGAGCCCTGCGCACTCGATGAGCGTTCACTGCACCAGCAGCGCTTCGTCATCCTCGATCTGGAAACCAGCGGGCTGAATATGCGCCGCGATCAGGTGCTGTCGATCGGCGCGGTGGTGATCGACAACGGCGCCATCGACCTGAGCCAGCAGTTTGAATGCACCCTGCAGCGCCTGGATCATCAGGCCAGCGCCAGCACCCTGATCCACGGCATCGCGCCCAGCGAGATCGCCAATGGCGAGGAGCCGGCCGAAGCGCTGCTGGGCTTTATGGAGTTTGTCGGTGACAGCCCGCTGCTGGCGTTCCACGCCGAGTTCGACCAGCGCATGCTCGCCCGCGCGCTCAAGCAGAGCCTGGGCTATCGCTTGCGCCATGCCTTCTTCGATGTCGCCGAGATCGCCCCGCTGGTCTGCCCCAAAGCCAATCTGCCCCACGCCGGGCTGGACGACTGGACGCAGCATTTCGGCCTGCAAGTGCAGCAGCGTCACCACGCCAGCGCCGACGCCTTAGTGACTGCCGAGCTGGCGCTGATTCTGTTCAGCAAGGCGCGCCAGCAGCAGCTCGATAACCTGCCGGCACTGCTGCAGCAACTCAACAGCCGCCGTCGTCAGCGCGCGCATTCGATGTAAGGGCAGCACCCCGTAGGAGCGGGGGGGGGACGCCTAGTGCCATGCCCGCGAATCGCACGCATGGCGTGCGCCTACAGATTTCTCATCAACAAGCCATATTCCAGCTGCACCTCAGGCGGCACCGGCAGGTACAGCACATGGCCGTCGCCGGGCGCTACTGCCACGGCCTGGCCCTGGCGGTTTTCCAGCTGCTGCAGGCTAAAGCGCAGATTGCCCTGGGGCGTCATCAGCTCCAGGCCATCGCCGACGGCAAAGCGGTTTTTCACCCGTACCTCGGCCAGCTCACCACGGCGTTCGCCGGTCAGCTCACCAACAAACTGCTGCTGTTCGGAGACCGAGCTGCCGCGCTCGTAGTTCTGATATTCATCGTGCACATGGCGGCGCAAAAAGCCCTCGGTGTAGCCGCGATGAGCGAGGGACTCCAGGGTATTCATCAGGGATTTGTCGAAAGGTTTGCCGGCCACTGCATCATCAATGGCCTTGCGATACACCTGAGCAGTGCGCGCCACGTAGTAGTGGGATTTGGTGCGGCCCTCGATCTTCAGCGAATGCACGCCCATCTGCACCAGGCGCTCGACATGCTGCACCGCGCGCAAGTCCTTGGAGTTCATGATGTAGGTGCCGTGCTCATCCTCAAAGGCGGCCATCTGCTCGCCTGGGCGGCTGGAGTCTTCCAGCAGAAACAGCTGCTCGGTGGGGGCGCCGACGCCTAAGGTCGGTTCGACCAGCTGCACCACCTCGCCCAGCTCGTTCTCGCCGGCCTGCTCAGCTTTATATTGCCAGCGGCAGGCATTGGTGCAGCTGCCCTGGTTGGGATCGCGCTTGTTGATATAGCCCGACAGCAGGCAGCGCCCGGAGTAGGCCATGCACAGCGCGCCATGGACAAACACCTCCAGCTGCATGCCCGGCACTTCGCTGCGGATCTCGGCAATCTCCTCCAGTGACAGCTCGCGCGACAGAATCACCCGGTTCAAGCCCTGCTGCTTCCAGAACTGCACACTGGCCCAGTTCACCGCATTGGCCTGCACCGACAAGTGAATCGGCATCTGCGGAAAGTGCTCGCGCACCAGCATGATCAAACCGGGGTCGGACATGATCAGCGCATCCGGGCCCATCAGCACCACCGGCAGCAAATCGCGCAGAAAGGTCTTCAGCTTGGCGTTATGCGGCGCGATATTGACCACCACATAGAACTGCTTGCCCTGGATATGCGCCTCACGAATACCCGCCTCAAGGTTGTCGTGGTCGAACTCGTTGTTGCGCACCCTCAGGCTATAGCGCGGCTGCCCGGCGTACACCGCATCCGCGCCATAGGCGAAGGCGTAACGCATATTTTTCAGGGTGCCGGCTGGCGAGAGCAGCTCGGGGTAATTCGCAGTCGATGCCATGGGTCAAGCGCTCAGCCAACAGGGCCGGTCACTCTAGCGCGCCAGTGGTCAGCGGCTATTGATCTGCATCTATGACACGGCGCAGGCAGGACGCGGCGCAACCACCCATCGCGGCAGCCCAACGGCTGATTGCAGCGTAGGGCGCGGCCCTGTCATCATATGCGAATAATTCTCGATTTGTTTCCCATCTCCTGTTGCGAGGTCCGCGTGTCGGCCGGCGATTCCACCCACCAGCAACGTGTTGGCCTGTTCTATCGCGATCACCGCGATTGGCTGCTCGGCTGGCTGCGCAAAAGCCTGTACAGCCCGGAACGCGCCGAAGACCTCAGCCAGGACACCTTTGTCCGCCTGCTCGGGCGCAGTGATCTGGACCAGGCCCGCGAGCCGCGCGCGCTGCTGACCACCATCGCCAAGGGCCTGCTGATCGACCACTTCCGCCGCAGCGCGCTGGAACGTGCCTACCTCGAAGAACTCGGCCAGCAACCACAGGACGTGCAACCCAGCGCCGAAGAACAGGCACTGGCCCTGGACGCGCTGCGCGAGATCGACCGCCTGCTCGGCCAGCTGTCGAGCAACGCCCGCGCGGCCTTTCTACATAACCGTCTGGACGGCATGGGCCACGCGGAAATCGCCGAGCGCCTGGGTGTGTCAGTATCCCGCGTGCGTCAGTACCTGGCCCAGGGCCTGCGTCAGTGCTACATCGCCCTTTACGGAGCACCGCAATGAGCGCGGTATCGGCGCAGGTGCTGGATGCCGCCATCGAATGGCAACTGTGCCTCGACTCCGGCACGGTCAGCGCCGAACAGCAGCACGCGTTCACCGCATGGTTGGCGGCGCACCCCGAACATGCACGGGTCTGGCAGCAACTCAATGGCCTGGATATCCGCCTGGCTTCGGCCGCCGCCGTACCCGCGCGCCACGCCTTGCTGCACAGCGCGCGCAGCAAAAACCTGCGCCGTATGGGCAGTACGGCACTCGGCCTGCTGCTGAGCAGCGCGCTGGCGCTCGGCCTCTTGGCGCAACAGCGCCCGCTCGGCGATTACCTGGCCGACGAACACACCGGCCGGGGCGAACAGCGCGAGCTGCTGCTCAGCGACCACAGCCTGGTGCGCCTGAACAGCGCCAGCGCCGTGGATATCGAATTCAGCCAAACACAACGAGCGGTGCGCCTGCGCAGCGGTGAAATCCTGGTGCAGACCGCTCACGGCGATACGCGGCCCTTTGTGGTGTTCACCGAACACGGCAGCCTGCGCGCCCTCGGCACGCGCTTTCTGGTACGCCGCGAAGGCACCAGCACGCGCCTCACCGTGCTGCAGTCGGCCGTCGCCGCACACCCGGCCGAAGGCAGCAGCGAACGGATTATCCACAGCGGCGAACAAGTGCTGATGCAGCGCCAGCGCCTTGGCAGCGTGCTGCCTGCGCCACTCAGCGCGGCGGCCTGGAGCCACGGCATGCTGGTAGCCGACAACCTGCGCCTGGCCGACCTGCTCGACGCCCTGGGCGAATACCGCAGCGGTTACCTGGGCCTCGACCCAAGCCTGGCTGACCTGCGCATCAGCGGCAGCTTCCCCCTGCACGACAGCGACAAGGCCCTGGCTGCGCTACCGCCGAGTTTGCCGGTGAAAATCGAACGCTTTGGCAACTGGTGGGCCAAGGTTGTACCTGCTGCGCAGTAAGCGGCCGCCTAAAAACCAGGCGGACAGGGGCGGACGTGGGAGGGGCTTTAGCCGCGACATTGCAGTGTCGCGGCTATAGCCCCTCCCACAAAGAACCGGCGTCCGGTTAGGGGTCGACAACAGCGCCTTTGGATCTCGCTAAAAAATAATTTCAGCCGACCCTGTCACTTTTCCATTCTGCTTCGGCAACAGGTTATTGAGATGCATTCCCGCTTAGGAGAGTTTCGTAATGACCCGCGCCCTGCCCCTGTTTCGCCCCGGCCTGCTTGCCGCTGCCATCAGCCTCGCCAGCGTCTGCGCTCCCGCCCTGGCGGACAGCTACCAGCTGCCAGCCGCGCCCCTGGCCAGCACCCTGACGCAGATCGCCAGCCAGGCCGGTATTGTCCTGAGCATCGACCCCGCGCTGACCGCCAACAAGCAATCGGCCCCGGTTGCCGGCGACTACAACGCCCTCGGCGCCCTGCACCAGGCGCTGCAAGGCAGCGGCCTGCAACTGCAACAGAACAGTGCCGGCAGTTATAGCCTGGTGCCTGTGCCGCAAGCCGCTGTGGCCTTGCCGGACGTTACGGTGACCGCTGCGCAGAATGTGGAAAGCGCCTGGGGCCCTGCGCCTGGATACCTGGCCTCACGCACAGCGGCTGGCAGCAAGACCGACACACCACTGCTGGAAGCACCGCGCTCGATCTCGGTGACCACCCGCGAGCAGATGCAGGATCGCCAGGTGCAGAACCTCGATGATGCCGTGCGCTATATGCCTGGCGTGGTGGCCAGCAGCTACGGCAGCGACAGCCGCGCCGACTGGATGAAGATTCGCGGTTTCGAGCCGATCCAGATGCTCGACGGTCTGCCGCTGCCCAAGGGCAGCTACACCATGGCCAAGCTGGAAACCTGGAACCTGGAACGCGTCGCCGTACTGCGCGGCCCGGCCTCTTCGGTCTACGGTCAAACGCCCCCAGGCGGTCTGGTGGACGCCGTCAGCCTGCGCCCTCAGGACGAGAGCAGCCATGAGGTGCAGCTGCAGGTTGGCAACTACCAACACAAACAGATCAGCTTCGACAGCACCGGCAAGATCGACGATGACGGTCGCTTCCTCTACCGTCTCAGCGGCACCGGCCGTGACAGTGGCACCGTTATCGAGCATATGGACGACCAGCGCTTCAACCTCGCGCCCAGCCTGACGTGGAACATTGCCGACGACAGCAAACTGACCTTCCTCGGCCAGTTCAACCGTGACGATACCGGCGGCACCAGCCAGTTCCTGCCCCTGCAAGGCACCAGGCTGAGCACCCCAGCCGGCAAGGTCGACTACAACAAGAACCTTGGCGACCCTGACTGGGAGTTCTACGACAAGACGTTCTACGCCCTAGGCTACGCCTTCGAGCACCGTATCAACGACATCTGGCAGCTCAATCAGAACCTGCGCTATAGCAAGCTCGAACTGGATAACCAGATCATCACCGCTGGCGGCTGGGCCACTGCGGTGGCCGATGACGGCACAGTGGCGCGCGGTGCCAACGTGTACGACGAAAACATCAGCCACTTCGCCGTGGACAACAACGTCCAGGCCGATTTCAACACGGGCGCAATCGGGCACACGCTGTTGCTCGGCGTGGACTATCTGCGCGTCGACACCGATTACCGCTGGCTGTACGGCACGGCTCCCAGCAGCAACATCATTCGCCCGATTTACGGACAGGACTTCAGCGGTGTCACCTACACGGCTTTTCAGAACTACAACCAGAAGCGCACAAGCACCGGCCTCTATCTGCAGGATCAGATGGCACTCGACGCCTGGCGCCTGACCCTCGGCGGCCGCTGGGACAAACTGGATACCGACTCGGTGTTCTACAACGCCAACGATGCCAAGGACAGTCGTCGCGACAGCCAATTCAGCGGCAACGCAGCGCTGAGCTACGTGTTCGACTCCGGCTTCACCCCTTACATTTCTTACGCCGAATCCTTCCAGGCGGAAGCGGGTGGCAGTGAGGGCAAAGCATTCCAGCCGAGCACAGGCAAACAGTATGAACTGGGGATCAAGTATCAGCCGCCTGGCAGCGACATGCTGTTCACCGCTGCGGCGTATGACCTGAAACGGCAGAACATCGTCAGCACCAACACCCTGGGAGCCACCCAGCCCCTGGAGGAAGTGCAAGTCCGTGGTTTCGAGCTGGAAGCGATCGGCAACGTGACCGCGAATTTCAAGCTGACCGCCTCTTACACCTACGCCAACAGCAAGATGACCAACGTCGGTGATCCTCGCGACAAGAACCGCGCGCTACCGCTGACCCCAGAGCATCAGGCCGCCTTGTGGGCTGACTACGACTGGTCGGTGGGTCCACTGGCTGGCGTCGGCATCGGTTTCGGTGCTCGTTATGTTGGTGCCACCGACAATATTTCTGTCGGCAGCATCGGCTTCGTGCGCGACACAGCGGATGGCCATTCCAACGCCTACACCGTCTACGACGCCGCTGTGCGTTATGACCTCGGCCATCTCGACAGCAGCCTGTACGGCGCCAGCGTGGCGCTCAACGCCAACAACCTGTTCGACAAGGAATACCTGGCCACCTGCGACGGCTTCTACTGCTATGCCGGCGATCCACGCCGCGTGACCGCCAGCCTCAACTACGCCTGGTAAGCACCCACGCAGCAACCCTACGCCGCCATACCGGGCGGCGCAGGCATTTCTGGATATGCCGATGAAAGCCACCACCATCCGCCGCTGGTCCCAGGTGCACACCTGGACCAGCCTGATCTGCACCCTGTTTCTGCTGATGCTGGCGCTAACCGGGTTGCCGCTGATCTTCCACCACGAGCTGGAGCACCTGCTCGGTGAAGCGCCCGAGCTGCGTGAAATGCCGGCGGACGCGCCGCACCTGAGCCTGCAGCAACTGGTCAACGCAGCCGAGCGGCACCGGCCGGGCGAAGTGGTGCAGTACTTCGGTTTCGAGGACGACGAGCCCAACGGCGTGGTGGCGATTACCGCCGCCACCGCCGGCACCGAGCCGAACGCCTCGCACACCTTTATGCTCGATGCGCGCAGCGGCGAGGCGCTGGAGATGCCGGCGGCCAATGGCGGCATCCTGATGGTCATCCTGCGCTTGCATGTGGACATGTTCGCCGGCCTGCCCGGCAAGCTGCTGCTGGCGTTAATGGGCCTGCTGTTTGTGGTGGCGATCATCTCCGGCGTGGTGCTTTATGCGCCGTTTATGCGTCGGCTGAAATTCGCCGAAGTGCGCCGGGAGAAAGCCACCCGCACGCGCTGGCTCGACCTGCACAACCTGATCGGTATCGTCACCCTGACCTGGGCGCTGGTGGTGGGCGTGACCGGGGTAATCAGCGCCTGCGCCGATCTGCTGATCAGCGCCTGGCGCAGCGAGTCCCTGGCAGCGATGGTCGAGCCGTACCGCGCGGCCCCGCCGCTGACCCAGCGCGCGCCGGTCAACCAGGTGCTGACTATCGCGGCGCAGGCCACGCCGGGTATGCAGCCGGACTTTATCGCCTTCCCCGGCACGCGCTTTTCCAGCGAGCACCACTACAGCGTGTTTATGAAGGGCAATACGCACCTCACTGCGCACCTGTGGACGCCGGTGCTGATCGATGCGCGCAGCCTGGACGTCACCGCCATCGGCCAACGGCCCTGGTACATGGATGCCCTGTCGATGTCGCAACCGCTGCATTTTGGTGACTACGGCGGCATGCCGATGAAAGTGCTCTGGGCGGTGCTGGATGTGCTGACCATCGTTGTGCTCGGCAGCGGCCTGTACCTCTGGTGGATACGCCGGCGCACCCCAGCGACACAACGTGAGCGCACGGAGACAACAGCATGAACTGGCGCCAATCGACCTTCGCCTTACCGCTGCTGATCGGCCTGCTCAGCGCCATCGGCCTGATCAGTGCGCTACTGGGTGATGGCGGCTGGGATGCCGTGGCCTGGCTTGGCCTCGGGCTACCGGCCGTACTTGGCTGCTGGCCGTTGCTGCAGCGCAGCCAAACCCGGCGCCCGTAAACCCGCAAAGGGATCAGGGCGAGCCGGTCGGTAACCTGCATGTATTAGCGAGGGGAATCGGTGTAGGTGCTGCGGCCTACTACTGGCAAACCTGCCGGTAGAGCGCATCCTCTTTAGCTACGACTTTTAACTGATCCAGCAGCGGCTTTTTGCCTGCGTCCAAAGGCAGCAACTCTGCCGTGGTGCAGTTGAGCAGATGCGCCTGATGGCTGACGTGGTCGACGTGCTGCTTTTCAAAGCGGTAGAGATTAAAGGCGCTGATCACGCCCGCCTCTGTCTCCTGACGCTGCAGGCTTTTACTGTCGAGCACGGTGAAGGCCTTGGTCATTGGCCAGTAAAACGTCCAGGGCCGCCAGAACACCTCGCCGGTTTCACTGGCTACCAGTACGGACTCAGCCGGCTGACGCTGCAGCTGGTGGTCAAACCAAGAGTACTCGTAATAAATCTGGTAGCTCAGCATGCCCAAACCGCCAAACGCCGGAATGATCCACTTGGGCAGGCGGTTGCGCGTCAGTTTGCGCAGCAGCATGGCAATACCAGCAGCCCCCAGCCCCGATACCACGATGGCAAGTATTGTCCACAGCATTGACTGACTCCCGAAAATAAAAAACTGCCTGGCGCAGTTTTAACGCTGCGCAGCGACGGCCCGAAGGGTGGCGCTATCGATGACTGGAAATAAAACGGGCCTCTCAAGGAGGCCCGCTGGTAAGACCCAGATCAAAGATGATCGGGGGATTATGCTCAGTGGCTCAACGCGCCACCAGCACCTTTGGGAGTACGTACGCTTTCCACCAATTCCTGAATCTCCTTCGGCGGCGCGACGGTCGCAAGCGACACGGCGTAGGCAACCGCGAAGTTGATCACCGCACCGACGGTACCGATGGACAGCGGCGAGATGCCGAATATCCAGTTCTCCGGGGTGTTGGCGAAGGTCGCAGTGCCAGGGATGAAGAACCAGCCCAGGTACAGGAAGATGTAGACGACGGTAAACACCAGACCGACCAGCATGCCGGCAATCGCGCCTTTGTCGTTTACCCGTTTGGAGAAGATGCCCATCATCAGCGCCGGGAACAGCGTAGCTGCGGCAATACCGAAGGCCAGCGCCACCACCTGCGCGGCAAAGCCTGGTGGATTGAGCCCCAACCAGGTGGCCAGCAGGATCGCGACCCCCATGGAGATCCGCGCAGCGCGCATTTCCCCCTTCTCACTGATTTTCGGATTGATCATGTTCTTGATCAGGTCATGACTCACGGCTGAGGAAATGGCCAGCAATAGACCGGCAGCGGTGGACAACGCGGCGGCAATTGCACCCGCTGCAATCAGGCCAATAACCCAGCTCGGCAGGTTGGCAATTTCCGGGTTAGCCAGTACCAAAATGTCGTTGTTCACGGTCAACTCGCTGCCTTTCCAGCCGCGAGCCTCAGCGGTCGCAGTGAAGGCTGGCGCCGCATCGTTGTACAGCTGAATGCGACCATCAGCGTTCTTGTCTTCCCACTTGATCAGACCGGTTGTTTCCCAAGTCTTCACCCACTCCGGACGCTCTTCATAGGCCAGCGCTGGAGCCTCGACACCCTGCGGATAGACAGTGGTCATCAGGTTCAGGCGTGCCATGGAGGCCACAGCCGGCGCGGTGAGATAGAGCAGGGAGATAAACACCAGGGTCCAGCCAGCCGACCAACGCGCGTCGGCGACTTTCGGCACAGTGAAGAAGCGAATGATGACGTGCGGCAAACCGGCCGTACCAATCATCAGCGACATGGTGAAAAGCACCATGTTCAGCTTGTTGGTGACATCGGCGGTGTAGTCGGTAAAGCCCAGACCCGCGACAACTTCATTGAGCTTCTGCAGCAGCGGCACACCTGACTCGGTATGTTCGCTGAACATGCCGAACATCGGAATCGGATTGCCCGTCAGCTGCAGGGAGATAAACACCGCAGGAATGGTGTAGGCGATGATCAACACCACGTACTGGGCAACCTGGGTGTAGGTAATGCCCTTCATCCCGCCGAATACCGCATAGCAGAACACCACGCCGGCAGCGATCCAGATACCGGTGGAGTTGCTCACTTCGAGGAAGCGCGAGAACGCCACGCCGGCACCGGCCATCTGACCGATCACATACGTGACGCAGATGATGATCAGGCAGACCACTGCAGCCAGACGTGCGCCGTTGCTGTAGAAGCGATCACCGATAAAGTCCGGCACAGTGAACTTGCCGAACTTGCGCAGGTAGGGCGCCAACAGCATCGCCAGCAGCACATAGCCACCGGTCCAGCCCATCAGAAAGGTTGAGTTGGCATAACCACCGGCGGCGATCAGACCGGCCATGGAAATAAAAGAAGCCGCGGACATCCAGTCGGCTGCAGTTGCCATGCCGTTGGTGACAGGGTGAACACCACCGCCGGCGACATAGAACTCTTTAGTCGAGCCGGCACGTGCCCAGACAGCGATGCCGAAGTAGAGCGCGAAGGAGGCGCCCACAAACAGCATATTGATTACAAACTGGCTCATGGATTATTCCTCGACACCGAATTGTTTATCGAGTTTGTTCATTTTCCAGGCGTAAAAGAAAATGATCACGACAAAACTAATGATCGAACCTTGCTGGGCGAACCAGAAGCCAAGGTCAGTACCACCGACAGAGATACCTGCCAGCATCGGTCGAAGAAGTATGGCGAAGCCGTAAGACACCAGGGCCCAGACAATCAGGCTCCAGGTAATCAGCCGAACATTCGCCTTCCAGTACGCTGCAGCGTTAGCTTGTTCAGAAGTCATAAACTCCTCCGGTTATTGTTATTCTCATGCACCCTCAAGCTAGCAGCAGGCCACTAGGGCCGACAGATAGACATTGGTATTAGCTGCCTGAGCGCGCCCTGGAAGACAATTTTTATCCTTATATAACAATACCTTAGACAGCCATGCAGCAGAGCTAAGGTCAGCGCTAGGACGTTAGTCGAATGACATAGCAGCTACGGCCCGCTAAACGCCCTCGAACAACACCTGCACCACGCCCCTCAAGCACACCGTTATCCCGACCGCACAAGCCCATCACCAACCGCTGCAGCCTTGTCCGTTGCACGCTTTGCCTGCTGGCTCGCCGCAGCGGCAAATAAGTGGGCAATCCGCCGCGCCAGCACGTGCCCGGCGCGCGACTCTTCGCGTAACCCGACATGCCCGCTCATCGCACATACCACAGACGAAAGAAGCCAAACGCCAGCAGCAGGCCGACCTGACCCAGCGCCGTGCACAGGCTGAGAAAGGACTGCACCTCGCGATTCTGCGGCGCATTGGCCAGGCCGGTCAGGCTCTCCCAGAACGCCTCCGGCAACAGCAGCAGGCTCATCTGTGCCAAGGGCTGGCCGGTCAGCTGCAGGCCCTTGATCAGGTCAAACTGGCCGCAGAACATCAGGCCCAGCAGCACCATAAAAGCCACCGCCAGCCCCAGGGCAAAACACGCAGAGAACTGCATCAATAAACGCATCATGTTCAACTCCCACGCAGGTAAGAAAGCGGCGCAGACGGGGCCTGCGCCGCTATTGGTCAAAGGTCGCTGGCTGGGCTGGCCAGTGGCTGGCGACCGACGCCGTACCAGTCGAGTTTGCGGGTCAGTACCATCACCCCGGCGAGCACGCCGAACACCAGTACCGAGCCCATCAGCAGGGCGTAGTCCTCGGCCCCAAGCAGGCCGAACAACATGCCGTAGAGCAGCGCCAGCAAGGTGGCAAAACCCGCGCCGCGCAGGGCGCTGTGCAGCACGTAACTGACGTAGAAGCCGATCAGCAGCACGCAGGCGGTCGCCGCAATGCCGTAGGCCAGGGCAAAGCTCAGGTGCTCGGACAGCGACAGCAGCAACAGGTAGAACAGTGCCAGCGACATGCCCACCAGGGCGTACTGCACCGGGTGCACGGCCATGCGCTTGAGCACCTCAAAGAGGAAGAACACGGCGAAGGTCAGACCGATAAACAGCAGGGCATATTTGATCGCCCGCTCGGTCTTCAGGTACTGGTCAACCGGGTCGACAAAGCTCACGCCGAAGTTGCGCGCGGTCAGCGCGTTGCAGCTGTCACCGCGCACGCAATCGGCCAGCGCCTCTTCCAGGTTGGTGGCGAAGAAACTGGTCTGCCACTGCGCCTTGAAGCCCTTGTCCGACACTTCACGGCTGCTCGGCAGGTATTCCCCGACAAAGCTGGGGTGCGGCCAGGTGGAGGTCAGCTCGACGCGACTGTCGCGACCCACCGGGGTGATGCTCAGTTGTTCGGTGCCCTGCAGTTTGAGGTCGAAGGCGAACTCCAGCACTTGCCCACCCTGGGTATCCAGCGCTGGCAGCGGCGCATGCACACCGGCGCCGAAACGCTCCTCGGCGCTGCCGGGGGCAAAGCTCAGGTTCATGCCGTTGAAGCGCAGCTGCAGGTCATTGCTGATGCCACGGATATCGCTGATGCCGACCGAGAGGAAGGGCCGGTCAAATTGGTACAGGCCCAGCTCATCGCCCAGCCCCAGGCGCGCCGGCAGCTTGAAGGCACCGCTGATCTGGTTGTCGCTGCGGTACAGCAGCGCCTTATAGATGCCGCGCGCGCGCTCCTCGGTGGCGACGTGACCATTGAGCACAAAGCGCTCCGGCAGAAAGTACAAACGGCCGCTCGTGCGCTGCTCTTCCATATAGCGCTCGCCGCTCTTGGGGTGAGTTTTCCACAGGTGCCAGACCTTGGTGTAGGGCATCACCAGAATCGGCCCGGTGAGCTGTTGGCGGTAGCTGGAACTGCGCGCGATGTCCTGCAGCACCTCGGCGCGCTGATACTGCCGCTCACTCACCAGCCCGCCGATCATCGACAGCGGGACCAGCAATAACAAAATCAGCAAGGCAATAGCGCCCAGCTTGAAACCCAGAATGCGGCTCATGGTGCAACTCTCCGATACGGTTTAGGTAGGCAGAGTCTGGGCGGCGTAGGTGGTGGCTTTATGGAGGGCAGATGGAGAGTGTGTGGAGACTTATCGGCCACATGCGCACGAAGGGCTTGCTCGCACATGCCTGCGACCGTTCGTCCATTCCACTGGAAGCCAGAGTTTTCTGCACTAAAGTGCTAACTCACTTGTTGCTCACAAGGCGACCGGTAAGCGGCTTCACCAAGATTTATCCAATCTGAAAGGGACTGTCATGCATAAGCGCCAATGGATTTGCGCGGCCAGCGCACTATTAATGCTCGGTAGCAGCAACGTATTCGCCCACGGCTATATCAAACAACCTGAAGCACGTGGCTATCTGTGCAAGCTCGGTGAAAACAGCCAATGCGGTGCTGTGCAATGGGAGCCGCAAAGCCTGGAGGGCTACTCCGGCTTCCCGCAAAACGGCCCCGCCGATGGCCAGATCGCCAGTGCCGGCCTGGCGCAATTCTCCCCCCTCAATGAACAGACCGTCAGCCGCTGGGCCAAGCGCCCAATCACTGCTGGCCCAACGAACTTCACCTGGCGCTTTACCGCCAACCATGTCACGCGCAACTGGCGCTACTACATCACCCGCCCCGACTGGCTGGCCAATCAGCCGCTCAACCGTGCAGCGTTCGAGCTGGTGCCATTCTGTGTGGTCGACGGCGGCATGCAACAGCCGCCGCAGGAGGTCACCCATAACTGCGATGTACCGCCGCGCGAGGGTTACCAGGTGATCCTCGGGGTGTGGGAAGTGGGCGATACGCCGATGAGTTTCTACAACGTGATGGATGTGATGTTCGGCGATGTGACAACGCCTCCCGATCCGTCCGTCTGGCAAGCCAAGGGCATGCTCTACCCCTCGGTAGATCTGCAAGTCGGTGACCAGGCAATGACCCGAGTCTTCGATGCCAGCGGCGAACGCAATGACTTGCAGACTCGACTGCAAGTTGAAACCCGCGAGCAGGGCCAACGCAACCAGTGGACCTACCTGCTGGCCAGCCGGATCAACCAGCAGCAGAGCCAGCTCAAGGCCGGCCAGCGCGGCAACGATGGTGCTATCCAGCCGGTGTACGGCCAGAACAGCCTGTTTGCCCGCGCCGACAGCGGCATCCAGCGCATCGAGGTGCAGATCGACAAGGCCCCGGCACCGGACCACGACCTACTGGTCGATGGTTTGCAGCCCAGCTATCGCATCCGTGGCGGCCAGCTGCAACTCACGTTCAACGTCACCGCCGTTGGCGCGCTGCAGATCAGCAGCTACGTCTACGACCATGGCGGCAATGCCAAAGGCTTTGCCGCCACCGAGCTGGCCAATGGCAGCCAGCCTTTGAGCATCAATGTCGAGAACCCTGCGCCCGGTCATCACCAATTGGTAGTCAGCGCCAAGGTCGCTGACAGCGAGCAGGTGTTGCAGAAAACCTTCGACATGATGTTCGTCGCAGACGACGGCAGCGCCAGCTACGACTTCACCTTCCCGGACGGCCTGCGCAGTTACACGGCCGGCACCCGGGTGCTGCAACCCAAGACGGGACAGCTGTATCAGTGTCGTCCCTTTCCGCAGAGTGGCTATTGCACGCAATGGTCAGCCGCCTCGACCCAGTTCGAGCCCGGCATCGGCAGCCATTGGCAAGACGCCTGGACAGCAGACTGAGATAAGCGCCGCGCCCGCCGAGCGGTTTGGCCGGCGCGGGCACCCTATCCCCTGAACACACGTACGACACAGGCGCATGCACTGCGCCTTGGCGTTCGTCTATGTGGAGCCACAGGTATGCCCAGGCACTGACGTATAGCCCCTAGCCGCCAGCGTTGCGTGCATCACCATCCTCCCCGTGCCGGTGTAACCGCAGCCCTGGGCCAGGTGTCAGCAGCAGCGTTTCACATCCCCTTTTGGGCATCCGAAAGGCTGGCTCAATATCGACTTAAATAATTGATTTTATTGATTTTTTATAGATAAAAAACGACAAACGGCCTTGGCTTTTCAGCACAGTCTTCTAGGGTTCTGGCAGCTGCACTACGCGGCACACAATTGGGAGATCACCATGCAAGGATTCCAACGCACCACTGCCTTACTGCTGTTGCTCAGCGCAGGCTGGGCCTACGCCCAGGCCGATGAACAACCCAGCTTCGCGGCCCAGGCGCAGATCGCCGTCGATGATCAGCAGTCACCGCGCTACATCATCAAGTACAAGGAGCTGTCACCTTCATTGATAAGCCAGGCCAACCAACCGCAGCCCCTCAGCGCCGGCCAGTTCGAAAGCCGCGCCGCCCAGCGCCTGCTTAGCCAGGTTCAGGTGCAACCGCTGATGCACCTGGACAGCCAGGCTGCCAGCGTGGCGTACCTCAGCCCAGCACAACTCAAACAGCTGCAGGCCAACCCGGCAGTCGACTATGTCGAACTCGACCCGCGTCGCTACCTGATGGCCGAACAAGTGCCCTATGGCATCCCCATGGTGCAGGCGGACCTGCTAGCGGATAACGCCATTTCCAATATGAAGGTGTGCATCGTCGACTCCGGTTACGACCTCGGCCATCAGGATTTGCCGTCAGCCGGCATCACCGGTAATGACGGCTACGGCAGCGTCAACAGTGGTAACTGGTACGAGGATGGCAATGGCCATGGCACCCATGTCGCCGGCACCATCGCCGCACTGGGCGGCAATAACCTTGGTGTGGTCGGCGTCAGCCCATCGGGCAATCTCGGCCTGCATATCGTCAAGGTGTTCAACAACAGCGGTAACTGGGCCTATGGCTCGGACCTGGTGATGGCCATCCAGCAGTGCCGCGCAGCCGGCTCGACGGTGATCAGCATGAGCCTGGGCGGCGGCGCCTCGTCGGTAACCGAGCGCAATGCCATGGATGCGGCTTACCAGAATGGTGTGCTGGTCGTCGCAGCTGCCGGTAACAGTGGTAATAGCACCCTCTCCTACCCGGCTTCCTACGACTCAGTGGTATCGGTTGCGGCGGTCGACAGCAGCGGCAATCGTGCCTCGTTCTCGCAATACAACAATCAGGTCGAAGTCGCCGCGCCCGGCGTTGGCGTGCGCTCCACCCTGCCTGGCAACAACTATGCGAACTACAACGGCACCTCGATGGCCACCCCGCATGTTTCAGCGGTCTACGCCCTGGTGTGGAGCCAACATCGGCAATGTAGCCCCGCGCAGATTCGCAAGGTGGTCAACGCCACAGCCGAAGACCGTGGCACTCCGGGCCGCGACCCCTACTACGGCTACGGTATCGTCAAAGCCAAACGGGCCAGCGACCTGATCGCCCAGCGCGGTTGCGATGCCACCGGGGGTGGCAATGGCGAGGAACAGACCTACCCCAACCTCTCCGGCGCGCGGGACGCCTGGGTGCGTTACAACGTGGTCGTGCCAAGCGGCGCCCAGCGTCTGACCGTGCGAATCAGCGGCGGCACGGGTGATGCCGACCTGTACACCCGCCTGGGCAGCCAACCCACCACCAGCCAATGGACCTGCCGGCCCTACCTCGAAGGCAACCAGGAAACCTGTACCCAGGAAAATCCTGCCGCCGGCACCTGGCATATCGGTGTACGGGGCTACTCCAGCTTCTCCGGTGTGACCCTGTACTGGCGCTACGAGTAACCCAACCGGCCCCGAGGCAGGCAACTGCCCGGGGCATCTCGCCCTGTACAACTCTCAATGCCTCAGCCAAGCGCGCATGAAGCGACGCTGAAAAGATCACAAGATTGCGCAAATCGTCCCGGCGCAAATGGACAGCTTTTACAGAAATGCGTAGCGTGCCGCTGATCGCCCATTAAGGATGAACGGCCGTGACCCAGCACAACCCCTACGCCACCCCGCAAGCCAGCGCCGTCGACCCAGAATCACGGGTATCCGACGAGCAGATCGCCGCGTTACCCATCTCGGATAAATGGAAGCAGCGCTTTAGCGCGATCCACCATGCCGGCGGCATCAAGATGCCCACGTTCAAGCAGCTGCCCGCCGAGGAGCGGCGCAAGGCCTTCAGCTTCAACTTTCTGGCGTTCTTCTTCGGGCCGATCTACTACGCCATCAAGGGCATGTGGAAAAAGGGTTTGGCGCTGTTTGTCGTGTGCGCAGTGGTGGTGCTCATCCTTGGCATCGGCCTGGATTACCTCGGTTACAGCAAAATCGCCAACGCCCTGGGCTACGGCATTAGCGCGGTATTCGCCACGCGCGCCAATATCGATTACTACAAGAAGATGCTGCTAAGCGATAACGGCTGGTGGTAAGCGTCCAACAAGCTGTTGAAAAACTACCTGCGTTGCCAGCGCGGCGTTAAAAACAGGCTCAAAATGCTCATTTACAGCTCGTAAACTCCGCTTTTTCGCCTGTTTTTTCCTTGCGCTGGCTGCCTCGCCTACGTTTTTCAACAAGCCTGTTAACTCAACTGCATCAGGAGAATAAGCGTGACGGAGCATGTCGCTGAGGTGATCTGGCAACGCGACCAGCAGGACTTTGTTGGTAATCGCTACAGCCGCAAGCATCTGCTGCGTTTTGATGGCGGCCTGGAGGTTGCCGGCTCGTCCTCACCGCATGTGGTGCCGCTGCCGATGTCGGATGCAAGCGCCGTCGACCCCGAGGAGGCCTTTGTCGCCTCGCTCGCCAGCTGCCACATGCTGTGGTTTCTCTCCATCGCTGCCAAGCGCCGCTTCTGCGTCGATGACTACCGTGACAATGCCAGCGGGCTAATGCAGGAAAATGCCGCCGGCAAGCTGTTTATCGCTCAGGTCACCTTGCGCCCCGCCGTCAGCTTCTCCGGCGAGCGCCTACCCAGCCGCGCCCAGATTGAGCAGATGCACCACCAGGCCCATGAAGAGTGCTTTATCGCCAACTCGGTGAAATCTGAAGTGCGCTGCGAACCACGCTTTGCCGATTAGCCCCGGACCACCATTACACCCAAGGATGGCACCATGAAAAAGCTCGCCCTGCCGCTGATCACCCTGCTGGCCTTCAGCGCCTACACCCTGTACGTGATGCTGCACGCAGAACAATCGCTGCTGCAATTTGGCCTGCAGTTGATGTCCAACGCCGACACCGCCCAGGTGGTAATCGACCTGTATATCCTCGCGGCGCTGGCGTGCATCTGGATGTACCGCGATGGCCGCGCACGGGGCAAGTCACTGGCCTACCTGCTGCCGTTCTTTGCCCTGACTGCGATTTTTGTATCAGTCGGGCCGCTGCTGTATCTGGTACTTAAGGCCCTCGATACAGGTAGCAAAGCGCCGCAGGATAGCGCCTCGACGACAGCCTAATGGCACGGAGCAGCCCGGAGAACCGGGCCGCTCAACGCTTAAAAGCTCAGATTGAAATTGCCGGTACCGAAGATGCCGACCAGACCAATCACAATCAGATAAATCGCCACGATGTAGTTGAGCAAACGCGGCATCACCAGAATCAGCACACCGGCGATCAGCGAAATCAGTGGGGTTAGAGCAAGGGTCATAATCGTCACCTTAGGGTTATTGAAGCGCCAGTATGCGCGCCACGTCAGAAGCGCACAGCACTATCCACCCGCAGAGCAATAACCCAACCACCATCCTGTTAAACAACCCGCGTCTTGAAGGCCATTTATGAGCAGCGCCAGCTTGTTAACCTCATTACTGCAGTACAAGGCCTGGGCCAACCAGGAACTCTTTGCTGAGCTGCAACGCCTTGACCCCATTACCCAGCACAGCGAGCTGCACGCTGCCCTGCGCATCCTCAATCACATCCATGTGGTCGAGCGGATCTTTGTCGCCAACCTGCAAGGCATCCGCCACGACTACAGCGCCACCAACACCCCAGAGACGCCCACGCTGACAGAACTGCAGCAGGCGGTGCAGGAGACTGATCGTTGGTATCTGGATTATGTTGCGGAGCTAAGCGCCGAGCAGCTGGCCGAACGATTGCACTTCAATTTCGTCGATGGTGATGCCGGCTGTATGAGCCGCGCGGAAATGCTTGCGCATATCGTCACCCACGGCGGTTATCACCGTGGCGCGGTCGGCCGGATCATGGCGCAACTGCAATTGGCGCCGCCCAGGGATATCTACACGCGCTTTCTGCATGAGGATCAGCCGCAGCGCCGCGAAGCGAGCTAACGCCACTGCATGGGCTACTCGCCGCGAATGTACTGTTCCAGCTGCTGGATCAGGCTGGCCTGTTCGGCAATGGTGTGTTTGACCAGGTCACCAATCGACAACAGGCCGATCAATTCGCCTTCGGCCAATACCGGCAAATGCCGTAGGTGGCGATCGGTCATCAGTTGCATGCAGTGCTGCGAGGTGTCGCGCAGCCCTACAGTCAGGACATCTGCTGTCATAATTTCGCTGATCGAAATATCAGAAGCAGACCGCTCCAACAGCACAATTTTACGTGCGTAGTCACGCTCGCTGACGATACCGGCCAGGCGGCCTTTGTCATCCAGCACCACCAGTGCACCAATGCCTTTCTCGGCCATCAGCTTGATTGCATCCAGCACAGAGGTACTGGGCGTAACGCTGTACACGGCGGCCTGGGGCTTGGCGCGAAGAATCTCGGCAACTGTTTTCATGCAGCGGCTCCTGCTCTGTTTCTTATTGGCATTAAGGATAGTGCACAGGCAGGCCATTGCTGGCCAACCCGATGACCCGATCAGAGCATCTGCGCGGGCTCAGCGCAACCATTGCAGGCCAGCAAGGTCGGTGCCAAGCCACGCGTCAGTTGCCCTGAAAGAGCGGCAAACTCAGCCGCGCCTCTACCCCGCCCGCCACATTGCCGATGTGCAATGCACCTCCGTGTAGTTGCATCACTTCCTCGACAAAATTCAGCCCCAAACCGGTGCTCTTGCGACCGCTGCCGGGGCGCGGCAGGGAGTAGAAGCGCTCGCTCAAACGCGCCAGGGCGTAATCGGGGATCGCCTCGCCCTGGTTGAACAGCCTCAGCTCGATCTGCCCAGCACGAATCTCGGCGTCAAAGCGTATCAGCCCGCTTGGCGGGGTGAAGTCCAGGGCGTTGTCCAGCAGATTGGCCAGCGCCTGACGCAGCAGAAAGGCCTCACCGCATGCGCTTAATTCAGTGCCAATGCGGTTTTCAATCTGCAGACCGACCGCTTCGATGCGCGCCATCTGCGCCTGCAGCAGGGAATCGACCAACGCCTGCAGCGGCACCGCCACCTGTTCTTCCAGGCCCTGGCGCTGTTCGACCTGAGCCAGGTGCAGCAGGCGCTCGATCAGTTGCTGCATGCGCGCACTTTCCTGCTCGATATTGGCCACGAAGCGCTGGCGTTGTGGCGCGGGCATTTCACTATCGAGCAACTCCGCCGCGCCGCGAATCGCCGCCAGTGGGCTTTTCAGCTCGTGGGTCAGGGTGTGTACATAGCGCTCGACATAGGCCTTGCCTTCCAGCTCGGTGCGCATGCGTTCGATGGCCTCAGCCAGTTGCGCCAGTTCGCCACCGCGCACGCTGGGCAGTTCGGCACGCTGCCCAGCACTGACCGCCTGGGCGTAACGGGTGAGCTTGCGCAGCGCAGCGCTAAGCCACCAGGACAGCAGCGCGCCGATCAGCAGGCCGAGCACGATCAGCCCGCCACCGAGCCAGGCCAGGCGCTGCTCGGAGCGTTCGATATAGGGCTGCAAGGTGCGGTTGGGCTTAGCCACCGAGACCACGCCGATAATCTGCGCACCGTCCATGATCGGCGCGGCCACATACATCACCGAGGAGTCGGGGTCGTTCGGGTCTTCCTTGGTCGAGCGCGCGCCGTATTCGCCGCGCAGCGTGCGCAGCACATCGTTCCAGCGCGAATAGTCCTGGCCCACCGCCGCGCCCGTGGAGTCGAGCAACACAATGCCCTTGGCGTCGGTGACATAGATGCGGTGGTTGACCTGGGTTTTTTCCACGCCCCAAATCTGCGCCTGCGGTTTGCGCTGACCATAGGCCTGTAATACCTGCGGCAAGCGGCCTTGTTGCAAACGTCCTGCCTTGACCTCATTGCGCAGAATTTCCGCCAGCAGGTTGGCGGTGTCGACCAGGGTTTCCTCGGTGCTCTGGCGCACCCCGGGGCGGATTTCGTCCATCACCGTGCTCAGCACAAACCAGCCGGCCAGCCCGACAAACAAGAAGTACACCAGGAAGATGCGAATCCCCAAGGGCATCAGGCGTGCCTCGGCGAGTAGCTGTAACCCAGGCCACGATGGGTCTGGATCGGCTCAGCCTCAGCGGCCACCTGACGCAGCTTGGCGCGCAGGCTTTTGATATGGCTGTCGATGGTGCGTTCGTAGCCGACATCGGCGGCCACCCCCAGGCCGTCAAGCAACTGCTCGCGGGAGAACACCCGCTCGGGTTGCGCCAGCAGGCTTTGTAGCAGGCGGAATTCGTGGCGGGTCAGGCTCAGCAGTTGGCCGTGGTAGTGGATTTGCACCCGCTCGATATCCAGCTGAAACGGGCCACTTGCAGGGCTGGCGGCAGGCGCTTCACGCGGCGCCATGCGCTTGAGGATGGCCTTAACCCGCGCTGCCAATTCCCGTGGGCTAAAGGGTTTGACCACGTAATCGTCGGCACCGATTTCCAGCCCCACCACGCGGTCGATTTCCTCGCTACGCGCCGTGAGAAAAATCACCGGCACCTCGGAGAAGCGCCGCAGTCGCTTGCAGGCCTCGAAGCCGCTGATGTCCGGCAGGCCGACATCGAGAATCAGCAGATCAGCCGGATTGCGCTGCTGCTCAGCCAGGGCCTGCTCGGCCAGGCTTAGCCAGGTGGTGGTAAAACCTTCGCTCTGCAGGGCGAAGATCAGGGTGTCGGCGATGGCGGCTTCGTCTTCGACAATCAGAATATGCGGCATGGGCGTCCTGCTCGTGGCAACTCGGCGAGGAGCCTGCGGCAGGCCGCTGCCAGCGTCAAGCATGACCAATCACCCTGCACGTAGCCGTTGTAGCCCGGATGTAATCCGGGAATGACGACGACAGATAGATCGCCCCGGGTTACATCCGGGCTACGCACCAGATCGTAGGTTGGCGTTGAGCGCAGCGAAGCCCAACAGGTGCGGCCGTATCGTTGGGCTTCGCCGCTGCGCGCCTCAACGGAACGCCGCCCGACCCAACCTACAGATAGCCACGAGCCATCAGTCGAGTTTGAAACGCGCGGTATTCTGCGCCAATGCCTGACTGCCCTGACGCAGCTGTTCAGCGGCATTGCTCACGGCCTGCGCACCTTCAAGCAGGGCGCTGGCTGCGTGATCGACCTGCTGGATATTGCCGCTGACTTCATCGGCGGTGGCCGCTTGTTGCTCGGCGGCGGTGGCGATCTGCGCCAAGCGATCAGTCACCAGTTGCACTGATTCGACGATGGCATTCAGGTCCTCACCCATGGCCAGCACGCTGCCAACATCGCCTTCGGCCTGGCGCACGGCGTCTTCCATCTGGGTCACCGACTGGCCCACCACGCGATGCAGATTGGCTACGGTTTCGGCGATTTCCGCCGTGGAGTTCTGCGTGCGCTGCGACAGCGAACGCACCTCATCGGCGACCACGGCAAAGCCGCGGCCCTGGTCACCGGCGCGCGCCGCTTCGATGGCGGCGTTGAGCGCGAGCAGGTTGGTCTGTTCGGCGATGCCCTTGATCACATCCACTACCCGGGTGATCTGCTCGGTCTGCGTACGCAGTTGCTGCAAGGTGGTGGCGCTGTCGCCCAGGCGGCTGCTGAGTTGACGCATGCTCTCGCTGGTACGGGCGCTGCGCTGGTTACTCTGGTTGGCAATCTCGCGGGTCTGGCTGGCTTCCACGGCAGCCTGCTCGCAGCTCTGCGCCACGCTTTGCGCGGTGGCCGCCATTTCGGTGGCAGCCGCGGCAATCTGGCTCATCTGCGCCTGCTGCTGCTCCACCGACGCCAGGGCATTACGCGCCTCGCCATTAAGCATCTGCACCGTACCGCCCAGTTGCTGACTCTGCTGATTGACCCCCTGCATGGAGTCGCGCAACTGGCCAACGGCAGTATTCAGCGCCATGGCGATACTCGCCAGGTCGTCTTCACCATGCACCTGCATGCGCACGCGCAGGTCGCCATCGCGCAGGCCTTCGGCGGCCTGGATGATGCCGGCGGTGCTGCGGCGGATCGAGGCGTTCAGGCAGAACAACACATACAGCGCCAGCAGGGTCAGCAGGCTGAACACACCGATCACTTCGATCATCGCGCTCAGGGCCTTGCGCCGGTAATCACCGAGGCTGGCGACAAACTGCTGGTACAGCGCGGTCTGCAGCGCCAGCAATTGGCCCTGCAGGGCATCGGTGCGCTGCACGAACTGCTCCGGCGTCAGGGCCATGGGGCTGGCCTCGAACATGTCGCGGTCGATGCCCGCGAGAAAGGCTTCGTAACCCTGCAGCGCCTCATCATAGGGCCCTTGCAGCTGGCGCATGGCACGCGGCGCCTCCAGCTTGAGCGTGGCCTGGGCCTTGAGCAACTGGCTGCGTGACTCATCCAGGCTGCGGCGCAGATCGCGGATCAGCACCCGGCTCTGCAAGGTGAAATGCTGTGACACCACCGCGCCATAACCCTGACTGGTAAAGCTGCCCAACTGTTCGAGCAGACGCGGCAAGGTGTAGGTCAGCTGCTCCATCATCAGGTAGGTGTCGAGCTGCGGATCGAGGATCAGACCGCTGTCGGTGGCCACCTGCTCGCGCAGGGCCAGCAGGCTCAACAGGTTCTTTTGGTAACGTTCGAGGGCGTCGGGCAAGGCCAGCTTACCCAGTACATCGACAGTCAGCTCGACCTGGCCGGCGCTGAGGGTCTGCAAATGCTGGCGCGCCTGATCACTCAACAGCGCGGAGTTCAGCGGCTGCTGCAACGCTTGCAGAGCAGGGCCCAGACCACTGGCGTGTTCACGCAGCAGCGCTTCGGCGGCTTTCTCGGTGCCCTTCCAGCGCGACAGCAAGGTGCGTTGCTCAATCAGCTCCTGCTGCACGCCGGCCATGCCCTGCAGGGCACTGATGCCTTCCAGTTCATGGTCGATGGAGTTGAGCCGCCCCAGGTAATTGCTGCTGATCACCCACAGGGAAAAGCCCAGCGGCAGGGCGAACAAGACAAACACCAGCTGAAACTTGCGCGCGAAGCTGAAACGCTCCAGCAGCCGCACACCCGGTTTGAGTACTCCAGTCATACACACCTCAACCTGTTGGGCACGCCAACTTCAGGGGCGCGCCAAAGCAAAACTTCAAGCAAGAAGCACGCCCAAGCAGCGCGCTTGCAGGCGGTAATCTGTAATAAGCATAGATGAGAGACCGGGTCGCGACCCGTTGCCGGTCGGCGAGCTGTGCTGCCGGCCGAGAAACCTAACTGGAAATACCGCTCCAGAGTTCCTCGACATGGCGAAAGCCCCACTCTTCGGCAGACTCACGCCCGACGATCTTGTCGCGCCCAACCAGCTTGCTCAGGTCGAGGATTTCCTGCGGGATCGGGGTTTTCGATTTGGCCGAGAAGAACACTTTGACCCTCGGCGCGAGCAGAGATTTGGCCTGCTGCTCCATGACCACGCCGATGCGCCCGCTTTCCAGACGCACCAGCGAACCCACCGGGTAGATGCCCACGGTTTTGACAAATGCCTGGAACACCACGGGGTCAAAATGCCCCTTCCACTCGGCCATCTTGCGGATCGACTCGGCAGGGTCCCAACCCTGTTTGTATGGCCGGTTGGAGGTAATCGCGTCATACACGTCACACACTGCGCCCATACGCGCATACAGGCTGATCTGCTCGCCGGCCAGGCGATGCGGGTAGCCCGTACCGTCGACCTTTTCGTGGTGATGCAGGCACACATCCAGCACCAGGGCACTGACCTGCTTGCTTTCGATCAGCATGCGCGAACCGGCTTCGGGGTGGTCACGTACGGTGGCGAATTCGTTATCAGTGAGTTTGCCCGGCTTGTTCAGCACCTCATTGGGAATCGCCATCTTGCCGATGTCATGCAGCAGTCCGGCCAGCCCGGCCTCGCGCACCTGGCCCTCGTTCAGGCCCAGATTGCGCGCCAGGGCAATCATCAAGGCGCAGACCGCCACCGAATGCATATAGGTGTATTCATCGGCGTTTTTTAGCCGCGCCAGGCTGATCAGTGCATTGGGGTGACGCATGATCGAGTCGGAAATTTCCTCGACCAACTCGCCGGCCTGCTCGAACTGCAACGCCTGGCCCATGCGCGCATCGCCAAACATGCTGACCACCGCAGCTTTGGAGCGGGCGCAGAGTTTGACCGCACGCTGCATCTCATCTTCCATCGACACCGCAAGGCTGACCGGCGGGCTCTGCACTGCAGCCAACAGGGCGGCCTCGGCTTCGGCCGCGACTTCCTCAGGGCTGACACTGGCAGTGCCAACCTCGACATCCACCCCCTTGCTGACATCAATCCACAACTCGCCGATGCTGCTGGCCTTGATTCGCTGCAAGTCTTTTTCAGACTTGAGCAAAAACTTGGACTTCCAGAAGGGGTGGTCCATCCATGCGCCACAGAATTCGTGGATATACATACCGACGCGTACGTCGGTCACAGCGATGCACTTCAGCATGGATGGCACTCGAACGAGAAAGTAACCCGATGATTGTCAGACAAGCGTAGATGAACAATCGTCAGGATTATGCTGATCTGCAGCAACTAATGGCCATAGGACATCAGTCGCAGATCAGCGGCTTGGAAGCCTTAGCACGACTGCTTATGATTGCCGCTCAAGCGCACCATAAGGAGTTGCCATGCGCCGCCTGTTGACCGGTCTTAGCGTCATTATTCTGCTGCTACTCAATACGCTGATACTGATCGGCCCACTGCTGCTGATCGCCCTCGGCAAGTTCGTCCTGCCCGGCAAGGTGCTGAAAACCGCCAGCTCACGCGGGGTAATGTGGGTGGCAGAAACCTGGGCGGAACTCAACAAGCTGATCTTCGCCACGCTGCTCCCGGTGCACTGGGATATTCGCGGCAGTGCCGACCTGCGCCAGAGCACCTCCTACCTGGTGATCAGCAACCATCAGTCGTGGGTCGATATTCCTGCGCTGGTGCAGGCGTTTAACCGCAAGACACCCTACTTCAAGTTCTTCCTCAAGCAGCAACTGATCTGGGTGCCCTTTCTCGGCCTGGCGTTCTGGGCCCTGGATTACCCCTTTATGCGCCGCTACTCCAAGGCGTTTCTGGCCAAGCATCCGCAGCTCAAGGGCCAGGACCTGGAAATCACCAAGCGCGCCTGCGAGAAGTTCAAGGACCTACCGGTGACCGTGGTCAACTACCTCGAAGGCACCCGCTGCACCCCAGCCAAACAGGCCCAGCAAGGCTCGCCCTACCAGTATCTGCTCAAGCCGAAAGCCGGCGGAGTGGCTTTTGTCCTGGCGGCGCTGGGCGAACAGTTGGACACCGTGCTGGATGTGACGGTGGTCTATCCGAGCACGCGCATTCCCGGTTTCTGGGAGCTGATCAGCGGTCAGGTGGACAAGGTGATTGTCGATATCCAGACCCGCGACCTCGACCCCGCGCTGTGGCAGGGCGATTACGAGAACGACCCGGTATTCCGCCAGTTTGTGCAGAGCTGGGTGACGAAACTGTGGCAAGACAAGGATGCGCGGATCGCGCAGATTCGCGCCGAACAGCCCAGCTGACCAGACACCGCTACTGCTCAACTACTGCGGCAGCTCACGGCGAATCATCCAGTGCTCCGGCGGCGGCATCAGACGGCTCATATCGAACTGTTCCAGGCTGGTCTGGTCGAGCATCTCAATCATCGGACTGACCCGCCGTGCATGCGCGCGACCTTCCAGCGCGCGCACCGCCAGGTCCACGGCAATGCGCGCTTGCAACACCGGAGAGTCGGTGGGCGCAGCAACAATAAAACCATCACGAATCTGCTCGACGATCCGCTCAGTGGTGTAGGTGGCCAGTACCCGCGCCTGGTAGTTCTGCCCCGAGGTCTGCACCAGCTGCGCGGCAAAGCCAGCGGCTTCAGCATTGCCCAGCAGGAAATCGAGGCGCGGATGCTGCCTGAGTAGTTCGCGCACCAGCTGCGCCTGGCTGGCGCGATCTACCGGGGCATAGCCACCGTGTTGCACGGTCAGCGGCTTGACCTGTTCGGCTTGGCGCAGCGCCCTTTCCGAATCCAGCACCCACCCTGCACCCTGTGGCCCAGGCAGCCAGCCCAGGCTGAAAGGCCCCGAGGGCCGATGATTATCGATATACGCCAGGGCGGCGCCGGTCATATCGGCAAAGTCCACGCTGGAGCTGGCACTCAGCCCCGGACAGTCGATGCCGTTGACCAGATCAATAACCGGTTTGCCCTGTTCGACCAGTTGGGCAATAGCCGTGCAGAGAGCCTGGGCATCGATCGCCGCAATCACATAGGCATCGGCATTGCGCTGCTGACAGTTGAGCAACTGCTGCGCTTGCACCTGCGGGTTTTCATAGCCGCGAGCCTCATAGATGCCCAGTCGCACACCTTGACGCGCCGCCTCTTCATCCAGTCCCCAGGCTACGCCCCACCAATAGCGATCCTTGCCGTGCGGCAACAAGGCGCAGACCCGCCAGGGTTTCGCCGCTTGCGACAAAGGTTGGTACTGCTGCGATACACCATCGGCCAGCACCTCAGCCGGATACCAGTCCGTAGCCCACACTGGGCCACTTATCCAAAGCCAGCATAGGGTGAAGCAGATCGCCCGCATAAGGTCCTGCCCTGGAAAGTGGGCACTGAACAACCGTGCCGTGCACTTACTCTAGCCACTTTTCAGGTTCTATTTACGGAGCAGAAAAAGCAGAAAGCGGGCACGCCCCTTGGATGAGGAACGCCACATGCGACTGCAGGCGGGCAAACCAACTGCCCGCCTGTATATCTGAGGGCAATCAGGCCGCGCTAAACAGCTTGTGCGGGTCGATCACAAACTTCTTCGGCACCCCGGCATCGAACTCGCCGTAACCACGCGGCGCGTCGTCCAGGCTGATCACCTGCACGCCCACCACTTCGGCGATATTGATACGGTCCCACATGATCGCCTGCATCAGTTGGCGGTTGTACTTCATCACCGGTGTCTGACCGGTATGGAAGCTGTGCGACTTAGCCCAGCCGAGGCCAAAGCGAATACTCAGACTGCCGATCTTCGCCGCCGCGTCCACCGCGCCCGGATCTTCAGTGACATACAGGCCGGGGATGCCGATCTTGCCGGCGACCCGCACCACGCCCATCAGCGAATTAAGCACCGTGGCCGGCGCTTCGTGCTGGACGCCTGCGTGACCATGGCCTCGAGCCTCAAAGCCCACCGCATCCACCGCACAATCGACTTCCGGCTCGCCCAGCAGCGCGGCGATCTGTTCGTGCAGTGGGGTGTCTTTGGACAGGTCGGCAATCTCGAAACCTACCGCCTTGGCATGCGCCAGGCGCACCGGATTGACGTCACCGACAATTACCACCGCCGCGCCAAGCAGGCGTGCCGAAGCGGCGGCCGCCAGACCAACCGGGCCGGCACCGGCGATATATACGGTGCTGCCTGGGCCTACACCCGCCGTCACAGCGCCGTGGTAACCGGTGGGCAGGATGTCGGAGAGGCAGGTCAGGTCACGGATTTTCTCCATGGCCTTGTCGCGGTCCGGCAGTTTCAGCAGGTTGAAGTCGGCGTACGGCACCATGGCGTATTCGGCCTGGCCGCCGGTCCAGTCACCCATATCGACATAGCCGTAGGCACCGCCTGCACGCGCCGGGTTGACCGACAGGCACACGCCTGTGTGTTGCTCTTTGCACGAACGGCAGCGGCCGCAGGCTACGTTGAACGGCACCGAGACCAGATCACCAATTTTCAGGTTCTCCACGTCGCGGCCCTTCTCGATCACCTCACCGGTGATTTCGTGGCCCAGTACCAGGCCGGTTTGCGCCGTGGTACGGCCGCGCACCATGTGCTGGTCGGAGCCACAGATGTTGGTGGAGACCACGCGCAGGATCACTGCGTGCTCGATCTTGCGACCGCGCGGGTCCTGCATTTTCGGATAGTCGATTTTCTGCACTTCGACCTTGCCAGCGCCGAGATAGACGACGCCACGATTACCAGACATACGTATTTCTCCTTTCTTGTTGTTGATACAAAGGCGCGACCTGCGGCCACGCGGCCTTGCACTGGAGCGTTATTCGTCTGTTGCCGGACTCCGGCGGAGCGTGCGCGATGCACACCGATGATTCGGCTTAGCCGTGGTGCGCGCGGCGCACCCTACGGGCCGTAAATGGGTTTAGGCGTGCAACACCACCGTGCGGCCGTCGTTGAGAAACACGCGGCGCTCGAGGTGGTAACCGATGGCTTTGGCCAGGGTCTGGCATTCGATATCGCGGCCCTTGGCGATCAGGTCTTCGGGGTAATGGGCGTGATCCACCGACTCCACGCCCTGGGCGATGATCGGCCCCTCGTCGAGGTCGTTGTTGATGTAATGCGCGGTGGCGCCGACCAGCTTGACGCCCTTCTCATAGGCCTGGTGATAGGGCTTGGCACCCTTGAAGCCGGGCAGCAGCGAGTGGTGAATATTGATCGCCCAACCGTCCAATTGGCGGCACAGCTCAGGTGAGAGCACCTGCATATAGCGGGCGAGCACCACCAGTTCGGCGCCGCTGTCCTCGACCACCTGCAGCACCTTGCGCTCCTGCGCCGGCTTGTCAGCCGGGTCGAGCGGAAAGTGGTAATAGGGGATGTCGTGCCAGCGCGCCAGCGGCTCCAGATCCGGATGGTTGGACACCACCGCCACCACGTCCATCGCCAGGTGGCCGATACGCTGGCGATAGAGCAGGTCATTCAGGCAGTGATCGGCCTTGCTGACCATCAGCACCACCTTGGCGCGGTAACCCGGCGGGGTCAGTTCGACCTGCATGCCGAAGGCGGTCAGGCGCTGATCAAGGCCGGCGCGAAAGGCCTGCTCATCAAAGTCATCCGGCTGACGGAACTCCACGCGGATAAAGAAGCGCGCCGACAGGCGATCATCGAAGGAGTGGTGCTCGGTGACGTAGCAGCGCTGCTCGAACAGAAAGCGCGTCACCGCATCCACGGTGCCGAGCACGCTCGGGCAGTGGGCGGTGAGAATCCAGGTATCGGGGGTGCGGCTCATAACAAACTCCAGAACAAACTCCGCTGCTTTGCTCCCCTCTCCCATTTATGGGAGAGGGGCTGGGGGAGAGGGCCGCCGGTACAACGCTATCAGCCCGGGGGGGGGGGGGGGGGGGGGGGGGGGGGG
>NZ_JAUXXP010000032.1 GCF_030684895.1 Pseudomonas sp. | reverse complement strand
CGCATGCATACCAGCCTGCTGGAAGGGGTGAACAACCGCATCAAGGTGATCAAGCGTATGGCCTATGGCTTCAGGGACTCGGACTACTTCTTCCTGAAAATCAAGGCCGCCTTCCCCGGGAAAGCGCGATGAACCTTTTTTTATGGCTGTTTCTTGATGCTATTTAGCCAGGGCTTATATTTTATTGCGCGCATTCGCTTGGATGGCTACTTCGCTCAGTGGCGACGATAGGCAGCGTTAATGTGACAGTTACGCCAGCCGGGGTGGAATGCCATAACACTTCAGCGCCTATTGAGGCCGCGCGGCGCAGTTGGTTCTTAAGTCCTTTACCGTTAAACAGTGCGGACTGCTCTGCGGTAAAGCCTTGGCCATTATCTATGATGATGACTCTGATATGCGTGGCGTCAGACGATGTGGTAATGCGAATTTCCGTGGCGTTGGTGTGCTTGATAATGTTGGAAAATGTCTCTTGTAGAATGCGCAAGATATGCAGCGCATTGCGCGGGTCAAGCCAGTCAAGTGCGGGCACATTCTGAATATCCCAACGCAGGCGTATCCCGGCACTTTCCAGGCGAGGGGTTAGGCGAAATCTTAATGTTGCCATCAGCAGCAACAGGTCGGCTTCTACCGGCTCCATCGAATCGATGGTGAGTTTCAGGTCTTCGATGCAGTTCTTCAGTACATCTGTCAGCGATGACGCATCAAGGTGACCCTTCTCAGCCTCCAGCAATGCAATGATCAGTGACGAGCCCATGCCGTCGTGCATGTCTTGCATAAGCCGCTGACGTTCATTGCTAAGTGTTTGTCGATGTTCAATTTCGCGTAGGCGCTGATGGCTGTTCTTTAGCTCGTTCTCTCGTTCTTGTAAGCGAAAAGCCAAGCGGGCATTAGTGCTTTTGACGCTTTCATTGGCTTTGAGAAAACGCCGGAAAATAATGTTCATTACAATCAGGAATGCGCCAATATTGCTGTAAGGGCCGAGGTAAATAGATTCGATAGTTAAGTAGTTGTTTTGCAGTAGCCAGTCATGGCAACCCAGCAACATGCCGGCTGTTGCCCAGCCGCTTAACAGCAGTCCATCATTGCAGCGAGCCTGCCATGATTGATAGGCGCCAAAGCCCGCCACTAAAGAGCCGGTGAGGATTAGTGCGAAGTAGATCAGTGGTGACAGAGCATAGGCATTCAGTAGTTCGGAAAGCATTGGCAGAGTCAGTACGCCGGCTACAAGCGTAACCAGTGTCACAAGAGTATTTAGCCAGCGGTTGGGGCGATGGTGAAGGCTGAGTAGAAAAAAGTGAGTAACCCATACCATCCAGAACAGTGAGTTTATAGTTAGCCAGCTGAACCAGGACTCCGCTATGGGCAGCTCACGTTCGCCGACGTAATAATGGAGTGTGCGAATAAATGAGGCGATTGAGATAAAGAAAAATAATAGGTAGGAATGTTCGTTACGTAATCTGCACCAAACAAAAAATGAGAATAAGCCGACTGCTAGAAAAACCACGCTGCTGGTATACGGCAGCTGGACCTGTAGCAGGTATCGAAGCCGGTAACGCCAGTTCAGGCTGCTGCTTTCTTGCACCCATATAGAGGAAATACCGCCACCCGAATCGCTCGGGCGTTGGATGCGCAAGAGGAGAACGCTGGGGCTGGGGGTGTTGGCTGTTGCATTTAACGGGATGCTCAGGGGGATGTTCCAGCCATTCCAATACACGCCACCGCTTGACATATAAATCAGCTGGCCGTCGGCATAAATGGCAAGGTTGCCATCAGTTTTCCAGCGTGGAATATAGAGTTGCTGTTGTGTTTCTGATACTGAAGTGGGCAGTTGCAAGCGATACCAGGTTTCTAGTGTGGGTGTTCTTGCATGTTCATGCCGTGCAGAGGAGGGAATCAATTGCCGGGTCAGGGCGTGTGGCAATTTTACGGTAGACCATTTATCAGGCAACAGCCGTTCATTAATCACTTGAGGCGGGGCGCTAAAATCCTGGCTGGGTATATTGAGTATTTGCGCGGTGGTAATGTGTAAGACTGATTCAGTCGCAGTAGCTGTCGGAATACATAAAGTTAGCAGTGCAGTTATGAAAAAGATTCCTGGCAATTGCTTAGGCACCCAGTAATCCTTGGCTACGCGCTTCGTAGATTGCTTCTGTTTTCGAGCTGACTTCAAGCTTCTTATAAATGCGCCGTACAAATGTCAGCACCGTATGGCGTGATACGCCCATCAATTCGGCAATCTCATCCGAATTAAAGCCTTTGGTAATGTATTCCAGCACTTGCTGCTCTCGTGCGGACAATCGCGCACGGGTAGCGTTTGCTGAGGCTGCTGCCAGGGGCAGTGTCGTGTCTTCGTGGCGAAAGCGCATAAGTATCTGGCGGGCGATCAGGGGGCTGATCGGGCTGCCGCCCTGGTGCAGGCTGCGAATTTCTGAGGCAATGCTGGCGGTACTGCTGTCTTTAAGCAGATAGCCTGTTGCACCGGCCTCAAGCGATTGCATGACATGCATCTCATCGCCAAAAGCGGTGCTGACCATGATATTGCACTCAGGCCATTTGCTATGGGCGGCACGAATGACATCGATCCCCGAACCGTCCGGCAGGCCGAGATCGACCAACAGGACATCCGCCGGCGCATGGTTGAGGCTCTTTAAGCCCTCTGCGCGCGTGCTCAATACGGCCACCAGTTGCATATCTGGTGCTGTGGTGAAGGTATGCCGCAGTGCTTGCTGAAACGCTACATCGTCTTCAACCAGGATCACTCGAATCGGCATGCTGTCATTTTCGCTGCGCATCTTGATCCCGAATGAGACGAGTTTATTGCCGCGATAGTAGCGCAGCTAATTAGCCGGTATTGCCTTAACAGATTAATGCCGCAGGTTTATCTGTAGCTATAAATGGGGACATACGGCTCGGGATGCCTTCGCTTAGCATCGCTGTGACAAGAAGGGCGCTTGTGGCAAGTACGCCGAACATGACCGCCCCAGGCCAGCCAGTGGCCACGCCAGCAACCATACATCCCACACACACACTCGGCCTAGTTCAGAGGAAGCACCATGTCCATTAAGTTGCGCGCTCGTCAGTTGGGCCAAGGCATGACCGAGTACATCATCATCGTGGCGCTGATCGCGATCTCGGCCATTGTGGTTTACAACCTGTTCGGCAGTACTGTGCGTGAGCAGGTCGGTGACATGGCTGCGGAGCTGGGCGGTGGTGAAGCCACGCAAGCGGCCGCCACAACGGGTGGCGAAGCGCAGACAGCCGCTGGCGCCAAACACAACCTGAGCAGCTTCAAGCAAGACGAACGCAAGTAATCAGCAGCAGATATCGCGGTTGTGAGCGCGCACCGGCAGTCGGGGCAGGCCATGGTCTTTGGCCTGTTCTTTCTCGGCGTCGCGTTGATCGGTCTGATCCTGATGTACAACCACGGGGTACTGACCCGTGACCGTGTACAGGTCGAAAACGCTGCCGATGCGGCGGCCTACTCGCAAGCCAAGCTGTTTGCCCGTCACCAGAATCTGATCGCCTACACCAACCGCGCTATCGTCGCCAACGAGATGTCGGTCGGTCAGGTGGTGGCACTGATGTCCTGGTCCAAGCGCTACGCCAACATCCCACGTTGGGTGAACACCTTTCCGCCGTACCAGATCCCCCTTGCACCAGCCCCTAAACCGACAATCGGTGATGTGCTGTCCACGATCACGCTGCCGTATCAGGTTCTCGGCAATGTCACGGGTGCTGCGGCCAAGCCGCTGCTCGGCATCTACCCCGATGTGATCTCCAGCTTCAATCTGGTAATGGGTTTTTTCCAAAAGATTTTTGCGGTCGCCACGCTGGAGGCGCAGTTCACCACCCCAATAAACATTGTGAACCGCCACGAGATGCCGGGAACCAACGACGACCTGAAAGTTGTCACCCTCAGCCATCTGTTGCTGGCGCAGAACTTCATCCTGACCTACTTCGCCAGCGATCTGAACCTGAGCAGCCTGGCCAGCCAGGCAAAAAGTGCCAGCACGGCCGCCGGCGGCAGTGCGGTCTCATCTGAAGACGTTGTCGCCGACTTTCTCGGCAGCCTTGCTCCCTCGACCATGCTGGTCAATACCGCACCGGAAAAGTACGCCAGCAGCAACGCTCAGAATGCCGATAACAGTGCCGCACGGACGGCAGGCCGCCAGTACGCGGCAATCATGAACAGCAACCGCAACGATTGGCTGGATGCGCGCACCTTCGATGCGACCGTCAGTTTTAGCCCACCGGAGCTGCCGATTTACCTCGGCTTTATCACGATAAGGTTGGGCTTAAACGTTGAGGTGGGCGTGTTCAACAATGGCGGCACGGCCTATGTCTATAACCCAAAGAGCACGGCCGCTGGCGGCAAAGGTATTCCGCATTATGGCTGGAGCTCTGTCGACTTCAGCTCCATCGGTTTCAAGGTGCAAGTGTTCCTGCAAATCGAAGTCTGTCTGCCCTTTTTCGGCTGCGCCGAGATACTCGACACCGACTTCCCAATCGATATGGGGTTGCCGCTGGGCGGCGGCACGCACCAGCTAGTGGCCAAGGCGGGTGATCAGTTCCTGATTGGTACGCAGTGGGGCAGCCCCACGCAGAACACGCCGCCCGGCAGCCCGCGCCCCTATGGTGAAGCCATGCAAAGCGTGCATGCGACGACCTGGGGCTATGGCAACGCGCTGGGGGTCTTTGGTGCCAATCAAGCTGAGGACGTCAACACCGGCTATGGCGGTGCGCCCTCATTCTTCAGCCTTGGCCGTGATTATCAGGGCCGTGGCACCAGCAACGAATTTACCGTGGCGGTGGCCAAGCCGCTGGGCAGCCTGCGCACCAGCGACAACCCTGCCAGCCTGGGGCTGGACAGCGGCAAGTTTGCCCTCGATACCCAGGGGGTAAAGGACAACGCACTCTCGTCGCTGTGGGGCGGCCCTGACAATATGATGACCATCGCTTCGGCGGAGTCCTATTTCGCCCCGCCGCCTGGCCGGGTGGAAAGCCCCAATCAGTTCAGCCCCTTCTGGGATGCCCGCCTGCGTGAGCCGAGCCGCGTGGTGCAGATGATTGCTGCCGGGCAGATCGACCTGATGGCCGTGCTGGGCCTGGAAGCGGGTGCCAGCACGTCGGCTATTGTCGGCGCGGTGCTCGACCTGGGCCTGAAAAAGCTGATCGAGCCGGGCAAGGATCGGGTGGTCGACAAGCTGCCCTCTGTCATCAGAGGCCCGGTCAAGCCGGTACTCGACAAGTTCGTTGATACGGTCACGGGCACCGCCAGCGGCGCTGTCTCCGGGCTGGTGAAATGAGCATGGCCGCTTATGCATGCAGAGCCCGCATGCACGGCCAGGCCATGGCGGAGTTCGTGGTGATGGTCGCGGGCGGCGTGCTGCTGTTGTTCGTGCTGGTGCCCGTGGTGGCCAAGCTGGCCGACATGGCCTACACCGCCCAGCAGGTGGCGCGTTATGTGGCCTGGGAGCGCACCGTCTGGTTTGACACTAACAAAGCGCCTGGGGAGACCGACGACGGCGATACCGCACAACGCGGCAACGAAGCGATATTGAACACTGCGGAAAAACGCCTGATGTCCTACTCCGCCGCGACTCAGCCCTTCACCGCCGCCGACATCGACGGCAGCCTAAATACCGCCAGCAACCACAGCCTGTGGCGCTGGACGCACGGCGGCGGGGCCAAGCCGATGACGGCCACGGGCAGCATGCCGAGCCACTCCAGCCTGAGCGCAGAGGACACACCGTCCTATAGTTACGACGTGATCGGCATTTACAACGATGCCATGGGCGGCGTGATGAAAGTGCTGAGCTTTCTGAAAGTCGCCAAGGATGACGACTTTCTGCAAATCGCCCACGAAACCGAGAATCTCTACAACCCCAGCATCGTCATCCCCGTTTCTATGACCGGTAGCCGGTTAGGCAGCAAGCCGCTGTTTGGCGGCGCATTGGACAAGCCGCTGAATATTCGCGCCCAGTCTGCGGTGCTTGCCGACGGCTGGAACGCTCAGGGCGACCATCATTTCAAAGAACGCGCCGACGATTTTGCCGTGGGCACCATGCTCAGCAACCACCTGATCGAAACCATCATCTCGACCATCGGCATCTTTGAACCCTCGTTCAAGGATGTCGAGTTTGACTATGTCGGCATCGAGCCCATTCCGGATAAGCCGGCCAAATGCACCAACAGCACCGGGTTCTGTTACTTCGAATAGCCTATGAAAATAATCCCGCTGCTCTTCCTCACCTCGTTACTGGCCGCCAATTCGGCAGGGGCCGACTGTGACTACGACGATTTCCCGCTGATGCCGGACATGTTGCTTGCCAGCATTGGCAGCAATATTCAGTGGAACCAGACGCCCATGGCCGGGCGCAGCTTTCGTGTGCCTGCCAACCTGGCGAGCGTCAAAGACTTTTACGCCAAGGCCTGGGCCGACGAGGTCGACTTCTCGGCGTTCAACGGCTGGGAGCAGATCCTGCACATCACTCAACACTGCATGATGCTGATCCAGGTAAAGCGCCAGAACGACCGCTACAGCTTCGGCCAACTGCTTATCACCAACCCACCGGGCAAAGCTGTCGCGGCTCAAGTGCTGGGTGACGGTATGCCAGTGCCGCCAGGTGCCCAGGTGATCAGTGACATGCGCAGCGACGACGATATTCGCCAAGGCCGCATGGTGTTGCTGCTCAATGCAGAGGACATGCACACCACGGCCCGTTGGTACGAAACCGAGCTCAAGCAGCAAGGCTGGAGCCTGGAGCAGCGCAGCCAGCAGGCCAACGGCGTGGTGCTCAGCTATAGCCGCAAGCGTGAGCTGATGACGGTCGGCCTGTTACGCCATCAGGACAAGACCCAGATCCTGGTCAACCGGATGGACCGTTGATGAAGGCCCAGCGCGGACAGTCCATGACCGAGTACCTGGTGGTGCTCGGCGTCACCGGCGCGGCGCTGATGCTGGCGGGCAATGATGTCGAGCGCCTGTTCGATAACGTGCGCAGCAGCTACAAAACCTACTCCAGCGAGATGAACAAGGTTCAGCTGTACAACAACGAGGTCGTGCGGATCCTCGAGCCAAGCCCCGAGCCTCCTTACGATGACGGCCAACCTGAATCACCGCCACCGAGCGATACGGAACAGCCCGCCAGCGACGCGCTCGCGGTACTCAACGAGGTATATGACGCCAATGGCGTGTACGTCGGGCGCGTAGTCAATGACCAACTGGTTGCGGCCAATGGCGACGTGATTGCCACCTACGCCCTCGATGCATCGGGCAACAGCACTCTGCTTGATGCCAATGGCCAGGTTCTCTATCCCGGCTTCAGCATTAGCCAGGTCTTCGTCGACAGCACTGGCAAGCCCCTGGTGCTGCAAGCACTGGCCAACGCCAGCGGTGAGGTGCTGGGTTTTGCCTACCTGGACGGCAAGAAGTACTTCAATGCCATCACCGGCAAGGCGTTGGTCAAACAACCCCAAGGGCTGACGCCCATCGCCACCCGTGACGTGCTGATGTACGCCCCTGATGGCAAAACCTTCGTCGCCGCTTATGCAGCGGCGGGCCTGGTGTATGCCAAGAGCGATGCGCTGATCAGCAGCAGTGGCACATTCACCAGCCCCCGCAAAATAACCGGCGAGCTGGTCAGCCTGTACCTCGCCCCAGAGACCGAGGCCGCCTGGAGCAAGCATTCACTGTGCATCGTGCGCAGTTATGGCTGGGCCGCCGAGCAGGTCAGCCCCTTGCCCGCAGAAGGCGCAAGCGTGGCCATTAGCAGCAGTGTGTCTGGCCAGTTCAACGCCCCCGAGGCCCAACTCAGTTACGTAGACAGCACGGCGGATGCCTGTAAGGCGCGCTTCTCCGTGCTGCAAACCAAGGACCCGGTTATCGGGATGCAGTGGTCGCTGCGGCGCAACTGATCCACTCGCACCCTCCAAGCCAGACATGCCAGAACAGCGGTAAAGCGTAGAAAACCATAAGAGAAACCGATCAACCATTGCGCACCTGCGCGGACAGCACTTTTTTGCACTGGGGAGCACCATGTCATCTGTATCAGGAAAGAAACTGCTGATCATCGCGGTGGCATGTGGTGTGCTCGCAGGAACCATGGGCTGGCTGTACCTGAAGTCCAAGGAGGCCCAGTACCGCGATGCCTATCGCCCAGCGGTTGAGCAAAAAGTAACGGTGGTCGTACCCCGGGCCGATATCGGCAAGTCCCAGGTACTGACTCCGGAGCTGGTTGCCACCCTGGATGTGCCCAATGACTACCTGGCCTCCAATGTCATCCTGGCCGAGGACTGGCCCAAGCTTGAAGGGCGCATGACGGTTGCCCCCCTGCAGCGCGGCCGGCCGATCAGCTGGGATGCCGTGGAGCAGGAGCGCGCCTCGCGCTTCTCGGAGAACGTCGAGCTGGGCAAGCGGGTCAAGACGGTCAAAATCAGCAAGATCAATTCCTTTGACGGCATGCTGCGCCCCGGCGACCACATCGACCTGTTGGGCAGTTTTGCCGCCAGCGACATCGGCCTGCAAAAACAGCCCAACTATGCCGACGATGTGGTGATCAACATCCTCGAAGACATCATCGTGCTGGCTGCCGGTCGCGAAGATGCCAGCGGCCGCAAGTACGAGAACTACTACGACCAGAGCACCCCCGACGGCTTCAACATGAACTTTTCCACCCTGTCGCTGATGCTCACACCGGCGCAGGTGGCCCGGGTTGAGCTGGCGGAAAAGGCCGGGGAAATAGTCGCGGTTCTACGCCATCCGAAAGACACCAGCATGGCCGCGCTGGGCCAGGTCACCGTGGCTAACCTGCTGGACCCGCCACCGCAGGAACTGATCGATGTGGTGGTGGATGCCGATGGCAACCTGGTCGGCCGCATCGTCGGCGACAACATCGTTGGCGCCGATGGGCGCATCCTCGGCAAGATCGTCGATGGCCAGGCCGTGGGCTTTGACGGCTACGTGATCGGCAATATTGTTCGCGGCCTGAGTGCCGACGACCCACTGCTACGCATGCATGAGCGCGCCACGGTGGTGCGCGATGAGCAGGGTAATGTGCTTGGCCGTGTGGTGGATGGCAAGGTCATCGATGCCCACGGCAACCCCATCGGCACCGTCGTCGATGGCAAGGCCGTCGGCGTGGATGGCAAGTCGCTGGGCAGGGTGCAAACCAACGCCGTGCTCGACAGCCAGGGCCGCGTAGTCGACATGAGCCGCTCGCGAGTGCAGGACCACGCGGCGCCACACAACCAGGAACGCCAGGTCGTGCGTGACGCGGCCGGCAATATTCTGGGCTGGGTGGATGGCGACAAGATTGTCGATGCCCAGGGCCAGGTGATCGGCAGCTATCGCGACGGTAAAGCGTTTGACCTCAACGGCAAGCCGCTTGGCAGCATCAGCACTGTGGTGCAAGACGCGCAAGGCAAGATCATCGGCGAGATGGGTCAAGTGGCGCGCGATGCTGACGGCAAGATTATCGGCCGGGTGGTCGACGGCCAATTGCTCGGCGCCGACGGCAACGTGCTCGGCACTGTCAAGGATGGCCAGGTGCTCGGTCGCGACGGCCAGGTGCTCGGTCAGGTCGAAAACATCCAGCTCGACAGCAGCGGTCGCCCCATCGAGGGCAATGTGCGGGTGGTTCGTGATGCCTCCGGCAAAGTGCTTGGCACCCTGGTGGGCGACGACATTATCGATGCTCAGGGGCGCAAGGTCGGCAGCGTCAAAAATGGCCAAGTCCACGATCTGGCAGGGCAGCTAGTGGCCGGTGCCCAGGTGGCGGTCCAGGGTGACGCCAAGGTTGTGGTGCGCGATGCCGAGGGCAACGTTATCGGCACGTTGCGCGGCGACACCGTATTCGGCGCCGACGGCAAGGCCACCGGCAAACTACGCAACGGCAAGCTCGTCGATGGTAACGGCAACGTGCTGGCCAGCGGTCTGGCGGTGGCCGCTGAACCGGCCGCCAACCTGCCCAGCGAACAGCCGGGTAAAACGCGCAGCAAGCGCCTAGAGCCCACCCGCATGATCCAGTTCATCCCTGGCGGCACAGGCACCGCTGGGGTTATCCCGGTGCAGACCCTGCGCCTTGAATAACCCTCACCACTGCGCGCGGGCCGTGCCTGCGCCGACTCACTCAATTGCACACGCTGGGGCGACAATGAAAAGGCTAGGAGTGTTATCGATAGTGTGCGGTGCCGCGATGGCCCTGCAGGTTCAGGCCGACGAGAT
>NZ_JAUXXP010000001.1 GCF_030684895.1 Pseudomonas sp. | reverse complement strand
GCTTACTTAGATTACTGAGCGAGCTTGTCCAGACGCTTAAGAAACACGCTGATTTCCTTGCCCGCCTGTTTGTCACCCTTCTCTTCTGCCGCCCGCAAGCCTTGCGTCCAGGCCGCCCGCGCCTCGGCGCTGAGCCCCTGTTTGTTCAACGCCTGGCCGAGCAGCTTCCAGGCAGCTGAATACTGCGCATCAAACTCAACGCAGCGCTGCAAATGCTCCGCCGCCCTGGCGAACTCAGCCGCATCCAGATAGCCCTTGCCCAGGCCAAAACGCAGCAGGGCGTTGTCCATTCCCTTGGCCAGCATTTTTTCCAGGGCTTCAGTGCTCATCGGTGATTCCTAGAAAAACGTCAAACCGACCTGGAACAACCGCTCGGCATCGCGGATGTATTTCTTGTCGACCAGGAACAGGATCACATGGTCGCCTGTCTCGATCACCGTGTTGTCATGGGCGATCAACACCTCTTCGTTGCGGATGATCGCGCCGATGGTAGTGCCCGGCGGCAGGTCAATATCGGCGATAGCGCGGCCGACCACCTTGCTCGATTTGGCGTCACCATGGGCAATCGCTTCGATGGCCTCGGCGGCACCGCGGCGCAGGCTGTGCACGCTTTCGATATCGCCACGGCGCACGTGGGTCAGCAGGGTGCCGATGGTGGCCATCTGCGGGCTGATGGCGATGTCGATTTCGCCGCCCTGCACCAGGTCAACGTAGGCCGGGTTGTTGATGATGGTCATCACCTTGCGAGCGCCGAGGCGCTTGGCCAGCAAGGACGACATGATGTTGGCCTCGTCGTCGTTGGTCAGGGCCAGGAAGATATCGGCGTCGCTGATGTTCTCTTCCACCAGCAGGTCGCGGTCCGAGGCGCTGCCCTGCAGCACGATGGTGCTGTCGAGGGTTTCCGAGAGGTAGCGGCAGCGCGCCGGGTTCATCTCGATGATCTTTACCTGGTAGCGGCTCTCGATAGCTTCGGCCAGGCGCTCGCCGATATGCCCGCCGCCGGCGATCACTACCTTCTTGTAGCTATCTTCCATGCGGCGCATTTCGCTCATCACCGCGCGGATATGCGCCTTGGCGGCGATAAAGAACACTTCGTCATCGGCTTCGATCACCGTGTCGCCTTGCGGCATGATCGCCCGATTACGGCGGAAGATCGCCGCCACCCGGGTGTCGACATTCGGCATGTGCTCGCGCAACTGACGCAACTGCTGGCCGACCAGTGGGCCGCCGTAGTAAGCCTTGACCGCCACCAGCTGGGCCTTGCCTTCGGCGAAGTCGATTACCTGCAGGGCACCGGGGTATTCGATCAGGCGCTTGATGTAGTTGGTCACCACCTGCTCGGGGCTGATCAGTACGTCGACCGGGATCGATTCGTTGCTGAACAGGCCGCTGCGAGTCAGGTAAGCCGCTTCACGCACCCGGGCAATCTTGGTCGGGGTGTGGAACAGGCTGTAGGCCACCTGGCAGGCGATCATGTTGATTTCATCGCTGTTGGTCACCGCCACCAGCATATCGGCATCGTCTGCGCCGGCCTGACGCAGCACCGTGGGGAACGAGCCGCGGCCCTGTACGGTGCGGATATCCAGGCGGTCACCGAGGTCACGCAGGCGTTCGCCGTCGGTGTCGACCACGGTGATGTCGTTGGCTTCGCTGGCCAGGTGTTCCGCCAGGGTGCCGCCAACCTGGCCTGCACCGAGAATGATGATCTTCATGCAGTCTGTTCCTCAGCCGCGCGGGGCGGCAGCGATTTTCATCAGCTTGGCATAGTAGAAGCCGTCGTGGCCGTCTACTTGCGGGAATAGCTGGCGACCGTGGGCCGGCTTGATACCAAACGCCCCGGCGATATCCAGCTCGCGAGCACCCGGAGTGCGCGTCAGGAAGGCAGCAATATTCTCGCTGTTCTCCGCCGGCATCACCGAACAGGTGGCGTAAAGCAGGATGCCGCCGACCTCCAGGGTCTGCCACAGGCTGTCCAGCAGTTCGCCCTGCAGCTTAGCCAGGGCGGGGATGTCATCGGCGTGGCGGGTCAGTTTGATATCCGGGTGCCGGCGGATCACCCCGGTGGCTGAGCAGGGCGCGTCGAGCAGGATGCGCTGGAACGGCTTGCCGTCCCACCATGCCGCCAGGTCACGGCCATCGGCGGCGATCAGCTCGGCCTCCAGGCCCAGGCGCTTGAGGTTCTCGCGTACGCGCACCAGGCGCTTTTCTTCCAGATCCACGGCCACTACGCCGGCCAGTGCGGGCTCGGCTTCCAGCAGGTGACAGGTCTTGCCACCGGGCGCGGCGCAGGCGTCTAGCACGCGTTGGCCGGGCGCCAGGTCGAGCAGTTCGGCAGCCAGTTGCGCCGCTTCGTCCTGCACGCTGACGCGGCCTTCGGCAAAACCCGGCAGGGTGGTGACATCACAGGCTTGCAGCAGCCGGATGCCGTCACGGCTAAAGCTGCAGGGCTCCGCTTCAAAGCCTACGCGGCGCAGTTCGGCCAGGTAGTCATCACGGCTGCCGAGGCGGCGATTGACCCGCAGAATCAGCGGCGGGTGGGCGTTGTTGGCCGCGCAGATGGCCTCCCATTGGTCCGGCCACTGGGCTTTCAGGGCTTTTTGCAGCCAGCGCGGGTGAGCGGTATGTAGCACCGGATCGCGATCCAGTTCGGCCAGCAGCGACTCATGCTCGCGTTGGGCATTGCGCAGCACGGCATTCAGCAGGCCCTTGAGCGAGGGTTTCTTCAATTTGTCGACGCAGGCCACCGTCTCGCCGATGGCGGCGTGCGCTGGAATGCGTGTGTAGAACAGCTGATAGAGGCCGATCAGCAGCAGCGCCTCGACATCACGGTCGGCGGCTTTAAAGGGTTTCTGCAGCAGCTTTTCGGCGATCAATGCCAGGCGGGGCTGCCAGCGCGCGGTGCCAAAGGCCAGGTCCTGGGCCAGGCCACGGTCGCGCTGCTCGACCTTATCCAGTAGCGGCGGCAGGCTACTGCCCAGCGAGGCTTTGCCATTGAGCACCACGGCCAGGGAGCGGGCGGCGGCCAGGCGCGGGTTCATTGCCCGAGCACCAGGCCAGTGGCGAACTGCTCGCGGCGGCTGTTGTACAGGTCACTGAAGTTCAGCGCCTTGCCGCCGGGCAGCTGCAGACGATTCAAGCGCAGCGCGCCTTCGCCGCAGGCCACAGTCAGACCGGATTTATCGGCGGCGAGAATAGTGCCTGGGGCGCCACTGCCATCGCCCAGCTCTGCAGCGTGTATTTTCAATGCCTCGCCGCCTAGCGTGCTATGGCAGATTGGCCAGGGGTGAAAGGCCCGCACCAGACGCTCCAGCTCAATGGCCGGGCGGCTCCAGTCCAGGCGCGCTTCATCCTTGTTCAGTTTGTGCGCGTAGGTGGCCAGACTGTCGTCCTGCACTTCGCCAACTAGGTTGCCGGCGGCCAGGCCGCTGATAGCGGCGATCACGGCCTGTGGGCCGAGTGTGGCCAGGCGGTCGTGCAGGCTGCCACCGGTGTCTTCGGCTGCAATCGGCGTGCTGACCTTGAGCAACATCGGCCCGGTATCCAGGCCAGCCTCCATCTGCATCACGGTAACGCCGGACTCAGCATCACCGGCTTCGACCGCACGCTGGATCGGTGCGGCGCCGCGCCAGCGTGGCAGCAGCGAGGCGTGACTGTTGATGCAACCCAGGCGCGGGATATCGAGCACCACTTGCGGCAGGATTAGGCCGTAAGCCACCACCACCATCAGGTCGGGTTTGAGCGCCGCCAGTTCGGCCTGGGCGACGGGGTCGCGCAGGGTCTGCGGCTGGTACACCGGAATATCGTGCTGCAGGGCGAGCTGCTTGACCGGGCTGGGGGTGAGTTTCTGGCCACGGCCGGCTGGACGATCCGGTTGGCTGTACACGGCAATGATCTGGTGTGGCGTGTCGAGCAAGGCCTTGAGGTGTTCGGCGGCAAATTCCGGTGTGCCGGCAAAGACAATACGCAGTGCTTCAGTCATGGGGGCTCGCTAAAGAAAAAGGCTTGCCGCAGCAAGCCTTTGAAAGGTGTGGCTCAAGCCTGCTGGCGATGTTGCTTTTCCAGCTTCTTCTTGATCCGGTCGCGTTTGAGATTAGACAGGTAATCAACAAACAGCTTGCCGTTGAGGTGGTCGCACTCGTGCTGGATGCACACGGCCAGTAGGCCTTCGGCGATCAGCTCGTAGGGCTGGCCATCGCGGTCCAGCGCCTTGATCTTGACCTTCTGCGGGCGGTCGACGTTTTCGTAGAAGCCCGGCACCGACAGGCAGCCTTCCTGGTACTGATCCATTTCATCAGTCAGCGGCTCGAACTCGGGGTTGATAAACACCCGTGGTTCGGACTTGTCTTCGGACAGATCCATCACCACCAGACGCTTGTGCACGTTGACCTGCGTCGCCGCCAAGCCGATGCCGGGTGCGTCGTACATGGTTTCAAACATGTCATCGATCAGCTGACGCAAGGCGTCATCGACTACGTCCACCGGCTTGGCGATGGTGCGCAGGCGCGGATCGGGAAATTCGAGGATATTCAGGATCGCCATATGCGTTTGTGATGCACTTGTGGAATAAAGTCAAAATCCGCTGCTAAGATGATGAGCAGCATTGAAAAACGGCTTCACGCCGCAGCACGACTGGGTTTTGTCGCGGCGCTAGGGCGCTCCACGTGAAGACACATAATAAAGGGATTCACCGCATGAGGAAATCACTACTCGCCCTGCTGCTGCTTGCGGCAAGTGGCTTGGCCCAGGCCGAAGTGCAACTCAAGGACGGTCACCCAGACCGTTATACCGTGGTCAAGGGCGATACCCTCTGGGATATCTCCGGCAAATTTCTCAGCCAGCCGTGGAAGTGGCCAGAAATCTGGCACGCCAACCCACAGGTGGAAAACCCCCATCTGATCTATCCGGGTGACCAACTCAGCCTGGTGTATATCGATGGTCAGCCACGCCTGATGCTCAACCGCGGCGAGTCGCGCGGCACCATCAAGCTGTCGCCACAGGTGCGTAGCACGCCGATGGCTGAAGCTATCCCGGCGATTCCATTGGAGGCAATCAACAGCTTTCTGCTGAGCAACCGCATAGTCGATACCCCTGAACAGTTCCTGGGTGCGCCGTATATCGTTGCCGGCAACGCCGAGCGCGTTGTCAGTGGCGCTGGTGATCGTGTGTATGCCCGTGGGGTCTTTGATGAAGCGGCGCCGGCTTACGGCATCTTCCGTCAGGGTAAAACCTACACGGACCCGGACACCCAGGAATTCCTTGGGATCAACGCCGATGATATCGGCTCGGGTGAGATCGTTGCCGAGGAAGGCGATGTCGGCACTATGCTGCTGAGTCGCTCGACTCAGGAAGTACGTCTCGGTGACCGTTTGTTCCCTACCGAAGAGCGTGCGATCAACTCGACCTTTATGCCGAGTGAACCAGCTGGCGAGATCAACGGTGTGATCCTTGATGTGCCGCGCGGCGTGACTCAGGTTGGTCAGTTCGATGTGGTCACCATCAACAAGGGCGCCCGTGATGGCCTGAGCGAAGGCAACGTGTTGGCGATCTACAAGACCGGTGAAACCGTGCGCGACCGCGTAACGGGCGAATCGGTGAAGATTCCGGACGAGCGTTCCGGTTTGTTGATGGTGTTCCGCACCTACGACAAACTTAGCTATGGCCTGGTGCTTGGGGCTTCTCGCTCGCTTGAACTGATGGACAAAGTGCGTAATCCGTAACACCGAAAAGCCCCGCAAATGCGGGGCTTTTTATGGCGTGCCATCCCTGGCCGCCACCCTGCCGCTGTGCGGCGCGACCGATCAAGGATGATCCGCATGTCGCAACCTTCTGCTATTTCCCCAGCTGAGCTTGAAGCCCGTCTGCGCCTGCACTGCTTGCCGGAGTTGGGCCCTCGCCGCTTTCGCAAACTCCTCAGTGCCTTCGACAGTGCTTCTGCCGCGCTCAGCGCACCGGCCAGCGCCTGGCGTTCTCTGGGTTTGCCGCAGGCGTGCAGTGACGCGCGGCGCAGCGTCGAGGTACGTGAACGCGCCGCGCAAAGCCTGGCTTGGCTGGACGCTGATACACATCATTTGCTGATGTGGGATGACGTGATTTATCCGGGGTTGCTGGCCGAGTTGGCGGATGCGCCGCCGCTGCTGTTTATTGAGGGTGACCCCGCGCTGCTGGAGCAGCCGCAACTGGCCATGGTCGGCAGTCGGCGTGCATCGCGGCCAGGGCTGGATACGGCGCAGAGTTTTGCCCGCAGCCTGGCCGGTGGCGGCTTTGTGATTACCAGCGGTTTGGCCCTGGGCATTGATGGCGCGGCCCATCAGGGCGCACTGGATTCCGGCGGCAAGACGGTGGCGGTGCTTGGTACGGGCTTGCAGTGTTTGTATCCGGCGCGGCACAAGAAACTCGCCGCAGATATCGTTGCCCGTGGTGGTGCACTGGTGTCGGAGTTGCCGCTGGATTGTCCGCCCCAGGCGAGCAATTTCCCCCGGCGCAATCGCATCATCAGTGGTCTATCCGTTGGCGTGCTGGTGGTGGAAGCCAGCCCCTCCAGTGGCTCGCTGATCACCGCGCGTCTGGCCGCCGAACAGGGCCGCGAGGTCTATGCGATTCCCGGTTCGATCCATCATCCCGGCGCGCGGGGCTGCCATCAGTTGATTCGCGAAGGCGCCACGCTGGTGGAAAGTATCGAAGATATTCTCCAGGCCTTGCACGGCTGGCAGGCGCAGCCACCCGCCAGTGCTGCGCACAAGCCGGAGCTTCCCAGTCATCCACTGTTGGCGCTGTTGCATGCCGCGCCGCATAGCAGCGAGGCGCTGGTGGTCGCCAGTGGCTTACCGTTGGCCGAGGTGCTGGCGGCGTTGACCGAGCTGGAACTGGACGGCCGCGTTGCCTGTGAAAATGGCCGCTGGGTGGGCCGCGCACCTTGAACAGGGTCTTGGCTTGGATACACTGCCCGTCAAGTGTTTAGCGGAGAGCAGTGAATGGTCAGCAACTGGCAGATACAGCAAGCCGCACGGGTGGTGCGCAATGGTGGGGTGATTGCCTATCCGACCGAGGCGGTATGGGGGCTGGGCTGTGATCCCTGGAATGACGAAGCGGTGGAGCGCTTGCTGGCGCTAAAGGATCGGCCCGTGCACAAGGGACTGATTCTGGTGGCCGCCGATATCGAACAGTTCGACTTTCTTCTCGAAGATCTGCCGGAAATCTGGCTGGCACGCTTGGCCGGCAGCTGGCCGGGGCCCAACACCTGGCTGGTGCCGCATCAGAACCGCTTGCCCGAATGGATCAGCGGCCAGCACGACAGCGTTGCCCTGCGCGTCAGCGATCATCCGCAGGTGCGGGCGCTGTGCCGGCTGACCGGCCCGTTGGTGTCGACTTCGGCCAATCCGGCAGGCCGCCCGTCTGCGCGTTCGCGTCTGCGTGTCGAGCAGTACTTCCCTGGCCAGCTGGATGCTGTGCTTGGCGGTGCCTTGGGCGGACGCAAGAACCCCAGCCTGATCCGTGATCTGATCAGCGGCGATGTGGTCAGGGCGTCGTAGGTTGCGCTTCATCTCGTAGCCCGGATGCAATCCGGGGATGGCCCGACATCGCCCCCCGGATTACATCCGGGCTACCTGGTTTCAAGGCAATAGAATGCTCGAGCCCGTGGTCTGCCGTGCGCTCAGGGCGCTTTGCGCCAGCGCCGCATCCTTGAGCGCATAGCGGTTGCTGATCTCCACCTGCAGTTGGCCGCTGGCGATCATGGCGAACAGTTCATCAGCCATGCTTTGTAGCCGGGAAGGTGTATCGGCGTAGCCGGCCAGGGTTGGGCGGGTGACAAACAGCGAACCTTTTTGCGCGAGGATGCCCAGGTTGACCCCGCTGACTGCGCCCGACGCATTACCGAAGCTGACCAGCAGGCCGCGCGGTGCCACGCAGTCCAGCGAGGTTTCCCAGGTGTCCTTGCCGACGCCGTCGTAGACCACCGGGCACTTCTTGCCAGCGGTCAGTTCCAGCACGCGCTGGGCGACGTTTTCATGGCTGTAGTCGATGGTCACCCAAGCGCCCTGATCGATGGCCCGTGCGGCTTTTTCGGCGGAGCTGACGGTGCCGATCAGCTTGACCCCAAGCGCCCTGGCCCACTGGCAGGCAAAGGAGCCAACCCCGCCTGCGGCAGCATGAAACAGAATGGTTTCGCCGCCCTGCAGCGGATAGGTCTGGCGCAGCAGGTACTGCACCGTCAGCCCCTTGAGCATCACTGCGGCGGCCTGCTCGAAGCTGATTGCGTCCGGCAGTTTCACCAGCTTCTCGGCCGGCAGCACATGCAGTTCGCTGTAGGCACCCAGCGGCCCGGTGGCATAGGCCACGCGGTCGCCCACCTGAAAGCCGCTCACTGCCGAGCCCACCGCCTCGACGATCCCTGCACCCTCGGTGCCCAGGCTGGACGGCAGCGCTGGCGGCGCATACAGGCCGCTGCGGAAATAAGTGTCGATAAAATTCAGGCCAATTGCCTGGTTCTGCACCCGTACCTCATTCGGACCTGGGGCGGCAGGGGTGTAGTCGGTGTATTCGAGAACGTCCGGGCCGCCGTGACGGTTGAATTGGATGCGCATGGCCATTTTCAGAGTCTTCCGCGATTGAATGCCTGGATGATGCCCGCACGGGCAGAAAAGTGCCGTTATCCAATCGTCTGCATTGACCGCCGTCAACTGCGGCCGTGGGGTGGCTGGTGTTATGCTGGCCGCCCATTTTTCCCCGCGGCCACGTGCCGCCTGGCCTTACCCGTTTTCAAGGTGCCGCCGTGAGTGACCGTACTGAGGCCGTCAAAGCCTACCTGCTGGATCTGCAAGACCGTATCTGCACTGCTCTGCAAGCCGAAGACGGCGGTGCCGACTTCTTCGAGGATGCCTGGCAGCGGCCAGCCGGCGGTGGCGGCCGCACGCGGGTGATGGAGAACGGCGCGCTGATCGAAAAGGGCGGGGTGAACTTCTCCCATGTGTTCGGCGACAGCCTGCCGCCCTCAGCCAGTGCGCATCGGCCGGAACTGGCCGGGCGTGGTTTCGAGGCCCTCGGCGTATCGCTGGTGATCCACCCGGAAAACCCCTATGTGCCGACCTCCCATGCCAACGTGCGCTTCTTCAGCGCCGAGAAAGAAGGTGAAGAGCCGGTCTGGTGGTTCGGCGGCGGCTTCGACCTGACGCCCTACTACGGCAATGAAGAGGACTGCCGGCACTGGCACCAGGTCGCCCATGACGCCTGCGCGCCCTTCGGTGCCGAGGTCTACCCGAAGTTCAAGGCCTGGTGTGATCGCTACTTCCACCTCAAGCACCGCGGCGAGCCGCGCGGCATTGGCGGGCTGTTTTTCGATGATCTGAATCAGTGGGATTTCGACACCAGCTTCGCCTTTATGCGTGCCATCGGCGATGCCTATATCGCCGCCTATCTGCCCATCGTGCAGCGCCGCAAGCTGACCCCCTATGGTGAGCGCGAGCGCGAGTTTCAGGCCTTCCGCCGTGGCCGCTATGTCGAGTTCAACCTAGTGTTTGACCGTGGCACCCTGTTCGGTTTGCAGTCCGGCGGGCGTACCGAGTCGATCCTTATGTCGCTGCCGCCGCACGTACGCTGGGGCTACGACTGGAAGCCAGAGCCGGGCAGTGAAGAGGCGCGCCTGACCGAATACTTCCTCACTGACCGCGATTGGCTCTCGGCCAAGGCGTAATTGCGTAGCCCGGATGAAATCCGGGGAGTTCCAGCGACCGTTCCCGGATTTTATCCGGGCTACGAACTCTGTAATCAGCAAGGATTTTTTATGGACCGCTACGGCGTATTCGGCAACCCCATTGGCCACAGCAAGTCGCCGCTGATTCATCGCCTGTTTGCCCAGCAGACCGGCGAGCAGCTGAGTTATGAAGCCCTGCTCGCGCCGCTGGAGGACTTCCCCGGATTTGCCCGTGGGTTCTTTGCCGAGGGTTTGGGTGCCAATGTCACCGTGCCGTTCAAGGAGCAGGCGTTTGCTCTCGCTGATCAGCTCAGCCCCCGCGCCCAACGCGCCGGTGCGGTGAATACCCTGAAGAAGCTTGCCGACGACAGCCTGCTTGGTGATAACACTGACGGCGCCGGCCTGGTGCGTGATCTGACGGTGAATGCCGGGGTAGCCCTCAAGGGCAAACGCATCCTGCTGTTGGGCGCTGGCGGCGCGGTGCGCGGGGTGCTGGAGCCGTTGCTGGCCGAGCAGCCGGCGGCGCTGGTGATTGCCAACCGCACGGTGGAGAAGGCCGAGCAACTGGCCCGCGAGTTCGCCGACCTGGGCCCGGTGGTTGCCAGCGGTTATGACTGGATTGATGCGCCGGTGGACCTGATTATCAACGGCACCTCGGCCAGCCTGGCCGGCGAGCTGCCGCCGATTGCGCCAAGCCTGATTCAGCCCGGCCATACCCTGTGCTACGACATGATGTACGGCAAGCAGTTGACCGCCTTTAACCGCTGGGCTGCCGAGCACGGCGCGGCGCGCACTTTGGATGGCCTGGGCATGCTGGTCGAGCAGGCCGCCGAAGCCTTTGCCCTGTGGCGCGATGTGCGTCCAGTCAGCGCCCCGGTGTTGGCCGAACTGCGCCGCCTGCTGGCCGAGGGCTAAGACTGTGGGATTGAGTGCCGACGAACTGGTGCAGATCAGCGCACTGACCCTGCGCCATTATCAGGACTGCGCCGAAGACTTTCGCGAGGGCACCCGCGACCACGATGTCAGCCAGAATATCGCCGCCCTGCTCGCGCATATCCAGGCCACGGCGCCCTACCAGATTCTCGATTTCGGCTGCGGCCCTGGGCGCGATCTGCGTACCTTTAGCGCCATGGGCCACAGCGCCGTCGGTTTGGATGGTTGCGCGCGCTTTGTCGAAATGGCCCGCGCCGACAGTGGCTGCGAAGCCTGGCAGCAGGACTTTCTCGCCCTTGATCTGCCGCCGGAGCGCTTCGACGGGGTGTTTGCCAATGCCTCGCTGTTTCATATTCCCCGCCAGGAACTGCCACGGGTGCTGAAGCAGCTGCATGCCACCCTCAAACCCGGCGGCGTGTTGTTCAGCTCCAACCCCCGTGGTGAGAACCAGGAAGGCTGGAATGGCGAGCGCTACGGCGCCTATCACGACCTGGCCAACTGGCGCGTGCTGCTCAACGCCGCCGGCTTTAGCGAGCTTCAGCATTACTACCGCCCGGCGGGTTTGCCGCGTGAGCAGCAGCCCTGGCTGGCCAGTGTCTGGCGGCGCAGCTAACGCTCGGCTGTAGCCTGGATTAGCGCAGGGTAATCCGGGAAAGGGGGCTCGGTGATGCCGTGATACCCGGATTGCGCTTTCGGCTTATCCAGGCTACGAAACAGGGGCAGAGCCTGGCTCAGTCCGTAGGGTGGACGTCGTTTTTCACGTCCACCGCAATGGTGGATCGATGAAGCGTGATCCACCCTAATCAGTACACATCACGCAGATAACGCTTCTGTTCGGCCAGACGGCGGATATGTTCGGCGGCGCGCTCCTCGCTCAAGCCACCATGCTCGCGCGCCACATCGCGTAGCGCCTGCTCGACATCCTTGGCCATGCGGTTGGCGTCGCCGCAGACATACAGCTGCGCACCCTCCTCCAGCCAGCGCCACAGCTCGCCGCCCTGCTCGCGAATACGATCCTGCACGTAAATCTTCTGCGCCTGATCACGGGAGAAGGCCAGGCTGAGGTGGGTCAACAGGCTGTCGTGCTGCATCGCCGTCAGCTCGTCGCGGTAGTAGAAGTCGCTGGCGGCATGCTGCTCGCCGAAGAACAGCCAGTTCTTGCCGGCATCGCCGCGTGCGCGGCGCTCATGAAGGAAGCCGCGAAACGGCGCCACGCCGGTGCCGGGGCCGATCATGATCATCGGTACGTCGCCATCCTGTGGTACGCGGAAGTATTTGTTGCTCTGCACAAACAGCGGTACTTCGCGGTTATCCGCACGGTCGGCGAGAAAGGTTGAGGCCACGCCCTTGCGCTTGCCGTAGCGCACGGCGGAAACAGTCAGGTGCACTTCGTCGGCATGCGCCTTGGGGCTCGATGAGATCGAATACAGGCGCGGTTGCAGGCGCTTGAGGCTGCCCAGCAGCTCGCCTGCCGTGTGTTCAGCCGGATAGGCCTGCAGCACATCGGCCAGTTGGCGGCCCCACAGCCAGTCCTTCAGCTCGGCTTTGCGCTCGCCAAGCAGGCTGTGCAGCTCGCTGCTGGCGCTGCGTTCGGCGACCAGGGCGAGGGCTTCGTTGCTTGGTCGGGCGATTTCGAAATGGCTGGTCAGCGCCTCGCGCAGCGGCAGGTCGCCGACCTTGGCCACGTTGACCAGTTGCTCGCCGTCCAGGTGCGCCAGTTCGAGCACTTCCTCGACCAGCTCCGGGCAATTGCGCGGCCATACGCCGAGGGCATCGCCGGCTTCGTAGGTCAGGCCGGAGTCGCCCAGGGCGAAGGCGAACTGGCGGGTGTCCTTGCTTGCACCTGCTGCGTTCAGGCGCAGGTTAAGCGCCAGACGCGCGGGTAGCGGCTGGGTTTTGCTCACCCGCTGCGTGCTGGCGGGCTCGGTCATGGCGGCGCTATGTGCAACTTCCGTTTCGACTGGGCGCAGCAACGGCAGCAGCTCGCTTAGCCAGGCCGCTGCTGCGTCGTCGAAATCGCTGTCGCAATCCAGGCAAGGTCGCAGCGGTGTGGCGCCGAGTTCGGCCAGGCGGCGGTCGAGGTTTTTGCCGTGCTGGCAGAACTGCTCGTAATTCGGGTCGCCAAGCGCCAGTACCGCATAGCGCAGATTTTCCAAGCGCAGGTCGCTGGTCTGCAGGGCGCTCCAGAAGGCCTGGCCGTTGTCCGGCGCATCACCGTCGCCGAAGGTGCTGCTGAGCAGCAACACCGAGCCGGCGCTTGCCAGTTGCTGCGGTGGGTAATCGGCCATGCAGCTGAGCGCCACGGCCACCCCGGCTTCGCTTAGATGTGCTGCCAGGCGTTCGGCCAGCGCTTCGGCATTGCCGGTTTGCGAGGCCCACAACAGGGTTACCGCAGGGGTCGCTGCCAGTGCCGAGGGTGTGACGCGGCTGAATAGCCCGGCGAGCATGCCGTCGAGCCACAGGCGGGTCGGCTCGGCCAGGGGCGCCTGGCTCGGCAGGCTGGGCACACCGCCGCCGGGGTTGCTGCGCAAGCCGCTGATATAGCCGGCCATATAGCTGCGCTCGCTTTCGCTGAGGGGCGGCGGCGCGCTGCAATCCACGCCGACCAGGGCCGCAAAGGTTTCGATGCTGGACATCGCGAGTTCCTCGGGCGGGTGAGATAGGCGAGTGCTGTCGACTGCCTCGGCGGCCGGCGAGTCGAGGCGTTGATGGGCGATCAGCTCGATACGCCGCAGGCTGACGGCGCAGAACTTGAATTCCGGCTGCTGAGAGATGGGGTCGATGGCGTCGCTGGTCACCGCGTTGATCGCCAGGTTGTCGCCGTACACATCGTTCCAGTGGAACGGCGCAAAGCAGCCGCCGGGCAGCACGCGGTCGCTGATCTGCACTGGCAGCACGGCCTGGCCACGCCGCGAGCGGACTTCCAGCTGGTCGCGGTCGCGCACGCCAAGGGCGGCCGCGTCCTGCGGGTGCACTTCGATAAAGGGGCCGGGGTTGAGCTTGTTCAGCGTGGCGACCTTGCCGGTCTTGGTCAGGGTGTGCCACTGGTGCTGCAGGCGCCCGGTGTTGAGCACAAAGGGGAAGTCGGCATCGGGCATTTCCGCCGGATCGAGGTGCGGGCGCGGGAAGAACTGCGCCTTGCCGCTGGGCGTGGCAAAGGCCAGGCGCGGCGTGTTGCCGTCTTCGCGAATGTGCAGCGTCTGGCTGATTCCGTCGTTGATGTAGCGCAGCGGCATGCGCCCGTCGCCCGCCTCGCTGGCGCAGGGCCATTGCAGCGGCGTCTGGCGCAGACGCGGGTAGCTGGCGCCGCGCAGGTCATAACCGGTTTTGCGGTTGTGGAAGCGTTTGATTTCCTCGAACACCTGCTCGGCTGATTCGTAGCTGAAGCCGTCGGCAAAGCCCATGGCGCAGGCCACCTCGGCGATGATCCGCCAGTCGGCCATGGCCTCGCCGGGCGGTTCGACCGCTTGCGGCATCAGGGTCAGGTTGCGTTCGGAGTTGATCATCACCCCCTCGGCTTCGGCCCACAGCGCGCCGGGCAGGAGGATGTCGGCGTAGCGATTGGTTTCGGTATCGAGAAAAGCGTCCTGGGCGATCACCAGTTCGGCGGCCTTCAGCCCTTCGATCACCGTGGAGCGGTTGGCCATGCTCGCCACCGGATTGGTGCAGATGATCCAGCAGGCCTTGACCTTGCCGGCGGCCAGATCCTCGAACAGCGTCACGCTGCCGCCGCCCAGGCGGGTGTGCAGGGTGCCGGTCGGCACGCCCCATACTTGCTCGACAAAGGCGCGGTCGTCGTCCACCAGCACGCTGCGCTGGCCCGGCAGGCCGGGGCCCATATAACCCATCTCGCGGCCGCCCATGGCGTTGGGTTGGCCGGTGAGGGAGAACGGCCCGCTGCCGGGGCGGCAGATCTTGCCGGTGGCCAGGTGCAGGTTGCACAGGGCGTTGGTGTTCCAGGTGCCGTGGGTGCTCTGGTTGAGGCCCATGGTCCAGCAGCTCATCCACTCGCCGGCTTCGCCGATCCAGCGTGCGGCCTGGCGGATCGCTGCTTCGCTGAGCCCGGTGTGGGCGGCGACGTATTCGGGGGTGTAGCTTTCGAGGAAGTCCGGCATGACCTCCCAGCCTTCGGTGAACTCGGCAATAAACGCCGGATCGGTGTGGCCGTTCTTGTGCAGCAGGTGCAGCAGGCCGTTGAGCAGCAGCAGGTCGCTGCCCGGTTTGATCTGCAGAAACAGGTCGGCCTTGTCCGCCGTGGCATTGCGCCGTGGGTCGACGACGATCAGCTTGGCGCCGGCCTTGACCCGTGCCATCAGGCGTAGAAACAGGATCGGGTGACAGTCGGCCATATTTGCGCCGATAACCAAGAACACATCGGCCTTGTCGAAATCCTGGTACGAGCCGGGCGGGCCGTCGGCGCCCAGCGACAGTTTGTAGCCGCTGCCGGCGCTGGCCATGCACAGGCGCGAGTTGGATTCGATCTGGTTGCTGCCCAGGTAACCTTTGACCAGCTTGTTGGCCAGGTATTGCGCCTCCAGCGACATCTGCCCGGAGACATACAGGGCGATGGCGTCCGGACCGTGTTCGTCGAGGATCGCGCGCAGGCGGGCGGCGGCGGCGCTGATGGCCGCATCCATGGCGATTTGCCCAGGGTCGCGGTTACGTTCGCTGCGCAGGTAGGCGTGCTGCATGCGGCCGGATTCGTTCAGCGGTTGGGCGCAGGTGCTGCCCTTGGTGCACAGGCGGCCGAAGTTGCTCGGATGCTGTTGGTCACCGCTGACCTTGGCGATCTTGCCGTTTTCCACGTGCATGACGATGCCGCAGCCGACGCCGCAATAGGGACAGACACTTCGCACGGTTTTGTTCGCCACACCCCTCTCCTGCACCTGAAACGCAAAACGCCATGCAACCCTCCGTCGAAACGGGAGTGGCACGGCGTCTTTGTCGTGGATGGGCAATCAGCGTTGATTACCTGGATTGGTCTATAGCAAGGCACGCGCCAGGGTTCGCCAGGGCGGCTTGAACGCCCGCGTGGCAAGGCCTGGCGAGGTGTGTGCGGGACAGCTGGGCCGGTTTTGCGCGACTCATAATGGGGCAGCAGGCTGCTCTGCTCGCCTCTTTTTGGGTCTTTATTGCGCCGGGCAGGTGAGCCTGCAACTGCGCCTGTAGCCCGCTGCAATGCGGGCCGCAGGCTGCTGCGGGGAAACTGGCACAGGCGCTGCATGAGCCCCAGCGAGCCCGCCACATTCGGGCCGCCCATTCGATCAATGGCGATCGTTAGCCTCTATAGGTAATGGGTATCAGGTGTCACTCAAAGGCACCGCACAGAACAGGCAAAGGCGCCTGAAACCGCAAGGTTTCAGGCGCTTTTTTTATTGCCGCAGAAAAACCTGATGAGCTTCGGCCGGGAAATGCCATGAACAGCACAGATACCTCCACAGACCAGCAACGGCTGATCATCATCGGCAACGGCATGGTCGGCCATCACTGCGTCGAGCAACTGATCGAGCGTGGCGCGCTGGCGCAGTACCGCGTGCATGTATTCAGCGAAGAGCCGCTGCGCGCCTATGACCGCGTGCACCTCTCCGAGTATTTCACCGGCCGCGATGCCGAATCCCTGGCCCTCAGCGGTGTCGCGCTGTACCAGACGCCGGGCGTGACCCTGCACCTGGGCGTGCCGGTGCTGGAGATCGACCGCGAACGCCGCGAAGTGATCACCGCCGAGGGCAGCTTCCCCTACGACCAGTTGGTGCTGGCCAGCGGCTCCTACCCTTTCGTGCCGCCGATTGAAGGCGCCGAAGGCGATTCGCGCCTGGTCTACCGCACCTTGGCCGACCTTGACACCATTCAGGCTGCCGCCAAGAGCGCGCGCCGTGGTGTAGTGGTCGGTGGCGGCCTGCTCGGCCTGGAAGCGGCCAACGCCTTGAAGTCCCTGGGCCTGGAAGCCCATGTGGTGGAATTCGCCCCACGGCTGATGCCGGTGCAACTGGATGATCACGGCGGCCTGGCACTCAAAGCACAGATCGAAGCCCTGGGCGTCAGCGTGCACCTGTCACGCGGCACCCAGTCGATCACCCCGGGCAGCGAATACCGCTACCGGATGAACTTTGCTGGGGATGAATTCCTTGAGACCGACCTGATCGTGTTCTCCGCCGGTATCCGCCCGCAGGACGCCATCGCCAAGCAGTGCGGCCTGGAACTCGGCCCGCGCGGCGGCGTGGCCATCGACAGCCAGTGCCGCACCAGCGATCCGGCCATCTACGCCATCGGCGAGTGCGCGGCGTGGAACGGCGGCATCTTCGGCCTGGTTGCACCGGGCTACCAGATGGCCCGCAGCGTCGCCACCCAGCTGTGCGGCGAAGACAGCGAGCCCTTCATGGGCGCGGATATGTCGACCAAGCTCAAGCTGCTCGGTGTCGATGTCGGCTCTATCGGCGATGCCCACGGCGCCACCGCCGGTTCGCGCAGCTACCGCTTTATCGATGAAGCCAACGCCAGCTACCGTCGTCTGGTCGTATCCGCCGACGGCAAGCAGGCCATCGGCGCTGTACTGGTCGGCGACAACAGCTACTACGACACCCTGCTGCAGTACGTGCAGAACGGCATTGCGCTTCCGGCCGATCCGTCCTGCCTGATTCTGCCGCAAGGCGAAGGCGCCCCGGCGCTGGGTGCCGACGCCCTGCCGGATACCGCGACCATCTGTTCCTGCCACAACGTCAGCAAGGGCGCGATCTGCGCCGCCATCGACGGCGGTTGCGGCGACCTGGCCGGGCTCAAGGCCTGTACCAAGGCCGCCACCGGTTGCGGCGGCTGTTCGGCGCTGCTCAAGCAGGTGTTCGAGCACGAGCTGACTGCGCGCGGCGTGGTGGTGGACAAGAGCCTGTGCGAACACTTCGCCTACACCCGCCAGGAGCTGTACGGCATCGTTCGCGTCGAAGGCATCGAGAGCTTCGAGGCGCTGCTGGCCAAGCACGGCCGTGGTCATGTCGGTTGCGACATCTGCAAGCCGGCGGTGGGTTCGATCCTCGCCTCCTGCTGGAACCGCTCGATCACCGATCCGGCGCTGGTGCCGCTGCAGGACACCAACGACACCTTTATGGCCAACATGCAGAAGAACGGCACCTACTCAGTGGTGCCGCGTATTCCTGGCGGCGAAATCACTCCGGACGGCCTGCTGGCCATCGGCGCGGTGGCGAAGAAATACGACCTCTACACCAAGATCACCGGCGGCCAGCGCATCGACCTGTTCGGTGCGCAGCTGCACGAACTGCCGGATATCTGGGCCGAACTGATTGCCGCCGGCTTCGAGACCGGCCACGCCTACGGCAAGTCGCTGCGCACGGTGAAGTCCTGCGTGGGCAGCACCTGGTGCCGCTACGGCGTGCAGGACAGCGTGGCCATGGCGCTGCTGCTGGAGGACCGCTACAAGGGCCTGCGTTCGCCGCACAAGATCAAGTTCGCCGTCAGCGGCTGCACCCGCGAATGTGCCGAGGCGCAGAGCAAGGACGTTGGCGTGATCGCCACCGAGAACGGCTGGAACCTCTATGTGGCGGGCAACGGCGGCATGCGCCCACGCCACGCCGAACTGTTCGCCACCGATCTGGATGATGCAACCCTGATCCGCTACATCGACCGTTTCCTGATGTTCTACGTACGCACCGCCGACCGCCTGCAACGCACCTCGGTGTGGCGCGAGTCGCTGGAAGGCGGCCTGGATTACCTGAAGGAAGTGATCATCGACGACAGCCTGAATCTCGCCGCCGAACTGGAAGCGCAGATGCAGCTGGTGATCGACCGCTACGAGTGCGAATGGGCCAACGCTCTGAAGGACCCGGAGAAGCTCAAGCGCTTCCGCACCTTCGTCAACCAGCAGGGCGGCGACCCGGATATCCAGTTTGTCGAGGAGCGCGGCCAGCGCCGCCCGGTGCGCGCCGACGAGCTTGCCCTTATTCCGCTATTCGAGGAGGTGGTCTGATGAGCCAGTCGAGCGCAACCGCAACAGTCGAACAAACCAGCGTGCAATGGCGCGCCCTGTGCAACCGTGCCGATCTGGTGGCCAATTCCGGCGTGGTCGCCTGGGTCGACGGCGCCCAGGTCGCACTGTTCTACCTACCTGACGAGACCAGCGGCAAACAGCTGTATGCCGTCGATAACCGCGATCCGAAGTCCGGCGCCAACGTCATCGGTCGCGGCATTGTCGGCAGCCTGGCCGGTGATCTGGTCATCGCTGCGCCGCTGTACAAACAACACTACCGTCTGGAAGACGGCAGTTGCCTGGAATACCCCGAACAGCAACTGCGCACCTGGCCGGTGCGCTTGCAGGGTGACCGGGTGGAAATTGGCCTGAGCTAAGGCGATGGGTGAACGGGGCTGACGTAGTCAGCTCCGGCGCATTGACTGAACAAAGCATTACTTGACTTAAAAGTCAGCTTTTGGCTTTATACGCTCCAGCTTGCATGATCGGTTGACCCTATAGCTTGTCGGCCTCTCGGCAAATCAGAGGGTTGCTTGCAATTTCTGTTGCTCGTATAGCGCTATATCCAAAGATATACAGCGGTATTGCACTGATGCGAAGCCAACTCTGGTTGCATTGCCGTCACAACACTAATAACAACACACAGGAGTAAGCACAGTGCACAGAACCACCCTAGCGATTACGCTGGCCGCCATCGCCAATCAGGTCACCGCCGCCGGCTTTATCGAAGACAGCAAAGCCACGCTGAACCTGCGCAACTTCTACTTCAACGCCGATAACCGCGAAAGCCAGGATGACGTAGGCCTGGCCGCTTCGCGCAGCTCGCAAGCCGAAGAGTGGGGTCAGGGCTTCCAGCTCAACTTTGTCTCGGGCTACACCCAGGGCACCGTTGGCTTTGGTGTGGATGCCATCGGCCTGGTTGGGGTCAAACTGGACAGCGGCGGCCGTACCGGCAAAGCCGACCGCAGCCGCACCCCAGGCGCGCTGTTCCCCCTGGAAAGCGACGGCAGCGCGGTGGACAACTACGGCAAGGCGGGCGTCACCGGTAAGGTGCGCTTCTCCAAGACCGAAGCACGCCTCGGCACCCTGCAGCCCAAGCTGCCAGTGATCAACTTCAACGATGGCCGTCTGCTGCCGCAAACCTTTGAAGGCGCACAAATCACCTCCGCCGAGATCGACGGTCTGACCCTCACCGCCGGCCAGCTGGAAAGCACCAAGACCCGCAGCTCCACCGACGATATCGGCCTGCGTATCGGTGGCGCAACCCGCCCCAACGGCACCCCAGCCACCACAGCATTGGCTGACTCCAACGAATTTATCTTTGCCGGTGGCGACTACAAGATCACCAAGGACCTCACCGCGCAGTACTACTACGGCAGCCTGGAAGACTTCTACAAACAGCACTTCCTAGGCCTGACCCACAACCTGGCCCTGCCAGTTGGCGCGCTGAAGACCGACCTGCGTTATTTCAACAGCGGCTCCGACGGTAAGAACGGCAGCGCTGCTGGCCGCGCCCAAGGCTACAAGAGCAGCGGCTACTGGACAGCGAGCGACAGCAACGCCGGTGAAGTCGACAACAACACCTGGAGCGCGCTGTTCACCTACAGCCTGAGCGGCCACGCCCTCAGCGCCGGCTATCAGCAAGTCTCCGGCGACAGCGCCTTCCCGTTTGTCAGCCAGGGTGATGGTGCCACTGCGTACCTGATCACCGACCGGCAGATCGGCAAGTTCGCCAGTGCCGGCGAGCGCACCTGGCTGGCCGAATACGGCTATGACTTTGCCAGCGCTGGGGTACCGGGCCTGAAAGCCACCGTAACCTACCTGTCCGGCAGCAACATCGACTCTGCTGCCAGCGACCGCAAGGAATGGGAACGCGATTTCCGTTTGGACTACGCCCTGCAGGACGGCCCGCTGAAAGGCCTGGGTTTCTCCTGGCGTAATGCGACCTTCCGCAGCAACGCCGCGACCGATCTGGACGAGAACCGCCTGATCGTCAGCTACAGCCTGCCGCTGTTATAACTCAAGGCCGGCAGGAGTAAGGACGTGTGGCAGGATGATGTGTTTGAGCTCAATCGACACCGTCTGGAGACAGAAATCCTCGAAGATGCTTTTTGGCAGCCTGAGTTGCGTGCTGTTCTGCACGAGTTATTGGTGTGTGTTGAACAAGCCGGCTACAAGGTGAACATTCACAGCCTTGGGTTGTTTCTCGGTGACTTTGTGCCCAGCCTACCGCTGGAGCGGGCCGAAGAATGGCAGGTGCTGGCGCTGCAGCGCTGGCTGACCCAGACCAAGCCCGAGCTGGTTGAGCGCCTGGCCGAGTACCTCATTAGCTGAGGACTGTCCCTGCATGCATTACGGAGTTTCACTGGTTCTATCGCTATATATGAATGGATACAGCGAAGGTAAAGTGTTTTAAAAGAATCGAGCGCTATGTGCATCCGCTTTATCACTACATCCATGTGGCTGGGTAATTACGGCGAGCAGTTGTAAAGGCATGAAGTTCGTATGCCTATCTGTGCATTTGCAGACATTTACTCTGATCCCAATGGTCAGCGTTGAACGATTCACCCAACAATCAAATCAGGAGTTAGCCAATGAAAGGTTTTATCCCCAGTACGTTATTGAGCCTGTTCGCCGCCGTGGCATTCAGCAGCCACGCCCTGGCCGAACAGGTGCAGGTGGCGGTGGCCGCCAACTTCACCGCGCCGCTGCAGGCGATTGCCAGTGAGTTTGAGAAGGACACCGGGCACAGCGTGGTCGCCTCCTTCGGCGCCACTGGCCAGCTGTATGCGCAGATTCAGAACGGTGCGCCGTTCGAGGTGTTTTTCAGTGCCGATGCAAGCACCCCAGCCAAGCTCGACAGCGAGGGCCTGGGCGTCAGTGACTCGCGCTTTACCTATGCAGTTGGCAGCCTGGTGCTGTGGTCGGCCAAGCCGGGTTACCTGGATGGCAGCGACGCGGTGCTCAAGGCCAATCAGTACAAACACCTGGCGATCGCCAACCCGAAAGCCGCGCCATACGGCTTGGCTGCCACCGAAGTGCTGGACAAGCTCGGCCTGAGTGCGGCGGTTAAAGACAAGCTGGTTGAAGGGCAGAACATTACCCAGGCGCATCAGTTCATTGCCACCGGCAATGCCGAGCTGGGCTTTGTTGCGCTGTCGCAGGTGTACAAGGATGGCCAGCTCAGCAGTGGCTCGGCCTGGATGGTACCGGCGCAGATGCACACGCCGATCAAGCAGGATGCGCTGATCCTCAAGAAAGGCGAACATAATCCCGCCGCGGCAGCCCTGACCGAGTACCTGAAAGGTGAGAAGGCGGCGAAGATCATCAAGTCTTACGGCTACCAACTTTAAAAGGCTGTTGCGATGCCACTGAGCAAAGCTGATTTCGCTGCGGTACTGCTGACGCTTGAGCTGGCATCGCTGACCACCCTGTTACTGCTGCTGATCGGTACGCCGATTGCCTGGTGGCTGGCGCGTACCAACTCGCGCTGGAAGCAACCGATTGGCGCGATTGTCGCCCTGCCGCTGGTGCTGCCGCCGACGGTGATCGGCTTCTACCTGCTGGTGAGCATGGGCCCGCACGGTTTTATCGGCCAGCTGACCCAGAGCCTCGGCCTCGGCACCCTGACCTTTACTTTTACCGGGCTGGTGATTGGCTCGGTGTTCTATTCCCTGCCCTTTGTCGTGCAGCCGCTGCAGAACGCCTTCGAGGCGATTGGTCGGGGGCCGCTGGAGGCCGCTGCCACCCTGCGCGCCGGACCTTGGGACGCATTTTTCAGCGTGGTGCTACCACTGGCCAAACCGGGCTTTATCACGGCGGCGATTCTCGGCTTTACCCATACCGTGGGTGAGTTTGGCGTGGTGCTGATGATTGGCGGCAACATCCCCGGCAAGACCCAGGTGGCGTCTGTGCAGATTTACAGTCTTGTGGAAACCATGCAGTACGCCCAGGCCCACTGGCTGGCGGGCGGTATGGTGCTGTTCTCCTTTATCGTGCTGCTGGCGCTGTATTCAGGGCGTAGTGGCAAGCAGGGGTGGTAATGATCTGGCCTTTTTCGCGCCGCTCAGCGGCTGTTCGCAAGGTAGCCGAGCCGGGGGCAATCCAGGCGTGCTTCAAGGTTGAGCATGTGGGCTTCAGCCTGGATGTCGAACTGAACCTGCCGGGGCGCGGCGTCAGCGCCTTGTTCGGCCATTCCGGCTCGGGCAAGACCAGCTGCCTGCGCTGCTTTGCCGGGCTGGATCAACCGAGCGAAGGCTACCTGCAGGTTAACGGTGAGCTGTGGCAGGACAGCGCTCAGGGCCTCTTCGTCCCGGCGCATCAGCGCGCCGTGGGTTACGTGTTTCAGGATGCCAACCTGTTTGCCCACCTCACGGTGCAGCGCAATCTGCAGTACGGGCTCAAGCGCATCCCCGCTGCGCAGCGGCGGATTGCCCTGGAGCAAGCGGTCGAGTTGCTTGGCATTGAGCATCTGCTGGAACGCTTGCCGGGCAAGCTCTCGGGCGGCGAACAGCAGCGCGTCGGCATCGCCCGCGCTCTGCTGACCAGCCCGCGTCTGCTGCTGCTGGACGAACCCCTGGCTGCTCTCGACCTCAAACGCAAACAGGAGGTGCTGCCCTATCTGGAGCGCCTGCATCAGGAGCTGGAGATTCCGATTGTCTATGTCAGCCACTCGCCGGATGAGGTGGCGCGCCTGGCCGATCACCTGGTGTTGCTGGAAGACGGCAAGGTCAGCGCCAGTGGCCCGTTGAAGGAAACCCTGCTGCGCGCCGACCTGCCGTTTGTCTTTGAAGACGATGCCGAGGCGGTGGTGGACGGCACAGTCACGGCGCACGATCAGGCTTACGGGCTGCTCTACCTGCAATTGCCGGATAGCCCGATCAACCTGCGCTTGCCCCATGGGCCGCTGCCGCTGGGCCAGTCGGTGCGGATCAAGGTCAAGGCGCGTGATGTCAGCCTGAGCCTGCAGCAGGCCGAGGACAGCAGCGTGCTCAACCTGTTGCCAGCGCGGGTGCTGGACTGGATCAATGTTGCCGAGCAAGCCCATGTGCTGGTGCGTGTGCAGGTGGGCGGCGAGCAGTTGATCGCCCGCATCACCCGTTACTCCTTCGACCGCCTGCAGATCCAGCGCGAACAGTCGCTGTGGGCGCAGGTTAAGTCGGTGTCGTTACTGAGCACTCACTGATGCCGGGGCAAACGTGCCGGGGATGACCTGCGAGCGCTTCAGCCCCAGCCACTCCAACTCGATAAACACCAGTACCACAACAGCCTGGACGATCACGAAGGCGTAGCCCAGCACGTTCGGCGTGAACCAGCCGCTCAGGAGCACCAGCAGACTGAGCACCACCCATAGTGCATTCAGGCCGATCACCGTGTAGACCGCTGCCCGCGCCATGCTTTCACGGCGGGACAGCCAGAGCAGAAAGGCCACCAGCGGAATCAGCACCACGCCGATGCCGAAGAGGAACTCACCCGGCAGAGCCAGCAGGCTGCTGAGCCAGTTAGTCAGCAGTAGGAGTTGCGCGGTGGTGATTACGCCAACCAGGCCATCGGCGAGTAGGGCACGGCGCAGTAACAGCGAAGGGTGCACGGTGGTCATGGTGAAGTCTCCACAAAGGACCGCCGAAATGGCGGGTTGGCCCTTAGATTTCGCCGAACCGCGCGCCGCGTCGATTACCTCGCAGGTAATGGCCGCAATGACCTTGCTGGTCTATCGTCGATGCCCATGAACAGTCAAATCCAGCCCGTCGGGGCTCTGCTGCGTCAGTGGCGCCAGCATCGTCGTCTGAGCCAGCTCGACCTCGCTTGCGAGGCCGATATCTCCACCCGCCACCTGAGTTTCGTTGAAACCGGGCGCGCCCAGCCCAGCCGCGAGATGCTGCTGTTGCTCGCCGAGCAGCTGGAGATTCCGTTGCGCGAACGCAATCGCCTGCTTAGCGCTGCCGGCTATGCACCGCTGTTCACTCAGCGCGCGCTGTCCGAGCCGGCCATGGCCGCCGCACGCAGCGCCATCGAACTGCTGCTCAAGGCCCACGAGCCCTACCCGGCACTGACCATCGACCGCCACTGGAATTTGCTGGCGGCCAACAGCGCCCTCGCGCCTTTTCTGCTGGGCATCGCTCCAGAGTTGCTGGTGCCGCCGATCAATGTCATGCGCCTGAGTCTGCACCCCGGCGGGTTGGCCCCGCGTATCGTCAACCTGGGGCCGTGGCGCGCCTATCTGCTGGCGCGTTTGCAGCGCGACATTCAGGCCAGCGGTGATGCTCAGCTGCAGGTGCTATGGGATGAGTTGAACGCCTATCCGGGACCGGCGGCGCCCGCACAGTTCGACAGCGATACGGTGCTGATGCCGCTGCAGCTTGCCAGCGAGCAGGGTGTGATCAGCCTGATCGGCACCACCACAGTGTTTGGCACTGCCAATGACATCACCCTGGCGGAACTGGCGTTGGAAACCTTTTTTCCGGCCGATGCCTTCAGCGCGCAGTACCTGCGTGACTTGGCCGAATCGACGCATCTTTCCGACGAAATCACTCTTTAGGCTGCTTTTCTCCAGTATTCAGTGCAGTACCCTGTGGCGCGCGATTGTATAAGCTGACCTGGTTCAGCACTGCTCACAAAAATAATAAGGAGCACCCCACGTATGCGTTCTACAACGCTGTCTCGCTCGCTATTGCTTGCGGTTATCGGGCTGTTGGCCGGCCTCTCGCCGCTGACCTTTGCCCAGGCCGTTACCCCCCAGGAACAGGTTCAAGTGCAGGCCAGCCGGGTGACCAGCAGCCTGATGCTGTTACGCGGTGAGGGTTTCCAAAAGAAACACCAGGATGCCCTGGAAACCGATCTGCAGGCCCTGGCCGCAGCGGTGCAGAGCCTGCCGCAAAACAGCGATGCCCTGCGCGGCGCCCATCAGGAACTGGTGGTGCAGATTCGTCGTGGCGTGGCCTTCGGCCCGAGCGAGGATGACATGCCCTGGCGCTACCCCGAGGACCTCAGCAAGGCCCTGCTCGGCGTGCTCGAGCAAACCCGCAAGCTGGCCGGCCCGGATGACAGCGAACTGTCCGCCAAGCTCGAATACCTCTCAGTGCAGTACCTCAGCCGCGCCTACTTCGGCAATTTCGAAACCGCCCGCGAACAGCCCGATACCTACCTCGGCCAGGATGAACGCAAGATCGTGCCCTCGGTGGATGCGCAACTGGCCGCGCTGGATGGCAAGGCCGACCCGCAGGTGGGCAAGCTGAAAACCCGTTGGGAATACCTCAAGGCCGCGCTGGTCGACCTCAACAGCCAGAGCAGCGCCTTGCAGAGCGCCTCGGGCCGGCCATTTGCGCCGATCACCGTGCATCGGCAAACGCGCTCGCTGACCACGCAATGGATGGCGATGTACTGAGTTCGCCTACGATCTGCTGCGCGTCGGCCCTGTGGCGTTACAACGACCACCGGGAGTAACAGCCGCAGGCTGGCCCGAAGGGCGAGCAACGCGAGTAAAACAGGCTCGGAAAGCCCTTGCGGCTAACGCGCTTTAGCGCGACCCGAAGGGCGAGTGAAACGAGTAGTGCTCATTTACACCAGTACACTCGCGTGCGAGCCCAGTCCGCTTCCTCGCCTGTTTTGACCAGCCGGAGGCTGTTACTAACGTAGCGCCTTGCAGGACTCTAGCTCGCGAGAGCTTGAATAGGTTCTAGGCGGGAAGCGATCAGCCGCCGTGTAGCCCGGATGCAATCCGGGATGTTTGGGCCAGCCGCATAACCGCTCCCGGATTACATCCGGGCTACGGCTTAACGGTCTTGGCAGCCTTAGGCAGTGGCTTTCTTCTCGCGAATACAGGTCGGCCCGGCGCGCTCGACGATGGACTGTTCGACCTCTTTGCGCAGGCCCAGCAGAAAGGCCGCTTCGGCGGCGACGAACAGGGGGCCGATCACCAGGCCCATCACGTCATCGACAAACGCCGGTTTGCGCCCTTCGTAGTAATGGCCGACAAACTGGATGATCCAGCCGATCACAAACAGGCCGATGCCGCTGCTTAGCCACAGCGCCGTCGACTGCACGGCCAGGCCTGCCGCCGCCCATAGGCTGAGCACCAGCAGCAGCGCCATCAGCAGGCCGAAACGCAGGTCCAGGCGCAGGTAGAACACCCCAGCCGCCAGGGCCACCAATAGGGCTGGAGAAAGCCACAGACCGAGCAGCTCAAAGCCGGGCCGCGACAGCAGCACGGCGACCGCCACAACGATCAGTGGAATACCGATAAAGTGGCTGAGAATATTGCGTTGGTCGCGGTGATACGCCGCGTACTGAGCCAGATGATCAACCAGGGTTTTCATTATTATTTTCCTTATGCAAGACAGGTGGCCAGCATGAACCCACGCCCACGTAGCGCTCTGTCAGCTAGCCGACAAACCGCTTGGAGCCGTCGATGAACAGCGAGCACCGCTATCAGGCGCGCCTGCGTCAGGGGCACTGGTTTAGCGCCCTACCCGCCGCCTTGCAGGAGGCGCTGCTGGCGGCTGCTCAGGTGCAGCAACTGGCGGCCGGGCAGGTGCTGTTTCGCCGGGGTGAAAAACCCTGCGGGCTGTATGCGGTGGTCGAGGGCGGCATGCGCATTGGCGCAGTCAGTGCCACCGGCAAGGAAGCGTTGCTGACCCTGGTCGAGCCGCCCTACTGGTTTGGCGAGATCTCCCTGTTCGATGGTCAGCCGCGTACCCACGATGCCTTTGCCGAAGGCCCCTCCACCCTGCTGCTGGTGCCGCAGGCGCGGCTGCTGGCGCTGCTCGAACAGCAGCCGCAGTATTGGCGTGACTTCGCTTTGCTGATGAGCCACAAGCTGCGCTTGGCGTTTATCGCCCTGGAAGATATGAGCCTGCTGCCCGCCGCCCCACGCCTGGCCCGGCGCCTGCTGCTGATTGCTGAGAACTACGGCGAAGGCGAGCCGCGCCGCGTGCTGCACCTGCCCCAGGAACAGCTGGCGCTGATGCTGGCGATCTCCCGGCAAACCACCAACCAGATCCTCAAGGAGCTGGAAAGCCAGGGCATTCTTCGCCTGACCTATGGCGAGATCGAACTCCTCGACCTCGACCGCCTGCGTAGTTTTTCCAGCCAATAGCCCGGATAAGCCTTGGCGCAATCCGGGAAGCGCGGTCAGCGGAACGATCGCTCCCCGGATTGCATGCGGGCTGCGGGGCTTCGTTGGGCTTCGGCGCTGCGCCCCTCAACCCAACCCACCTAACGCTTAGCGCAGCTTTTCCAGCATCTGGTAGTACCACATGCCGGCGGCCAGCATCGGGTTGCCGAACACATCACCCAGCGGCACCTTGATCTGTGAGCAGGCGGCGAAGGTGTCGTAGTGGCCCATCGTGCCGGTCAGGGCGTTGGCCATGATCTCGCCCATGATATGGGTAGTGGCGATGCCGTGGCCGGAGTAGCCCTGGCAGTACCAGACGTTGTCCGAGAGCTTGCCCAGCTGCGGGATGCGATTGATCACGATGCCCATGGCGCAGCTCCACTGGAAATCAATGTCGACGCCTTTGAGCTGCGGAAAGGTCTGCTCGATGCCGGGCCGCAGCTCGGCGGCGATATCCCGCGAATCACGCCCCGAGTAGTTGCAGCCGCCGCCGAACAGCAGGCGGCCGTCGGCGGTCATGCGGTAGTAGTCGAGGACGAAGCGGCAGTCGTACACGGCCAGGTCCTGCGGGTTGATTTCCTTCGCCAGCTCACCCAGCGGCGCGGTGGTGACGATGCCGCCCATGGCCGGGAAGATCATGCCCTTGAGCTTTTTCGGCTCCAGCTTGTGGTACACATCGCCGGCCAGCAGCACCTGCTTGGCGTTGATCCGGCCTTGGGCGGTGACCACCGCCGGCTTGGCGCCGTGGATGATCTCCAGCACTTCGGAGTGCTCGAAAATCAACGCGCCCAGGCTGGCGGCGGCCTTGGCTTCGCCGATGCACAGATTCAGCGGGTGCAGGTGCATATTGCGGGTGTTCTTCAGCGCGCCGCTGTACAGGTCGCTGGCCAGGTGGCTGCGCACGCCATCGCGGTCGAGCAGGGTCACGTCTGCGCCCATGCCACGGCGCTGCGCTTCGGCATAGGTGGCCTGCAGTTCCTGCATATGCACCGGCTTCATCGCCGCATGCAGATGGCCGTGCTTGAGGTCGCACTGGATGGCGTACTTCTCCACCCGCTGCTTGATGATGGCGTGGCCGCGCCAGCGCAGGTGCCAGATAAAGTCTTCAACTTCCTCGCCCAGGGTGTTGCGCATCTGCTTGCTCATCGCCGCATCGCCCGACAGGCTGCCGGTGACCTGGCCGCCGTTGCGCCCGGTGGCACCCCAGCCGATCTTGTTGGCTTCGACTATGGCCACCTTGAGGCCGCGCTCGGCCAACTCCACGGCAGACGCCACGCCGGTAAAGCCGCCACCGATGATCACCACATCGACGCTGACCTCGCCCTGCAAGGTCGGGTAGTCGGTTTCTTCATTGAGGGTGGCGCTGTAGTAGGACGGGCAGCGCTCGGCGGCGGGTGTTACGGGTTTGATGGCGGCGTTCATAAGGCGGTTCCTGGGGGCGGGTAGCGGGTGCTGTCGTGAGCAGACGGCTCAGCGGTTCGCGCCAGGGCAGGCGCGTGCAGCACACAATAGGCAGACGGCTGAAGTACTCAGCGCGGGAGGCTCAGGGCATCCGGCGGGCGCGCGTGGCGGCAATGCCACAGGGCCCAGAAGGCGAGGATTTCCGGTAACAGCGGGCTGAGCCGATCAATGCCGAAACGTCCCTCGGCCTTGCACAGGCAGAAGCGGAAGACGCGGCGCAGATTGGCTATCGGTTCACTCATACCGGCAGACTCGCACGTCGGCGACTGTTGGTTAAATCGTGTTTTTCGCATATTCAGATTGCTGCTGGCTAAACAATCATGGGCGCGGGGCAGGCTTATGGTTGATAGCGAAACGGCACCATGAGGCCCCGTTCGATCTGCCCGGACAGCTGATGCACACCGGCCAGAACGCCGTGCTCGGTGCTGCGCATCAGCCCCAGCCACTCATCATCGAAGGCGGCGTTGAGGTTCTTGCGCAGCTGCGCCTCGCTGGCGGGTCGCGCGTTTTCCCGCGAGACGGCGGTAAATAGCGCCACGCCAAGGGACACCGTGGTGCCGGCGGGGCCGCCGATCAGCGCCGATAAGGCGCCGGCCGCGCCGCTGACCGCGAGGTCGTCCACCAGGCGCTCGCTGGTGTGTTGCGCCACGGCGGAAATGCCTGGGTCCGCCGACCAGTCACCGAGGCCGCGCGGGGCATTGCGAATGCGCTCGATAAAGGCGTTATAGGCCGGCAACTCGGTGAGCGGTTCGGCGTGCAGCAGTTCATACAGCGATGCGCCAGGCGCCTGGGTGATGGCCGGAATGGCCTTGAGGCGCTGGTGGAACTGCTCGCGCGGCACGTCATATTGCTGGGCAATTCGCGGCAGGTTTTCATCGAGATGCTGAATGTACAGCCAGGTGCTGCGCGCCATGATCTGCTGTGGATCGTCGGTCTCGGCGACCGGTTCCAGCACGCGCTCGCGGTATTGCTCTTGCAGGTACAGGGCCAGGCGTTTGACGCTGGGGTCCTTCGCGCCACCGCTGCTGAGGCGGTACCAGGAAACCTTGACGCTCATCCACTGCTGGGTCCAGTAGCCGGAAAACCAGGGGATAAATTCCTCGTCGGTCTGTTGGTACACCAGGTCCATCCACTGCTCCATCGACAGCAGCGCATGCTCGCGCGCCTGTTGTGCGGCGCTGCGTGAAAGGGTGGTGATCTCACGGTCGACCTGCTGCCAGGTACTCGCACTTACCTGAATCGGCGGAGTGCTGGCACAGCCCGCCACTGCCAGCAGCAGAGTGAGCAGAACGACGCGCAGACTCGACATGGCAAGCCTCCGCCTGCTGGGTGCCAGCCCCTACTCCAATGGAGTGCTGAAGTTATTCCCCCTGTGTTTGAGTATAGGCGCGCGGCTAGCCGCTTCCGCCGCAGCAGACGGCAGGTATGGACTTACTGGCTGGCGTGCGCGTCGCGCAGATTGGCCAGCACCCGCTCGGCGTTTTCCGTGCAAGGCATGCCATCTGGTTTGCTCTCGATGGTGGCGATGATGGTCAGCAGCTGCGCTTTGTTCTGCGCCAGACGTTGCTGCATCGCCTCGATCTCGACGACCTTGCGTTGCAGGCTGTCGAGCATCTGCTCATGCGCCCAGCCCTGCGGGTTGGCATCGGGCAGCAGGCGGCGAATTTCCTCCAGGCTGAAACCGGCCTGTTGGGCGCAGCTGATAATGCCCAGGGTTTGCAGGGTCTGCTGCGTATAGCTGCGATAGCCGTTGGCCTGACGCTGAGCGTTGATCAGCCCGCTGGCCTCGTAAAAGCGAATGCGCGAGGCGGCCAGACCGCTGCGGGTGGCCAGTTCACCAATTTTCATCATCTGTGCTCCGGGCTATTGACCTTAAAGTTGACTTTAACCTTAGCCTTGCTTCACCTGCTACCCCGGAGTACGCCATGACTGCCTTCCAAGCGCTGCAACTGCCCAACGGTACGACCATCACCAACCGCATCGCCAAGGCGGCGATGGAAGAGAACCTTGCTGACGCCAGCCAGGGCCCGTCCGCCGAACTGCTGCGGCTTTACCAGGCCTGGGCCGAGGGCGGTGCAGGCTTGCTGCTCACCGGTAACGTGATGGTCGACCGCCGCGCGATGACCGGCCCCGGCGGCGTGGTGCTGGAGGATGACCGCCAGCTGGAAAAATTCCGCGAGTGGGCGCGCATCGGCCGTGCCCAGGGCGCGCAGTTCTGGATGCAGATCAACCACCCCGGCCGGCAGATGCAGGCCAACCTTGGTCAGCAGACCGTCGCGCCCTCGGCCGTGGCCCTGGAGCTGGGCGGCCTGTCGAAGATGTTCCCCGTGCCCAAGGCGCTGGATGAGGCGGAAATCCAGGCATTGATCCAGCGTTTTGCGCGTACTGCGCAGCTGGCCGAACAGGCCGGCTTTACCGGCGTACAGATCCACGCGGCGCACGGTTACCTGCTGAGCCAGTTTCTCTCGCCGATCAGCAACAAGCGCACGGACAGCTGGGGCGGCACGCTGGAAAACCGTGCGCGCCTGCTGCTGGAGGTGGTCAAGGCGGTGCGCGCGTTGGTGGCGCCGAGCTTCTGCGTGGCGGTCAAGCTTAACTCGGCGGACTTCCAGCGCGGCGGCTTCGATGCGGCCGACGCCAAGCGTGTGGTGCAGTTGCTCAATGAGCTGGATGTTGATCTGGTCGAACTGTCCGGCGGCAGCTACGAAGCCCCGGCCATGCAGGGCGATGCCCGCGACGGACGCACCTTGGCGCGCGAAGCGTACTTCCTCGAATTTGCCGGCGAGATCGCCGCTGCGGCCACCATGCCGGTGATGGTCACCGGCGGGATTCGCCGCTTGCCGGTGGTCGAGCAGGTATTGGCCAGCGGTGTGGCCTTGGCCGGGATCGCCACCGCGTTGGCGATCAACCCGGCGCTGCCCAAACAGTGGCAGGCCGGGCAGTCGAGCAGCGCCGAGCTGGCGCCAATCCGCTGGAAGCACAAGGCGCTGGCCTCCCTGGCGTATATGGCGGTGGTGAAATTCCAGCTACGCCAGCTCAGCCTGGGCAAGCACACCCACGCCGGGGTGTCGCCGCTGCGCGCGTTGCTGCTGGAGCAGCTGAAAAGCGCGCGGCGCACTCGGCAGTACAAGCGCCTGATGGCGGCGGGTTAACTTAGTTCAGGTTTAGGGCTCCGGCTTGTAACCCAGGCGTAATCCGCCCCAGTGCCGACCCTGGAGCATGATCGGCACCGACAGGTCGTGCATCAGCTCGCCGGTGTCGCGCATATAGGTCTGTAGCAGCAGCGGCTGCTGATGGCTGCCGCAGCGGATGCCGGTGCGGTCGTTGAACAGGCGCTTGCTACGGCTTTTCAGGCTGTCCACGGCGCGGTCGCCGCAGGGTGGGTGGTTGAAGGCGTTGTTGTGCGTCGGCACATAACCTTCGGCGGTGCAGGCGATGGCAAACACCAGGCCTTCATGCTGGCTGAGCAGCGGCTCCTGAATGGCCGGCAGCACCTGATCGGCGTAGCTGTCGAAACGGGTCTTGTACTTGGCCGGGAAGCTGCCGGCTATTGGTTGGTAGTGGCGGTCGAACAGGTCGCTGGCGCTGATCCGGCCGCTGTGCAGGTCCGCCTCGAACTGCGCAGCAATCTGTGCTGCGGCGCTGCGGGCCAGGTCATAAATGCGCTGGTGATAGTCATCCAGGCCGACTTCGGCCAGCTGCTCACTGACGCTTTCCGCCTGCCCGACCAAGCGTTCGGCGGCGCTGCTGAGCTGGCGGGTCTGCCCTTCGCTGTCGCCGACATCGCCGCGCAACTGGCCGACCGCTACCGAGAGCTCGGCCAGACGTTCGTGGTTCTGTCGGGTGCCGCTGTCGATCTGGCTGACCTGGTTTTCCACGTCCACCGCCAGTTCGGCAATCCCCTGCAGTTGCGCGCCGGTGTGCTCGACCTGCTGCGCGGCCAGGGTCAGCTGTTCGGCCTGCTGCTGCATATGGCTGACCACTGCCGCGCTCTGCTGGCGGATATCGCTGACGATCTGCCCGACTTCCTCGGTGGCGCTGCTGGTGCGCCCGGCCAGGTTACGCACCTCATCGGCCACCACGGCGAAGCCACGGCCGAGGTCGCCGGCGCGGGCGGCTTCGATGGCGGCATTGAGCGCCAGCAGGTTGGTCTGACTGGCAATCGACTGGATTACCAGGGTGACTTTCTCGATCTGCTCGGTGCGGCTGCTCAGGCCGTCAATCAGCTCGCGGCTGGTCGCCGTCTGCGCGCTCAGGTGCTGCATGGCATCAATCGCCTCACGCAGTTCCTGCTGCCCGCTGCTGCTGTTCTGCCGCACGCTTTGCGCCGCCAGCAAGGTCTGTGCGGCGCGCTGGGCGTTGTCCTGTTCGGTATGGGTGATGGCCTCGGCGGCCTGGTTGATCTGCTCGGTGGCGCTCAACTGCGATTGCAGTTTGCCGGCCAACTGTTGCGCGGCATGCGCCACTTCGGCCGCGGCCAAGGCGTTTTGGCAGGTGTGCCGCGACAGGCTTTGGGTCAGGGAGCTGAACGACTCGTGCTGCGGATTGACATGCTCCGGCTGCTCTTCATGCTGGCGCTGCCAGGGCCCGAGCCACGGCCACAGGGCCAGCAGCAGAAAGGACGGAATGCTGATAAACCAGGGCAGCTGGATCTGCTGGTACGTCACCATCAATCCAGCCAGCCCAATGGCATGCAGCAGGCAGGCCTTGGGATAGGTAATAAACGCAGAGCGCATGACAAACCTCATTATTTTTATTCTGGTCGAACCACGACCAGAAACTGCCTGTGGCGCGCCGCTGTAGAGTGGGCGGGCCATGCCTGCTGGAACCGGAGTGCGTGCTGCTGGATATGCCTGGGTAGGCAATCGGCCGTTGTCGGCAATTCTATAGACCATAGCGGGTGACGCTCCCTACGGCCAACCTTTGGTGGGAGGTTGATTCGAGCACCCATGGCGGTTGAGGGCCATGGCACTTTGGTCGCAGGTGGATCAGTGCTTAAAGCCGATGACGCTGGATAAAACCCTTGTCGAGAAAGTCCTTCCAGCGCCCAAAGAGTCGCCCGCCGGCGCTGTGCCCATGCCAGTCCAGCAGTGCGCCGCCGTCGCCGGTGGCGAGTAGCGCCAGGCTCTGGCGTTGTGGGCGGTAGCGCTTGAGCGCCAGGCCGCGCAGTGCAGCATTCAGGTTATTCGCCAGCACCGGGCCCTGGCGTACCGAGTACACCCCGCTCTTGCGTGCGCCGGGCAGGCTGGCGCAATCACCCACGGCGAAAATCGTCGGGTGGGTGTAGCTCTGTAGAGTCGGGGCAATCAATACAAAGCCGTTCTCGTCGCAGCCCAGGCCACTGTGGGCCGGCCAGGCAAAGGCCTTGGCACCACTGGCTAGCAACAGCCGCTGGCCGCGCCAGACCGGCTCGTCGCCGCTGAACAGGCAGTCGTCCTCGATGCGGCTGATTGGGCAATCCTCACGCACCCAGACGCCGCGCTGACGCAGATGGCCGAGGGCGCGCAGGCGCACGCCAGCAGACAAACCATCGAGCAGATGACCGGCGCAGAACAGCGCCAGTTGCGGCACCTTTCCGGCCAAGGCCAAGGCCAACGCCAGCTCGACCCCTGCGGCACCGCCGCCGAGAATCGCCATGGGCTCTGGCATGGCTTGCCATTGCTGCCAACCCGTCAGGAACTTATCGAAGGGTTTTACCGCCAGCAGATGCATCGCATCCCCGTGTTGCTCAGGAGTGGCAATCTGGGCGCCGACATTTAGCGACAGCCAGCTGGCGTTAAGGGTTTGCCCGTCGGCCAGTTGCACCTGCTGCTGGGCGGCAGAGAGGCTTTCCACCGGACTGATAAGCAACTCGACCTTGGCCGCGCGGCACAACGCCTGCAGCTCGACTTGGCAATCCTCCGGCCGATGCCGTCCAGCCAGCAGCCCCGGCAGCATGCCGGAATACCAAGCCACGGGCCCGGCACTGAGCAGGGCGATCCGCCCCGGCGGCCGCTCGACCAAGGCCCAGCGCCGCAGCACCCCGAGGTGGGCGTGACCGGCGCCGATTAACAGCAGGTCGTAATGCTTCATGGCTGTTTCAGTCCTTCGCGGTAATGGCTGGGCGCTTGTCCGGTCCAGCGCTTGAACGCCCGGCTGAAGCTGCTGGTGTCGGCGAAACCGAGCAGGTAGGCGATTTCGCTGATCGAGCAGCGTGGGTCGCGCATATGTTGCAGGGCCAGGCGCTGGCGGGTGTCGGCGAGTAGGCTTTCATAGTTGAGGCCTTCATCGGCCAGATGGCGCTGCAGGCTGCGCAGGCTTAGATGTAGGGTCTGCGCGATACGTTCGGCGGACGGTTCACCATCCGGTAGCTGGGCCTCCAGGCAGGCGCGCACTTTGTGCGTCCAGGTGGCGTGCTGCAGCTGTTCGAGGGTGCGTTTGAGTACCGTCTCGTTGTGTTCGGCGAGTTCCGGGTTGCCGTCGTCCAGGCGCTGCTCGAAGGCGGCGCGGGGAAAGCGCAGCAGGTTTTCAGGTGCGGCAAACAACAGTGGCGCGCGGAAGACTGCATGCCAGGGCTGCGCATCCATCGGTGCGGCGCGCTGTAGATGAACCGCCAGTGGGGCGAAGTCGCGACCGAGACGATTGCGGCAGCTGCGCACATAGATCGCCGCAAAGGCATCCAGCGCCTCGGCGGCTGGTGGCGGGCTGCCGGGTGGTACACGAAAGCGGAACTCGTAGCAGTCGGCGCATTCGCGCAACTCCAGTTCCAGGGCATCGCTGACCACCCGGTGATAGCGCACGATGCGCTCGAACATCTCGCGCAGGCTGCTACTGGCGACCAGGGCGTAACCGAGGGCGTGAAAGGTGGTCGGGCTGACGAACTGCGAGGTCTTCAGACCCAGCGCCGGGTCACCGCTGGCCTCAACGGCCAGTTGCCACAAGCGCGTGGTGATAGACAGCGGGCAACGTGCGTTGGGGTCGTCAAGCAGGCTCGGCTCTAGCCCCGCAGCCTGGCACAACGCGGCACTGTCGAGGCCCAGCGCATCGAGCTGCTTACGCAGGGCGCGGGTCCAGCTGGCCAGGGTTGTGGGTTCGGCAGTCATGCAGATTGGCGGGTCCGGTCAACAGGTTGGCGTTCAGGGTCAGGCGCAGGCCCGGGGTTCGCGGCACAGTGGTGGCCTCATCAACAAGAGGATGTAGGCATGCCCCACTCCCCTGCAAGCACTGCTGCATTAAATGACGCACAACGCGCCGCGCTGATCCGCCAACAGGTCATGGCCCACGGTGTCGAGCTGCGCCAGCGCTTTCCCCTGCTTAAGCATCAGGACGCCCTCGGTGCGGGCATCCTGACCTTCGCCCTGGTTGGGATGATCGCTTCGGCGGCGCTGTATATCGGCGGTTATCTGGCCTGGTGGGCGTGCTTGTTGCTGAATGCGTTCTTCGCCTCGCTGACCCACGAGCTGGAACATGACCTGATCCACTCGATGTACTTTCGCAAGCGCCGTGTGCCGCACAACCTGATGATGGCGCTGGTCTGGCTGGCGCGGCCGAGCACGATCAACCCCTGGGTGCGCCGCCATCTACACCTTAATCACCACAAGGTGTCCGGTAGCGAGCAGGATACGGAAGAGCGTGCCATCACCAATGGCGAGCCCTGGGGCTTTGCCCGCCTGCTGATGGTCGGCGACAACATGATGAGCTCGTTTATTCGCTGGCTACGGGCGACGAACCCCAAGCACCGCCGGTTGATTCTGACCCGCACACTCAAGGTCTACGCGCCGCTGGGGCTGCTCAATTGGGGCACCTGGTATGTGTTTCTCGGCTTCCACCTGATCGATTTCACGGCGGCCGCGCTCGGTGCGCCTGTAGCCTGGTCTGCGATCACCTTGCAGGTGATGGCAGTGGTGAATATCGCTGTAGTGGTGTTGGTTGGCCCCAACGTACTGCGCACCTTTTGCCTGCACTTTGTCAGCTCGAACATGCACTACTACGGCGATGTCGAGGCGGGCAACGTGATCCAGCAGACCCAGGTGCTCAACCCCTGGTGGCTGTGGCCGCTGCAGGCCTTCTGCTTTAACTTCGGCAGCAGCCATGCGATCCACCATTTCGTAGTCAAGGAGCCCTTCTATATCCGCCAGCTCAGCGTGCCGTTCGCGCACAAGGTGATGCGCGCGCATGGCGTACGCTTTAACGACTTCGGCACCTTTGCCCGGGCCAATCGCTGGACGTGTCGCGAGCAGGTCGAGTCCATCAAACAGACTCAGGTCGCCTGAATGATGAATGTAGGAGCGGCGGGGGTGCCTAACCCATGCCCGCGAAGCTTTTGCATCGCAGGGGTTCGCGGGCATGGAACTGGGCGTCCCCCCCCGCTCCTACGGATTAGATAGCTGCAGCTGCGGGGCGGCGAAATAGCTGGTGGCCGACTCGCCGGTGTTGTCGCTGTCGGCGGCAAACACCACGCCGAGAATCTTGCGTGGCGCGCTGCCAAAGGCGGCAGTGGCGTCGGCGCGAAGATCGCGGGACTCCGTCAGCCACTCGCCCAGCGCTGCTTCCGGGCCACGCAGTACGCGCATCTCCACCGTTTCGGTATAGGCGCTGCGGGCATGGGTGCCAGGGGCTTCACGGTTATCCCAGACGTAGCTGAGGGTTGCCGCCGGCAGGTCGGGGTCGAAAAAGGTGCGCGCCAGGCGCAGCTTCTGCCGGGTGACAAAACTCAGCGAATCCAGCGGGTAATCCAGCAGCACATACACCCGTGCGGCGTAGTCGTCGCCTTCGCGGGTGGCGAAGCGGGCCTTATCCAGGCGCTGTTCGGTGCGCCATTGCCAACTCAGTTGCCAGGGCTGATCGCCAGGCAAATTCAGCGGATGCAGCAAGCCGCCGGCAGCCGCATCGGCCTTGATGCGCAATAGAGGTTGGCCATCCAACTCGACCAGCGTGCGCTCTGATGGCTTGAGTTTGGGAATATCCGCCAGCTTCCACGGCGCCGACCATTCGCCGCTGGGCGGGCCAGCCGTCCAAAGCATTAACAGGTTCTCCGCCTGGGCCAGCGGTGTGATGAGCAGCAGGCTTAGCAGTAAGCCGCGCATCAGCTTCTGCGCCAGGTATGGAAGCGTTCGACTAACCGCAGCAGCCCTTGCGGTGCATGCGCGCGTTTCCACTCGCCAGCCGCGTACTTGTTGGCCTCGGCCATGGTCGGGTATGTGTGGATAGTGCCGAGAATCTTGTTCAGGCCCAGGCCGTGTTTCATTGCCAGCACATATTCGGCCAGCAACTCGCCTGCGTGCTCGCCAACGATGGTTACGCCAAGAATCTGGTCCTTGCCCGGCACGCTGAGCACTTTGACAAAGCCGTGGGCGGCTTCGTCGGCAATCGCCCGGTCGAGATCGTCGATGCCGTAGCGGGTCACCTCATAGGCGATGTTCTGCGCCTTGGCTTCGCCTTCGGAGAGGCCGACGCGGGCTACTTCGGGATCGGTAAAAGTGCAGGCGGGGATCACCCGGTAATCCACCTTGAAGCGCTTGAAACCGCTGAACAGGGCATTTACCGCCGCATACCAGGCTTGATGCGCCGCGACATGGGTGAACTGATACGGCCCGGTGACATCGCCCACCGCGTAGATATTGGGAAAGCGCGTGGCCAAGTATTCGTCGGTTTCCAGGGTGCCGTTGGGGCGCAGGGTCAGGCCCAGCTCCTCGGCGCCATAGCCGGTGACATTGGCCACCCGGCCGAGGGCCAGCAGCAGGCCGTCGAAGGCGATGGTCACCTCCTCACCAGTGTCGAGGCGGCGGGCGACCATGCGCTGCTCACCATCGACCACCTCGAAGCGTTCGGCGCGATGCTGCAGGCGCACATCCACGCCATCGCTGCGCAGGCTCTGCAACACCAGCTCGCTGGCATCGGCGTCCTCGCGCGGCAGCAGACGTTCGGCCAATTCCACCTGAATCACCTGGCTGCCGAGGCGCTGGAAGGCCTGGGCCAGCTCACAGCCAATCGGCCCGCCGCCCAGCACCAGCAGCCAACGCGGCTGCTCGCGCAGGCTCCAGATAGTGTCCGAGGTATAGCCCTGCACCTGCTCGATACCGGGGATCTTCGGCACCAGCGGCCGCGCGCCGGCGGCGATAATCAGGTTGAGGCTGGTCAGGGTCTGGCCGTTGACCTCCACCGCCCAGGGCGAGAGGATTTTTGCCTCACCCTGGATTACTTCGACGCCCAGGCCGGTGTAGCGCTCCACCGAATCATGGGGCTCGATATCGGCGATCACCCGCTGGATGCGCTGCATTACCGCAGGGAAATCCACCGTGCCCTGCACGCCAGTAAAGCCCAGGGCTGTGCCCTTCTTCAGTTCATTGGCCAGCTTGGCCGAACGCAGCAGCGCCTTGGAAGGTACGCAGCCGGTGTTCAGGCAGTCGCCGCCCATCTGGTGTTTTTCGATCAGGCTGACCTTGGCCTTTACCGCCGCGGCGATATAGGCACTGACCAGCCCACCGGCGCCGGCACCAATCACCACCAGGTTGCGGTCGAAGGTCTTGGGTTTGTGCCAGCCGGCATACACACGGCGTGCCTGGATCAGCCCGAGCAGTTTGCGTGCAATCAGCGGGAACACCCCGAGCAGCACAAAGGCGCCAAGCAGCCCCGGCGAGAGGATGCCGGCCAGGGAATCCAGCTGGCCCAGCTCACGCCCGGCATTCACGTACACCAGTGTGCCGGGCAGCATGCCGAGCTGGCTGACCCACCAGTAGGTGCGCAGCGGCAAGCGGGTCAGGCCCATGGCCAGGTTGATCAGGAAGAACGGAAACAGTGGCACCAGACGCAGGGCGAACAGGTAGAACGCCCCTTCACGCTCGACCCCGGCATCGATCCCGGCCAGGCGTTGACCGAAGCGGCTCTGCACCCAGTCCCGCAGCAGAAAGCGACTGCTGAGCATGGCCAGGCTTGCGCCCAGGGTGGAGGCAAAGGAAATCAGCACGAAGCCTTCGATCAAGCCGAACAATGCCCCGCCAAGCAAGGTCATCAGCGCCGCACCGGGTAAGGACAGCGCTGTGACCGCGACATAGGCGAGAAAGAACAGCCCCGCCGCCAGCCAGGGCTGCGCGGCCACTTGAGCATTCAGCGCCGCTTGCTGCGCTTTGAGTGCTTCCAGGTTGAGGTACTGGCCGATGTCGAAGACCAAGAAGCTGCCGAGCAGCGCGAGGATCAGGCCCATCAGGGCGATTTTGCGGCTATTCATCAGTCAGCGCCTCCAGGGCGCACAGGCTTTGGCACAGGCTGAAACCGGCCAGTAGGGCATGCTCGGGGCGGTCGCTCAGCTGGCCGAGTACCCGGGAACGATAGGACAACGCCGCCGGGCTGTGGGCAGGCCACTGGCGGTCGAAGTCGGCGAGAAAGGCATCGTGGTCGTAGTTCAGCGGCAAGGCTTCGATATACAGGCCATCGCGCTGGCAGCGGTACAACGCTGCCGGGTGCGGCGTCTTGGCGATGCGGCTGAGTAGGCCATAACGGCCGCCAGCAAAATTCGGCAGTCCGGCCGCGCCATTATTGATCAGCGCGCCATGCTCAAGGTTCAACGCCACCGCTGAGCAGGTGTGGCTGGTGGCCAGAACCTGCACGTTGTTCGCGGCAAACCAGCTATCCAGCTGCTGTTGGCGCTCCGGCTCGCCGAGCGATTCCCGCGAGCAGCTCCAGCCGGCCAGGGACTGTTCGTCGCCATGGCTGATCGCCACGCGCTGCCCGCCGACGCTGACCAGCGCCGTACTCGGCCGCGCAGCCAGGCGCTCGGCCATGCCCGGCAAGCCCTGCACGGTGCGGTTCAATGTCTGCTGGATGGCGTTGGAGCGCTCGACCACCGCCTCCTCGACCGTCATCGGGTAGGCGCAGCCGCAGCCGGCACCGCTGTCATCGGCGCGCCCGAGTTCGGTTTCAACGTTGCCGCGCAGCGGCAGGTGGGCGACGAGGCCTTGCTCGATCTGCTGGAAAATCTGCGGGTCGCGGTCAAACCAGTGCGCGTCGCCGTTAAACACCACGTGTGCATTTGGCTCGGCGGCCAAGCGTCGTTGCAGGGCGGCCAGGGCCTGGCGATTGCCATACAGGCCGCCGACCACATAGAGGGTGTCGCACTCGAATAGCGGCTCGCCGCTAAAGGCATCCCGCGTCAGGCGATAGTCCAGCGGGCAGTCGCGGCCGGCGCGCATCAGGCTTTGCCTGCTTTGCGCTGCAGCAACCAACCGGGCAGCAGATAGCCGAGTACACACAGCCCAAGGCCATACAAGTTGGTGCCGAGCAGCAACGCATATTTGCCGTCGCCGATGGCCCAGCTCTGTGGAATCCAGTTCAGGGTCAGGGCGACGCCCAGGCCCAGGCCGGTCCAGAAGCTCAGGTGAAAGCCCAGCCGCGTCGGAGTGGTCAGGCCGTGCAGGACGAATACCGGGGCCAGGCCGATGACCATGGTGCCGCTGATGGTGGTGGCCTTGAGGATGTCGGTGCCGGCGATCATTGGCAGGTTACCGAGCAGGGCGAACACCACCATCACCGCCATGCCGACGCCAATGGCTTTCTGTCCGAGGTCGCGGCCGGCCAGTTTCGGCAGCTCGCGCCCGGCCAGTTTGGCCAGGCTGGAAAAGGTCGAATCCAGGGTCGAACCGGCAGCGGAAACCATCACCACGGTCATCACCAGCAGCGCGCCGATGCCCAGGCTCTTGGCCAGGGCGGCGGGTACGTTGTCGGAGGCGGCCAGGCCGGTAAGTTGGGCGTGCACGCCGATTAGGCTGAAGGCGAGGATGGCGATAAAACCCAGCACCCCGGCAATCACGAAGGAGCGGCGCATGGCCTTCTCTTCGCTGATAAAGCCCCTATCTGTCAGTACCGGATCATGGAAGCCGTAGCTGAAGGCCTGCAGGCCGGCGACCAGCAGCAGGTCGACCCCGGCATTCAGCACCCAATTGCTGGTGCTGGCCAGCTCAGTCGGCGAATGCTGCGGCAGCACCAGGCCGAGCACCCAGACCAGGGCAATCACGAAGATCGCCGCTTGCGCCGCATCTGTGAGGATCGAGCTGCGCAAGCCGCCGCGCAGGCTGTAGGCCAGGGTGACGGCGGTAAACAGCAACGCCGAAGCAATAAATTCGATGCTGCCGGAGTCGCCGTAATAGCCGCCGACCACCGCAGTGTTGCTCCACACCTCGTTGAACAGGCGGATCAGAATCGCCGCAGAAAACGCCAGCGCTGCACCGCGCCCGTAGTGGCTGCTGAGAAAGCTCACCAACCCAGTGGCTGCGAAACGGCGGCGCAGGCGATAAATCACAAAACCCGTCAGCGGGATCGATAACCAGTACATGGCATAGGCCAGGCCGCCGATTAGGCCGTAAGTCGCCCCTAGATTGGCGGCGTTGGTCACCGATTTGGCGAAGATCCAGCTGATAAAGATGCTGGAGGTGATCAGCCAGGGGCTGGCGCTGCGGCCCTGGTTGTCCTCGCCATTGAAGAAGCCGCCCAGGCTTACAGCGCGCGGTGCCAGTGCCAGCATCAACGCGCCGTAGACCAGCAGAAAACCCCAGAAGAACAGGCCGGTGAGACTGGTGGGTTGCATGGCTCAATCCTTAATTAATGGTTATGCAGTCGCGTAGGGTGCGGTTTGTTCAGTCATTCAGGGCGCCACCGCAACTGGAGCCCTGCCCGGCGGTGCAGGCGTAACAGTGATCGCGGGTAACAATAGGGTTGCCGCTAAGCGACGCATTGAGCAGGTCACGCAGGTGCGCCCGATCACGCCCGATCACCTCGGGCAGCTGCAGCGGCAGATCGAGCATCTGGTTGAAATCGCAGTCGTACAGGTAGCCCTGCCAGTCGACGCTGACCAGCGAGCGACACATCAGCGGTTCGAGGTTTTCCGGGCGATAGCTGTCGCGTAGCAGCTGCATATAGCCGTTGAACTGGCCCTTGCTGACCAGGGTGCTGCCAAATCGCGCAATCGGCTGATTGGTGATGGTCAGCAGGTGGTTGAAGACGATGCCAAAGTCTTCAGCCAGGTGCTGTTTGTAATCAGCTTCGAGGCTCTGCTGGGGTGGCGGCAGGCTCGGTCCTTGCGGGTTGTACACCAGGTTGAGGATCAGGCCGCTGCCGGGTTGGCCGTAGCCGAGGGCATTGAGCTGTTGCAGGCCCTTGATGCTGGCATCAAACACGCCATCGCCGCGCTGTTTGTCGACGTTATCGCGCGAGTAACAGGGCAGTGAGGCGCTGACTTCGACGCCTTGGTCGGCGAGAAACTGCGCCAGGTCTGCATAACCCGTTTCGCTCAAGATGGTCAGGTTGCAGCGGTCGATTACTCGCAGGCCTTCACGGCGGGCGTGGATAACGATCTCGCGAAAACGCGGATGCATCTCCGGTGCGCCACCAGTCAGGTCGAGGGTCTGCACGGGATGCGCGTCGATCACCTGATGCAGCAGGGCCAGGCTTTCGTCGGTCATGGCCTCGGTGCGGGTCGGCCCGGCATTCACATGGCAATGCAGGCAGCGCTGATTGCAGCGGTAGGTCAGGTTGATCTGCAGCGCTTCCAGTTGGCCACGGCGGATGGCCGGAAAGGCCAGTTGGTCGAGCAAGGGCAACATTGCATGCACGGTGTTGGGTTCCTTGATGCTGGCGCGCCGGCTGATTGTGTCAGCCGCTAAGTAGCCACTATAGAGAGTGGCCGAGGGTTTTTGTTACGCACGCAGGCAGAAGAATGTTGCGTAATTAGTTATACAGATCCTATACAAGTAATGCAGAATCTGCAGCTGTTACCCTGCCCGCCGCCTGCGAGGATCTGCTTATGTTAGTCCGCCTTACCTATGCCAGCCGTGCCAGTCATAGCGTTTCTTCCGAGCTGATCCGCGAGATTCTCGACAGTTCACAGCGCAACAACCCAGGCAAAGGCCTGACCGGGATACTCTGCTGCAACGCCGATATCTTTCTGCAAGCACTCGAAGGGCCGCGTGCCGAGGTGAACGCCTTGTACAACCGGTTGGCGGATGACAGCCGGCACAAGGACCTGACCATCCTCGACTACGCCGAAATCAGCATGCGCCGTTACAGCAGCTGGAGCATGGGCTGGGCCGGGGCCAAGCAGGCCAACCGCGAGTTGTTTCTGAAATATTCGGCCAGCGACCGCTTTGATCCGTTCAACATGAGCGCCGAGCAAATTACCGGCCTGCTGCTGGAGCTGAGTGAGACCGTCAGCGCAATCAAATCGCCAGTTCTCAGCTAGAATTCCCGAGCGTCAACTCGCTTAGCAGGCGAGCTGTGTTCACCCTGAGCCTTGGCGCACCTCGCAGTTTATTGAGGCGCCAGGATGCACCGTCTGCTCAACCTTCCCTTGCTGGCTGCGCTGCTCTGCTTTGCACTGGGCAGCGCCCAGGCGTTTGCCGAGCTGCCATTGCTGGTGCTGAGCAGTGAACAGCTCAAGCAACCGGTGGAGGTGCCCGCCAGCCTGGTGCTGGAAGACCCCAGCGGTAACCTGACCGCCGGCGAGGTGCAGCAGCGCATTGCCAGCGAAGGCAAACGGATTGATGGTGTGCCGCGCCTGGGTTACTCGGCCAGCGCCTGGTGGCTGGCATTTCGCCTCGATGCGCCGGTGGCCGAACGCCTTGATCTGATCATCGACCGGCCTTTTCTCGACGACATCGAAGTCTGGCTGTATGACCGCGAACGGCTGATCGCGCCCTTCTACAGCGGCGACCACCGCGATTTTCTCGAGCGTGGCGCGCCCTCGCCGCACTTTATGCTCAACCTGCCGCGCCTTGGTGAGGGCTCGCACACGTTATTACTGCGGGTGCAAAGCGGCTCGGCGGTGAGTGTGCCGATGCAGTTGGTGGCAGCCGAGCAAAGTCCGCTATTGCTGGCCGAGCACTGGATGCGCAGCGGCCTGCTGCTGGGTGCGCTGCTCAGCCTGGCGCTGTTCTTTCTGGTGAAGTTCAGCGCCCTGCGCGAAACGCAGTTGGTGTGGTTCTGCCTGACGGTGGCCAGCGTGGCGCTGTACAACGCCAGCCTGCATGGCATCACCAGCCTGTTGTGGCCACAGTGGGTCTGGCTGTCGGCCCAGATGGCCAACCTGGCCAACCCCGGCATGCTGATTTTCAGCAGCCTGTTTCTCGCCAGCTCGCTGAAGCTTGAACTGGGTCGCGTGCGCCATTTGCGCAACGCGCTGTTTGCCGTGACCCTGCTGGTGTGCGGCTGGACCATTGTCAGCTACGGCCACTTCCGCTCCTACCAGACGCTGAACGTGCTGATCCTGCTTAACGGGCTGTTCCAGCTGTTGCTGCTGATCCTCGGCGTGCGCCAGCGCCGGCCTTACGCCAGCGCCTACCTGCTGTGCTGGAGCTCGGCGCTGCTGCTGATGCTGTTGGTGCCACTGGGACGCAGTGGGGTGATTCCGCTGCCGCCGGGCTTCAATTACATGCACGCCTACCTGCCGGTGCTGAGCATGCTGCTGTTTGGCGGCATCCTCGACAAACAGCTGGAGCAGATTCGCCGCGCCCTGCTGCACAGCAAGGCCCAGGCACTGGGCAATCTGCAGCAATACCAGGCGCTGTTCAGCAGCAGCGGCGAGGGGATTTTCCGCTGCACCCGCAGTGGTGCGCTGATCGAGGCCAACCCGAGTTTTGTCGCGCTGCTGGGGCTGGCGCAGGATAGCCGCGAGCTGTCCATGCAGCAGCTGTTAGGCGCGGAGCAATGGGCCGCGCAGGTGGCGCAGCTGCACAACGAGCAGCCGGCGATCAGTCAGGAGTGTCAGATCCATGGACGCGACGGGCAGAGCCATTGGGTCTATCTGTCGCTGCACCTGCGCCCGACCCAGGACTGCATCGAAGGCATCGTGGTCGACCTCAGTGAGCGCCGCGCCCTGGAAGAGCGCCTGCAGTACCTGGCCGCGCATGATTCGCTGACCGGTCTGCTCAACCGCCGCGAGCTAGAGCGCCTGCTGCGTGAAAGTCTCAAAGGCCAGGGCAAGCCGCGCTTCAGCCACCTGCTGTGCCTGGATTTGGATCAGTTCAAGCAGGTCAACGACCTCTGCGGACATTCGGCCGGCGATCAGCTGCTGCGCCAGCTATCCAGCCACCTGTTGCACCAGCTGCCGCGGCATGCCGAACTGGCACGCATTGGTGGCGACGAATTCGCCGTGCTGTTGCGTGAGATCAATAACGCAGCTGCCCTGGAACATGCCGAGAGCCTGCGCCACTGCGTCGAGCAATTCGTCTTCAGCTGGCAGGGTCGACCGTTTCGCGTGCAGGCCAGTATCGGCATGCTGGAGCTGGACAGCGGCGTCAGCGACTGGGAGACCGCACTGAACTGGGCCGACAGCGCCAGCCAACTGGCCAAGCACCTGGGCCGTAACCGCGTGCAGCAGTTCAACCCGGCCGATGGCGTGCTGCTGGAACATCAACGCCAGCTGCAATGGATCACCCGCCTGCGCGAGGCCATCGAGCTGGGCCACTTCGAGCTGTTCTACCAGCCGGTGGTGGCGCTGCAGGGCGACAGCGACGGCCTGCGTTATGAAGTGCTGCTGCGCTACCACGACCCGATCAGCGGCGAGTGGGTCAGCCCAGGGCAGTTCCTCGGTGCGGCCGAGCGCTACGGCTTTCTCGGCGCTATCGACCGCTGGGTGGTGATGCGCCTGCTGCAATGGCTGGCGGACAACCCGCGGCATGTGCAGCAACTGGCCCAGGTGAACTTCAACCTGACTGCCAGCTCGCTGCTTAACGCGCACTTCCACGAAATGCTCCACAGCGAGCTGCTGCGGCACAACCTGCCGGCGCACAAGCTGTGCATCGAGGTAACCGAAATGGTCGCCCTGGGTGAGCTGGGGGTGTCATCGCAGTGGATCAAACAGCTGCGCAGCCTGGGCCTGAAAGTGGCGCTGGACGACTTCGGCAGCGGCTTCGCCTCCTACGCCTACCTGCGCCATCTGCCGCTGGATATCGTGAAGATCGACGGCAGCTTTATCCGCGGCCTGGAGAGCGACCCGATCAACCAGGCCATGGTCGGTTCGATGCAGCAGATTGCTAACCAGCTGGGCTTGAGTACGGTGGCCGAGTTTGTCGAAACCCAGGCCACCCTCGACTGCGTACGCGCACTGGGGCTCGACTATGCCCAGGGTTATTTTATTGGCCATCCGCAGCCGTTGACTCAGCTGGCCGATAGCGCCCAGGGTGAAGTGCAGATGCAGCTGGTTCTTGACCGCCCTTGATATTATTTACTTCTCTATTGTTCCGAATGAGAAAAAGGTAGGTCACGGCCGTGAGTTTGTGCTGCAGTCTAAAATTACTGTTGTTTAGGTTGCACGCCGGTGCACCTGAAAATAATCATCTCGGAACGCGTGCAACTGGTTCCAACTGAAGTGCTGACTGCATCCAGCATAGGTACAGCACGCACAATGGTGAATTGATCTGCACCACCACATACACCACCAATGGTCGCGAGTGCATCACTTCTTGCTGAGCCACTCATGACACCTGCATTGCAGTAGGAGACATGCCCGGTTGGCTTAGCAACCTTGCCAGCATTCTCAAAGTGGCTCCGTAATTCTGAGGGCGTAAGCATTGTCGCGATAGCACCGTCCGCCGTCATCCCCGCTTGTTCTTCCGACGTGTATATATGGACATTCTGGCTGGTGGCGCAGCCCGCAAGTGCAATGGCGGCAAATAGAACTATGCCGATTTTTTTTGCTTTCATTTTTACTTTCCAATTGTCTGAAGAGTATGCGGATATAACTCTTCAATGAGCGAGCGGGCACGTCATCTATAGCGCACACATCACTGCACGCGTTCGGCATAACTGCATGCGGAATAATAGAGGTCGCAGTTGGTTGTAGTCTTTTCACAATTACGCAGTGCCGTCTCTTCCGCATCCTTCAGATCGGGCGAGCGGGTCATGCGACTCCCGGCATCACCCCAGGCGACCGCAACGCACTGATTGTAGTAGGCGATGCGTACCTCGCAGGGCTTGCCTTGGGAGTGAGTTTGACATTCGGACAATGCTTGTTGCTTGGCGCTTTCTTCGGATTCCTGACCGGCCGCAACGCCCATCGCTCCATCTGTGGTAGCGACCGCGCCCCAACGTGTTTCCCACTGAGGCTCCGGCTCCTCCGCTGTCCCTGTCCCCGCGTCTGATCCCATAGGCGCACAGCCTTCCCAGCCGGCGCTACCGCCACCAATTGGAAAATAGCCATCTGGACAGCGCCCTTCGGCGCGGGCATCTGCATGTATCAGCAGAACAATCAGCAGAGGGAGGTAAAGAGGTAATTTTTTCATGGCATCAACATCCAAACGATTGACCGCTCAAATCATCAGTACGATTGAAATACATCACTTCGCCCCCTTTAGTTTACATAACAGAAGTTTGCCCTCGGGGCCTGACCTCTACTTCTGGTCAGCACTAAAACAGGGAGTAATACCAAGCTGCTCACTGCACGCGTTCGGCATAACTGCAGGCTGAGTAGTAGATGTCGCAGTTAGTGGTTTTCTGCTGGCAATTACTCAGTGCCATATCTTCCGCGTCATATACGTCAGGCGAGCGTGCCCAAAGGCTGCCTGCATCGCCCCAGGCGACTGCGACGCACTGGTTGTAGTAAGCGATAAGAACCTTACAGACCTTGCCTTCGGAGTGGGTTTGGCAATGAGCCAGCGCATGCTGCTCGGCACTTTCTTGGGACGCCTGACCGGCAGCAACACCCAAGGCACCATCAGCAGTCGCCACCGCGCCCCAGCGTGTTTCCAACTGGGGTTGCGGTTCTTGCGCGCCATCGGCTCCGGGCCCCATCGGCGCACAGCCTTCCCAGCCGGCGCTACCGCCACCAATTGGAAAATAACCATCGGGACAGCGCCCTTCAGCGCGGGCATCTGCATGCACTAGCAGAGTCAATAGCAGAGGGAGGTGAGGGAGCAGTTTTTTCATGGCATTAACACCCCGATGAGTGACCGCGCAAATCATCAGCGCTGTCGAGTGTAGTGAGCGCAATTCCCGGCCATGTCTGACCGGGAAACCCGGGCAATCAGCATCGACCTGCCGCTTGCAGCAGGGCATTGCAGGTGCTGCCGGACGTATTGCTGCGTTGCCCGCTAGCGGCTGGCGTACCTGCCATAGGCGTGCAGATAGCGTCCGAATGTGGCGTCATGCCAAAGCTCATGGCCTTCTGGAAACTGGTGGCCGAGTACATGTAGCAGCGGTAGGTGCCGCCATCCTTGGTGTTGACGTTGTAGTTGATGCGCCCGCCGGTTTCTTCGGTGCGCTCGGTGATGCTGAACTGCCCGGTGGGTTGGCCGATGGCCTGGGACGTGCGTTGCTCCAGACCGCTTTGGTTGATGGTGGCGGCGCAGCCGGACAGTAGGAAAGCGGTGGTCAGTGCGGTGATTGGGCGAAGGTACATGGCAAGCTCCAATGTTTTTTATGGGTGCAACAAAGGGACGGACCAGCAGGTCCGGGTGGTAAAAATCGTCAAGTACGGTGGGTTGTGCAGGCGTTGATCAGGCCGCCAGCGTCGGGCTATTGGGCTTGCGCGCCACGATAAACACCCGCCAGTCTTTGCCCTTGCTGCCATGGCGCTCGACGGCCAGGATTTGCAGACCTTGCGCGGTCATGGCTGCCTGTAACTGGCGGGCGTCGAAACACAGCACAGGCGGCGCTTTGCCGATGGCGCGCAGCAGCGGCAGGACCAGCTTGGGGATCAGTGGGTTCATTTCATTCAGGCAGGGTGTCTTCGAGATCAGTAAGCCGCCTGGTTTAAGGGCATTAATGGCCGAGCTCAGCGCTTGCGGCAGATCCGTCACGAGATGCAACAGGTTGAACGCCAGCACGGCATCGTAGGCACCCTGCTCGGCCGCAGGTGCGTCGGCGTCGGCCACCTTGAAGTGCAGCTGTGGCATGGGTTGGCTGGCGAGTTTCGCGCATGCAATGGCAATCATCTGCTCGGCTACATCGGTGGCCACCAGCCGCCGCGTAGCGGGCGCCAGACGCAGGGCGGTGGAGCCGGTGCCACAACCGATCTCCAGCACCTCATTCTCCGTCGACAGCAAGGCTTGTACGCGCTGCAGCGTCCGCTCGTAACCGGCCAGGTCAGCAATCGGATCACTCGCGTACTTGCGCGCAATCCGGTTCCAGAAACGTGCCTTGTTGATCAAGGCAGCAGAGGTTGCAGCTGCAGTGCGTTGGTCGCTGGCGGAGATGAGGGGTGAGTGCATGGGGCGCGTCCTGTGCATGGATGTAAGGCGAGAGCCAACAACAGTGCGAATGCTATCCTTGCGCACCACTACAGGGTATTGCGATAAATTGCAGACAACATATGCATTTACGTATGGATAAGGTCGATTGGAATCAACTGCGCGCCTTTCTCGAGACGGCAGAGACCGGCTCGCTGTCGGCGGCGGCGCGCAAACTCGGCCAGTCGCAACCGACCCTCAGTCGCCAGGTCGCCGCCCTGGAGCTGGCGCTGGGCGTGACGCTGTTTGAGCGGGTTGGCAAAGCCATGGCGCTGACCACCACCGGGCAGGAGTTGTTGGGCCATGCCCGGGTGATGGGCGCAGCGGCGCATGAGTTGGGCCTCGCTGCCACCGGGCGCTCGGAAGAGGTGGAGGGTGTGGTGTCCGTGGCCACCAGCGACGCGGTGGCGGCGTACCTGATGCCGAAGATCCTCCTGCATATCCGCCAGGCGGCACCCGGCATCCAGGTTGAGGTGGTCGCTTCGGACGGTTTCAGCGACCTATTGCGCCGTGAGGCCGACATCGCCATCCGCCATGTGCGCCCCGAACAACCGGAGCTGATTGGTCGGTTGGTCCGGCAGAGTTCCGCCGGCTTCTACGCGTCCGAGAGCTGGGTGCGCGTACATGGCCTACCGCGTACGGCCGAAGAGGCTTTGCAGCATGACTTTATCGGCCTGGACCGCGCCGGCCATTACCTGCATCACCTGCACGGCCAAGGCCTGCTGCTGAGCAACACGAATTTTCGCAGCTACGCAGATAACTCCGTCACCTACTGGGAAATGGTCCGCCAGGGCCTGGGCATCGGCGCAATCATGGAGGAGATCGCGCGGGAAACCCCGGGCATGGTGCGCGTGCTGGAGGATGTCGCGCCCTTTCAACTGCCGATCTGGCTGGTCACCCACCGCGAGCTGCGCACGGCGCGGCGTATCCGTATCGTTTTCGATCTGCTGGCCGAGGTCCTGGCCTGATCCGTGTTCGCTGCAGTCAGCTAGCGATTGCAAGCGGCATGCGCTCCAGCAGGCTGAGGTCCAGGCGCAGCATGCGTACACAGCGCTCCTCGCGCAGCTCTTTGGGCGACTGGTTGCTGCGCAGGCGTAGCACCTGGCAGACCAGGTTGAGCACCAGCGCCTCGCGGCTAAATACGCCACTGCCGAGGTTGTAGAACGCCGCGATCAGCTCACGCAGGCCAAACGGCAGGCGCCAGCGGATGCGCAGCGCCGAGCCGAAACTGGCGGCGCGTTGCTGGAAGCTCTGGTGAATATCCTCATCGCGCAATACGCCGCCGGCGTCTTGCCAATCCTGCAGGCTGCGCAGCAAGGCCAGCTCGCCGATGTTGTGCAGCAACGCGGCGGTAAAGCACAGCTCGGCATCCAGTTGCAGCTCGCCAGCCAGCCAGCGCGCCAGTTCGGCGCTGCGTTGGGCACTGTCCCAGGCACTGCTGGCCAGCTCGGCCAGGCGTGGGTCGCTGAGCCGCGCATTGCGTTGCACGGCCATGCCCAATACCAGGTTCAGCGTGCGCGCCAGGCCCAGGCGTGGAAGTGCTTGGCTGAGGGTCTGGCAGGGTGCGCCCTGGTGCTGCGCGGCGCTGTTGGCGGCGGCGATCAGTCGCGCAGTGATCTGCGGGTCGCGGGCAAAGACTTCTTCCAGCTCGCGCAGGTCGCTGTCGTCACCATTCAGGCACTGGCTCACCGAGTCGCGTACCGAGGCCAGCAACGGCGCGCCCTGGCCCTCTTCACGCACCGCGTTGAGGTAGTCATCCAGGCTGTCGACCAGCAGTGGTGTGGCTACCATTGTTTCGTCGGCTGGGGTGCTGCCGAGTATGCCCAGCAGGCGCTGGCGCAGTTGTTCGGCATTGAACGGCTTGGCCAGGTAGGCCGCCGGAGCCAGTGGTCGCGCGGCGCGTACGCTGCTGGCGTCCAGACGGCTGCTGATCAGGATAAATGGCAGCGCCGGAGTGCGCGGATGGCGGCGCAACTGTCGCAGTAATTCCAGACCATCCAGGCCCGGCAGGTCGCCATCGGCAATCACCAAAGCGGGCAGGCGGCGTTTGCACTTGGCCAGCGCCGCCTCGCCATCGCTGACTCGGATAACCCGCGCATCGGCGCGCACATCGAGTACCAGTTGCACGAGCAGATCGGCAGTCCAGGGGTCTGCTTCGGCGATCAAAATCTCCGGAGCCTTGGCCAGGGCAGTCATGAAAACCTCAGGGGAAGCGTGATGGCAAAATAATGGCGTCAGCGGTATGACGGCGCGCAGTGTAAGGGCTGGCCACTTTAAAACCAGCGTCGGCCGACGAAGTGCTGAACAACTCGTCAACTTTCTTATGCGGTCTGAATAGGCCGTGCTAGAGCGGTCTGGTTGTCCTACAAAGCGCCGCAGAGGCAGCCGCTAAGGCTGTGTCGAGCGGCATGGTGCAGGCTATGAATTGTTATCTACCAATAACACCTGGCTATCAGCTCGATGGCCTACTCAATCGCCGAAAGCAAAAGACCCGCCGAAGCGGGTCTTTTTTATGGCTGGTCTAACGCTGCGTGCTTAGGCCAGTTCGGCGAAGCACTCGGCGATGATCGCCAGGCCCTTGTCGAGCAGCGCGTCTTCGGCGGTCAGCGGGACCAGTACGCGCAAGACGTTACCGTAGGTGCCGCAGGACAGCAGGATCAGGCCCTTGTCGCGTGCCTTGGCCACCACGGCAGCGGTCAGCGCGGCGTTTGGCTTGTGCAGGTCGCCGCCCTCGAACAGCTCGACGGCGATCATCGCACCCAGGGCGCGCACATCACCTATGGCCTTGTGCTTGGTCTGGATGGCTTTGAGGCCCGTGACCAGACGCTCGCCAACCGCCTTGCAGCGATCCAGCAGCTGCTCTTCCTCGAACACTTGCATCACGGCCAGGGCTGCGGCGCAGGCAATCGGGCTGCCGGCGTAAGTACCGCCCAGGCCACCTGGAGCGATGGCGTCCATGTATTCAGCCTTGCCGCACACACCGGCCACCGGGAAACCGCCGGCGATGGATTTGGCAAAGGTGGTCAGGTCGGCGGCAACGCCCATCTGCTCCATGGCGAAGAAGGTGCCGGTACGGCCGGCGCCGGTCTGCACTTCGTCGGCGATCAGCAGGATGCCGTGCTGATCACAGAGGGCGCGCAGGCGCAGCATGAAGTCTTTCGGCGCGACGTAGAAACCGCCCTCGCCCTGCACTGGCTCGATGATGATCGCGGCGATATCGCGCGGCTCGGCGTCGTTCTTGAAGATGCGCTCGATGCTGGCGATCGCATCATCCGTGCTCACGCCATGCAGCTCGCACGGGTACTGAGCGCGGAAGATGCCGCCGGGCATCAGGCCCATGCCGGCCGAGTACGGCACGACCTTACCGGTCAGACCCAGGGTCATCATGGTGCGGCCGTGGTAACCGCCGGTGAAGGCGATCACGCCAGCGCGGCCAGTGGCAGCGCGGGCAATCTTCACCGCGTTTTCCACCGCTTCGGAGCCGGTGGTGACCAGCAGGGTCTTCTTGGCGAAATCGCCCGGGACCTTGGCGTTGACCTTCTCGCACAGCTCGACGTAGGGCTCGTACGCCAGCACCTGGAAGCAGGTGTGGGTCAGCTTGGTCAGCTGTTCCTGCACCGCAGCAATCACTTTCGGGTGCAGGTGGCCGGTGTTGAGTACCGCGATGCCGCCGGCGAAGTCGATAAATTCGCGACCTTCAACGTCGGTCACGGTGGCGTTCTTCGCCGACTCAGCGAAGATCGGGTGGATCTGGCCCACGCCGCGCGGAACGGCAGCGGTGCGGCGTTGCATCAAGGATTCGTTGGTCTTGCTCATGATGTCCTCATTCGCCGATTTATCTCGGCGTGGTTCAAGGATGTGTCACCGGCGGCGGCTTGGCAGTATTCGATGATCGACTGTCTCAGCACGCTCGGCCACAGCTATGTCCATATAAAAGCCGAAGGCGCAGCGCTCTCGTGCGTCTTCGGCGGGGTTACTGCTACGTCGCCAGGATTAGATACCCAGGCAGAGGTATTTGATTTCCAGGTAATCCTCAATGCCGTACTTCGAGCCTTCACGGCCGAGGCCCGAAGCTTTCACGCCGCCGAACGGCGCGACTTCATTGGAGATCAACCCGGTGTTAACGCCGACCATACCGTATTCCAGGGCTTCCGCCACGCGGAACACGCGACCCAGGTCGCGGGCGTAGAAATACGAGGCCAGGCCGAACTCGGTGTCATTGGACATGGCGATCACGTCGGCCTCGTCCTTGAAGCGGAACAGCGGTGCCAGCGGGCCAAAGGTTTCTTCCTTGGCCACTGCAGCGTTGTTCGGCACGTCGACCAGAATGGTCGGCTCGAAGAAGCTGCCGCCCAGTGCGTGCGGCTTGCCACCGGTGAGCAGGCGCGCGCCTTTGCTCAGGGCGTCGGCGATGTGTTCCTGGACCTTGGCCACGGCCTTGTCGTCGATCAGCGGGCCGGTAGTGGTGCCTTCATCCAGACCGTTGCCGATCTGCAGCTTGGTCACAGCGGCGGCCAGCTTCTCGGCGAAGGCGTCATATACGCCGTCCTGAATGTACAGGCGGTTGGCGCAGACGCAGGTCTGGCCGTTGTTGCGGTATTTGGAGATCAGCGCACCTTCGACGGCTTTATCCAGGTCGGCGTCATCGAACACGATAAACGGCGCGTTGCCGCCCAGTTCCAGCGAGACCTTCTTGATGTCCTTGGCGCATTCGGCCATCAGTTGGCGACCGATTTCGGTCGAGCCGGTGAAGCTCAGTTTGCGCACGATCGGGTTGCTGGTCAGCTCACCGCCAACTTCGCCGGCGCTGCCGGTGACCACACTCAATACGCCTTTCGGAATGCCGGCACGCTCGGCCAGAGCAACCAGGGCCAGGGCGGAGAACGGCGTCTGCGACGCGGGCTTGATCACCATGGTGCAACCGGCGGCCAGAGCCGGGCCGGCTTTACGGGTGATCATCGCCGCAGGGAAGTTCCACGGCGTGATGGCCGCGGTCACGCCGATGGGTTGCTTGATTACGATCAGGCGCTTATCCGGCTGGTGGCCCGGAATCACGTCGCCATACACGCGCTTGGCTTCTTCGGCGAACCACTCAATAAAGGAGGCTGCGTAAACGATCTCGCCCTTGGCTTCGGCCAGCGGCTTGCCCTGCTCCAGCGTCATCAGGCGGCCGAGGTCGTCCTGGTTCTCGATCAGCAGTTCAAACCAGCGGCGCAACTTGTTCGAGCGCTCTTTGGCGGTCAGGGCACGCCAGGCCGGCAGCGCACGGTCGGCGGCTTCGATGGCGCGACGGGTTTCCGCTGCGCCCATCTTCGGCACCGTACCGATGATTTCGCCGGTGGCCGGGTTGTTGACCTTGATGGTCTGGCCGCTGTCGGCGTCCAGCCAAGTGCCGTCGATATAAGCCTGCTGACGGAACAGCTGGGTGTCTTTCAGTTGCATGGCAGTCTCCTAAATTCCGACACCCTGGTATCGGCACTTGCGCTGGGTGCGCCGCCAAGCGGCGCGTGTAGGTTCGGTGTGTGCACCCTGGCTGCTGATGTATGCCCCTCGGATGACCAATCACCCGGAATTGCACACAGTTTTAGCAAGAGCGTTTGAAATCTCAAACGAATCCTAGGGTCACAAGGGGTAAAGGGCAATAGCCTGTTCGAAAAAATTAACGGAATATTGCACGTATTCACCCGCTTTATGTGGCTAGACAGCTGGCCAGTCACTGCCGTGCAGAATTGCGAACAAGGCAGCAACATGGACGCCCGCCAGCGAGATGCGTATGATTGCGCCCGCGCTGCACCAGTAGCTCAGCTGGATAGAGTACTGCCCTCCGAAGGCAGGGGTCGTGGGTTCGAATCCCGCCTGGTGCGCCATCTTCAAAGCAAAAAGCCCCGGATGAAAATCCGGGGCTTTTTCGTTTGGCGATAACTATCGGGCAAATATCAAGCCGAAGGCCGCGCAGCGGTGCAAGCCCTGCGTGAGCAATGGATCGAACTCAAGCCGCTGCAGGATGCCTACGCCGCCTACCAGGCCAAGCACCTGGACGATGCCGAGGTGGATGCGAAGAACCAGGCCCAGCATGCCCTGCGCGCAACTTTCGACCCTTTCTTCGCCGGCCTGCATGCCAACCTCAAGCGTCTGGACAAGGCCGTGCGCCAGCACGAAAAGCGCCTGGCCGAAGCCGCCAAAGCCGAAGGCAAACGCGGCAGCACCGACCGCGAAACCAAGGCGCTGAAAACCGCCCTGGAAAAACTTCATGGCGAAGTGAAGGGGGCGGAAAGCTACTTCCAGCATATTCACTGGCTGCAAGAGCGTTTTCCCGCTGCCCAATACGAAGACGTCACCGGCCTGTGCAAGCTGGCCAACCCGGAAGAAGTAAAAGAGCAGGACTACTCGCTCAACCCCGGCCGCTATGTCGGCGTGGTGATCGAGGAAGACGGCAAGACCGAAGAGGAATTTATCGACGGCCTGCTGGCCATGAATGACGAACTGACCCGCCTCAACAGTGACCCGGCGTATCGACGAGCTGCTGGATGAAAGCGTGGTGGTGGATAACGCCGAAGCCTTCCATCAGCAAGAACCGCAAGGCGCTTACCAGATCGTGCGCAAGGGCCGCACCTGGGACCTGAGCAAAATCGACTTCGACAAGCTGCGCGAAGAGTTCAAGCAGACCGCCTATCGGCGGCGCGCCAAAGATCGGTTTCGAGCTTCTGTAACTGCTCTTTGGTCATTGGGTTCTGCTTGAGAGGTTCGGAGTGGTTCTATGCGCAATGGGCCGAAGTATTCCAAGGTTGGAGAAGAGGTGCCAGCCAAACCGTGCGTTGAATGAACAGTGCGCTCGGCACAGCGGTCTGCGGGGGCTAGTGGCAGTCGCCACTGATGCGCAGTCAATCTGTGAGAACTATCACAGCGATCAGTCAGAAAACTGACCGGCTTAGCAGCTTTAATTATGCTCGCGCGCTCGCTTATGCCGGTTTCCATTCAAGGTGACGGCGCATAGGAAAATCATCGAGTGCATGGATGCGCGAAACCATATCGAGCCGCTCGCATGTTTCGAGTTTTTCAGGGGTTACCACTCCCGCGTGTTCTCGCCCGCTACTTCTGCCTATCCCATGACGTTTACCCCTATGTCGAGCTGCCTCTGCGCGGCCTGGGTGACTGTGCGGCCGCTATTACGATTTTCCAGAATAAGGTTGAGAAATCATGCTTCGTGTAAGCCTGTTGTTGCTGGCGCTGGTTAATCTGACAGGTTGTCTGGATCTAGGTGGCGGCGGTGGTGGAAGCAGCAGTGGCGGCGGTAATAACACTGGCAGTCGTCCGCCGGCGACTGAGCCGCCCGTGGTTACGCCGCCGGTCGCGCCACCTGTGGTGCCGCCCGTTGAACCCCCGGTCGTGGAGCCGCCCGTCACGCCGCCAGTGATCCCTCCAGTAGAGCCGCCGGTGGTTGCGCCACCGCCTGGTGAGACCTTCCCCGAGCCGCCCGCTGCGGTGGTTGATGAGGTCAATGCGCAGGGCTTTTACGATGTTGCGGCAGACGGCCAGCCGCGCGCGGTGCGCAATGATCTGAGCGGTGATCTGGCGGCCATGCTGCAGTTCGTGCAGAGCCATTCGGTCGATCCGCAGGGCAACGAGGCGAAGAACATGCCGCGCCTAACCAGCGAGCGTGAGGCGCTGTTGCTGGTAACCCCGCTGCCGACAGAGCCGCTGCCGCAACAGCTGCGTGTGCAGGTGACGGTGGACGGTGATCTCAAAGGTGAGCTGGTATTGAGCGAGCCGGACCGGTTGCCCAGGGCGGATCGCACCGGGGCGGATAGTCGCCCTGATGTGGTTTATTCACGGCGTGCCTGGTCTGCGGTGTTGCCTTGGGATTGGGTCCGGCCGGGGATGAGCCTGCAGGTTATCGATGAGCGCGGCCGGCGTGGCGAGCGCAGCGCTGCGGCCTTCGATTTTGCCGCGCCGGCCGAGTTGGTGGTGCAGTCGATTCGCTTGGGCATGCTGACCGAGCCGCCTACCGGTAATGGTCACTGGTTTCGCGCACGCACTGCCCAGGCCGCTACCGAGTACTTCCAGACCGTGCCTGTGGCCCGTCTGCTGGCAAGCTATTACGAAGACGTCAAGCTGGATCGGGTGATGGTCGGCAGCGGCGTTATCTATGACACGGCGAGTGCGGTGAACGGCGATGTTTACAGCGGCGATATGCGTGAGAACACCGCTAAATCGACCTTCAGCACCGGGATCAATCTGGCCAATTGGGGTATCACCAGTGCGGGAATGGTCAGCCAGCAGCAGCCGCAACTGACGCAGAGCGCGGTGGCGCACCATGCTGCCGGCAATTACACCAATGGCGTACAGAGCCATGGATTGAGCGGTGGCAATGGCATCCTCACGCTGTACAGCTCGGTGGGGAATGAATTCAGCCATGAAATCGGTCACCACTACGGCATAGGCCATTATCCGGGCGAGAAAGACGGCAACTATTTTCTGGCCGTGCATCATCACGACAGCGGCTGGGGCTATATCGCCTACCGCAAGCGCATGCGCGCCAACCTGCTGTGGGCGCGTAACAAGAGCGCAGCCATGAGCGGTACACCGCTGTTTGCCGACGCCTATGCATTTGCGCCTGATGCCATGTCGGGCGGCGATTTCACCAGTGCGTTGTCCAGCTATACCCATTACACCGGCTACAGCACCAAGAACTGGATTCAGCCCAACCTGAATAACCGTGCAGTCTGGGCAACCGATTCGCCTACGGGCTACCGCAAGTGGGATGCGAGCACGCGAAAGATGGAGGTCAACCAGCCCAAGGTGCCGAGCTCGAATCAGGTCTGGTACAACAGCGCCGATGGCAACTACCGCAAGCCACGTCTGTTCGGGGTGCCGGTTTTCACTCTCCTCGGCGGCTATGACCCGGTGGCCAACAGCGGCGTGCTCTACCCGGCGCTGCGTGGTAACTGGGGCCAGGTATATGACCTGCCTGCCCCCAATGACGCTGCGGCCAGCAAGCAGTGCTGGTTGAAAGTAGAGTTTGTCGGCGGCGCCAGCCAGCGCATCGCCATTGCTCCGCTGCGCATGGGCAGCAACGCCAACAAGCTGCATATCAACCTGGCGCAGGCCGAGCGGCCGCTGGCGGCTACCCTGCAGTGCCGCGAGGCACCGGGCGACAACCCGGTTGATCTGGCCAGCCTGGCCATTGCTCAGGGCTTACCCGCGATGCCGGCTCCCGTAGTGGTGGGTCGCGAGGAGCGTTTCAAGGCGCTGTTCAACGAAGAGCGGCCGAAGCTGCAAGCGGCGTTGGAGGCGATTGCCAACCAGCCGGTGCTGGCCTTAACCGGCGAGGCTCGTCTGCTCTATGACAGCTATGCCGAGCAAACGGAGGGGCTGTCGGCGACTGCTCTGCAGGTGATGCAGCGGCTGAAAAGTCAGGAGGAGCGTGCACTGCGCCTGAACCGCTGGCTGGATGCCCATGGTTCTCGACTGGCGAGCAGTGATGCCGCGCGCGCGGCACTCGACGCGCTATTGCTAACCCTGCAGTTTGATCAGCGCCCTCTGCTCCCAGCGCCGCAAAGCTTCACCATGAACAATGGCAACTGTGTACGCGCGGAGCTGAAGGAGGGTGTGTGGAGCCCCTACGTAGCGGCCAAGGCGCAGTGCGCGGGCGGAGTTGATGAACAGTGGCTGGTCGATGCCAGCGGGCGTATTCGCAGCGTTGCACAGCCGAGCAAATGCCTGACGGCAACCAACGACATCAGCCTCAGCGACTGCGATGCGCAGCGCGATACACAAGCCTGGGACTTTGCTGCTCTGCCCCAGTTGAAGTACGCCGGGCGCTGTGTGGACCTGTCCCAGGGCTTCCTCACCAATGGCCGTGGCAAGCTGATCATGTACGGCTGCACCGGCGGGGTTAATCAGAAGTGGTTTGGCTTGTCGCTGAATGACCATGCCTTGCTGCCGCTGCTGAAGAGCCGCAACCTGATGAGCTTTATCGACTACGCACAACGGCGAGATCCCGTGCCGAGCCTATGACCGAGTGCAGCGTAGCCACCCGGCGCATCAGGGTTGCTATAAGCCGAGCGGTGCTGGGTTTGTGCCTGGCATTTCCGGTGGGCGCGGTGCAACTGCCGAGTGATCTGCTGCCTGCCGATCCGCCGTGGATACTGCCCTCGGCAAAGCCCCTGACGGGCCTTGAGCATTGGCAGCTGCATGGCCTGTTTCGCCAGAGCAGTGGCGGCGGTTGGGCGTTGCTCAGCATCGGTCAGGTGGCCGCGCAGCGGGTTGAGTTCGACGCGGTATTGCCGGGTGGCATACGCCTGGCGGCCATCGAGAATGAAGGCATCTGGCTGCAGCGCGGTCAGGCGCGAGCCTTTCTGCGACTCGGCGGCACGCTGCAAGCGAGTGTGGTCAGCGAGGTTGTCACCGATGCGTCTCCGCCGCCTGCTGCGCCTTCAGCAACCTGCCAGCAGTACCTGTCCGGCGGGGTGCCGTTGGAGGAGTTGGCAGCCCTGGGAGTGTGCCCGCCGGGCAGCACGGGTTTGTAACTGCTGCGCTATAAATGCATCGGGACAACCAGCCCCTTGCTGCGGTAATCATCTATATGAATGCCAAAGGCGCCGCTGCTGTGCACTTCGTGGATGCGGTAGGGTTTGCCGCTGGGGTCGTTGGCGGTTTTTCCCAGGTCGATGATGCTTTCCTTGCAGGGTTGCTTCTGCCCGTCGAGCACGCGCAGTACCCTGGGTTTGAGTTTGTTGCCAGGTGGGCAGCCGATGATGATGCCGACTTCGCCATTGGTCAGCTCGACGATTTCCCCTGGCGGGTAGATGCCGACCATGCGGATAAAACTGCTAACAATCTCTTCGTCGAAATGGCTGTTGACCGCCTCCAGCAAGATGCGTAGCGACTCCAGGCTGGATTTGCCCTTGCTGTACACGCGGTCGCTGTTGATCGCGTCATAGCTGTCTGCCACGGCGATGATCTTGGCGAAGTAAGGGATCTTGCTGGCATTCAGGCCGCGCGGATAACCCTGGCCATCCAGGCGCTCATGGTGTGAGTAGGCGACGTCGACGGTGGCGGCGGTGACCTGCTGGTTGCTCATCAGCAGTTTGCGCCCTTCGGCAGCGTGGCTCTGCATGATGCACAGCTCTTCGGCGGTCAGCGCACCGGGTTTGTTGAGGATCTCGTTGGGCACCTTGATCTTGCCGACATCGTGGAGCATGCCGCACACGCCAATCTGTTCGAGCTGATAAGCCGGCAGGCCCAGCTCCTTGGCCAGGGCAATCGAGAGAATGGAGACGCGCAGCGAATGTTCGGCGGTATAGGCGTCGCTGTTCTTAATGCGTGCCAGCCAGAGCATGGCGGCCGGGTTGCGCAGGATGCTTTCGACACAGTCTTTGATGACGGCTTTGACCGCTTCAACATCCAGCTCCTGGCCGAGCTTTACCGCCTGCAGAATCCGCAACGACTCTTCGCGCGCGGCGTTCCAGGTGGGGGCGGCCTGGAGCATTTCCAGGTTGAAATCGACCTTGGCGATGACCGGCTGCAGTGCTTCCGGCTGGGCGATATTGGCCGCGACCTGATCATGCACGGCGACGGATTGCCGAGCATCCACCCAGACGTAACTGCAGACTTCCTGCAGCAGGCGAATGTCCTGTTGCTGACGAATGCGAAAGCCTTGAAAGAGAAAGGTGGTGTCCGTCCATGGTCGGTCCAGTTCGACCACGTACATACCGATGGTCAGGTTGGCTGCGTCGACTTTGATGCGGTCCGCTTTGGCTTCGTCGGCCATGGAGGCTCTCCAGGGGAGTAGCTGGGTGATGGCCATTAGCTACCCATGCCGTGCGGGCAGCAAATTGCATTTGCCTATTGGTGGTGTGGGTTTTCCGCGCGCGTTGAGCAAGTGCCGCACCCGCCTTGAAGATTAGCCACGGAACCGCCGTTGTGTGGTGCTGCGCGGGCTAATGGCGGATTAATTTTGCAGACCCAGGCGTTTGGCCAGGCGGATCAGGTTGGCGCGGTCGATGCCCAGCTCGCGGGCGGCGGCGGCCCATTTGTGCTGGTGGCGGCTGAGGGCCTGGCTAATCAGCTGCTTCTGGTAGGTGTCGAGGGCTTCGCGCAGCGGCAGTTCGCTGTGCGGCTCTGCTGCGCTTTGAGTTGCAGGTGTTGCGGCGGCTTGGCTGGTCGGCAGGTCCAAGTGCGCGCTGTCGACGCTGAGGATGCGTGGGCGCTCGCTGCAGCCGGCCAGGGCCTTGAGTGCAGCGCGGCCGATCAGGTGTTCGAGTTCGCGCACGTTGCCCGGCCAGCTGTACGCCAGCAGGCTGGCCTGGGCTTCGGCAGTCAGGCGCAGGCTGCGTAGGCCCAGACGGGCGCGGTTTTCTTCGAGGAAGTAGCCGGCCAGCAGCAGGACATCGCGGCCGCGTTCGCGCAGTGCCGGGACTTTCAGCGGGTAGACGCTGAGGCGGTGATAGAGGTCGGCGCGAAAACGCCCGGCGCGGACTTCCTCGGCCAGGTCGCGGTTGCTGGCGGCCAGCACGCGCACGTTGACCCGCTGTTCCTGGTCGGCACCGACCCGTTGCAGCTGGCCGCTCTGCAGCACGCGCAGCAGCTTGGCTTGCGCGGCCAGCGGCAGTTCGCCGATTTCATCGAGAAACAGGCTGCCGCCATCAGCCAGTTCGAACTTGCCACGCCGCTCGTTGTGCGCGCCGGTAAAGGCGCCGCGCACATGGCCGAACAGTTCGCTTTCCACCAGGTTGTCGGGCAGTGCCGCGCAGTTGAGGCTGATCAGCGGCTTGGCTGCGCGGGGCGAAGCGGCGTGCAGGGCTTCGGCGACCAGCTCCTTGCCGACCCCGGTTTCGCCGCTGATCAGCACGCTCAGCTCGCTGTTGCCGACCAGCGCAATCTCCGCTGCCAGGCGCTTGTGCACGGCGCTCTGGCCGATCAGTTCACGCGGGCGTTGCTGGCCTGCGGCCTGTTTGTAGGCCTCGGCCAGCTGGTGCTGATCCTCGGCGCGTTGCAGCAGCGCGTTGATCCGTTCACTGGCCATCACGGTGGCAGCGGCCAGGCTGGCAAAGGCCTGCAGGTTGTCCAGATCGACCCGGCCGAAGCTCGCCGGGTCCAGCGAGTCGAGGGTCAGCAGCCCCCAGGGCTGGTCCTGCACATACAACGGGCAGCCGAGGCAGTCATGCACGGGCAAGTGGCCGCGATGGCCGTCGACCAGGCCGTCATAGGGGTCGGGCATGTCGCAGTCGGTGGCAAAGCGGGTCGGCCCGCGTTGCGCCAGAAGCGCCTGCAGGCGCGGGTGTTCGCTGAGCTTGAAACGCCGGCCGAGGGTGTCGGCGCTCAGTCCCTCCACGGCCAGCGGAATCAGTACATCGCCATCGAGCTTGAGCAGCGCCACGGCATCGCACGGCAGCAGCTGCCGCAGCGCTTGGAGCAGGCGGCGATAGCGCTCGACTTCCGGCAGCTCGCGGGACAGATCGGCGACCAGGGGAATCAGCGCGGTAAGCAGTGGATTTGCTGTCATAAGGACACGATAGTTGTCATTAAGACTCATAATGTCTGCTGTCATAAAGACATAGGTATTTATAAGTCTATGATTTGTATAAATAAAATAATTGGCACGATTCCTGTAATAACCAGAGTGATATGAACCGAAGCGCTGCGCAAGTGCAGCGTGTCGCCCTGACGAGGAAGCACTATGTTGACCCCTGCCCAAAACGCCCTGATCAAAGCCACCGTACCGCTGCTGGAAAGCGGCGGTGAAGCACTGACTCGGCACTTCTACCAGATGATGCTGAGCGAGTACCCCGAGGTGCGCGCGCTGTTCAATCAGGCGCACCAGGCCAGCGGTGGCCAACAGCGTGCCCTGGCCAATGCGGTGCTGATGTATGCCCGGCATATCGACCGGTTGGAGGCGCTGGGGCCGTTGGTTGGGCAGATCGTCAACAAGCATGTGTCGCTGCAGATCCTGCCCGAACATTACCCGATTGTCGGCAGCTGCCTGCTGCGGGCGATTCGTGAAGTGCTGGGTGAAGAGATCGCCACCGATGCAGTGATCGAGGCCTGGGCTGTGGCCTATGGGCAGCTGGCGGACATCCTGATGGGTGCCGAAGAGGCCGCCTACAACGCCAACGCCAATGCCGAGGGTGGCTGGCGCGGCGCGCGCAGTTTCCGCCTGAGCCGCAAGGTGCTGGAGAGCGAGGAGATCGTCTCGTTGTACCTGGTACCGGCCGATGGCGGCGCTTTGGTGGATTTCCAGCCGGGCCAGTACATCGGTTTGCGTCTGCTGCTAGACGGCGACGAACAGCGGCGTAACTACTCGCTGTCGGCCCTGAGCAATGGCCGCGAGTACCGCATCAGTGTGAAGCGTGAGGTCGGCGGCAAGGTCTCCAATTACCTGCATGACCAACTGCAGGTCGGCGACAGCCTGGAGCTGTTTGCCCCGGCGGGGAATTTCGTCCTGCGCGAGTCGGCCAAGCCGCTGGTGCTGATCACGGCGGGCGTCGGCATCACCCCGGCGCTGAGCATGCTGGAGGCGGCGCGCGACAGCGGCCGCGATATTCACTTTATCCACTGCGCTCGCCACGCCGGTGTGCACGCCTTCCGTGATTGGGTGGAGGCGCAGCGCGCTGAGCGTCCGCAACTGCGTCACTACGTGTGCTACAGCGAGCCGCGTGAGGGTGATGCGGGCGATGCCGAAGGCCTGCTCAGCCTGGAACAGTTGGCTGAGTGGCTGCCCGAGCAGCGCGATCTGGATGCCTACTTCCTCGGCCCCAAGCCGTTTATGGCGCAGGTCAAACGCCATCTGCACAGCCTCGGCGTGCCGGCGGCGCAGAGTCATTACGAGTTCTTTGGTCCGGCCAGCGCGCTGGATAGCTAAAACAGAGGCTTAACAGCCTGGGAGGTGATTATGTTGGCGTATCTGTCCTGCCCATCGCGGGTACTGCAACTGGCGAACCGCATGCTGCTGGCCGGCGTGCTGCTGTTGCTCAGCGGCCTGCTGGGCGCCTATGGCCTGGAGGCGCAGCTGAGCATGGGCAGCCTGGTTACGGCGCACTCGCTGACGATCATTGGTCCAGGCCTGCTTAAGCTCGGTTATGTGCTGCGCCTGGCCGCGCAGCAACATCTGCGCAAGCAACAGGAGCCTTGCTGTGTGGCTGCGTGACCGGCAGCGCGAGCTGAGCATTGCGCCGCTTTGGCGGCTGGGCTTTCGCCCGTTCTTTCTCGGTGGCGCGCTGTTTGCCGTATTGGCGATTGGCCTGTGGGCGGCGGCATTGCTGGGTTATCTGCCGGGTTGGCAGCCGGTGGGCGGGAGTTTGGCCTGGCACCGGCATGAGCTGCCGTTCGGTTTTGCCGGGGCGATTATTGCCGGCTTTCTGCTTACCGCTGTGCAGAACTGGACGGGGCGGCCGGGGCTGAGTGGCTGGCCGCTGGCGGCACTGTTCAGTCTCTGGTTACTGGCGCGACTGGCCTGGCTGCTCGGTGCGCCGTTGCCACTCTTGCTGGCGCTGCAACTGCCCTTTCTGCCGTTGCTGGCGTTGTTGCTTGGGCGGCAACTATGGGCGGTGCGCCAATGGTGCAACTACCCGCTGGTGGTCGTGGTGTTGCTGATGGCCGGCTGCGAGTGGTTGCTGCTGTATGGCCTGACGCTGGGTGATGGTGCCTTGCAGCGGCGCGGTGCATTGGCCGGGTTGTGGCTGATTGCTGCGCTGGTGAGCGTTATCGGCGGGCGGGTGATTCCGTTCTTCACCCAGCGTGGTCTCAATCGACTGGCACCTGTTGCTCCAAGGCCGCGCCTGGATCTGCTGGTGCTGCTGTTGTCGCTAAGCCTGGCGCTGCTATTTGCCAGTGGTCTGGCCTTGCAGCCATCGCTATGGATGTTGCCGCTGTTGCTGGTTTTGGTTGCGCTGCATGGTTTGCGTTTGTGGCACTGGTACAACAGCGGAATCTGGCGCGTGCCGCTGCTGTGGTCATTGCACCTGGCCTACGCCTGGCTACCGCTGGCGTTACTGGCTTTGGCGGCCTGGCATGCCGGTTGGCTGCACAACGCCAGCCTGGCCTATCACGCCCTGGCGCTGGGTACGGTCGGCGGGGCGATTCTGGCGATGCTCGCGCGGGTCAGTCTCGGTCATACCGGCCGGCCGTTGCAGCCACCTGCGGTGATGGGCTGGGCGTTTGCCAGCCTGCAGCTGGCCGTGCTGGCGCGGGTGCTGCTGGTGCCGTTTGCGCCGGCTGCGGGAGTGGGGCTTTCCAGCCTGCTGTGGATCGTGGCTTTTGCCCTGTTCATACGCCACTACGCGGTGATGTTCTGGACGGCGCGGGTGGATGGGCAACCGGGTTAGTGCGTTCTACAGCACCCCAGCTTCACGCAAGGCGGCAATCTGCTCTGCGTTTAGACCCAGGTGGCGGGTGAGTACCTGCTCGGTGTGTTCGCCCAGCAGCGGTGGAGCGTTGCGGTATTGCACTGGGGTTTCGGACAGGCGCAGTGGGCTGGCGACCTGTGGTGTCGTGCTGCCCAGGCTGTTGGGCAGGTCGAGGCGCAGGCCGCGGGCTTGTACTTGCGGGTCGGCAAACACCTGGGCCAGGTCGTTGATCGGCCCGCAGGGTACGCCGGCAGCTTCCAGCAGCGTCACCCATTCGGTAGTGGTTTTGAATACCGTGGCCTGACGCAGCAGCGGAATCAGCTCGGCGCGATGGGCGACGCGAGCCTTGTTCGAAGAAAAACGCGGGTCGTCGGCCAAAGCCGTAAGGCCGGCGACCTCGCAAAGTTTGCGGAATTGCCCGTCGTTGCCCACGGCAATGATGAAGTTGCCATCGGCCGAGGGGAAATCCTGATAGGGCACGATATTCGGGTGGGCGTTGCCCAGGCGTTTGGGCGAGATGCCGGTGTTGAGGTAGTTCATTGCCTGGTTGGCCAGGCAGGCAACCTGCACGTCGAGCAGTGCCACGTCGATATGCTGACCGATGCCGGACTGTTCACGCTGGTTGAGCGCCGCCAACACACCGACCGTGGCGTACAGGCCGGTGAGAATATCGGTAAGAGCGACGCCGACCTTTATGGGGCCGGCGCCCTCCTCGCCGTCGGGCTTGCCGGTCAGGCTCATCAGCCCGCCGAGGCCCTGGATCATAAAGTCATAGCCGGCGCGCTTGGCGTAGGGCCCGTTTTGCCCGAAGCCAGTGATGGAGCAGTAGATCAGCCGTGGGTTGATGGCTTTTAGCGTGGCGTAATCGAGACCGTAAGCCGCCAGGCCGCCGACCTTGAAGTTCTCCAGCAGCACGTCGCAGTTCTGCACCAGCTCGCGCACCAGGCGCTGGCCTTCCGGCTGGGTGAAATCCAGGGTCACCGACTGTTTGTTACGGTTGGCGCTCTGGAAGTAGGCCGCTTCGCGCGAGTCGTTGCCGTCTGCATCTTTCACATAGGGCGGGCCCCAGTGGCGGGTGTCATCGCCTGAGCCGGGGCGCTCGACCTTGATCACCTCTGCACCGAGGTCACCGAGAATCTGCCCGGCCCAAGGCCCAGCCAATACGCGGGACAGGTCGAGTACGCGGATATGGGATAGGGCGCCGGGCATGGTGAGCCTCGTAAAAATGAAAGGGTATGAATCGGTTTAAGATCGTCGCGAGCGCAGGTCAGGCAAGGCGAAAACAGGTGAGGAAGCGGAGTTGACTGCAGTCAATGAGCATTCCGAACCTGTTTTCAACGCAGCATTACCAAGCGCAGCAGATATTCAACCGATTCTAGAAGAACGCCTGCAGGCCGGTCTGCGCCCTGCCAAGGATCAGCGCGTGGACGTCGTGGGTGCCTTCATAGGTGTTCACCACTTCCAGGTTGACCAGGTGGCGGGCCACGCCGTACTCGTCGCTGATGCCGTTGCCGCCGAGCATGTCCCGGGCCATACGGGCGATATCCAGGGACTTGCCGCAGCTGTTGCGCTTCATCATCGAGGTGATTTCCACCGCGGCGGTGCCTTCGTCCTTCATCCGGCCGAGGCGCAGGCAACCTTGCAGGGCCATGGTGATCTCGGTCTGCATGTCGGCGAGTTTCTTCTGGATCAGTTGGGTCTGCGCCAGCGGGCGGCCGAACTGTTTGCGGTCGAGGGTGTACTGCCGCGCGGTGTGCCAGCAGAACTCGGCCGCACCCAGCGCGCCCCAGCTGATGCCGTAACGGGCGGAGTTGAGGCAGGTGAACGGGCCTTTCAGACCGCGCACGTCGGGGAAGGCGTTTTCTTCCGGGCAGAACACGTTGTCCATGACGATTTCACCGGTGATCGACGCACGCAGGCCAACCTTGCCGTGAATCGCCGGGGTGCTCAGGCCTTGCCAGCCTTTTTCCAGCACAAAGCCGCGAATTTCACCCGCGTCATCCTTGGCCCAGACCACAAACACATCGGCGATCGGGCTGTTGGTGATCCACATCTTCGCGCCGGTCAGGCGGTAGCCGCCGTCGACCTTCTTCGCGCGGGTGATCATTGAGCCTGGGTCGGAGCCGTGATCCGGTTCGGTCAGGCCGAAGCAGCCGATGTATTCGCCGCTGGCCAGCTTGGGCAGGTACTTCTGCTTGGTCGCTTCGTTGCCGAATTCGAAGATCGGCACCATCACCAAGGATGACTGCACGCTCATCATCGAGCGGTAGCCGGAGTCGATGCGCTCGACTTCGCGGGCGATCAGGCCGTAGCACACGTAGTTCAGGCCGCTGCCGCCGTATTCGGCGGGAATGGTGGCGCCGAGCAGGCCGGTGTCGCCCATCTCGCGGAAGATTTTCGGATCGGTCTGCTCATGGCGGAAGGCTTCCAGTACGCGCGGGGCCAGCTTGTCGGCGGCGAACTGCTGGGCGCTGTCACGCACCATGCGTTCTTCTTCGGTCAGTTGCTGGTCGAGCAGCAGCGGGTCGATCCAGTTGAAGCTTGCCTTGGCCATCGCGAAAACCTCGAAATCAGTCAGTGATAGGGCGGGTATCTGCGCAGCCGCGCTGCGCTCGCCGGTGAGTGGATTGATCCTAGGCCGCTTGTGGCAGGCAGGCAAACGAGTATTGCGCACGTAGTTGTGCGAATTGCTCACTTCGAGATAGCTTTAATCAGTCTATTTAATAGCTCTAAGTGAGAGTGACGCACAGATGCGCCGCAAGATCCCCAGCACCGCCGCCCTGATCGCCTTCGAGTCCGCTGCTCGGCACCAGAGTTTTACCAAGGCGGCGCAGGAGCTGAGCCTGACTCAGGGCGCGGTGTGCCGGCAGATAGCCGCGCTGGAGACCTTCCTTAATATCGAGCTGTTCCGCCGTTCACGCCGTGGCGTGGTGCTGACGGAGGCCGGGCAATCCTACGCGCGGCGAGTGGCCGGGCAGCTGGATGCGGTGGAGCGCGACACCCTGGCGGTGATGGGCCAGCAGGGCGCGATGAGCATCGAGCTGGCGGTGGTGCCGACCTTCGGCACGCAATGGTTGCTGCCACGTTTGAAGGACTTTCAGCGCCTGCATCCGCAGATCACGGTCAACCTGACCAACCGCACCCGACCCTTTTTGTTTGCCGATACCGAGTTCGACGCGGCGGTGTACTTCGGCGATGGCGACTGGTCCGGTACCCAGGCGCATTTACTCATGGGTGAGAACCCGATGCCGGTGTGCAGCCCGGCGCTACTGGCCGGGCAGGCGCAGCTTACCGCCGAACAGATCGCCAGCCTGCCGCTCTTGCAGCAGACCACGCGGCCCTACGCCTGGCGCCAGTGGTTCAACGCCCAGGGGCTGAATACCGCGCGGGACATGGCCGGGCCGCGTTATGAGCTGTTCTCCATGCTGGCCCAGGCGGCCATGCACGAGATGGGCGTGGCGCTGATTCCGCCGTTTCTGATTCGCCGTGAGCTGGATGAAGGTCGCCTGGTGATTGCCGCGCCGCTCAGCCTGCCGACCGACAAGGCGTATTACCTGATGATTCCTGAGCGCAAGTTGGAGTCGGCGGCATTGCTGCTGCTGCGCGACTGGTTGGTGCGCGAGGCGCATGCCTATGCCCTGGCGAATGGCTTGAAATAGACAACAGCTTGTCAGGTTGTTGGCGCAAAAGGCCGTCAAACCTTCGGCGGCAATTTGTCGGAAATTACTTTACCTCACGAGACAGGCCGCCTAGAGTGCGCGCCGGAGTTATGTTGACCCCGTAGTCAGCTATCTGAATGGCTACACTATCTCTGCGCTTGGCCGGTACTGGGTGTTGCATTTTTTGCACACAAACGCTGCTGCAGCCCAATGAAACAGCGCTTTATCCCGTAATAGTGGGCGCCGCCGTTGATCTGATGGCGCTGTATTTGTCTCGGGAATGGATAAGCGCTGTTTTGCCCCGGTGAATGCGCTACAGGCCTTGCCCCAAAAGGGCTGCCATGAATTAGCTGTCTGTAAGGTCATGCAGTGACTTGTAGTTATCACAAGGTTTTACTTCATAACGCCTTGAAGGCTATGGCTATCGCCTGCAAAATGCCGCGCCCCGCCATTGTGCAACTTTAGCCTGAGCGGGTTTGTGCTGATCCTCCCTAATGCCCGCGTGCCATCCGCAGTGCGCCGGTTCACCAAAAAGATCACGCAGGAGAATTGAAGTGCACATCGGTGTTCCTCTCGAAACCCATGCTGGTGAGACGCGCGTTGCCGCAACTCCCGAAACCATCAAGAAGCTGATCGGCCAAGGCCATCAGGTGACTGTTCAGACCGGTGCTGGCGTGAGCGCGAGCATTCCGGACAGCGCCTATGAAGCGGTTGGCGCGGCTATTGGTAGCGACGCCGCTGCCTTTGCTGCCGATCTGGTGCTGAAAGTGGTCGCTCCGACCGACGCTGAGCTGGCGCATATGAAAGCCGGCGCGGTGCTGGTGGGCATGCTCAACCCGTTCAGCAACGAGACCATCGCGCGCATCAATGCTCGCGGCGTGACCGCCTTCGCCCTGGAAGCTGCCCCGCGCACTTCCCGCGCACAGAGCCTGGACGTGCTCAGCTCACAGGCCAACATCGCCGGCTACAAAGCCGTGCTGCTGGCCGCGCACCACTACCCGCGCTTTATGCCGATGCTGATGACCGCTGCCGGTACCGTTAAGGCCGCGCGTATCCTGATTCTCGGCGCTGGTGTGGCCGGTCTGCAGGCCATCGCCACGGCCAAGCGTCTGGGTGCGGTGATCGAGGCTTCGGACGTGCGCCCGGCGGTGAAGGAGCAGATCGAGTCGCTCGGCGCCAAGTTCGTCGACGTGCCGTTCGAGACCGATGAAGAGCGCGAATGCGCCCAAGGCGTCGGCGGCTATGCCCGGCCGATGCCGGCGTCGTGGATGGAGCGTCAGGCCAAGGCGGTGCACGAGAAGGCCAAGCTGGCTGACATCGTCATCACCACCGCGCTGATCCCGGGCCGTAAAGCGCCGACCTTGCTGCATGCCGCCACCGTGGCGGAAATGAAGCCTGGCTCGGTAATCATCGACCTGGCTGCAGCGCAAGGCGGCAACTGCCCGCTGACCGTCGCCGAGCAGGTGGTGGTGCAGCATGGTGTGACCATCGTCGGCCACAGCAACCTGGCGGCCCTGGTGCCGGCGGATGCTTCGGCGTTGTACGCACGCAATCTGCTGGACTTCCTCAAGCTGGTCATCGACGGCGAAGGCAAGTTCCACCTCAACCTTGAAGACGACATCGTCGCCGCGTGCCTGATGTGCCGCGACGGCAACGTCGTGCGCACCAACGGCTAAGGGGAGTACCGCACATGGATATGATTTCCGACGGCATCTACAACCTGATCATCTTTGCACTGGCCATCTACGTGGGCTACCACGTGGTATGGAACGTGACGCCGGCCCTGCACACCCCGCTGATGGCGGTGACCAACGCAATTTCCGCGATCGTGATCGTCGGCGCCATGCTGGCTGCTGCCCTGACCGTGACCCCGTTGGGTAAAACCATGGGCACCCTGGCCGTGGCTCTGGCTGCGGTCAACGTGTTCGGTGGCTTCCTGGTCACCCGGCGCATGCTGGAAATGTTCAAGAAGAAAGCGCCTAAAGCGCCTGTGGAGAAGAACTGACCATGAGCATGAATCTGATCACTGTTCTCTACCTTGTTGCCTCGATCTGCTTTATCCAGGCACTTAAAGGGCTGTCGCATCCGACTACCTCGCGTCGCGGCAACCTGTTTGGCATGCTTGGCATGGGTTTGGCGGTGCTGACCACCGTTGGCCTGATCTACAAGCTCGGTGCTCTCTCTTTAGCACAAGGCAGTGCCACCGCCGGTATCGGTTACGTGCTTGTCGGCTTGCTAGTCGGCGGCACGGTCGGCACGATCATGGCCAAACGCGTCGAAATGACCAAGATGCCGGAGCTGGTCGCCTTCATGCACAGCATGATCGGCCTGGCTGCGGTGTTTATCGCCATTGCCGCCGTGGTTGAGCCGCAGTCCCTGGGTATTGTTGCAGCGCTGGGCGATGCGATTCCGGCCGGTAACCGCCTGGAGCTGTTCCTTGGTGCGGCCATTGGTGCCATCACCTTCTCCGGTTCGGTGATCGCCTTCGGCAAGCTCTCGGGTAAGTACAAGTTCCGCCTGTTCCAGGGCGCACCGGTACAGTTCAAGGGCCAACACTGGGTCAACCTGGCCATCGGCCTGGCGATTCTCGGTCTGGGGCTGGTGTACACCTTCATTGGCGACATCACCGCTTTCGCCATCCTGCTGGCCCTGGCCTTCGTGATCGGCGTGCTGATCATCATCCCGATTGGCGGTGCGGACATGCCGGTGGTGGTGTCGATGCTCAACAGCTACTCGGGTTGGGCGGCGGCCGGTATCGGCTTCTCGCTGAACAACTCGATGCTGATCATCGCCGGCTCCCTGGTGGGTTCGAGCGGTGCGATCCTCTCGTACATCATGTGCAAGGCGATGAACCGCTCGTTCTTCAACGTGATCCTCGGGGGCTTCGGCGGCGCAACTGAAGCAGCAGGTCCTGCCGGTGCTCAGGAAGCTCGCCCGGTTAAGTCCGGCTCAAGTGACGATGCGGCCTTCCTGCTGACCAACGCCGACACCGTGATCATCGTTCCGGGCTACGGCCTGGCGGTAGCCCGCGCTCAGCACGCGCTGATGGAGCTGGCGGAGAAGCTGACCCACCGTGGCGTGACCGTGAAGTACGCGATCCACCCGGTTGCCGGTCGTATGCCGGGCCACATGAACGTACTGCTGGCCGAGGCCGAAGTGCCTTACGAGCAAGTGTTCGAGATGGACGACATCAACTCCGAGTTCGGTCAGGCCGACGTGGTGCTGGTGCTCGGAGCCAACGACGTGGTCAACCCGGCCGCGAAGAACGATCCGAAGTCGCCGATCGCCGGTATGCCGATCCTTGAGGCTTATAAAGCCAAGACCGTGATCGTCAACAAGCGCTCGATGGCCAGCGGCTACGCCGGCCTGGACAACGAACTGTTCTATATGGACAAGACCATGATGGTCTTCGGCGACGCCAAGAAAGTCATCGAAGACATGGTTAAAGCGGTCGAGTAATCCTCGCTGCAGCGTTGTAGAAAAAGCCCGGCTCAAGAGTCGGGCTTTTTTCTGTCTGCTTGATCAGGAAAGTGTTTTTTCCAGGGATAAATCTGAAAAACAGGTCAGCTGTCACATAAGTGCAATTTGCAACTGTACCTGTGTGTATTCACTGCAATCGATACACATGTGTAGGCGTTTTATCTGCTTATGTGCATTTTTTAGGCTAAAGCACTTATAGCCAGTACAGTTGAGTTCAAAACAGGCTAAACAGTTACAAAGCAAACTATCTATTTATGCTGCAATTTCATCCAGCTGTGGCTACAGCGAAGCGGGGGCAACGGCAATAATTCTCCCATCGCAACACACCACTGACCCGCCACAAGCGGAAGGATGACCATCATGGAACGTACCCTCAGTTCCGACCTGTTTTTCGATCACAGCCAGTCCACCGGCTCCAGCGCTCTGCCGCTGCGTATGCTCGCCTCTGTTCTGCAATGGCAGCGCCGCGTTGTTAGCCGCCGCCAGCTTGCTCGTCTGGACTCCCGTCTGCTCGCAGACGCCGGTATCAGCGAAGCACAGCGTCACGCAGAGCTGAGCAAGCCTTTCTGGCGCTAACTGCTGCCCAGACACCGATTTCTGCTCCTCCCTTTATGGGATTTTTGAAAGCTCCAGCGCCCTGCGTGCTGGGGCTTTCTTTTTATGTGGCGGGAAAAGTGCCCAGGCAATGGCTTGGCTGTAACAGTCTGCTGCTCTGTTAAGCAGTACAGTTCTTTTCAAAAGCTAACTGCGCCATAACAATTCCTGTGCGCTGTCTCTGCATCTGCTGCTCCCGCCCGCGCACCATAGGCTGCCCTCTTCTGTCTCTGACAAGGAATTGCGCCATGGAACGCACGCTTAAACACCAGCCCTCGCAAAACATTCAGGTAAATCAGCCGCTCTGGTTACGCGCCTATGCAGCGCTGTGCGGCTGGCAGCGCAATATGCGTACCCGCAGCCAACTGGCGCGCCTCGATAGCCGCCAGCTGGCCGATGCAGGTATCACCGAGGCGCAGCGGCAGGCTGAGCTGGCCAAGCCGTTCTGGCGCTAAGCCGCCTGGCAACCAACCCGTACAGTCAGGGTCTACACTGAACTCGGCCTGTCTGTTGGGCCTTTTCAGGAGTGTGGATATGAATGCGATAAAGACCTTAAGCCTTGCGGCATTACTGGCGCTGGCCGGCACGGCAAGCGCCACCAGCTTTGTGGTCACCACCGATGCGGTGGTCGGGGCGGTTGGGGCGACCTCGGAAGCGAGCTCCGATGTGTCCTCGTCCTTTACTGATGACAAGATCGTGTTGGCCGCCCGCGACGACGCTGCTGCGTTTGTCGCCAGTCAGGGCAACATCCGTGGGGTGCGCCTGGAGGCCGCTCTGCAGCATATTCGTCAGCAGGTGCCGACGCTGCAGGGCGACGATATGCAGTTGGCGACGGCCATCCTTAGCCTCTGAGAACCTATTTACGATCTGCTGCGCGTCGGTCCTGCGGCGTTAAAAGCAGGCTCGGAAGCCGCTTGCGGCTAACGCGCTTCAGCGCGACCCCGAAGGGGCGAGTGAAACGAGTAATGCTTATGTACAACTCGTACACTCCGCGTGATTCGCTTCGCTCACCCTGCGGGCCAGCCGTTGGCTGTTACTCCGCTACGCTGCGTTTCTCGCCTGCTTTTGCCTTGCATGACTCTAGCTCGCGAGCTCCTAAACAGGAGCTGGGTATGTGTGCCGCCAGCGCTTGGCCAGAAGCGCTGGCGGAACTGTGTGGCACACTGCCCGTCTAAGCCAGTCCAAACGACGTGATGGCTGATTATTGGAGATGCATATGCGCCCTATCTTGCTCAGTGCCGTAGTTGCAGTTGTTCTGTTCAGTGCCACTGTACAGGCGCAAACCCTGGTGGCGACCAGCAATATCATCGTACGCGCGCTGGATCGCACCTTCGATTTCACCTCGGATACCACCACCTCGGTGCGCGACTCGAAAGTCGTACTCGCGGCGCGTGACGATGCGGCCAGCTTCGTCGCCAGCCAAGGGCAGATCCGTGGCGCGCAACTGGAAGCCGCCATCGGCACCATCCGCAGCCAGGTGCCTGAGGCGCAAGGTGCTTCCGACCTGGTATTGGCCGAAGCCATCCTGGCGCTGTGAGTTGGCCGCGTACCTGGCTGTTTGGGCTGGCGTTACTGGCCAGCACCTGCAGCCAGGCCGAGTTGCGCCTGCAGCTCGCGGGCGCCGAACTCAGCCCTGCTGAGCGCCAGGCCAGCCAGCAACTGTTGCATGACGCGCTGGCCGCCTTGCCGCCACAGCTCAAGCAGCGACTCGACCGCCGCGTTAGCGTGCGCTGGGGCGCTCTGCCTGCGCAGGTTTATGGTCGCGCTGGGCGATTCAGCGGTATCGAGCTGAACGCCAAGTTGCTGCCGGCGTTAAGCGATGGCAGCAGTGCCACCGCCCTGACCTCACGCCTCCATGGCACTGTGCGCCGCGAACTGCTGGCGACCGTGCTGCATGAAATCACCCATTTATATGACCGCGCCCGGCTCTGGCCGCAGGCAGAGCGGCAGCTGCAGCGCCAGTGTCGCCAGCGTGAACAGAGCCTCGGCGCCGTTGGCTTGCCGGATGACTGCCGCGGTCAGACGGCGCGGCGCTTTACCCTGAGTGATGACCCGCTGCTGCTCGATCTGGCCGGCTGGCCGCAGCAGGTTGGTCGGCGCGGCGCGCGCGAGCAGAACAATCACCAAGTCGCGCGCAGCCCGGACAGCTACGAGCTGAGCAACCCGCGCGAGTTTCTCGCGGTCAACATGGAGTACTTCCTCCTCGACCCCAGCTACGCCTGTCGCCGGCCCTCGTTGGCGCGTTACCTGAGTGCGCACTTCGCCTGGACACCGGCGAATCAGCAGCCCTGTGCCGAAGGCTTGGCCTACCTGAATGCCGGGCGCGACTTCGCTCGCCAGCCGCTGGGCAGCATCGACCCGCAGCGCGTTTATCAAGTGGATTACCTGCTGGCCGAGGCCAACGACGCGCTGGCCAGTCGCTGGGGGCACAGCATGCTGCGCCTGGTCATTTGTGCGCCTGGCCGGCCGCTGGGGCCGGACTGTCGGCTGGATCTGCAGGAGCATCTGGTGCTCTCCTACCGCGCCTTTGTCGGCGATGTACAACTGTCCAGTTGGGATGGTCTGACCGGTGTTTATCCGTCGCGGCTATTTGTTCTGCCGTTGGCTCAGGTGATCGAGGAGTACACCAAGGTTGAACTGCGCAGCCTGGCCTCGGTACCGCTCAAGCTGGATCGCACGCAGCTTGAACAACTGGTCACCCGCGCCGCCGAGCAGCACTGGAGTTACGACGGCGACTACTGGTTTATCTCCAACAACTGCGCCGTGGAAACCCTCAAGCTGCTGCGCAGCGGCAGCCAGCACCCGCGCCTGCATGCGCTCGACAGCATCATGCCCAACGGCCTGCTTGACACCCTGGTGGCCCGCGATCTGGCCGACCGCAGCGTACTGAGCGACTCTGCCGAGGCGCTGCGCGTGGGTTATCGCTTCGACTCGTTCCGTGACCGCTATCAGGCCATGTTCAGCGTGCTGCAGGCGCAGTTGCCGATCAAGCAGAAGCAGGTCGAGGACTGGTTGAGTCAGCCCGCCGAGCAGCGACAGCCCTGGTTCGTCCGCGCCGATCTGCGCACCAGCGCAGCCCTGCTGCTGCTCGAACAGGCGGCGTTACGCCGACAGCTTTTATTGGCTCAGGATGAGCTTAAACGCCGTTACCTGAGCGGCCGTGACGGTGTTGACCCGACATTGAACAAGGCCGGAGGCGCGCTGCAGCAGATCCTCGCCAACAGCGGTTTTCTCAGTCGCCCGGCCGAATTGCTTGAGGGCGGCTACGGCCTGCCGCAGCGCGCCGAATGGCAGCGCCTGGAAAGCGAAAGCCAGGTGCGTCAGCAGCAGCTGCGTCAGCTCAGTGATGACCTCGACCAGGAAGTGCGCACCCTGCTGGAGCCGGCGCGTCTGGCCGAGCTACAGGCCACTGAGGCCAACCTGGCGCAGCTGGGTAAGCATCTGCGCGCGCTGCACAAGGCTGGCGGCGGCCTGCAGCTGCCCTGAGGATTTAGGTCAAGGTGTGCAGTGGGCCGGTGGCAGTACGTCTTTGGCCGCCTGATTGGTCATTACCTGTAGCTCGGCAGCGTTGCGTGCCGTGAAGACCTGACCGCCAGTGGCGGCGGCCAGGCAGTTGCCCGCTCCGGTGCCGAGAATATCCACTACGTTGATCTTCAAGTGTGGCTTGCTGCGAGCCAGGGACTGCGCCACGGCACAGGGGTCCTGGCGGCAGCTTTCGCCACCGTCTGAAACCACCAGCATGATCGACTCACGGTTGACCCCGTCGAGCATCTGCCCGGCCTTGGCAATACCATCGGCCAGCGGTGTGCCCTGTACCGGGCGTATGCCGTTCAGGCGCGAGATCAGATTGCCGCGCTGGCTCGGGGTGAAGAAGCCAACACTGCGCGCGCCCGGACAATCCTCCACCAGCACCAGGCCGGCATTCACGTCACTGGGCAGCCTTTGCACCACAGCGGTAGTGGCTTCCCGTGCAGTGGTGATGCGCTTCGGCTCGCGGAACAACCGCTGCATGGTGTTTGGCGCGTTGCTGCCTAGCAGCAGTTGCGTGGCGATGTTGGCCACACCCTGCACCATGGCGGCTTGTTCGATCTCCTTCTCGGTGGCAAGCATGCTGATATCCATGGAACCGGATGCATCGAAGACGATGACTATTTCAGGGGCCAACTCTTTCGGGCGTTCGTCCGGGCAGAGGTTCTTGGCGTTGGTGATCAGTTGTTCTTTGCAGTTTTTCGCCAGGTTGTCCTCAACCTGCTTGCGCAGGGCCGCGTTGTCCTTGAGCAGTGGTTCGTCTTTCTGCATTGCCTGCAGCGCCTTGCAGTCGCGGGCGATGCCGTCGATGCGCTTTTTCAGCCGTTCGGCCGGGTCGGGCTTGGGCTCTGGTTTGGGCTCCGGTTTTGGCGGTGGCACCGGCTCTGGCTCTGGCTCAGGGATAGGTTTCGGCTCAGGCTCCATGGGCTCTTCGACAACAGGTTCCTCGGCCACCGGCTCGGGTTCTGGCTCGGGTTCTGCCGCTGGTTCTTGCGCCGTGACAGGTTCTTGCGCCACGGGAGGTTCTACCGGAGGCACTGGCTCTGCCTTGTCGCGGCAGAACAGCCACCACCAGAGCGCGGCGAGCAGGGCCAGCACCAGCAGCGCCAATAGCAGCCACAACCACCAACGGCGTTTGCGCGGTGCTGGCTCGCCGGCTTCAATCAGTGGCGTGGCGGTTCCGGCAGCTGCTGCGGCCGCCAGCGAGGGTGGTGGTGGCGGAGGTTGGCCACCGCCCCAGAAGGTCACCAGCGGCTGGCCGTTGAGTGAATACAGGGTTGCGGTATCCGGGTGGCTGGCCGCCTGGCGCAGCAACTCAGCCTGACGCACTCCGTCACCGCCCTGGCTGTCCAGCTGTTTGGCCAGTTCCTCGATGGAGGTCAGTCGCTCGCTGAGTAGATGGCGTACCTGCTGTTGCTCGCCCTCACTCAGTTGGTTGAAGGGCACCGGCTGGCCGCCGAGGTCCGAATACCACTCCACGATGTTGCCGTCAGCCTGCTTCGGTTTGGCAAACAGCGCGGCGGTGCTGGGTGGTAGATGGCGGCGCAGGATTTGCGTCAGCTCGCCATAGCCGGTGAGTGCATCTGCTGCACTGCGGGTTTCGGTGGACAGGCGAGAGATGCGCTGCATGGCGTTGGTTTACCTGCTGGAGGGTTCAGTAAAAACCCGCCACCGGGGTAACCGGTAGGCGGGCCGTAACTCGAGGATCAACGCAGGCCAAGATCGCCTTCAAGGCTGGACACCTTGTTGCGGAGCTTTTGCAGTTCATGCTGCTTTTGCAACATGGCTGGATTGTCCTGCTGATTGATGGTGTTCAGGTCTTTCTCAATACCTGCGATCTCCGCTTCGATGCGCTGGTTCCCCTTGGCTCTGCTTTTCAGCTCATTGAGCAGCGCGGTAAGGGATTTGTTGAGCGCCGCATATTGCTGCTGCTGGCTTTTCAGGTCGCCTTTGACGGCTGATTTTTCCAGCTCAATCGACGCATACACCTCACGGAACAGTTGATTGGTCTTTTGCTCATCGAGAAGGACCTTTTCCTTGTCATCCACTCGCTGTGAGTAAACCCCCTGGGTGTTGCAGCCAAACTTGGTGGCAAACCCTGCGTCGGCATTGCGCGGGTCACACTGTTCTGCGGTGACTGCGCAGCCGCCAAGCGTGGCGGCTGCGCTCAGAAGGATAAAAGCGCGTGCGAGTGACATAGCGAATATTCCTTAGCCCAGTTGGATGGAGGAGCGTTGCTGATAGAGCTGATCGATTTCCGACTCCAGCTGGGCAACCTGCTTCTGCATCTTGTTGATTTCAGCATCCAGGGTGTCGGTACGGGCACCGCTGTTGCGCTCAGCCGCGGCGACTTTCACCCACTCCTGTTGCTTGGAGCGCACATCGGCCAGGGTCTTTTTCAGGTAGTTGGTGTTGGCATCAATATCAGCAATCTGCTGCTGGGCCTGGGCGCGCTGAAGCTTGTTACTGGCGATGTCTTGCTTGATCTGCTGAATTTTGCGCTTATCGTCGGCGATTACGCTGCGAGCCGTATCACTGAGGGCGGTCAGCTCTTGATTGTCCTTGCGCACGTCGGCAATGGTTGCATCGAGGCGATCTTCGGCGTTGGCGTATTTGCTGCGTTGATTATCCAGGTAGTAGTTGGCCCCCATACCTACACCGCAGCCGACTAAGCCGGCGGCAATCATGCATTGGGTTTTTTCACTGGGGTTGCCGAGTTGGCAGGCCAGAGCGCCGACCAGTGCGCCACCGGCACAGGCTTGCCAGCCCGACTTGCTAAAAAACTGAGCCGAATTGCTGTTGACCAGGCGTGGGTCTGCCGGAGCGGCACTGCTGGAGCCGGTGGTCTGGCACCCCGTCAGCATCAGGAGCAGGCTCACTGTCGCCAGTTTCATGGGGTTAGCCAGCATGGTTACTGCGTTCATGTCTGCGTCCTTGGTTAAATCGATTTGCAGGAGTCTAGCCACTGGCTGCGTGCCACTTTGCCGTTCTTCATGTAGGCCGAGAGGTTTTGCCAGTGGTTGTTCAGGTAGTCACGGAGGTTGCTTTTGCTACGTGCGGTCATCTGTTGAGCGACCATGGCCACCTGCGGTTCGATGGTGGCCGGGGTGTAGTTGAGCCCTGTGCTGACGACGCTGTCGGCGTAATAGTTGAGCATGAAGTCCAGCACTTTGCGGTGCCCTTCCAGCTGTTCCTTGCGTGCCTCGCAGCGGCTGGCCGGCTCTTCGCTGTTGGCACCACAGCTGCGCTCGAAGTTACCCTCAAGGGTATCCAGGAACAGGCCATCGTCTTTCAGTTTAGTGCAGAGGAAAGCCCCCAGTTGCAGCTCTGAGCGAATCGCCTGATCGCGCTGCTCATCGCGAGCCTGGCTGTTGGCGCGCAGGTCGTTGCGCAGTTTTTCCAGCTGCTGCTTGAGCGCGTCATCTTCAACCGTGTTGGCGATGCTGCTGATCTCAGCGACCGGGTCGGCGCGTTGATCCTTGTTCTCGGTCGCTTTGCCGGCGGCGGGTGTGCCCAGTTTCTTCCAGTCCTGCTCGACCTGCTTGATGCGCTCGCGCGAGGTCAGCACTGGAGCCACCAGGGCCAGGCGCACGCCGCTGGTTTTCAGCTTGGTCTGCGCGCTGGCGCTGGCCCCACCGGCAGAATAGTACGGCTGCTCCTGACGCAGGGCAGTACGCAGTTCGGCTTGCGGGACCAGGTAGTTGCCGCCGCGCACGATGTAACCACCGGCCTGGCCATGCTGGCGATCCAGTTTGTTCAGGCGGAACGGCTCGAAGAGCATTTCATCGACGTTACCCAGCACATCGTGCAGGCCCAGCGGATTGGGTTTGAGCAGGCCGGTGAACTGCAACTTGCCGTTGGCTGATTGCGCGCCAGCAAACCAGGCATAGCCGCCCAGGCCGCCGTCCGGGGTGGGGAAGCGGATGTCGCGAAATTCAGCCTGAGAAACTGCCATGCCGCCACGGGCGGCAAACTCCCACTCTGCTTCGGTGGGCAGACGCAGGAAGCCTGCGGCACCGTCCTCCTTGGGTAGTTTGGCTGCAGCATTTTTGCGCAGCCACAGGCTGTATTTATCGGCAAAGGCGGTGGCGTCGAACCAACTGATGCCCACTTGCGGCAGGCGCAGCTTGGCCGAAGGTGTCGGGCAGGTGTCGTTCATCACCGCCTGATACTGCAGCTCGTTAAGTTCGTACTTGGCCAGCAGGTAATAGCGGCCCGGTGCCGGCTTCTGCACGGTAAAGCTGCCGGCGATAAAGCTCGGTCGGGCTTGCTCGATATAACCCCATTCATCGCTGTCCTGGCCCAGGGTCACGCCGTAATCACCCATCGGGCTGGCCACCGGCACCTGCACTTTACGCAGGGTTAGGGAGCCTTCGCAGGGCATTGGCAGAGTGACGTCCTCATCCGCCGGCTTGGGGTTGTAGTACTTTTCTTCCCAGGCGGCCTGGGCGCTCAGGCTACAGGTGGCCAACAGCACGCCACCCAACAGCGCCGCACCGCTTGCGTTAGAGGTCACGCAGGCTTTCAGCCGGTTGAATGTGAATCGCACGAAAACCTCCTACAGCCGCCACCAGAATGGCGAGCAGCAATGCGCTGGCGAAGGCCAGCAGAATATGAATATTTTCCAGCTTGCAGACGAAACCATCGCCCACCAGATTGTTACCCAGCGCGCTGTTGAACACGCTGCTGCCGATCAGGTACGCGCCGTAGCCAAGGGCAAATGCCAGGCAGGTCAACAGCGCCGCTTGCACCATGATGTACAGCCCGGCCGCCGAGCGCTGGAAGCCCAGCAGGCGTAGCAGGGCGAGGTCTTTGCGTTTGCGGTCGATGTTGGCCAGAAAGGCACCGATCAGCGAGGCTACGCAGCCGATCACCGCAGTCCAGGCGATTACCGCGAAGATCAGCCCGAGTACATGGCTGATGGCTTTGACTGATTCGATCTCGGCGGCGCGGGTGCTGCTTTCAATCCGTTCGCCTTCCAGCCTGGCGGCGATGGTGGCGACATCGTCCAGACCTTGCGCGTAAATCCGCGCGCGGGCGTAACGCTCACGAACGGGCGCTGGCGTACCGCTGTCGAACCCGAATTGCGGCACGGCGTAGCCGTCGCGAAAGTTCTCCATGGCCACCAGCAGGTCGAGGTGAACCAGTACGGCCGGACGGGTAAACAGGTTGTGCTCCAGCACGCCGCCGACGGTCACGGCATAGTCGCCGCGCTCGTTGTTACCCTGCAGTTTGCGCAGCACCAGCAGGCGCATCTGATCGCCGCTTTTCACGCCAAGTTTGCTGGCCGCGCTGGCGCTGAGCAGCACCTGTTGCTGAGTGGCTGGAGCCGGCAATGTGCCGATCAGCGGGTCACCGCTGGCGCTGGGGATGACTTCCGCGTTGGCGACAAAATGCTGGTTGTCGCGCATCAGGTCGGCGGTGGTATTCAGCGAGCGGGTCAGCGGAATGACGAAGCCAACACCCGGCTGGTTGCGCACCTGCTCGAACCAGTCGCCGGCAAGGTTGTAATTGCCCAGCATGCGCACTTCCAGATTACGCGGGTCGCTGAGCAGTTCGTTATTCAACTGCGACACCACGCCGTGCTTGAGGCCGAACAGCAGCAGCAGCGGCGCGATCACCGCCACCAGCGAGGCGACGATGCACAACGAGACCTTGCGGTCGTGCCACAGGTCGCGGGCGGCCAGCTCGACCAGCAGAAGCAGGCTGGGGCGTCGTTTAGACGGCGTCATGGAACACCGTGCCTTTACCGTCGTGCAGCGTGCCGACGACATTGCGGATGCCGCAATCGCGGACCAGGTCCCAGTCGTGGGTCACCAGCAGGGCGGCAATCTGGAAGCGTTGGACGATCTCGATGATCAACTCGAACAGGTTGCGCGCCTGATGCGGGTCCAGGGCCGCGGTGGGTTCATCGGCCAGCAGCAGGTCCGGCTCGTGGGCAATGGCGCGGACGAAAGAGCAGCGCTGACGTTCGCCGATGGACAACTGCGCCGGGCGCTTCTCCAGCAACGTTTGCAGGCGCAGGCGAGCGATGGCTTCTTCTACCCGTTCGCTTTTTGCCGGTAGACCGAGCATGCGCCGGGGCAGCTCGATGTTCTGCCGCACGGTGAGAAAGGGCAGCAGGCCGCCCGTTTGCAACACAAAGCCGAGGCGTTGAGCGCGGATGTCCGCCAGCTGCGATTGCTGATCGGCCTGAACCAGAGCCGCGACATCCAGGCCACCGGCATCCCCCAATTGATAGCGACCGAGCTGTTCCGGGCGCAGGATCAGGCCGATGATTTCCAGCAGGGTGCTTTTGCCGCAGCCGCTGGCACCGGTGATCGCCGCCACCTCACCGCGCGCTAAGGTCAGGCGCGGCAAGCTGATGCGGTAGTCGGCGCCACGGCGGATGCTCATGTTCTCAATCTGCAGCATGGCTTAGGGCAAGGCCTCCAGCGGCACCGGGTAAACGTGCTCGCGGGCGTCGCTGCCTGGGGCCAGAGACACCCAGCGGTCGGCGTCGGCGTTGTAGCGCTGGTAGTACTTGAGCTTGGTGTTGAGGCGGCGGATGAATTTCTCCTGATCGAGCCCTTCCATGCCTTTCCAGGTCTCCTCATCCAGGCTCAGCACGTCGCTGAGGTACGGCAAACCGTCGAGGTACTCGGCCATCAGGCCCATGTCGGCCACCTTGATGGTCTTGTCCTTGAGCTGGTTCGGGTCTTTACCCATGGTGGCAGCCACCGAGCGCAGGCGCTCGAACATGTCGTTGGGGGAGATCAGGCCTTCGTTGGCGGCATCGGCGATCTGTTTGACCACATCGCTGAGGTCGCTCAGTTGGCTTTTGGTCATCAACACGCGTACGTCGGTGGTGGGCACGTTCTGCTGGACGAAGTCGCGGTCACTGATCCACGCCTGGAATACCGGAGGCGCGCTGGCACCGGTTTTCTCGCCGAGGTAGGCCAGACGCATGGCGTGGCCGAGCAGCGCGGCATCCTCAACAATGGCTTTGTCCGTTGCGCTGTCGCCTGCGTATTTAGTATCAGCCCCCAGCGCACTGCCAGCGGCCATATCGCCACGGTAGGCGGCTTTTACCTGGGCGGTAATGGCGTCGCCCAGGCTGTCGACCATGGAGCCGAAGCTGTCGACGTTACCGGCATCCACCGGGTAGTACAGCGGCTTGTTGAGGAAGGCGTTGGTTGAGAGGTCGGTGTACTGCGCTTCGGCGGAGGCGTGGTTCTTCGCGCCGCTCGGGGTTTTCAGATGCAGGCTGTAAATCGCCACGCCGCGGTATTTGGCTTCCAGACGCACCTGCTCGGCGCTAAGACCGGTGCTGGAGAGTTTGTTGTCACCGTCCAGTGCGCCGGCATCGGTGACCAGCACAATGTAGCGCGCGCCAAATTCATTCCATTTCACCTGATCCAACGCCTGCATCACGCCAGCGTAGGTGTCTTCGTCGAAGCTGCTGCTCGATGCGCTGGCCTGTTTCAGCTCGGCCACTTTGGCGAGGAAGTCCTTGCCGTCTTTCACCGTGCTCGGGTCAGCGAACATCTTGCTGGTGTATTCCAGTTGCGGTACCGCCTTGGTGCTGGAGCGGTACGCCACCAGACCGAACTTGACCTGATCGAGGAGTTTTTCCTGTTCGATCTGGCCGTAGATGCGTTTCACCGCCTCACGGGTGCGGTCGATGTAGGGACCCATGGAGATGGTCGAGTCGATCACGAACACCACTGCCGCGCTGAAGCCTTTGAGGGTATTGGCTTCGTTGGCGGTGGCGTTGCTGGCGTCGGCCTTGCTCTTGTCGGAGGGCTCGGCGCTGACTGAGGCGACGTTCAGCAGACGCACCTGAAAGCCTTTTTCGGTGTACACCTCTTCGGCATCCAGCACCGGCAGCAGGTAAAAGTTTTTCGCCAGATCAACCGCGTAGTCCGGCTCGCGGGCGACCACGGCCGGGTCGCGACCCTTGTCTTTCATATTGTTCTGAATCGGCTTGAGCAGCGGTGTCGGGTCTTCCTTGGCGAACAACTCTTCCAGCTTGGCCTTGTCCTTGAAAAATAGCAGCGGATCACGTCCGGCCGGGTTGGTCAGGGCCAGGGTCATCTGCATTTTCCAGTCCACGGCGCAGTCGGCCTTGATCCAGCCGACGGTCTTACCGTAGCTGTCCGGGCCGACTTTCAGCCATTCGGCGTTGCCCGATTGCTCGCGCTGATAGACGTAGAAGCGGGTGAACGCTGGCTGAGCCTTGCCGGCAGTGGCACCTGCGCTGTCAGCAAGCTGGCAGCTGGGCGTGGTCAGCACGCGCTGGTAGAGGGTCTGCTTGCCTTCTTGCAACAACGGTTTGTCGTTGGCCAGTGCGGGCGCAGCCAGGCCACTGAGCAGAAAGCCGGCGATCAGAGGCAGGTTGAATGGACGTACAGTCATTTGCGCAGTGCCTCCAGGCGTTGGCTGGCTTCCTGGTTGGCCGGATCGTTGTTCACGGCGATTTCGTACCAGTAGGCGGCTGTTTCAGCGTCAGCCGCTTCGATGCAGCCACCGCTCTTGAAGTGCTGCGGGTCGTATTCGCGGGCATAGGCGAAGGCCACGGCGGCATCACCGGCTTGCGCCTTGTGCGCATAAATACGCTGGACCACGCCGCAGCGTTTGGCCTCTTTGGCGGCGTTGACCACCGTCAGAACTTGCTCGCTGCTCGGGCTGGATTTCAGGCAGGTCTGGATAAACACCAGGTCGTCTTTACCTTCGCTCAGTGCTTCAGGGCCGCACGGCAAGGCATTGCTACTGCTGGCCGAGGCCGGGCTGTTGGCTGACGATGTTGCGTCGGGCGTGCGCAGGAAGAACCACCAGGCTGCTGCAGCCAGAGCGACCAGCAGCACCACAATCAGCAGAATCAGCCACAGCTTGCTGCCGTTCTTCTCGGGCGCGACGGCCGGTTGGCGAGGCTCGGGAATGATCGGTTCTGGCTCAGGCTCCAGCTCGAGCGTCAATTCGGGTTCTGGCTCAGGCTCGGGCAGGGGTTGTGGCTCGGGTTCGGGCTCCGGTGTGGGCGGCACGACGACCTGAGCCGGACGCTGGGCACGCTTCTCATCGTTGAGGGAGTTACCGGCGGCCATGGATGAGAGGATTGCCCCGATGATCCGTACCACGCCCTTGTCGCTGCCGTCGGTGTTGCGCAGTTGCAGCATGTAGGCCATTTGCGGGTCTTGCATCAGCGGGTCGATCAACCAAGGGCCGACTTCGCCGTTGAGCACCTCATCGTTGAGGCTCAGGCTGTCGAGGGGATGCCATACCGGGTTGCTGTCCCACTGGCCATTGGCGGCCAGGTAGCGGCCGTCCTGGTTGCGTTGCACGGTCAGTTCGAGGCCGTCAGTGTCTTGCGCCCAACCATGGATGGTCAGTTCGCCGTGGCCGGGTTGGCCACTCTGTGCGGCCTTGAGTTCGATTCTCAGCATGACTTATTCCGTCCGATTAGCGTGCAGGGTGGCCAGCACCTTGCCCAACGCTTCGTTCTGTTCTGGTGTAATTTCCCGACCGGCGCTGTGCCCGGCGTTGTCTTCGGCAACCTTGCTCAGGGCCACCAGCCAGTCACCGACATAATTGCGGCTGTGCTCCAGTGGCTGCGGCGTCAGCTCCGGCAGCCTGCCGGGGGCAATCGCCGGTGGGGCCTGGAACAGTTTGGCGCCGTGCTCGATGCGGCTATCCGGGCGCAGTTCCAGCGGCATGTCGATAAAGCCCAGCCAGCCGATAAAGTCACCCAGTAGGGTTTTCGCAGTGAGCACCTGACGCCCTGCCAGTTGTTCGCGTTTGGTGCCAATTTGCTCGGTGCTGACGATTGTCCGCAGCAGGCGTTCTTGCAGATTTAGGCGGTTGGCGGCCGTCACCAACTCGTCGACCAGTGCCTCAACTGCAGGTTTGGAAAAGCCCAGGAAGGTCAGCAGGCGCACGTCTTCCGGCAGATGGCGCAGATGGCTGATCCATTCGCGCAATACGGCCTGGGCAAAGCGCGCATCGCTGCCGGTGGAGCGCACGGCGTTGCTGGCGGTCGGCGCGGCCGGCACATCGCCAAACAGGCTGAAGCCGTCATCGCTGGCGAAGTCATTCCCCAGGTTGAGTGCCCCGCCGCTGGCTGGACCATCCGCAGTTTTTTCGCTGGTTACTGGCTGCGCAGCATCTTCGCCCGCGTTGAGGTAGAGGCCGCGTAGCAGGTCGTCCGGTAGCTGCATTTTTTGCAGCAGCTCACCCAGCAAAACGCGGCGCGGCCAGATCATTTCAAAGATCTGTTGCGCGATTTTGCGCTTCTTCTCCAGCTCGCCAGCGCCTTCGGCCTGGAACCAGTGGCCGAGGCGGTTATCCAGCAGGTGCACGACTTCATCCAACTGCTCACGGATACGCCCAAGCTTCACTTCACGCAGGGCCACGCCGCGCAGGTACTGGCTGATCCGGCTCATGCCGCCGTCGTTCAGTTCCAACATGGCAGCCCAGGCCTGCGCGGGCTGATGGACATGCCGCTGCACGGTTTCGTCTTCAGCGAAGGTGTTGTGCATCAGCGTCAGTGAATCCTGGGACGCGGTGTTGATGCCGATTTCATTGCCATCCAGCACATCGAGGAAGGTCACCTTCATGCGTGGCTTGCGCACCAGGAAGGTGTTGTTGAACGGCTGATTGTCTGTCCATTCTTGCAGCCAGGTGTACTGGCCGAAGCGTTCGAGCATGGTCATCTTCATCATGCCGCCGCTGCCCCAGCCTAGGCGCAGCAGGTCCTCGCCCTTGTCGAGGTCGCTGGTGATCCGCATGTCGAACATGGTAATGGCCCACAGCAGGCCGGGTTTGCGCAGGGCGCGTTCTTCCGGTTTGGCCCCCTGGGTTTTTTCAATCCAGCGGGTCAGTACCGGGCCGACAGCGGTGACATCCGACTGCTTGTTGGACGGCGTGCAGACGATCAGCACGTTCATTTCCTGGCTGTCGGTGTAACGCTCGAACAGGTAAGCCACCTTGCCGCGCAGAATCAGCTGCGCCACCGGGCTGGCTTCGTCACTGCTGACGGCGCGACGCACGTCGTCCAGCGACTCCACCGAGAGGCGACCGCGATAGCCGGGGAAGTCGAGCAGATCGACCTGCTCGAACAGCGGATCGCTGGTCGGCTCCACCAGTGGGAATACCAGCTCGGCAGTCAGTACCGCGAGCTGGGCCAGGGTCAGTTCAACCGCAGCTTGCAGCTCGCCGTTGCTGAATGGGCGTACGCTGACGGGCTTGTCGCTGTCACGGCCAAGGCGCTCCAGCATGTCGACGTTCATGATGCTGTCGGCCTGCGACAGGCCTTTGTCGGTTTGCCGTACCAGGGCATCGAGCGGCGCAAACACGCGGTCGGCGTTGCCCAGGCGGCTCAGGGTTTTGGCGAAGCTCAGGTAAGCCTCACTGAGCTCGTCGATTTCACCCCAGAAAATCGAGAACAGTTTGCTGCGGTCTTCCAGGCTCAGCCATGGCGCGAGTTCCACCGCCGCTGGCCAGTAATAGCCGGCCAGGCCGGAAATGGAGGCCGGGAAATTGTCTTGCAGGTAGTCCCACAGGGCGACCACATCATCTTCGCTGACGCCCGGCACCTGGCTGAGCTGGCGACGTTTGCCCAACTCTTTGAGCAGCTGACGGATGGCGCTTTCGTCGAGGCGATAGAGCACCTTCTCGGTGTTGAAGTCGTTGAAGAAGGAGTTGGCCAGTACCTTGGCCAGTTCCACTTCGGCAAACAGCTTCAGTTCCAGCGGAAAGTCGTTCGGCCCTGGCTTGGCGGTGCGGCTGAAACGGGTCACCAGACCTGTAGCTTCCTTGCCGCCACCGGGCGGGTTGACGTGGGTGAGGAAGTCCAGCCGACTGCCGCCAAAATCGGTTTCCAGCTTGCCGTTGGCACCGGCTGCGAGAGTCGAGATCAGGTAGGACTTGCCGGCCTGGGACAGACCGAAGAAGCCCACGGTCATCGGCAGGTTGGAAACCCCGCCCAAACGATCGGCAGTGTTGCGCACACGGCGCAGGCTGAGGATCAGGTCGTCTGCTTCGTTATCCAGGCGCGGCGCTGTGCGGCGCACGTCGTTGATCCAGCGAATCGCATCGCCGGCACCGCTGTGGATGGCAGACCAGTGTTGAGTCAGTTGCTCAGGCGAGTTACTCATTTGCGAAACACGCTCCCGCTGTCCAGCCAATATTGCGACTCACCCAGCCCGGCATCGGCCAGGGTGTTGAGGCGTAAACGAATATGCGCACGGCTGACCGAACCGCCGTCGGACTCGGCACCGAGGAACTCGAAGCTTTCGCTGCCCTCCGCCGGGTTGCGCGATGGTTTGATGCCCAGGCGCACTTTCAGTACCAGCCCTTGGGAGGCCACTTGCTCACGCAGCTTCTGGTTTTCGATGCTGAGGATATACAGCGGCGCTGCGGACCAGCGCTCGTCGCCCAGTTGGCGGAAGCCCAAGCGCATGGTGCCGCGCATCTCGAAGGTCTGATCCGGCAGTTGGTATTGCGGGTCATCCAGGTCGATGTCGCGGAAGTAGACGTTGCCGTCCTTGATCACGTTGTTGTTATCCAGCAGCCCCAGATGCTTCAGGGTCGAGTACGGCGTGAACGCCGCCGAGCGGAAGAAGAAGTTGGGTAGGCGCAGACTGCGGCTGAGCAGACAAAGCATGGCGCCCACCGCTGCAGTTGTTTTCGGGTCTTCAATACGATCAAGCTTGTTGAACGGATACCAGCCGCCGGTGCGGTACTGGTTCAGCGGCAGGATGCGTCCCGGTGGCAGCGGCAGCAGCTTGCGGAACAGCGCCTGTACGCCCGGCAGGCGCGAAGGTCGGCCGGTCAACAGAAGCACATCACAGGGGTAGTTGTAGACCACTTCGCACAGCGCCTTGATGGTCTTGCCGATGTTCATCCGGTCGGTAATAAAGGCTTCGTGAATGCGCCGCAGGTTTACGTTCAACACCACGTCCAGCAGGCTGAACGGTTTGCTGCCCGCGCCCAAATGACGGCGCACCGCCCCCGTTACATAGTCCAGTACATCGTCGGTGGGACGTTCGTCGCCCAGCAATTCACCGAAGCTGCCACTGACCAGCGTGCCGGCATCCAGCGGGTCATATTGCTCGTATGCTTTGAGCAGACGCAGGCCAATCGGGCTGAACAGTTGCAGGGTGAGTTGCTGGCGCAGTACGCCGTCCTGCACGGTGAGTGGCTCATTACCGATCAGTTTGGACAGCAGCGCGTCGGGGTTTTCCACGCCGGCCTGGGTCAGCGCTGCGCTTAGCGCGGGCAGGACGAACTGGCGGATCACGTCGAGCAGGATGTCGTCACCGGCCACCTTGAACCCATCACGAAAACGCTGGGACGGGGTGATGTAGACGTTACTGCCGACGCCATCGTCGAGGCGGTACTCGGTGATCACCAGGTCAGTCGTACCGCCACCGATATCGATCGAGCCGATAGTCAGGCGGTTTTTATGTGGTTGATCCGGGCGTGCCATGGCGGCGAAGAACTCTTCCGGGCGGCCGGCAAAGTTGTTCTGGGTTTCGTTGAACAGGTACACCACCTGGCCACAGGTGGCTTCGTCCCATTGCACATGCACTTCGGGCAGAAACGGCCAGGCGGTTTCGCGGCTCTTGGCATCCTTGATGTTGATCGGATCATCTTCCGGGTGCCAGCCGAGGCTTTTCCATACCAGGCCGATGGCCTGCTCCATGCATTTGGCGAAGATCTCTCGCTCAGGTTTGGGCATGGACGGCGGCACGGTGAGGATGATCGAGCGCAGGTGGCGCGGTACCCGCGAGTGGCTCATGCGCAGGCGCTGGGACGGGCTGTTGATCTGCATCAGCGCCTGGGCCAGCACTTCGCAGAGCATGAAGGTCATCAGCGAGCTGCGCGAGTAATGCGGGTGGAACACCGGCATGCGCTCATCGAACGGCAGGCTATACAACGCCTGGCCTTTTTCATTGATCAAACTGGCGACTGGCGCAGCAGTGGCGTGGGGTTCGCTGTCGGCTTTGACGTAGGCGCAGTTGAAGCGCCAGCCGGGCTCGTAGTTGTCTTCGTCCCACAGGTAGCGTTTCGGGCTGGACAGGCCGGTGGAACCTTCGGTGCCCCGGCGACGGCTGGCCAGGCGTCCAGCTTCGCGGCCGACACGGGCGATGGTCGGCCACTGGAAGGCCTCGCGGCGGCCACTTTGTACCGAGAAATGATCCTTTCCGAACACGGCCTGGGCGAACTCGATGCGGCTTTCGAAAGGCTCGGGGTAAACGTGCTCGGGCTGGGTCAGGTCGCGCAGCTCCAACTCGTAGCGTTTGCTCAGGCCGTCGTTTTCCTGCGGGTGGTCTTCGATCAGGATGCCGCAGGTGCGCGAGTTGCCGACGTCCAGCACCATGTCCACAGGAATGGCTTTGTGCAGGTCGCTGTCGCGGTTGGAGACGACTTTCATCTCCGGCACGGTCAGGGCGCTGCCGAGAATATGCAGGAGGTTGAGGTAATGCGCCTGGTGGTACAGCTCCTGGCATTCGTTTTCGATGTCATCCAGTTGCATGCGCACGGGCGGTAGTTGCGCCTGTTCGCTGAACACTTCGCGCAGCCAGTCGTTGACCCAGCCGAGGTCGAGGAACCAGCCCATTTCGTTGGCTTGATGGGCCAGGGCGAAGGACGCGCCGGCGCGCACGTCATCGCTGGTCGGCGCGAGGTAGGCGGTGTCGCTGCGGCTGGCGAAAACTTTGGTATCGAAGGCCAGGGTCACGCGGTGGGTGTGGCCGTCCGGGTCTTCGCCGGGCTTCAGTTCAACGATGCGCACCCGCGCCCAGTTGGACGGGCCATCATCAAAGCGCCGTGGTGGGTTGAACCGGAAGAAGGGCAGCGGCAGCCACAGGCCTTTGAGCAGGCGTACGGATTGATCCACTGTCACGCTGTAGGCCGGACTTACGGCCTGGCCGGGAGCGGCCGGGTGATAGAACTGGTTGCTCCGGTCATCGAACAGCAGACGCGCCAGTGGGCCGTCTTGACGCTGACGAACGAACTCGCCGGGTAGTTCGCGGCGCAGTTCCAGGGTGATGGGGAAGTCCAGAAACTGGACGCCACTGCCCATGATCAGGGTGATTTTTTCTTCGTAATCCGTTCTTTCTGGAAACATAGTGCTGTTCTTCCGCCCCTGTTCTTTCGCCTAGGCGCCTGACGTCAGCTGTGCTGGGGTCAGGCTGCGTTGCCATCCATTCCACTAAGCCACAGGCCATGTGCGCCACAGCCAGCCCGTAGTGACAGGCCGTGTGGAATCAGCTCGCGGCTGTTCGCCTGCGCTGATCCGCTTCATTGCACCTTGCCTGTTCTTTGCTCAATACACGGTAATGACCGTTACTGTTCGCCTTGTCGCATCGACATGGGGAACTGCTGGTTTTCGTAGTTGCCGGAGCAATCCGCGGCGCTACGGTTGTCTGGGCTGCAGGTTACTTCCGGCAGTTTGTAACTGCTGCCGTCATTGCAGGCCGCTTGGCCCTGATTATTGATCGCCAGTTTGCCGCCCTGCATGGCGGCGTTAACGGTTCCAGAACATTCAACGCCATCACCACGGCGGACCTTGACCTGGCCTTTACCGTCTTTGAAGTCGTATTCCAGCTGCATCGGTTTGCCGGTTTGCGCATCCTGAATCCCGGCACCGGCTTTCCAACTGCCGTTGAGGAATTCAGTGGAGCCGGTTTCCAGCGCTTGCGGCGGAATGCTCAGGTCTTGTGGTACGTCGCGGCCGGGCGGTTGTTTGCGCGGCTGTGGCTGGCCTGTTTCGGGATCAATAGGCGGTTGCTCGCCAGGTTCTTCGCCTGCTGGTGGCGTTGACGCGTCTGCGCCGGGTTCTTCGCCAGCAGGCTCTTCACCAGGAGCGGCGGGCTGTTCATCTTCATCGGTAGGCAGTTGCCCATCAGGTAATTCGCCTTCCGCGGGTTGACCGCCTGCTAATTGTCCGTTGATGTCGCCCTGGCCCGTGATCACGCCGTTTACCCCACCCAGATTGACGCTGGGCAGATCCACGCTACGAACGTGCGCAAGGCCCGGCAGGTCGATTTGGTCCAGGCCCAGTGGCAGCGGCACGCTCGGTGCACAAGCGCGCAACAGCAACAGCAGTAGCAGAAGCAATAACAGCAGGGGCAACAGCCACAGTAGCCAGCGCCACCAAGGGCGCTTGGCTTCTATTACTGGAGCGGCTGCAAGTGGTGCGGGGCTAACTGGCGGCGCTAGCGGTGCCGCATTAGGCACGGGTGGGCGCAGGCATAGCAGCGGGTCGTGGTCGTAGGTGCCGGCATTATCGGTAAAGCCCCAGAAGGAAATGACCGGTTTGCCGTTGACCAGATAGACGTGATCGCTGTCGGGGAAATGGACGGTCTTTTCCAGTAGGCGGCCGAAGATCTGCTTTTCGCGGCTCTGTACGTCATTGCGCATGCTGGTGCTGGTGCTGCCCAGTTGCGCATGCATGGCATCAAGCTGCTGGTACGCGTCGCTGCGTTCTTCGGCGGTTGCGGCGGACCACGGCACCACATCACCTTCATCGGGTGCGTACCAGTCGATACGGTCACCGGTTTCATTGGGCTGGGGGATGGCCAGGCAACTGGCGGCCTCTCGCCCCATCTTCAGACGAATCGCTTCGCGCAGTTGCAGCGCGGCGGTGTACACCGGCTGGCCATCGACGCCGAGCGCCTTGAACTCCTGAAGGTTACCTGTGCGAAGTAATGCACCCGGCATGTGCGGTTATCCTTAGCCTAGATGGTCGTGAGATGCGCGAATCGCCGGACAGCGCGATTTAGCCTGCTCATCATGTCGGAACTGCTGCGTGTTGTCAGTGCTGTGAAAAAGCCTTTTGGAATCAATGTTTACAGGCGTCATTGGATACAAAATGTGACACAGGCGATGTTTTTAGGGAATGCTTTTCTGCGGCTACAACTGCGTCTCTTATCAGCTGCTGGGTCGTTATTATGAGAACGCTGTGCGCTAATGCGTAGGCGGCCAGCGTCGCAGATATTCCAAGTGCTTGAACCCATCCATTGAACAACGTAGTTCATCTTCCGGTGCGGATGGCAAGCCTGGTGCGCGCCGCCCAAAGGGTCTTCGCGCATAGGGCAGGGGCTCAGACCTATGCGAGGGTTTGCGGTCAGCGTGCTTTATTCGATGATCTCCTGCCTTTCTTCCGGCAGGTTAGGGTCCAGACTCAGCCAGGGCAGCCGGCTCTGCACCCAGATATGGCGATCCGCCTGCGCCAGTTCAGGCTGGTCGAGGGTGGCGATGGTGATATCCAGGCTGTGCGGGCTGAGGGTGGTGAACAGCGTCAGGTGCGCGCCGCAGGTTGGGCAGAAGCTGCGCGTACAGCTGGATGACGAGGCATATTCGCGCGCGGTGCCGGCTAGCCAGCGAAAGCTCGCTAGCGGCACCGTGATCCAGGTGGTGACGATACCGCCGGTGCTGCGCCGGCAGATCGAGCAATGACAGTGGGCGATGTCGCGCAGCGGCGCCGCAAACTCATAGCGCAAGGCCCCGCATTGGCAACCGCCTTGGTGGATATCGGACATAAGACGTCCTCGCCGGGATGCTCAGGTCAAGCAGCCTAATACCGACGTCTACCTTGCGTCACGCGATAGGGCTGACCAAGATTAGCGCTTACCACCACCGGGGGCTCCCGTGACTGAACTGTTGTTGGCCTTGTGGCCATTGTTTGCCTTGATCGTCGCCGGTTATTACCTGCGCTGTTGGGCGTTCCCCAATGAGGCGTTCTGGCCGGGTGCCGAGCGGCTGAACTACTTCATGCTGTTTCCCGCGCTGCTGTTCAGTAGCCTGGCCACGGCGCCGCTGGATAACCCAGCGTTGCCGCGCCTTGGGTTGGCCGTGTTGCTGGCGCTGGGCATCGCCTGGCTGGCGCTGCTAGTGGTGCGCCGCGTGCGGGGTTGGCCGGCGGGGCGTTTTGGGGCGTTCAGCCAAGGCATTCTGCGTTTCAATACTTATCTGGGTCTGGCAGCTGTTGGCAGCCTATTTGGCCAGGAAGGCCTGACCCTGGCGGCCATCATGCTCGCCCTGATGGTGCCGACGGTGAATGTGCTGTCGGTCTGGTCGCTGACCGCCGAGCGTGGCGTCAGTGCGCGTAGCCTGTTGCTGCCGATTCTGAAAAACCCGTTGATTCTTGCCTGCCTCGGCGGCGCACTAGTCAACCTCAGTGGTCTTGGCCTGCCGGGCGGCAGTGACCGGCTGCTCAGTCTGTTGGCTGCGGCCAGCCTGCCGCTGGGCCTGCTTTGCGTTGGTGCAGCGCTGAAGCCTGAACAGTTGGGCGGTGAGATTCCGGCACTGGCTTGCAACAGCCTGCTGCGTCTGCTGGCTATGCCGATGCTGGCCTGGGCGGTGGCCTATGGTCTGCACTTACCGGCGATGGAAAGCACCGTGCTGGTGCTGTTCTTTGCCCTGCCAACCGCGCCGACGGCTTATGTGTTGACCCGTCAGCTGGGCGGCGACAGCCAGTTGATGGCGGGCATCATCACCCTGCAAACCCTGCTGGCGGCGGCCAGTTTGCCGCTGTTGTTGCTACTGGTGGCGGGTTGATTCAGGTGCCGCGCAAGCTGCGCCACTGACGACTGGTGGTTGGTGATGCATGTAAATTACTGTATTCATATACAGTAATTTATGGAGTCAGCCCATGTCCGTTTCTTTGCCGCCGCGCGGTCGCGGTACCGCCAGTAACCCGCATAACCGCTTTGCCCCGCAGCGCATTATCGCCAGTGATGACGGCTGGTTTCAGGAAGTGCCGCCCAGCCGGGCGACCGAGGTGCGCAGCGAAACCGCAAAAAGCATCATCACCCGCAACCAGTCACCGGACCTGCCCTTCGACCGCTCGCTGAATCCCTACCGCGGCTGTGAGCATGGCTGCATTTACTGCTACGCCAGGCCCAGCCACGCCTACTGGGACCTGTCGCCGGGGCTGGATTTCGAAACCAAGCTGATCGCCAAAACCAATGCCGTGGCCCTGCTCGAACAGCAGCTGAGCAAGCCCGGCTATGTCTGTGCGCCGATCAACCTGGGCTCCAACACCGAACCCTATCAACCGATCGAGCGCCAGCACCTGCTGACGCGCAACAGCCTCAAGGTGCTGCTCGACTATCGTCACCCGGTCACCATCATCACCAAGGGTTCGCTGATTTTGCGTGACCTCGACCTGCTCACTGAACTGGCGCAACAGCGCTTGGTGGCGGTGATGATCAGCCTGACCACTTTGGATGATGAGCTTAAACGCATCATGGAACCGCGCGCCGCGGCACCGGCGGCGCGCTTGCGGGCGATTCGCGTGCTGCGCGACAACCGCATTCCGGTCGGCGTGCTGTGTTCGCCGATGATTCCGATGATCAACGACATGGAGCTGGAGCACTTGTTGACAGCGGCCAAGGAGGCCGGCGCGCAGAGCGCCAATTACATGCTGCTGCGCCTGCCGCGTGAAGTTGCACCGTTATTCGAGGAATGGTTGCAGGCGCACTACCCGCAGCGCGCCGAGCATGTGCTCAGCCTGATCCGTCAGAGCCATGGCGGCGCGCTGTATGACAGTCGCTTCGGCCAGCGTTTTCGCGGTGAAGGGGCGTTTGCCGAATTGCTCGCGCAACGTTTTGCCCTGGCCAGCAAGCGCCTGGGCCTGAATCGGCGTGAAGCGTTCAACCTCGACTGCTCACGTTTTTGCCCACCCGGTGGCCAGCTGGCGCTGCTCTAACCGGATCGCCAGGTGGGTGTTGCCGTTAGGGCCTGCGGCAGTAACACTTGGCATGTGACTTGCCAGCCTGCTTGGCTGTCGCTTTAGCAGGTTTTTTCAGGTTCAGAGGTCGCAAACATGCCATACAAGCATCAGTTGATTCCGCTGCAGGGGCGCACAGGCACCGAGAGTGCCGAGGAAGCCCTGCAGAGCATCGTCGATGGTTTCCAGCGCTTTCGCAGCGAGATCTTTCCGCAGCAGGAAGAGCTGTTCAAGAAGCTCGCCACCGCACAGAACCCGCGCGCGATGTTTATCACCTGCGCCGACTCGCGGGTGGTGCCTGAGCTGATCACCCAGAGCTCGCCGGGCGACCTGTTCGTCAACCGCAACGTCGGCAACGTGGTGCCGCCCTATGGGCAGATGATGGGCGGGGTGTCTACGGCTATCGAGTACGCGGTGATGGCTCTTGGTGTGCAGCACATCATTATCTGCGGGCATTCCGACTGCGGCGCGATGAAAGCCGTGCTCAACCCAGCTGACCTGGAGCGCATGCCCACGGTAAAAGCCTGGCTACGCCATGCCGAAGTGGCCAAGACCGTGGTGGCGGACAACTGCGGCTGCGCCGACCACACCACCCTGGGCATCCTCACCGAGGAAAACGTCGTGGCGCAGCTCGATCACCTGCGCACCCACCCCTCGGTAGCCTCGCGCATGGCCTGCGGCCAGCTGTTTATCCACGGCTGGGTGTATGACATTGAAACCAGCGAGATCAAGGCGTACGACGCGGAGAAGGGCGAGTTCCGCCTGATTGGCGACGGTCCGCTGCCGATGGCCACACCTCGCGCACGCTATCTGCCGAGCAGCTAGCAGGCTGCCGAAAAACCAACTGCATTGGCAAACGCGCGCTGGGTTTACGGTCAGTTAACCCGCCGCGCGGGTTTCATCCAGCTGCAGCTCAACCCCGAGTTGCCGCGACAGGCACGGCCAGCGCTGCCAGGCGGCGTCGGTCTGCGGGTTGTGCAGGCGTTCGCGGTAGGCCTGCACCGAGTCCTGGGCAAAGCTGGCAGCGTCGAGCATGCCGTCGACGGCATGGTGTACGGCCTCATCCAGCTGGTTGGCGAAGGCTTCGCCGATCAGCTGGTGGGCGATCAGGTTGGCCACCGTGGTATCCAGCGGAATCAACGGCGCGCCCAGGTGGGTGATGTAGCGATCATTCACTTCTTCTACCAGACGATGGGCCAAATAGGCTTCATCGAGTAATCCTTCCAGCCCTTCATGGCCGGCCATCAGCGCGGGTGGCTGCAGGAAGAACTGCTCGGCAACCTTGAGCACCGGTTTGATCTGCGCCTCGATTCCCGCTTCCTGCGACACCTGATGGGCGGCTTGCAACAGCTCCGGCACCTGCTCGATATAGGCGCTGACAAAACGCTGCAGCACGCCTTGGGTGTCTTCGTTGGGTAAGCGGATGGAGGGATGCAGTTGCCCCAGGTGGGCCTGCATCTGGCTGGCCAGGTGACCCGTACTGGCTTCGTGTTGGTGCGCACGCTGGATCAGTGCGTGCAAAGCGGCGATGTTCATGACTGCTCCTGAAATGAGGACATGGGCGAGAACCTTAGCTGGCTCAGCGCCTCGGCTAAGACCCGATTGTCATAATTATTAAACAGTTATGCGAGTCGGCTATATGCCGCAGCAGTCACCTCGGCCTATCCCGCGCCAGCCGCGGTCTTTAGCACGTGGCTTGCAGTGCGTTGCTCATTTCGGCTTTCGCGTTGCCAGGTGCAAGTCCGTGTCTATACTCGAACTCGAAAGGCAGTACCTGATAACTCCGAATCAGCGGTGGCATGGACAGCCCTTGCAGGCATTTTCACCGTGAAAATGGGTGATGGCTGAGCCACTGATCGATTCGGCGGGATAACAAGAAAAATTAAGGGGAACCCGCAATGATGCGACATCCACGAGTCTGGATGGGCCTCCTGTTGTGGTTGGTATTCAGCTCGGCACACGCCAGCTGGGGCTTCAATATGACGCCCGGTGCCACCGAGGTCAGCCGCTCAGTATTTGATTTGCATATGACCATCTTCTGGATCTGCGTCGTGATCGGCGTGATCGTGTTCGGCGCGATGTTCTGGTCGATGCTCGTTCACCGTCGCTCCACCGGCCAGCAGCCGGCGCACTTCCATGAAAGCACCACGGTCGAGATCCTCTGGACGGTCGTGCCGTTGGTGATTCTGGTGCTGATGGCGATACCGGCGACCAAGACCCTGATCGAAATCTATGACTCCAGTGAGTCGGAGTTGGATATTCAGGTAACCGGTTACCAGTGGAAATGGCACTACAAATACCTGGGTGAGGATGTCGAGTTCTTCAGCAACCTGACCACGCCCAAGGATCAGATAAACAACAAGGCCACCAAGGGTGAGCACTACCTGCTTGAGGTAGACGAGCCGCTGGTGGTGCCGGTCGGCACCAAAGTGCGTTTTCTGATCACCGCTGCCGATGTAATCCACTCCTGGTGGGTGCCGGCTCTGGCGGTGAAGAAGGACGCCATTCCCGGCTTTATCAACGAATCCTGGACGCGCATCGACGAGCCCGGCATCTACCGTGGCCAGTGCACCGAGTTGTGCGGCAAGGACCACGGTTTTATGCCGATTGTTGTCGAGGTGAAGTCGAAAGATGACTTCAGCGCCTGGTTGTCCGAGCGTAAGCAACTGGCTGCCGCCGAGAAGGAGTTGACCAGTAAAGAGTGGACCATGGACGAGCTGATGGTCCGTGGCGAGAAGTCCTATCAGACCAACTGCGCATCCTGTCACCAGCCAACCGGTGAAGGTCTGCCACCGATGTTCCCGGCGCTGAAAGGCTCGGCCATCGCCAAGGGGCCTGCTGAAGGTCATATCGCTATCGTGGTCAACGGCAAGCCTGGCACCGCCATGGCCGCCTTTGGCAAGCAACTCTCGGAAGTCGATATCGCCGCGATCATCACCTACGAACGCAATGCCTGGGGCAATGCGGTAGGCGACATGGTCACGCCGAAAGACATCCTCGCGTTCAAACAGGCTCAGGAGTAAGGACATGAGTGCAGTGATCGATCCGGGCCACGCTGGCCACGGTCATGCCGGACATGACCATCACCACGGCCCGGCCAAAGGCCTGATGCGCTGGGTGTTGACCACCAACCATAAAGACATCGGCACCATGTACCTGTGGTTCAGCTTCGCCATGTTCCTGCTGGGCGGCAGCATGGCCATGGTGATTCGTGCCGAGCTGTTCCAGCCGGGCCTGCAGATCGTGCAGCCGGAATTCTTTAATCAGATGACCACCATGCACGGCCTGATCATGGTCTTTGGCGCGGTGATGCCGGCCTTCGTCGGCCTGGCCAACTGGATGATCCCGCTGATGATCGGCGCGCCGGACATGGCCCTGCCACGGATGAACAACTTCAGCTTCTGGCTGCTGCCAGCGGCCTTCAGCATGTTGGTCAGCACATTGTTTATGGAGGGCGGCGGGCCCAACTTCGGCTGGACCTTCTACGCGCCGCTATCAACCACCTACGCGCCGGAATCGGTGACTTTCTTTATCTTCGCTGTGCACCTGATGGGTATCAGTTCGATCATGGGCGCGATCAACGTGGTCGCCACCATCCTCAACCTGCGCGCCCCCGGCATGACCCTGATGAAGATGCCGTTGTTTGTCTGGACCTGGCTGATCACGGCCTTCCTGCTGATCGCGGTAATGCCGGTACTGGCCGGTTGCGTGACGATGATGCTGATGGACATCCATTTCGGCACCAGCTTCTTCAGTGCCGCCGGTGGCGGTGATCCGGTGCTGTTCCAGCACGTGTTCTGGTTCTTCGGCCACCCCGAGGTGTACATCATGATCCTGCCGGCATTCGGCGCGGTCAGTGCGATTATTCCGGCCTTCGCCCGCAAGCCGCTGTTCGGCTACACCTCGATGGTCTATGCCACGGCGAGCATTGCCTTCCTGTCGTTTATCGTCTGGGCGCACCATATGTTCACTGTGGGGATACCGCTCACGGGTGAGCTGTTCTTTATGTACGCGACCATGCTGATTGCCGTACCGACCGGGGTGAAGGTGTTTAACTGGGCCAGCACCATGTGGCGCGGTTCGATGACCTTCGAGACGCCGATGCTGTTCTCCGTGGCCTTCGTCATTCTGTTCACCATCGGTGGTTTCTCCGGGCTGATGCTGGCCATCGCTCCGGCGGACTTCCAGTACCACGACACCTACTTCGTGGTGGCGCACTTCCACTACGTGCTGGTGCCTGGGGCGATCTTCGGCATCTTCGCCTCTGCCTACTTCTGGCTGCCGAAGTGGACCGGGCATATGTATGACGAAACCCTTGGCAAGCTGCATTTCTGGATGAGCTTTATCGGCATGAATATGGCGTTCTTCCCGATGCACTTTGTCGGCCTGGCCGGCATGCCGCGGCGTATCCCGGACTACAACATGATGTTCGCCAACTTCAACATGGTGTCGAGCATTGGTGCCTTTATGTTCGGCGCCACCCAGTTGCTGTTCCTGTTTATCGTCATCAAGTGCATTCGCGGTGGTAAACCTGCCGCGGCCAAGCCGTGGGACGGCGCCGAAGGGTTGGAGTGGACGGTGCCGTCGCCGGCGCCGTATCACACCTTTAGCACACCACCTGACGTGAAATAAGGAGCGCTGGCCATGAGCGAAGCCCTATCGACCCGCCGCCTGGTTATCCGCCTGTGCTTGGTGGTGGTCGGTATGTTTGGCTTTGGCTTCGCCCTGGTGCCGATTTATGACGTGATGTGCCAGGCATTCGGCATCAACGGTAAAACCGCCGGTGCCTATGAGGCCGGGCTGCAAAGCACGGATGAGTCGCGTCAGGTGCGGGTGCAGTTTCTCGCCACTAACTCAGCTGAGATGGTCTGGGAATTCCGTCCGCTGGCCGATGAGCTGACGGTGCATCCTGGTCAGAGCACCGAGATGGTCTATGTGGCCTACAACCCCACGGACAAACCGATGACCGCCCAGGCGATCCCTAGCGTGGCACCGTCCAAGGCGGCTGCTTATTTTCACAAGACTGAATGCTTTTGCTTTACCCAGCAGGTATTGCAGCCCGGCGAGCGTATTGAGATGCCGGTGCGCTTTATTGTCGATAGAGACTTACCGGCAGATGTTCGCCACCTGACCCTGGCCTACACCTTGTTTGACGTCACTGCGCGCATGCCGCCGGTGGCACAGGCGACCCTTACCCGGGCGACTCCATAAGGAGAACAATAAATGTCGAGTCACGAAAGTCACGAAAGCTATTACGTCCCGGCCCAGAGCAAGTGGCCGATCATCGCCACCCTGGGCATGCTGTTCTCGGTGTACGGCGTAGGCACCTGGTTCAACGATCTGAAGGCCGATCGCGCCGACTCCAACGGCCCGCTGATCTTCTTTGTCGGCGGCCTGTTTCTCGCCTATATGCTGTTCGGCTGGTTCGGTAATGTGATCAAGGAAAGCCGCTCCGGCATGTACAGCCCGCAGATGGACCGCTCGTTCCGCTGGGGCATGAGCTGGTTTATTTTCTCCGAGGTGATGTTCTTTGCCGCCTTCTTCGGTGTGTTGTTCTATGTGCGCACCTGGGCTGGCCCTTGGCTCGGTGGTGAAGGTGACAAAGGGGTGAGCAACATGCTCTGGCCAGGTTTCGAGTACAGCTGGCCGCTGCTCAACACGCCTGACCCGAAACTCTATCCGGCACCGAGCGGCACCATCAGCGCCTGGGGTTTGCCGCTGATCAACACCATCTTGCTGGTGACCTCCAGCTTCACCCTGACCTTCGCCCACCACGCGCTGCGCAAGAACCATCGCAAGCCGCTGACCCTGTGGCTGGCGCTGACGGTGATTCTGGGTATTGCCTTTCTGGTGCTGCAGGTCGAGGAATATATCCACGCCTACACCGAACTGGGGCTGACCCTGGGCTCGGGCATCTACGGCGCGACCTTCTTTATGCTCACTGGCTTTCACGGCGCCCACGTGACCCTGGGGGCGCTGATGCTGAGCATCATGCTGATTCGCATTATTCGTGGCCACTTTAGCCCAGACAAACACTTCGGCTTCGAGGCGGCGGCCTGGTACTGGCACTTTGTCGATGTGGTGTGGATCGGCCTGTTCGTCTTCGTTTATGTGCTGTGACGCGACTACCAGGTGACATGCGAGACCAGTTGGCCGCTGTAGAAACCCCAGGCAATCAGGGCAACGGTCAGCGCGGTAAGGGTCACGCGCACAGTCAGCGCGTTGACTACCCGGGAGGTTTTACCTTCGTTCTTGACCAAGAAGAACAGGCCACTGAATAGGCTGACCAGAGTAGCCAGTAGTAACAGGACGATCGCGGCTTTGAGCATGCGTGACTCCCAAGCAGAACTTCGGGGGAAGGGAAATGCGCTTCAGCTGCAGTATAGCCAGCTTGTACAGGGCTTTAGGGAGGTCGCTATGAGCGCCTTCCGTCCTGGCTGGCTGCCTAGCGTACTGGTGCTGCTGCTGTTTCCCTGCCTGATAGCCCTGGGCTTCTGGCAGCTGGCGCGAGCCGAAGAAAAGCGCGAGTTGCTGGCCGCACATCAGGCCCAGCAACTGGCCGCACCCATCAGCATCGCTGAGCTGGAGCGCCAGCCCAACCCGGCCTACCAGCGCGTGCAGTTGCAGGGCTTCTTCGACGCGCGGCATACCCTGCTGCTGGACAACCGCACCCGCGACGGCAAGGTCGGTGTGGAGGTGTTGCAACCTTTTTATGATCAGGCCAGCGGCCTCTGGCTGCTGCTCAATCGCGGCTGGCTGGCCTGGCCGGACCGGCGCATCAGCCCAACCTTTGCCACCCCGGATACGCCGTTGCGCCTGCAGGCCATGGTGTATGTGCCGCTGGGGGAAGCGTTTCAGCTGCAGGGTGAGCAAGCCACTACGGGCTGGCCGCGGCTGATTAGTGAGGTCAAACCGGATGCCCTGTGGCAGCAACTGGGGCGTGGCGGTCTGGCCTATGAGGTCCGCCTCGAACCGGGCCCCGCGTCATTTCAAAGCGATTGGCCGGTTATTGCCATGAGTCCCGACAAACACCTCGGTTACGCGGTGCAGTGGTTCGCCCTGGCGGCGGCCTTGCTCTGCCTGTTTATCTATTTAGGTCTATCTAACGCGCGGGAGACTCACCATGAACCCAGCCATCGCCCTGCCTGAAGTGTCACCCAGCCAGCGTCGCCGTGGACGGCTGCAACTGATCCTGATTCTGGTCGTGGTAATCGGTCCGATGATCCTCGCCAGCGCCATGTATCAGTGGCGCTTCTGGGTGCCGGAAACCCGCAGCTACCACGGCGAACTGATTGGTACCGGTCAGACCCGCGCCGACCTTGGTGTGGTCGGTGCCGATGAGCAACGCTGGCAGCTGTTGGTGACCGTGCCGGATGTCTGCGATGCCGCCTGCAAGGAGTTGGTTTTTCTCGCCCGTCAGGTGCATATCGGTTTAAACCGTGATGTCGGCCGCGCCGCCCATGGCCTGGCTTCTGCTCAACCCATCGCCAGCGACTATGACGCTCAGCTGCGCCGTGAATACCCGCAGCTGGCGCGCTATCAGCTGCAGCTGGATGTTTATGACAAGGCCGCCGGTAAGGTAGAAGGCGCGCAGCTGTGGATTGTCGACCCGCGCGGCAATCTGGTGCTGCGTTATGACGCCACCAGCAACGGCAAGGCGATTCTTAACGACCTGCGGCACCTGTTGAAAATCTCGCAAATTGGCTAATGCTGCCCATGGCTAAGGACTGATGATGAGCAAGCCCGGTTACCGTTTTGCCCTGTTCGCCACTGTGTTGGCGGTCGTGGTGGTGCTGCTCGGTGCCTATACCCGCCTGACCCACGCCGGCCTCGGTTGTCCCGACTGGCCTGGCTGCTACGGCTTTATCGGCGTGCCGATGAGCGAGCATAAACAGACCCTGGCTGAAGCGCGCTTTCCCGAAGCGCCGGTGGAAGTGGCCAAGGGCTGGTACGAGATGATCCACCGCTATTTTGCTGGCGCCCTGGGTTTGGTGATTCTCGGCTTGGCGGTACAGGCGCTGCGCCGCCGTGGCGAGGCGGATCAGCCACTTAAACTGCCGCTGTTCTTGTTGGGCCTGGTGACCCTGCAGGCGGCCTTCGGCATGTGGACGGTGACCCTGAAGCTCTGGCCACAAGTTGTTACGGCGCATCTGCTGGGTGGTTTCGCCACCCTTAGCCTGTTGTTTCTTTTAACCCTGCGTCTCTCCGGCAAGGCGGCCGCCTTGGCCAATCTTCCCGCGCGCCTGCGCAGCCTGGCGGCGCTCGGCCTGTTGTTGGTCGTTGGGCAGATCGCCCTTGGTGGCTGGGTCAGCAGCAACTACGCGGCGGTTGCCTGCGTTGATCTGCCGACCTGTCATGGCGAATGGTGGCCGGCGATGGACTTCGCCAACGGTTTTCACCTGACTCAGCATATCGGCCCCAACTACCTTGGCGGTCAGCTCGACAGCGCCGCACGCACCGCCATTCATATGACCCACCGCATCGGCGCACTGCTGGTCACCCTGGTGCTTCTGCTATTGGCCTGGCAACTCAAGCGTCATGGCCTTTCGCGGTTAGCCGGCTTGTTGCTGCTAGCGCTGGCCGTGCAGATCAGCCTGGGTATCAGCAACGTAGTGTTTCACCTGCCGCTGCTGGTAGCGGTGGCGCACAACCTCGGCGGCGCGGCTCTGCTGCTGACGCTGGTACTGATCAACTACCGGGTGCGCAGCGCAGTTCGGCTGGCATCTCCGGCAGCAGAGGCGCAGGCTGGCCTTGCGCTGTTGCCGAGCAAATAACAAAAACAATCGAGGAGAGACCTTATGGCTACTCTAGCGCGCGAACAGCAAGCCCACGCCAGCTGGCGCGACTACCTGGAGCTGACCAAGCCCAGGGTGGTGGTGCTGATGCTGATCACCTCCTTGGTCGGCATGTTCCTCGCCACCCGCGCAGGCGTGGCCTGGCAGGTGCTGATCTTCGGCAACCTGGGTATCGGTCTGTGCGCCGGCGCGGCAGCGGCGGTCAACCATGTGGTGGATCGGCGTATCGATTCGATTATGGCGCGCACGCTCAAGCGTCCGGTCACTTCGGGGCGTATCTCGCCCACTGCCGCGCTGGGTTTTGCCCTGCTGCTGGCCGTAGCTGGCATGGCCTTGCTGCTGACCTTTACCAACGAGCTGGCGGCCTGGCTGACCCTGGCTTCGCTGCTCGGTTATGCGGTGCTCTACACCGGCTTTCTTAAGCGCGCCACGCCGCAAAATATCGTCATCGGCGGGCTGGCTGGCGCAGCGCCACCGCTGCTCGGCTGGGTCGCGGTTACCGGGCATATCAGCGCCGAACCGCTGCTGCTGGCGCTGATCATCTTCGCCTGGACGCCACCGCACTTCTGGGCCCTGGCCATCCACCGCAAGGAGGAATACGCCAAGGCCGATATCCCCATGCTGCCGGTGACCCACGGCGAGCACTACACCAAGGTGCATATCCTGCTGTACACCTTGGTGATGTTTGCGGTGACCCTGCTGCCTTATGCCATCCATATGAGCGGGCTGCTCTATCTCGCCTGCGCCGTGCTGTTGGGCGGGCGCTTTCTGTACTGGGCGGTGGTGCTGTACCGTGACAGCAAACCGCATGCGGCGATCAGCACCTTCAAGTACAGCATCTGGTATCTTTTCGCGCTGTTTATCGCCCTGCTGGTCGACCACTATCTGCTGTTAAACCTGTAATCGTTGGTGCCATGTCCCGAACCCAGATCACTGTTTTTGTTCTCGTTGCCATCGTCGCCCTGGTGCTGGGCCTGACCGTCAACAAGGTGCTGACCAGCAAGGGCCAGGGTGATCCCACCGTGCTGCTGGATGCCGGTATCGTCCTGCTGCCACAAAGCCGCAGCCTGCCGGAGCTGAGCCTGACCAATCAGGACGGCCAGGCAGTGGCGGTCGATCAGCTCAAGGATCAGTGGAGCCTGCTGTTTTTCGGTTACACCTTCTGCCCGGATATCTGCCCAGCCACCCTCGCCCAACTGCGTCAATTGCAAGGTCAGCTACCGCCGGAAACCCTGGCCAAGCTGCGCATTGTGCTGGTTACGGTCGATCCGAATCGCGACACGCCGGAGCAGCTGAAGAAGTACCTGGATTACTTCGATGCCGGCTTTATCGGCTTGACCGGCGAAGAGGCGACCATCCAGAAGCTGGCCAACGGCGTCAGCATTCCGTTTATTCCGGCTGATACCAGCAAGGAAAACTACACCGTCGACCACAGCGGTAACCTGGTGCTGATCGGCCCGGATGGCAGGCAGCGCGGCTTTATCCGCGCCCCGATCAACAACAGCAAATTGGCCGCACAGTTGCCCGGCCTGTTTGATCGCCCGTAACGCATCACTTGGCAAATAGCTGGCTGATGTCCTTGAACGCCTTGAACTCCAGGGCGTTGCCACAGGGGTCGAGTAGGAACAGCGTGGCCTGCTCGCCGACCTGGCCGGCGAAGCGCACATAGGGTTCGATCACAAATGGCGTGCCTTTGGCCTGTAGCCGTGCCGCCAGCGTTTGCCAATCCTCCCAGCCCAATACCACACCGAAATGCGGCACCGGCACATCGTGGCCGTCCACCGGGTTGCTGTGCGCTGCTTCCTGATGCGCCATCTTCGGCGCCTGGTGAATCACCAGCTGGTGGCCGAAGAAGTCGAAATCCACCCAGTGGTCGCTGCTGCGGCCTTCGGCGCAGCCGAACACCTCGCCATAGAAATGCCGTGCGGAAGCCAGGTCGTAGACGGGAATTGCCAGGTGAAAGGGTGCGAGAGCCATGCTGAAGTTCCTTGAGAGTGTTGTCTGCTGATTCTCAGCAACAGCGATTCTGATTAAAAGCGAATATCCTTGCTCGCAAGCACAAACAAAATTGATCAGTCGAGGCGTCGATGCTGCGCGAATTGAAAACCTTTGTGGCGGTGGCGCGGCATGGCACCTTCGCTGCGGCTGGCCAGCAGGTCGGTTTGACCCAGTCGGCGGTCAGCGCACAGATGCGTGTACTGGAACAGGGCCTGGGCGTCCGCCTGTTCGAGCGCAGTGGGCGCTCGGCGGTGCTCAATGCTGCCGGTCGGCATGCCTTGCCGCTGGCGGAGCAGATGCTTGGGTTGTACGCGCAGATGGCCTTGCCGACCCGCGCGGCTGAGTGGCAGGGCGAGCTGAAGGTCGGTGCGATTGCCACCTTGCAGACTGGTTTGTTGCCCGAGGCCTTGCCGCGTTTTCGCGCCGCCGCGCCACGGGTCGAGCTGAAGCTGGTGCCGGGCGTGTCGCTGAACTTGCTGAGCCAGATCGATGCCGGTGAACTGGACCTGGCGCTGCTGATCAAGCCGCCGTTCGAGCTGCCCAAGGAGCTGCTGCAGATCAGTCTGGCGCGTGAACCCTTTGTGCTGATCACCCCACTCAGCGTCACAGCGGATGATCCGCTGCAGATCCTCGCTGAGCAGCCGTTTGTGCGATACGACCGACGCTCGTTCGGCGGACGGCGGGTCAACCAGTTTCTCCGCGAGCAGCGCCTGACGGTGCAGGAAGCGCTGGAGCTGGATGAGCTGGAGGCCATCGTGCGGATGGTCGAATGTGGCCTTGGTGTGTCGCTGATTCCACGCGCAGGGTTGTGGCTGCAGCGGCCGACGCAGTTGCGGGTGATCGAACTGGGCGTGCTGACCTTTCACCGCGAACTGGTGGCGATATTGCGCCGCGCTCAGCGTCAGCCGGCGTTGGACTGCCTGCTGGAGTGTCTGCGCGAGTCTGCCGCTACACCTTAAACGACAAACCCCGCACGAGGCGGGGTTTGGCCCAGGGTAGCCCGGATGGAATCCGGGGGCGGTTACCCTGCTCAAGATCATTCCCGGATTGCATCCGGGCTACAAGAGTGCCGCTCACTTAGTTTAAGTGAACGGCATCAGCGCTGTGCCTTAGAACGCCGGAACTACAGCGCCCTGATACTTCTCAGCGATAAAAGCCTTCACTTCGGCGCTGTTCAGTGCTTTGGCCAGCTTCTGCAGGGCGGCGTTGTCCTGGTTGTCGGCACGCGCCACGAGGATGTTGACGTACGGCGAGTCGCTGCCTTCGATGGCCAGGGCGTCCTTGGTTGGGTTGAGTTTGGCTTCCAAGGCGTAGTTGGTGTTGATCAGCGCCAGGTCGACTTGGGTCAGCACGCGCGGCAGGGTGGCCGCTTCCAGCTCACGCACCTTGATGGCTTTCGGGTTCTCGACGATGTCTTTCGGCGTGGCGAGGATGCCTGCTTCCGGCTTCAGGGTAATGACCCCGGCCTTCTGCAGCAGCAGCAGGGCGCGGCCGCCGTTGGTGGCGTCATTCGGGATCACCACGTTGGCGCCTTGTGGCAGCTCGGCCAGGGTTTTGTGCTGACTGGAATAAGCGCCGAAGGGCTCGACGTGCACGCCGGCCACGCTGACCAGCTCGGTGCCACGGCTCTTGTTGAACTCATCCAGGTACGGCTTGTGCTGGAAGAAGTTGGCATCCAGGCGCTTTTCGGCAACCTGCACGTTCGGTTGCACGTAGTCGGTGAACACCTTGATGTTCAGCTCAACGCCGTCTTTGGCCAGCGCCGGCTTAACGAATTCGAGGATTTCCGCATGCGGTACGGCAGTGGCGGCGACGCTCAGGCTTTCGGCCTGGGCGGAGAAGGCTGCTAGGGCAGCGACTGCGGCGATCAGTTTTTTCATGACTAACTCCTTGTGGGATCAGGGGTGGCGACGGGTAGTCGCCAGCGGTTTACTTGCGCGAAAAGTGCACCACCAGCTTGTCGCCGACGGTTTGTAGAATCTGTACCAGCACCAGCAGGAGGATCACTGTCACCGCCATCACGTCGGGTTGATAACGTTGATAGCCATAGCGCACGGCCAGGTCGCCGAGACCGCCGCCGCCGATCAGGCCGCTCATGGCGGTGTAGGACACCAGGGTGATGGCCGTTACGGTAATCGCGGCGATGATGCCGGGCAGCGCCTCGGGCAGCAGCGCGTTGACCACGATCTGCCGGGTGGTGGCGCCCATGGCCTGGGTTGCTTCGATGATGCCGCGGTCGACTTCACGCAGCGCGGTTTCCACCAGGCGCGCGAAGAATGGTGTGGCGCCCACCACCAGTGGCGGAATGGCGCCAGGTACACCCAGCGAGGTGCCGGTGACGATTACGGTGAAGGGGATCATCACGATCAGCAGGATCACGAACGGCACCGAACGCAGGATATTCACCAGCAGCGACAGGAAGCCATAGAAGGCTTTCTGTTCGAACATCTGCCGTGGGCTGGTCAGGAATAGCAGCACGCCCAGCGGCAGGCCGAGCAGCACGGTAAACAGCATGGAGCCGCCGAGCATGCTCAGGGTGTCCAGGCTGGCGTAGCCGATTTCCGCCCAATCGACGTTGGGCAGCAAGCGAGTCAGTAAGGCGTCCATTAGCGCAGCACCTCCAGATGCACGTCGGCGGCTGCAAAGCGCGCCAGCGCGGCGTCCAGATCGCCGCCGGTCAGGGCCAGGGTCAGCTGGCCGTAGGGGGTGTCCTTGATGCGGTCGATGCGCCCGGCGAGGATGCTGTAATCCACCCCGGTCTCGCGCGCTACGGTGCCCAGCAGCGGCGCGTAGGTCGCCTCACCCTGGAAGGTCAGGCGCAGGATACGCCCGGCGACATGGGCAAAATCATCACGCTGTTCGTTCTCGTCGATCTGTTCGGCTTCCTGCACGAAGCGCTTGGTGGTGGCGTGCTGCGGGTGCAGAAACACCTCGGCCACGGGGCCGGATTCGACGATCACGCCGGCATCCATCACCGCCACGCGGTCACAGACCCTGCGGATCACGTCCATCTCATGGGTGATCAGCACGATGGTCAGGTTCAGTTCGCGGTTGATCTCGGCCAGCAGCTGCAACACCGAGGCGGTGGTCTGCGGGTCGAGGGCGCTGGTGGCCTCGTCGCACAGCAGGATTTTCGGCTCAGTGGCCAAGGCGCGGGCAATGCCGACGCGTTGTTTCTGTCCACCGGAGAGCTGCGCCGGGTATTTGTTGGCGTGATCCTGCAGGCCGACCCGTGCCAGCAATTCGGCAACTCGGGCGTTGATCGCACTGCGCGGCAACTCACCGGCCAGCTTCAGCGGCAGGGCGACGTTGTCAGCAACGGTTTTGGATGAGAGCAGGTTGAAGTGCTGGAAGATCATCCCAACCCGCTGACGAAAACGCCGCAGACCTGTGGCGTCGAGCGCGGTGACGTCTTCGCCGTCGATCTCGATACGCCCGCCAGAAGGCTCTTCCAGACGGTTGATCAGGCGTAGCAGGGTGCTTTTGCCGGCGCCGGAGTGACCGATGATGCCGAACACTTCGCCCCGGGCGATCTGCAGATCACTCGGCTGCAACGCGGGGATGTCCTGACCACTGACGCGGTACGCCTTGTGGACCTGATGAAAGTTGATCACTGCATAAACCTTTTGGGTTTCAAAGTTGCCGGGTAGGCAGAAACGGCCGGCTAGTCTACCCGCCACTGTTTAGGCCGCAAAAATCTTTGTGGGCCTATGGTTATAGCTAAATCGCATTAATGGCTGGGCTGTTCCGCCCAGTGTAGCCAGCGCCAATGCAAACGACCGGGCAAGCCCGGTCGTTATACCGCCCAAGCCTTATCAGCGCTTGGGCGTGAGCACCAGCTGCGGCACCTGAGCAGGTTTGATTACCTGGCTCATGCGCGGGTTGAAACGCGGGTCCAGGCGCTTGATCCGCGCACTGAGCAGAGAGGCGACCCAGGGGAAATCCTTGGCCTGGCGTACTTCGATACGCACTGCGCAATTGAACGCGACCATATCCGCCGCAACGCCATCGAGCAGGCTGCGCAGGCGCTCGTTGTCCTGGTTATCCAGCATCGGCAGGCTGATCACGCTGCTAGCGGCGGCCGGGTCGATCAACCGGGCCTGCGGCTTGGCCGGTGCAGGTGCTTCGGCTGGCGGGGTATTTGGCAGCTGAGTAGCCTGAATCGCGGCGGCCTGGCGCTCGGCAGCCAGACGCAACTGGCGCGCCTGCTCCAGGCGCGTGGCTTCGGCACGCGCATCAGCCTGCTCAGCAGTACGCCGCTGTTGTTCGGCGGCGGCCAGCTCGGCTTCGCGCGCTTGGGCGATGGCGCCATCCAGGCCGGTGGTCAGCGCGGGTGCTTGCGGCATCAGGCTGCGGGCGCGGCTCAGGGCTTTGGTGGCGTTGTCCAGATCACCGGCCTGCAGGGCTTTTTGTCCTTGTTGCAGGTGGGCTTCGGCGAGCTGGCGCTGGTATTGCTCCAGGCGCGTATCACCGGCGGCGCGTTGTTGCAGGTTGCCGAGCTGGCTTTCGGCGTTGCTCAGGTCACCGCTGGCGAGGCTCTGGTCGAGCTGGCGAAAGGCGCTGACCAGATCATCCACCGGTAGGTTGGCCGGCTGCTGTGGCGCGCTTTGGCAGCCGGCTAGCAGCAGAACCAGAAAGGGCAAAAGATTACGAAAAACCGACGATTTCATTGCTGCGGGTCTCGAATTGTGCAAAAAACGCGCAAGTTTACACTGCGCTCGGGGGCATCACCAATCTTTCAGGCGGTTCGCCTTGGCAGGCTCCGTAGGGTGGGTTAGCGACGCCATGCCTCGTACTTCCAGGCACCGCCCCTTTGGCGCGTCGCGTAACCCACCAGGCGATCTTCCGTGTTGCGTCGATGGTGGGTTACGGCGCAACGGCAAATTGCACAGGCCATCCAGCGTGTAACAAGCGCCTAACCCACCCGACGAGAAGCCGTTTAACCGCAGGTGTCAGGCTGTGCGCCGTGGCAGGGCAAAGCTCAGTAGAAACAGGGTTGCCGCACTGACCACGATGGACGGGCCGGCCGGAGTGTCCTGAAACCACGACAGACTCAGCCCGCCGCACACCGCGACGATGCCTAGCAGACTGGCGCCGAAGGCCATCTGTTCCGGGGTGCGCGCATGGCGTTGGGCGGCGGCGGCAGGGATGATCAGCAGCGAGGTGATCAGCAGCACGCCGACGATCTTCATCGCCACGGCGATCACCACGGCAATCAGCAGCATCAGGCTCAGGCGAATCGCCGCCACTGGCAGGCCTTCGACCTTGGCCAGTTCCTCATGCACGGTAATCGCCAGCAGCGGCCGCCACAGCAGGGCCAGCAGCACCAGCACCAGCGCGCTGCCGCCGATGATCCAGGCGAGATCAGTGGGTCCCACTGCCAGCAAATCGCCGAATAGATAGCCCATCAGGTCGATGCGCACATCTTGCATAAAACTCAGCACCACCAGGCCCAGCGACAGGGTGCTGTGGGCGAGGATGCCAAGCAGGGTGTCCGAGGCCAGCGGCTGGCGACTTTGCAGGGTGACCAGCAGCACCGCCAGCAGCACGCAGCCGACGGTTACCGCCAGGGTCGGGCTGACGTCGAGCATCAGGCCGAGGGCCACGCCGAGCAACGCGGCATGCGACAGGGTGTCGCCGAAATAGGCCATGCGCCGCCACACCACAAAGGAGCCCAGCGGGCCGGCAACCAGCGCCAGGGCCAGGCCGGCGAGCAGGGCGTTGAGCAGAAAATCAGCCATGCTTGCAGCCATCTCCGTGGATATGCGGTGTTACCGGGCCTTTGATACTCAGGCTGGTCGGTGCTTCTGTAACAACTGCGCCGTGCAGGTCGTGCTCATGATCGTGGTGGTGGGTGTAAACGGCCAGGCTCTTGGCGTCCTCGCCGAACAGCTCGACAAAGGCCGGATCAAAGCTGACCTGCTCGGGGTGGCCGGAACAGCACACATGACGATTCAGGCACACCACTTGGTCGGTGGTGCTCATCACCAGGTGCAGGTCGTGGGAGACCATCAGCACGCCGCAGCCATGGCGGTCGCGCAGTTGGGTGATCAAGCGATAAAGCTCAGCCTGGCCGGCGACATCAACGCCCTGCACCGGCTCATCCAGCACCAGCAGTTCCGGCTTGCGCAGCAGGGCGCGGGCCAACAGCACGCGCTGTAGCTCACCGCCTGAGATGCTTTGCAGCGGGCTGTCGAGCACCTGCTCGGCGCCCACTTCGGCCAGTGCGGCCTGCACGTCCGTGCGGCTGACGCCCGGCACCAGGCGCAGAAAGCGCAGCACCGAGAGCGGCAGGGTGGCATCCACGTGCAGCTTCTGCGGCATATAGCCGACGCGCAGTTTGGGCTTGCGCCAGACGCTGCCGCTGTCCGGCTTGAGCAGGCCGAGTACGGCGCGCACCAGGGTGGTTTTGCCGGCGCCGTTGGGGCCGATCAGGGTGACGATTTCACCCGGCTTCACGCTGAGCTGCACATCCTGCAGGACGTTCTGTCCGGCGAAGGTCACGCCCACGCCTGCGAGGCGAATCAGGCTATCGCTCATGCGGGCTCCCGGCAGCCTGCACAGAGGCCGACCACTTCCACGGTCTGGCTTTCCACGGCGAAACCGACGCCGGCCGCGCCGCTGATGATGGCGTCGCTGATTGCCGCGTGTTCCAGCTCGATGGCCGCATGGCAGCCCCGGCAGATCAGGAACTGACCCTGGTGCGCGTGCTCCGGGTGGCTGCAGCCGACAAAGGCGTTCAGCGATGCGATGCGGTGCACCAGGCCGTTTTCCAAGAGAAAATCCAGTGCGCGGTACACCGTGGGCGGCGCGGCGCGGCGGCCGTCTTCATCGCTCAAGACGCCGAGGATGTCGTAGGCGCCCAGCGGCTTGTGGCTGGCCCAGACCAGCTCCAACACGCGTTTGCGCAAGACGGTCAGGCGCAGACCCTGGCGGGCGCAGATGGCCTCGGCCTCGGCCAGGGCATGGCTGACGCAATGGGAATGGTCGTGTGGGCGTGAAGCCAGGGGCGCTTGAGTCATGGGCAACGACGAATAAGGTGAGAGACGTTATTATATTACTCGTTCCTTCCCGCTTGAGTGCTCCCCGTGTTGCGTCTTTTTCCGGCTTTAGGCCTGCTGTTGATCAGTTTTTCCCTGAGTTTCGCGGTTCAGGCCCAGTCGCAAAGCCAGCTGCGCGTGCTGACCAGCATCAAGCCGCTGCAGCTGATTGCTGCTGCCGTGCAGGACGGCGTCGGCCAGCCCGATGTACTGCTGCCGCCGGGTGCTTCGCCTCACCACTACGCGCTGCGCCCCTCCGATGTGCGCCGCGTGCGTGATGCTGACCTGCTGTATTGGATCGGTCAGGACCTGGAGAGCTTCCTGCCGCGCGTGCTGGCGGGCCGTGATAAGCCCAGCGTGGCGGTGCAGGATGTGCCAGGCATGGCACTGCGCCATTTCGGTGATAGCGATGAGCATCAAGATGATCACGCAGATCACGCAGATCACGCAGATCACGCGCACGCCGCCGACCAGCATGATCATGCCCACCGCCCCGGCAGCCTGGATGCGCACCTCTGGCTGCTGCCCGCCAATGCTCGGATCATCGCCGGCAAGATCGCCGCTGACCTGGCACAGGCCGACCCGGCCAATGCCGCGCGCTACCAGGCCAATGCCAAGGCGTTTGGCCAGCGTCTGGATGCTTTGGATCAGCGCCTGAAAACCCGTTTGAACGGTCTGGCCGGCAAGCCCTACTTCGTCTTCCACGAAGCCTACGACTACTTTGAGGCCGCCTATGGCCTCAACCACGCCGGCGTTTTTAGCGTGCTCGGTGAAGTGCAGCCAGGCGCCCAGCACGTCGCCGCCATGCGCGAGCGCCTGCAACAAGCCGGGCCGACCTGTGTTTTCAGTGAGCCGCCGTTTCGCCCGCGGCTGGCGCAAACCCTGACCGCCGGCCTGCCGGTCACCCTGGCCGAGCTGGACTCAATGGGCGGTACCTTGCCAGTGGATGCCAAAGGCTATGAAGCCCTGCTGGAAAATATGGCGGGTGAGCTGGCGAGTTGTCTCGAGGCGCTGTAGTCAGCGCCCAGTTCTCAGAACGCGAACGGCAGCGCCAGCTCCACCTGCTGGCGCTGGGCCAGGCGGCGTTGGAACTCGTTTGGATCGTGGATCAGCACTTCCTGGCCTGCAAAGGATTCGGCGGCAATCAGGCGTGATAGCCAGAAACGCACGCAGGCGATGCGCAGCATAGCGGGCCACAGCTCGGCTTCTACCGCCGTAAATGGCCGTAAACCGGCGTAGGCACCGAGCAGCGCTTGTGCGCGTTTGCTGTCGAGGCTGCCGTCCTCCCGTGAGCACCAGTCGTTCAGGGCAATCGCCAGGTCATAGAGCATCGGCCCCGAGCAGGCGTTGTAGAAGTCGATCACCCCGGCCAGATGGTTGCCGTCGAACAGCACGTTGTCGCGGAACAGGTCGGCATGCAGATTGGCTTGCGGCAAGGCGAGGATACGTGGCTTGAGCGCGTGGATTTCCGCCAGCGCATCACGCAGCAGCGGCAGCTGTTGATCGGGTAGCTGCAAGGCCAGGCTTGGGCCTTCAGCGAGCATCCAGTCCAGCCCCCGATCACTCTTGCGCGGCAGCGGCTGGTTACGGGTGGCCAGGTGGATGCGCGCCAGCAGTGCGCCGACTTCCTGGCAGTGATGCGGATTGGCCTCATGCACATGCTTGCCGGCCAGGCGCGGCTGCAACAGCGCCGGTTTTTCCGCCAGGCTGCGCAGTGCTTCACCGCTGGTCGTGCGCAGGGCGTAAGGCACCGGCAGGCCGGCGTCGTGCAGCACGTCGAGCAATTCGATAAAGAACGGCAGGTCGGCGCTCGGGCCGCGCTCGATCAGGGTCAGAACGAATTCGCCCTGCTCCAGGCTGACGAAGAAATTGCTGTTCTCGCTGCCCGCAGCAATGCCCTGGAAGTCGCGCAAACGACCCAGGCCATAGGGGGCGAGAAACGCCTCGAGCTCGTGGCGCTCAAGCGGGGTAAACACCGACATTGCAGAACTGCCTTCTTACCAGCTGAAAATTTCCCAGGCCGGAATCAACATATCCGGGCTGTCCGAACGGACGAAGTTGCCATCGCTGCCATCGGCGCGTACCAGGAAGTACGGTTTGCCGCCTTTGGGGATGACCTTGACCGCGTAGAGAAAACCGTTGACCCGGTATTCATGGATGGTCTTGTCGCCGTCCTGGCGAATGGTTACATCCGGGTCGGCCGAAACCGGGTCTTCGGCGTGGGCGACCAGGGTGGTGAATGCCAGCAGGCTGGCGAGCAACAGGCGATTGAGTGCGCGCATGATAACCTTGTCCCTTTGATTCCAATGGTGCAGCCATTCTACCGCTGCCCCCGCCGAAAAGGTTGATCCTGCTCATGAGCCAAGCCCCTCTCGTTCTGGTTGACGGTTCTTCTTACCTTTACCGAGCCTTTCACGCCCTGCCGCCACTGACCACCTCCAAGGGCTTGCCCACCGGCGCGGTGAAGGGCGTGCTGAATATGCTCAAGAGCCTGCGCAAGCAGTACCCAAAAAGCCCGTTTGCCGTGGTGTTCGACGCCAAGGGCGGGACCTTTCGCGATGAAATGTTCGCCGAGTACAAGGCCAATCGCCCGTCGATGCCCGATGAGTTGCGCGTGCAGGTCGAGCCGCTGCACGCCAGCGTCAAGGCCATGGGCTATCCGCTGCTGTGCGTCGAAGGTGTTGAGGCTGATGACGTGATCGGCACCCTGGCCCGCCAGTGCGCAGCCGAGGGGCGCGATGTGGTGATCTCCACCGGCGACAAGGACATGGCCCAGCTGGTTTGCCCGCACGTTACCCTGGTCAACACCATGACCGGTAGCGTCTACGACATCGATGGCGTGAAAGCGAAATTCGGTGTCGGTCCTGAGCTGATCATCGATTACCTGGCGCTGATGGGCGACAAGGTCGACAACATTCCCGGCGTACCGGGTGTGGGTGAAAAGACCGCGCTGGGCCTGCTGGTAGGTGTCGGCGGCGGCCTCGATGTGCTTTACGCCAACCTCGATAAAGTGCCGGAGCTGCCGATCCGCGGCGCCAAGACCCTGCCGGCCAAGCTCACCGAGCACCGCGATATGGCCTACCTGTCCTACGCGCTGGCAACCATCAAGCTGGATGTGCCGCTGAATATCGCCATCGAGTCGCTGCACCCGGGCCCGATGGATGTGCCGGCCCTGGTCGAGTTGTATGCCGAGCTGGAATTCAAGACCTGGCGCGATGAGTTGCTGCGCAGCAACCCTGCTCCTGCGGTCAAAGCACCGGTTGCGGCGGCTGCCGATGATCTGTTTGCCCTGGCGCCTAGCGCCACTGCCGTTACGCCGACCAGTCCGGTTGCTGAAGCACCGACTGCCGAGGTGGTAGTTGCCGAGTTGCCCGCAGCGGCAGCCCTGGGCGATTACCAGTGCATTCTTGATCAGGCGCAGTTCGACGTCTGGCTGGAGAAGCTGCGCAACGCTGAGCTGATCGCCTTTGACACCGAAACCACCGGCCTGGACGCACAAAAGGCCCAGCTGGTTGGCCTGTCGTTTGCGGTCAAGGCTGGCGAGGCGGCGTATATCCCGGTCGCCCACTCCTATATGGGCGTGCCGACCCAGCTGGACCGCGATGCGGTGCTCAAGGCGTTGAAGCCGATCCTGGAAGACCCGCACAAGGCCAAGGTCGGTCAGCACGCCAAGTACGACATTAATATCCTCGCCAATGCCTCGACGCCAATTGCGGTGCAGGGCGTAGCGTTCGACACCATGCTCGAATCCTACGTGCTGGACGCCACCGCCACCCGCCACGATATGGACAGCCTGGCGCTCAAGTACCTGGATCACAGCAATATCCGTTTCGAGGACATTGCCGGCAAGGGCGCCAAGCAGCTGACCTTTGACCAGATTGATCTGGCCCAGGCCGCGCCCTATGCCGCCGAGGATGCCGACGTGACCCTGCGCCTGCATCAGCACCTGTGGGCCAAGTTGTCAGCCGAGCCGAGCCTGGCCAAGGTGCTGCAGGAGATCGAAATGCCGCTGGTGCCGGTGTTGGCGCGTATTGAGCGCCAGGGTGCGCTGGTCGATGCCAATCTGCTCGGCCTGCAAAGCAACGAGCTGGGTGAGAAGCTGGTGGCGCTGGAACGTCAGGCCTTCGAGATTGCCGGTGAAGAATTCAACCTGGCCTCACCCAAGCAGCTGGGCGTGATTCTTTACGAGAAACTCGGTCTGCCGGTGCTTAGCAAAACCGCCAAGGGCCAGGCCTCGACCGCCGAAGCGGTGCTGGCCGAACTGGCCGAGCAGGACTTCGAGTTGCCCAAGGTGCTGATGCAGTACCGTTCCTTAAGCAAACTGAAAAGCACCTACACCGACCGCTTGCCGGAGCAGATCAACCCGCGCACTGGGCGCATCCATACCAGCTATCACCAGGCGGTGGCGGCCACCGGGCGTTTATCGTCCACCGATCCGAACCTGCAGAACATTCCGATCCGTACCGCCGAGGGTCGACGTATTCGCCAGGCGTTTGTTGCGCCCAAGGGCTACAAGCTGCTGGCGGCGGACTACTCGCAGATCGAGCTGCGCATCATGGCCCACCTGGCCAAAGACGAAAGCCTGCTGGATGCCTTCCGTCATGGCCGCGACGTGCACAAGGCCACGGCTGCCGAAGTGTTCGGCGTGGCGTTGGAGGACGTAACCAGCGATCAGCGCCGCAGCGCCAAGGCGATCAACTTCGGTTTGATCTACGGCATGAGCGCCTTTGGTCTGGCCAAGCAGATCGGCTGCGACCGTAAACAGGCGCAGGCGTATATCGATGTGTATTTCGCCCGTTATCCCGGCGTGCTGGCCTATATGGAGCGCACACGCGAGCAGGCGTCCGAGCAGGGCTTTGTCGAAACGCTGTTTGGCCGCCGCCTGTACCTGCCGGATATTCATGCGAAGAACCAGGCGTTGCGCAAAGGCGCCGAACGCACCGCGATCAACGCGCCGATGCAAGGCACGGCAGCGGACATCATCAAGCGTGCGATGGTGACGGTGGACAACTGGTTGAGCGCATCCGGCCTGGATGCCAAAGTCATCCTGCAGGTTCACGACGAACTGGTGCTGGAAGTGCGTGAGGATCTGCTCGAGCAGGTTAGCGCGCAGATCAAGCCGCTGATGGGCAATGCCGCCGAGCTGGATGTACCGTTACTGGTGGAAGTGGGTGTGGGCGATAACTGGGATGAAGCCCATTGATGCACGCCCATAGCCAGGCTGTAGCGCCCGGATGGCGGGCGCTAAAGGCGCATGAGTATCAATACGCCCCCGCTTATAACTAATTAATTACGCCACGATCCTGAACTTTGCCTCGGCTTAACCACTCAGAGTTTATGAATGGCCTAGACAGCCCTTCGATGCTCCTTTGTTGTGTTAAGTGTTGGCAGATTCTGGACCCCGCCCTAGCGGTTCAGATGTTGAACCCCGAAACTTCCCTCCCCCATAAGAGGTTTCGGGGTTTTTTTTGTCTGTCATTTATGGCTGGCAGTGGGCCGCCGCAGCGCGAGCTTTTCAGTCGTCGACTTCTTCGTCTTCCGGCAGGGCAAACTCGCCCAGCTGCATCCATTGCGCCAGCACTTCCTGAGCGTCTTCGATGCCAATGCGCTTGGGCGCCGAGAACAATTGGATGCTGACGCGATCACCCCAGCCTTTTTGAATATCTTGGCGGACCTTGAGCAGGGTGTTCTTCGCTGCACCAAAAGCCAGCTTGTCGGCCTTGGTCAGGAGAATGTGCATGGGCATTTCGCTGGCAACTGACCAATCCAGCATGAGGATGTCGAACTCGGTCAGCGGCTTGCGGATGTCCATCATCAGCATCAGGCCGCGCAGGCATTCGCGGCTGCCCAGGTAGGCTTCCAGGTGTTTCTGCCAGTGCAGTTTCAGCGGGATGGGCACCTTGGCGTAGCCATAACCGGGCAGGTCGACCAGGCGGCGCTCTTCGTCGAGCTTGAAGAAGTTGAGCAGCTGGGTGCGCCCCGGCGTCTTCGAGGTGCGTGCCAGGCTGGCGTGGGTCAGGGTGTTCAGCGCGCTGGATTTACCGGCGTTGGAGCGCCCGGCAAAGGCCACTTCATGGCCGAAATCTTCAGGGCACTGGTCAACTTTTGCCGCGCTGATAAGGAAAGTAGCCTGTTGGCACAGACCGATAATGGGGTTCTTGGCTTGCATCTGGGTATCCGTGAGGGCGAGCGTAGAGTGGCGTTACAGGCGCGATGCCCTTGCGACATTTGCGCGCAGCCTGCCTGTTGCCGCATAGCGCGGCAAGCTGCGTCGTTTCCGTTTCAATGACGCCAGTATATAATGGCGCAGATTTTGTGTGCGCTTTCTCCCGCTGTTGGATAAGTGTTCACGGGAACGATTTAGATCATCTGCCCCTAGAAAGCAGTACGTTCCCCTCCCTGATGAGGTTGATCTGATGAAAAACTTGCTGATTGCAGCCAGTGTATTGATGCTGTCGTTGAGTGCTCAGGCTGCACAGGACCCGGAAGCCGTCTATGCGCGTGCTTGTGGGGTGTGCCACAACGGGGCGATCCCCACCGCGCCGCTGAAAGGCGACAAGGCTGCCTGGGAACCGCGCCTGGCCAAAGGCACCGATGCACTGGTACAGAGCGTCACCAATGGTTTGGGTGCTATGCCGCCACGTGGGCTGTGCATGGACTGCTCGGCCGAGGATTACCAAGCCGTCATCAAGTTGATGACCGAGTAAGCCCGGCTTATAAACTCTTTCTCTTAGCCGTAAATTGGATTAGCTGATGAACAAAGTACTCGTGAGTCTGCTGTTGACCCTGGGCATCACCGGCCTGGCACATGCCGCAGGCAATGCTGAAGCCGGTCAGGGTAAGGTTGTTGTGTGTGGTGCGTGCCATGCTGCCGATGGTAATAGCGCTGCACCGAACTTCCCGAAACTGGCTGGTCAAGGCGAGCGATACCTGCTCAAGCAGCTGCATGACATCAAATCCGGTGCACGTCCTGTCGTGGAAATGACCGGTTTGCTGGATAACCTGACAGAAGAAGACTTGGCCGATATCGCCGCTTACTTCTCCAGTCAGCAGATGAGTGTTGGCGCCGCCGATCCGAAGCTGGTTAAGCGTGGCGGCGAGCTGTTCCGCGGCGGCAAACTGGCGGAAGGCATGCCTGCCTGCACCGGTTGCCATTCGCCGAACGGCGCGGGCCTGGATGCCGCCGGTTACCCGCAACTGGGTGGCCAGCACGCAACCTACATCGCCAAGCAGCTGACTGACTTCCGCGAAGGCAACCGCACCAATGACGGCGACAGCATGATCATGCGTTCCATCGCAGCCAAGCTGAGCAACAAGGATATCGAAGCGGTATCTAGCTTTATCCAGGGTCTGCATTGATCCGTTGACAGCGCGACATGGCGTAATGAAATAGGGTGGCTCAGGCCACCCTTTTTCGTTGTGCGCATCGCTACAATGCACGGAACCCCAGTTTGCCTCGCGTGTCGAACTTCGGTTCGTCACCACGCACCGTTTATAGCCAAGGAGTAACGCATGCGTAACCTGATCCTCAGTGCCACTCTCGTCACCGCCAGCCTGTTTGGCCTGAGCGCTCATGCCGAGCCGATTGAAGCGGGCAAGCAATATGTTGAACTGAACAACCCGGTAGCGGTTGCCAAGCCAGGCAAGATCGAAGTGGTCGAGCTGTTCTGGTACGGCTGTGGCCATTGCTACAAGTTCGAGGCCACCATCAACCCGTGGATCGACACCCTGCCGGAAGATGTCAATTTCGTGCGTATCCCGGCCATGTTCGGCGGCATGTGGAACGTCCACGGCCAGCTGTTTATCACCCTTGAGGCGATGAAAGCCGAGCACAAGGTGCATGCCGCAGTGTTCGACGCCATCCACGTGCAGGGCAAGAAGCTCGCGACTCCAGAAGAGATGGCCGACTTTCTGGCGGCCGAAGGCATCGACAAGGACGCCTTCCTCAAAACCTACAACTCCTTCGGCGTGAAGAGCCAGCTGGAAAAGGCCAAGAAACTGGCCATGGCTTACCAGATCACGGGCGTGCCGGTGATGATCGTCAACGGCAAATACCGTTTCGACATCAGCAGCTCGGGCGGCCCGCAGCAAGCGCTGCAAGTGGCTGATCACCTGATCGCCAAAGAACGCGCCGCGCAGTAATCGGCGTGCGCGGATAACGCGTCATGCTCAGGCGCTGGCCGGCCAGACGGGTGATTGACCTGTGCGACCCACAGGTCAATCCACGTTGCGCGCCAGCGGATGACTGGCCGCAGAATGGCAGCTTGCGGCTGCTCAGTTTCAATATCCAGGTGGGCATCAGCACCCAGCGTTACCACCACTACCTGACGCGCAGCTGGCAGCATCTGCTGCCGCATGCCGGGCGCAGCGACAATCTGCAACGGATTGGCGATCTGCTCGGTGATTTCGACCTGGTCGCACTGCAGGAGGTCGATGGCGGCAGCCTGCGTTCGGGCTACGTCAATCAGGTCGAACACCTCGCGCACCTCGGCGCCTTCCCCTACTGGTATCAGCAACTCAATCGCAATCTTGGCCGCCTGGCGCAGCACAGCAATGGCGTGCTCAGCCGTGTGCGCCCCAGTTTGCTGGAAGATCACCCGCTGCCCGGCCCGCCCGGCCGTGGTGCGATGTTGCTGCGCCTCGGTGAAGGGCCGGATGCAGTTGCCGTGGTGATGATGCACCTGTCCCTTGGCGCCCGTACCCGTACGCGCCAGTTGGCCTATATCCGCGAACTGCTGAGTGACTATCGGCACATGGTGTTGATGGGCGATATGAACACCCATGCCAATGATCTGCTGCTGCATTCGCCGCTGCGCGATCTTGGCCTGCTGGCTCCGCAGATCGAGGCCACCTTTCCCAGCTGGCGGCCGCAGCGCTGCCTTGACCACATTCTGCTCAGCCCCGGCTTGCCGCTGGAACGCTGTGAAGTGTTGTCGCAGCCGATTTCCGACCACCTGCCGGTGGCGGTGCAAATTCGTTTGCCCACTTCACTGTATGGGCCGGCAACGCCTATGCTGATTCAGCCTTGACCGGATTCTAAGTTTGGACTGCAACCATGACCGATGATGCCCAGCGCTGGAAAAGCAAGTACCTGGAAAGCCTGGAACAGCAAGAAAAACTCGAACGCAGCTGGGATGCCCGACTCGACCTGCTAAGACGCGGCTTGGTGCGCAGCTCGCTGGCTGCCGAGGGCAGTGACAAGTCGGTCGACCAGTGCATGCAGGAGCTGCGCGACATTCTGCGCCGCGACGATATCGATTCCGGCCTGTCGGCGTTGATTCCGCGCCTGGAAAAGGCCGTGCTGGACTCGGAAAAGCGCCGTCAGGATCGCGTCGAGCAGAACATTTCCGGTGTGACGAGTCTGACCGATCAACTGCTCGCCCTGGAGCCGCCGCGCGAGGTGCGCAAGGCGCTCAAACAATTTGCCAAACGCATCGAGGAGCGTGCCAGCCAGCCGCGCGAACTGCCGGCGCTGCTCAGCGAGTTAAGCAGCCTGCAGCAACAGGCCTTGGCCGCGCTTGAGTCTGAACCCAACCAGGCGCGTCCGGGGTTTCTCCAGCGTCTGTTTGGCGGCAAGGAGGCTGCGCCTGGCAGCCCAGCTGGCGACGAATCGGTACAGGTCGATCAACCGCAACCGCAACCGCAACCGCAACCGACAGCGTCTGCCCCAGCTGTTGTCGCGCAACCTCAAGTCGCCCCTCCGGCGGCTGAAACGGAGGTAAAGCCGAACAATGCGGCGTCTGCGTCAGTCGCACCGGTCACGCCAAGCTCTGTGTCAGAACCACAGCCTGTGGCGACCGAAGTGCCAAGCGCAGCAGCGGCGCCTGCAATAGTTGCAGTAGCCCAGGGTTCCGCTGATCCCGCCTACGCCCTGCCGGAGATTCCTGAGCCGGGTTACAGCGCCGTCGCTCCGCATATCGGCGACAGCCTGATGGGTTTGCTTGATGAACTGGAGCTGCCGGAGCGTCATCAGCCCCAGGGCGATGCCTTGCGCCAGCGCGTGCAGGGCGGCCTGAACTGGTACGAGCTGGTGTCGGTGCTGGACGATTTGGCGGTGCTGGTGCTGGCCGTGACCGACAGCGGCCAGCGCGAGTTTGCCAGCTACCTGAAACAGCTCAACGAACGCCTGGCGTCATTTCTCACCACCCTCAGTGAGGCCCATGAGGGCTACAGCGAGTCGGTGGAAAGTGCGCGCACTTTTAATCTGGAGCTGCGCGAGCAGGTCAGTGGCTTGCAGGCCAGCGTGCAGGATGCGGTCGATCTGCCGACCCTCAAGCAATCACTTGAAGCGCGCCTGGAAGGTTTGCTCAGCACGGTCAGCGAGCACCAGAAGCACCGCGACGGCCATGAGGAAGAAGTGGCGCAGCGCCTGCAAAGCCTGACCCAGAAGGTCGCCGATATGGAGCAGGAAGCGCAGAGCTTCCGCGATCACCTCGAAGAACAGCGGCAGAAAGCCCTGATCGATCCGCTGACCGGCCTGCCTAATCGAGCCGGCTGGAGCGAGCGTTTGGAACTGGAGATGGCGCGCTGGAGGCGCTACGGCGGCGAACTGCTGCTGGCGGTGCTGGATATCGACCACTTCAAGCGGATCAATGATGGCTATGGCCACCTGGCCGGCGACAAGGTGTTGAAGATCATTGCCGGTGAGCTGGCCAAGCGCCTGCGCAAGACCGATTTTATTGCCCGTTTTGGCGGCGAGGAATTTGTTCTGCTGATTCCCTCGACGCCCATGGAAGGCGGTCACCAGCTGCTGCAGACCCTGCTCGATGGCGTCGAGCAGTGCCCGTTCCACTTTCGTGGCGAGCGCGTGATCATCACCCTGTCGGCCGGGCTGACTGCCTTTGCCGGTGAGGAAGGCAGTGACAAGGTGTTCGAGCGGGCCGATCAGGCGCTGTATCGGGCCAAGAGCGGCGGACGCAACCGGGTTGAGCTGAGTTAATTCGACTCAGGCCACAGCGTGCAAATAGGGTTTCCAACTCTCCGGAATGCTGTCCAGCTGCGGGTAACCGAGGCTGCGCAAGTGCCCGCCGGCGAGCAGGAAGGGCGTATGCCGCAGCGCCTGCGGCACATCGCGTAGCTCAGGTAGCCAAAGGCTGACGTACTGCGCGTCAGGGTCGTATTCACGGGCCTGGCGCAGGGCATTGAACACTCGGTTGTGCCGTGGATCGTTGCCCACGCCAGCCAGGTAAGCCCAGTTGCCCCAGTTGCTGGCCGGGTCGTAGTCGATCAGGTGTTCCTCGAACCAAGCCGCGCCGTGGCGCCAGTCCTGCTGCAGGTCATTGATCAGGTAGCTGGCGACCACTTGCCGGCCGCGGTTGGACATAAAACCGGTGGCAGCCAGTTCGCGCATATTGGCATCCACCAGTGGCATGCCGGTGCGCCCGCGTGACCAGTCCTGAAAGCGTTGGTCGAGCTGTTGCGGCGCGCGTTCGGTGGCTTTCAGGCCGCCGGCCTTGAACAGCGCGCTGCCGTGGCGAATCAGGGTCCAGCGAAAGAAGTCGCGCCAGAGCATCTCCACCCACAGCCACTGGGTCGAGTCATTGCGCTTGAACTGCGCCTCATGTCGCCGCAACTCGGCCACCACGCGGCGTGCGGACAGGCTGCCGTTGGCCAGCCAGGGCGAGAATTTCGATGAATACTCGCTGCCGATCATGCCGTTGCGGGTGTCCTTGTACTGGCGCACGCCCTGGGTTTTCCACAGGTAGTCACGCAGCCGGCCCAGCGCCGCGGGCTCACCGCCGGAGAACGGGAAGGCACTGGCCGGCACACTGAGCGGCTCGCCGAGGCCCAATTGCGACAAGGTCGGCAGCGGTTGCATCAGTGCCAGCGCACCATCCGGCAACCCCGGTAAACGGTCCGGCGCATGGCGCGGCTGGAACACCTGCAGGCGTTCTTCCACCAGGCTACGGAAGCGGCTGAACACATGCGGCAGTTGTTCGACACTGAAAGGCAGTTCATCTGTGCGCAGCAGGTTGTTGGCCGGCGCCTGCTGCAGGGGAATGTCACCGAGACGCCGGGCTACGCGGGCCACCTGGGCGCGTTCGTCGGGGGCGATTTCCTCCAGGGTCAGCACCTGATCCAGGTTGAACTGGGCGACCAGTTGGGGAATGGCCTGTTCTGCCGAGCCAATCACCACCAGCAGGTGCGAACCGCGCTGGCGCAACTCGCCTTCCAACGCCACCAGAGTTTCCAGCAGAAAGCGCGCGCGGTGCACGCCCATACGGCGCATGCCGAATTCGTTGAGTTGTAGCAATGCCGGGTCCAGCACATACACCGGAAGCAGGCATTCGGCGGTCAGGCCCGCCTGTAGGGCGGGGTGGTCATCAAGGCGTAGATCCTGTTTGAACCACAGCAGTGCGCGCATGGTGTCGATCTCCTGATTAATACAAAAGCTGTACAAAAAATCCATATCTGTACATGTTTCCAGTCTAGCAGCGTCCGTCACACCCTGCCCAGGCAATAGACCAGCGTGGCGTTTGTGCCTGATCAAAGGCGTTTTCTGCCGGCATACGCACTAAACTCTGCCGATCTGTAAGGAGTAGCTATGGAAATTTTCGGCATCGCCGCGTTGATCTTTCTGGTCACCGACCCCTTCGGCAATATCGCCATCTTTATCGCCGCGCTGAAAAACGTGCCGGCCAAGCGCCGCCTGTGGGTTGCCGCGCGCGAGTTGCTGTTTGCCCTGGCGCTGTTGCTGCTGTTTCTTACCTTTGGTGACAAAGTGCTCAGCGCCCTGGGCCTGTCGCGAGAGGCAACCGCGATTGCCGGCGGTATCATCCTGTTCGTGATCGCCATGCGCCTGATCTTCCCCGGCCCGCAAGGGGTGTTGGGTGATGTGCCGGATGGCGAGCCGATGCTGGTGCCGCTGGCCACCCCGGCGGTGGCCGGGCCTTCCGCCCTGGCGGTGTTGATGACCCTGCGCAATACCCATGACGGGCCGCTCTGGGAACTCTACGCCGCGGTGCTGCTGGCCTGGGCGGCGACCGCTTTTATTCTGTTGCAGGCCTCGTTGCTGCAGCGTTTTCTCGGACCCCGCGGGTTGACCGCAGTGGAGCGGCTGATGGGCATGCTGTTGATCATGCTCAGCGTCGATATGCTGCTGGATAACCTGCAAAGCGTGTTGCATATCAGCCCATGAAAGTTCTGTGTTTAAGTTTTCTGGTTTTGTTGCTGGCCGGTTGCAGCGGCGGTTTACGCATCGACGACAGCCATACCGCCAGCGGGCAGAACAGCCGCGTGCAGTACATCGTGCTGCACTACACCTCCACCGATCTGGCGCGCTCGCTACAGCTACTGACCGAGACCGACGTCAGCAGCCACTACCTGATCGGCGAAGCGCCGCCGACCATCTATCGCCTGGTCGATGAAAACCGCCGCGCCTGGCATGCCGGCGACAGCCAGTGGCAAGGGCGCACCTGGCTCAATGGCACCACGATTGGTATCGAGCTGGTTAACCAGGGTTTCTACGACACCCCCAACGGCCGCTACTGGCAGCCCTTTGCCCCGGCGCAGATCGATGCGCTGATCGTGCTGCTCAAGGACATCATGCAGCGCCACCAGCTGGCCCCCGGCAGCATCCTGGCGCACAGCGATGTCGCGCCGCAGCGCAAGGTCGATCCCGGCCCGCTGTTCCCCTGGAAGCGTCTGGCCGATGCCGGCCTGATGCCTTGGCCGGATGCTGCCGAGGTGGCGCGTGAGCAGGCGCTGTTCAGTGCCAGCCTGCCGAGCGTGCAGTGGTTCCAGGAACAGTTGGTGCGCCAGGGCTATGCCGTGCCCAGCCATGGCGAGCTGGACCAGGCCACGCGCAACGTGATTGCCGCCTTGCAGATGAAATACCGCCCGGCGCGCTATGACGGTGAGCCGGATGCCGAGACGGCGGCGTTGCTGTTGCTGCTTAACCGCCAGCAGTAAGCCCGTGGCTTATGGCTGTGCGCTACATGAAACGCGGTAATACGTAGGATGGGTTGAGCCTGCGATACCCATCAGGGGTTGCAGCGGCCCGCATATAAGGGGCTGGCCGCAGCATGGGTATCGCTACGCTCAACCCATCCTACAAAGCAACCTGCAACCCAGTCTCGGGAATGCCTTACACCGGCAGCGCCACATAGAACTGCGCACCTTGCCCTGCGCGTGAGTGCACACCGATCTGCCCGCCATGCAGCTGGACGATCTCCTTGCACAGCGCCAGGCCCAGGCCGGCGCCGCCTTTTTTGCGGCTGACCTGGACGAAGGGCTCGAAGATCCGCGTCTGCTGGCGATAGGGGATGCCCTCGCCGTTGTCTTCCACGCTGAGTACCACCCGATCATCCTGCTGCCGCGCCTGCAGGCGGATATGCCCGCCGGGGTGGCTATGGCGCAGGGCGTTGCCGATCAGGTTGTCGAGCACCCGTTCGATCTGCAGCAGGTCGATCTGCACGTCCGGCAGTTCGCCGTGTACCTCACAGGCCAGGCTGACCTGCAGCTCGGCGGCCTGGGCGCCGAAGCGCTGCTGGGTTTGCAGCAGCAGCGGTTCTAGAGCGCAGGCAGACAATTCCAGGGTTTGCAGGCCGTTCTGGTAGCGCGAGAAGTTCAGCAGATCGTTGATCAGGCGCAGCAGGCGCTGCATTTCCTCATCCACGGTGTTCAGCAGGTCGGCCTCGCGGGATTCGGCGGCGAACTGCAGGCGCTCCTGCAGCAGGGCAAACGCCATCAGCATGCCGGTCACTGGGGTGCGCAGCTCATGCGAGGCGCGCAGCACGAACTCGCTGCGTACCCGCTCAAAGGCGCGCTGTTCGGTGACATCGCGCAGCACCATCACCGCGCACATCAGGCGGCCTTCATTGTGGCTGACCCCGGACAGGCTGTAGGCCAGCAAACGGCTTTCACCGTCGATCTGCACCTGCAGGTCGTCCAGGGTTTCGTCCAGGCTTTCGCCCTGCAGCACCCGGTGCAGCTGCTCGGCCAGATCGGCGCGGTTCAGCGCCACATCGAGGGTCTGCCCGAGCTGTTCGACGCCCCAGCCCAACTGGCGCCGGGCCACCGGGTTGATGTGTTCGACCCGGCCGGCGCAATCGAAGATCAGCAGGCCGTCATCAATGCTGTCGAGTACCGCCTGCAGGCGTTGCTGCTCGGCTTGCAGCGCTTCGAGATCGCTGTTCTTGAACTCGCGCAGGGCCTCGGCCATCAGGCCGAAACGCTGGCTCAGGGCGGACATTTCCGCCACCGGGGTCAGCGGCAGGGTGACCTGGAAGTCGCCCTGGCCGATCTGGTCGGCGGCCTGCGCCAACACCTCGATAGGCCGGCCGAAGCGCTGGGCGATGCTGTGCGCGGTGACAAAGCCGATTACCAGCACCGCCAGGCCGATCATCCCGAGCAGGCCGGCGATCAGCCAGGCACGCTCGCGGGCGCGCGCTTCCTCCTGCTCCATGGCCTTGACGTAGCGCAGCTGCACCGCGTTGATGCGGTCACGTAGGGCTTCGATGGCGCGGCCGAAGCTGTCATTGCTGAGCAGCTCGCGACGTACCAGCAGTGGCTTGGCCAGCAGGTCGTCGAAGCTGGCGTAAGAGCGCTCGATCTCGGCAACTGCCTGACGGTCGCTGGCATCCGTAGCGCTCTGCGCCGCGCGTTGCAGCCAGACCTTGAACTGCTGGTCGGAGGCTTTCAGCGCTTCGCGGTCGAGGTCTTCGGCGAGCAGCAGAATCACCTGTTTGCCCAACTCTTGGCGCAGGCCCAGGCTGGCGTCGATGATCTGCAAGTTGCGGGTCATCGCCTGGCTCTGCACCTGGGTCAGCTGCAGCACGCTGAACATCCCCAGCAACAGCCCGACCAGGGCCACGGTGAGCAGCGCGCTGCTGCTGAGAAACAGCCGACTGCGCAGCTTCACAGGCTGAGCTGCTTGCGTTTGCGGTACAGGGTCGAGGCGTCGATGCCGAGGGTTTTCGCCGCCTGGTCGAGGCTTTCGCTGTTGGCCATCACGGCGCTGATATGGGCTTTTTCCAGGGCCTCCAGGCTTAGCTGGTCACCGATCTGCGGTGCGCACTGGCTGCTCGCGGCGCTCAGTCCGAGGTGGCTGACCTGCACCAGCGCTTCCGTGCAGATGATGCTGGCACGTTCGATGACGTTGCGCAGTTCGCGGATATTGCCCGGCCAGGCGTAAGTCAGCAGCGCTTCGCGCGCTTCTTCGCTGAAGTTGCGCGCCGGGCGTGCGTACTCGACGACAAAGCGCGCGAGAAAGCGCTCGGCCAGGTCGAGAATGTCCTCGCGGCGCTCACGCAGCGGCGGCAGGGTCAGGGTGATGACGTTGAGGCGATACAGCAGGTCTTCGCGAAAGCGCCCCTGTTGCACCATCTCATCGAGATTGAGGTTGGTTGCCGCGAGAATCCGCACATCGGCCTGACGGGTCACCGGGTCGCCGATGCGCTCGTACTCCTTGTCCTGAATAAAGCGCAGCAGCTTCGGCTGCAGAGCCAGTGGGAAGTCGCCTATTTCGTCGAGGAACAGGCTGCCGCCATCGGCCTGGTTGACCCGCCCCAGGGTGCTTTCGCTGGCGCCGGTAAAGGCCCCGCGGTTATGCCCGAACAGCTCGCTCTCCATCAGCTCGGCGCTCAGCGAGGGGCAGTTGATGGTGATGCAGGACTTCTTCGCGCGCTTGCTCCAGCGGTGAATGGCCTGCGCCAGCTCGCCCTTGCCGGTGCCGGACTCGCCGAGAATCAGGATATTGGCGTCGGTATCGGCCACCTGTTTGGCCGTCTGCAGCACCGCCATCAGCGCCGGGCTCTGCGAGTCGAGGCCGTCGCCGGGCTTGCGCACATAGCCTTCCAGGCGTTCCAGGCGTTCGATCAGCTGGCGCGCTTCCAGCTGCTTGGCGGCGGCCAGGCGCAGCTGCTCGGGGCTGCAGGGCTTGACCAGATAATCCGCCGCGCCGGCCTGGATCGCATCCACGGCGGTGTCCACTGCCGAGTGCGCGGTAACGATCACTACACGCATCCAGGGCGCCTGCAGGCGCATTTGCGCCAGCGCCTCCAGGCCGTCATCCGCGCCCAGGCGCAGGTCGAGAAAGCACAGATCGAAGACCTGGCGCAGCAGCAGGGCATCGGCCTGGGCCGCACTGCTCGCGGTACTCACCTGATAGCCCTGGTCTTCCAGGCAATAGCGGAAGGTGCGCAGGATGGCGGTCTCGTCATCCACCAGCAGAATGCGCCCCAGGCTGTGTTCCTCTGTGCTTGCGTGCATAACCCTCTCCTTCTAATCCCGCACACCGTCATTGCGTGCACAGGGTTAGTCCGCGCGGCGTCGTGCAAGTTGCACGGCCGTTCGTTGGCGATCATGCAAGCTGCACGTATGGCAGGCTCGCATATTTATTTTAAGTACTTGATATTTAAGTATTTATAGTGATTTAAGAAGCTGGCATGGGGCTTGCGATCTATCAGTAACGGCGGCGACAAACGGCTGCCAGCCTGATCGTTATCCATTGGAGGAACTGCCATGCATCAACTGAAAACTCTGGCCCTGGCCACTGCGACCGCCGGCCTGATCGGCCTGGCGCCTTTCGCTGCCTATGCTGCCGAGGGCGATACCAGCCGTGAGCTGAGCGAGGCGCGCCAGGAAGGCTCGATCTGGACCGCCTTTGCCCTGAACCGCCACCTCAACCCCTTCACCATCGATGTGGATGTGGAGAACGGCAGCGCCAAGCTGACCGGTAAAGTCGAGACCGATGTTGAGCGTGATCTGGCCGAGCAGATTGCCCTGGGTATCGACGGGGTGAACAAGGTCGACAACCAGCTGACCCTCGACCCGGCCTTCGAAGCCAAGGCCAGCACTGAGCCGAGCCTGTCGCAGCGTTTTGACGACGCCACCCTGGCCGCCACGGTGAAATCCAAGCTGCTATGGAACAGCAACACTGAAGGTTTGGACATCAAGGTCGCAGCGGCCAACGGTACGGTCAGCCTGACCGGTAGCGCGCAAAGCGCCGAGGCCAAGGAACTGGCCGGTCGCCTGGCGGCCAACACCGAGGGCGTGCGTGAGGTGAACAACCTGCTGAGCGTCAGCGCGACTAAGAGCACGGCGGCCAAGGCACAGAACGCCGCCGACGACACGGCAGCTGCGATCAGCGATGCGTGGATCACCAGCAAGGTGAAATCCAGCTTTATCTACAGCCGCAACCTCGACGGCCTGAATATTTCGGTCGACACCCAGAAGGGCATGGTCAGCCTCAGCGGCAGCGTGCTGAGCAATGCCGAGAAGCAATTGGCAATTGAGACCGCGCGCAATATTCGCGGCGTGCGCGGTGTTGATGCCGATGCCCTGCGCGTCGCCAGCTAACCGGCTGTTGATCCATCCGGGCAGCAGCCATGCCGGCCGCTACCTGTTGTTTGAGGCTGCCCCGTTACCTGGGCAGCCGCTACAACCCACAGGAGAATCACCATGACTGACACCACTGAGCAACTCAACGAACTGATCGAAATCACCCGTGACGGCCAGCGCTTTTATCAGCACGCCCACGACGAAGTGAAGGACGTGCGCCTGCAGGTGCTGTTCCGCGACATGTCGCAGAGCAAGAGCGAGCTGATTCGCGCGCTGTCGGTGAAAGTCGCCGCCAACCAGGAAGTACCAGCCAGCGGCGGCACCTTTGTCGGCAAGCTGCGTCAGGTTTATGCCGATACCAAGGCAACCCTGGTCAGCGACACCGAGGCCACCTACGTGGCGCAGCTGGAAGAAGCCGAAGACCGCATCCTGCATGCCTTCGAGGATGCCCTGGAAAGCGCCGAGCCGGACGTGCAGGCCCTGCTGACTGCAGAAATGCCGAACGTACGCGCCAACCATGACCGCATGCGCACCCTGAAGCAGTCCATGCAGTAAGTCCTTCGGGCGCGCCTTTAGGTCGCGCCCGTACTACCCGCGCGCAAGCGCACAACCCGAGCAAGGAGTATCGCCATGCTGAGTTGGGCCATTACCTTTCTGATTATCGCCATCATCGCTGCAGTCTTGGGCTTCGGTGGTATCGCCGGCACCGCCACGGGTATCGCGAAGATTCTCTTCGTGGTGTTCCTGGTGATGTTTATCGTCTCGTTCATTATGGGCCGTCGCCCACGTGGATAGAGGAGCAACCATGACCATCAAGACGCTGCTTGCCGCCCTGTTGCTGGGCGGCAGTGCGGCGGCTTTGGCCGCAGACACCGATGGCCAATTCCGCCTCAATGAGCTGCTCGCCAGCGACCCTGCCTATCAACAAAGTTGGCGGGAACTGGTGCAAGCGGAAAGCCGTTTGCCGGACTGGGTGATGAACCTCAGCGGCATCGCCAGCCCCATGCAGGGCCTGGATGACGACGGCGACAAATACCTGGTCGGCCAGCTGTGTGAAGCGCACAACTGCTTCAATCAGCGGCTCTACGTTGCCTTCAGCTGGGACAAGGAGGACGCCTACGCCCTCTACGTGCAACTGCCCGACGGCCTGCCGACGGACAAGGCTCCCAGCCAGCATGCGACTCTGCGCTGGCTCGGCGATCCAGATGAAGCCACTCAGCAGTTGCTGCTAGAGCAGCTGAAAAGTGACCCGAACTGGTACTAGTGGTTGTAGGGCTCGCGGCTCAAGCGAGCCATACCGCTTAACCCCACCCCAGCTTGACTAAGCCGCGCTATCATCCCGCCCATTGATCTGGGGGAGAGACGGCATGCTCAATTGGCTGTGGCTGGGGTTTTTCGTGGTGGCGGCGCTGGCCGGCCTGTCGCGCTGGCTGCTCGGTGACGATCCGGCGGTATTTGCCGCCATGGTCGAAAGCCTGTTTGCCATGGCCAAGCTGTCGGTCGAGGTCATGGTGCTGCTGTTCGGCACCCTGACCCTCTGGCTCGGCCTGCTGCGCATCGCCGAGAAAGCCGGCCTGGTCGATGCCCTGGCGCGCATGCTCGGCCCGCTGTTTGCGCGGCTGATGCCGGAAGTGCCGCGCGGTCATCCCGCTCTCGGCCTGATCACCATGAACTTTGCCGCCAATGGCCTGGGCCTGGACAACGCCGCCACGCCGATTGGCCTCAAGGCCATGCGCGCCCTGCAGACCCTCAACCCCAGCAGCACCACGGCGAGTAACGCGCAGATCCTGTTTCTGGTGCTCAACGCCTCGTCGCTGACCCTGCTACCGGTGACCATCTTTATGTACCGCGCCCAGCAGGGTGCGCCTGATCCGACCTTGGTGTTTCTGCCGATCCTGCTGGCCACCAGTGCCTCGACCCTGGTCGGCCTGCTGTCGGTGGCACTGATGCAGCGCCTGCGCCTGTGGGACCCGGTGGTGCTGGCGTACCTGATCCCCGGCGCGCTGCTGCTCGGCAGCTTTATGGCCGTGCTGGCGACCCTGTCCGCCACGGCGCTGGCGGCCCTGTCGTCACTCGCCGGCAATCTCACCCTGTTCGGCATCATCATGCTGTTTCTGCTGCTCGGCGCACTGAAGAAGGTGGCGGTGTACGAGGAGTTTGTCGAAGGCGCGAAAGAAGGCTTTGACGTGGCCAAGAGTCTGCTGCCCTACCTGGTGGCGATGCTCTGCGCGATTGGCGTGCTGCGTGCGTCGGGTGCGCTGGAATTTGGCCTCGACGGCATTCGCTGGCTGGTCGAGGTGCTCGGTTGGGATACCCGTTTTGTCGACGCGCTGCCCACCGCGCTGGTCAAGCCGTTCTCCGGCAGTGCGGCGCGCGCCATGCTGATCGAAACCATGCAGACCCAGGGTGTCGACAGCTTCGCCGCGCTAGTGGCGGCGACCATCCAGGGCAGCACGGAAACCACCTTCTATGTGCTGGCGGTGTACTTCGGCGCGGTGGGCATTCAGCGCGTGCGGCATGCCGTGGGCTGCGCGCTGCTCGCCGAGTTTGCCGGTGTGGTGGCGGCGATCTTCGTCTGCTACTGGTTCTTCGGGTAGAGCCAGCGCAGGCCTGTAGCCCGGATGTAATCCGGGACGGGCTATCAGCGGCCCAATCTTGCCCCGGATTGCATCCGGGCTACGTCGGCTTAAGCGTTCGGCAACGATCTGCGGCGCAATAAGCCGTAGGTTGGTGTTGAGCGCAGCGAAGCCCAACAGGGTGTTGACGCTGTGTTGGGCTTAGTTGCTGTGCTCCTCAACGCCAATCTACCCGCTACTCCACTACCTTAAAGCGCAGCACACCAATCATCTGCCCGGCTTCGGTCAGTACCTGCACCTGCCAGCGGCCTACGGCGTCGGTGGGGAAGTTCTTTTTGTGGGTCCAGGCGCGGTAGCCATTCTTGCGCCCGCCGTGAATATCCAGGGCGATACGCTCGACTTCGCCGCCATCACGGCGCCAGACGTGATAAATCCGCTCGTTCAGCCCGCGCGGCGCATTGATCGCGGTGTAGGCGAACAGGCCCTGGCTACGCAGTTGCGCCACGCTCAGCTGCTTGATGCTCTCGCCTGGCGCGCGGTTTTGGTTGTCGAACTCGCTGGTTACCGCCACTTCGGTCAGCCACAGGGTTGCCGGCGGCACCCAAACACGCGCGAGCCAGCCGCCAGCACCTATCGCCAGGGTCATGCCGACCAGCAGCAGGCCACGCCACCAGCGCTGCACGGTGATAATCGTAAACAGCGAGGGAAACGACAGCAGCACCGCTGCCGCCAGCGCCAGCTGGTAGCTCTGCGGGGTGGTCAGTTTGAAGATGATCGGCAGCGCGGTGAGTAGCACGGCGAACAGCGCCAGGGTGTGATACGCAAGAAACAGCCAGCGCTTGGGTGCCAGCCAGCGGTAGTACAGCGGGTCGATGATCGAGATCAGCGCGGCGCTAGCCAGTAGGCCGCTGAACAGCAGCTGGCCGCTGTTCCAGGTGGTGGTGATAAAGAAGAACGGCAGAACGAAGAACAGGCTCTCCTGGTGGATCATCTGCGTCGCATAGCGCAGTAGGGGCGGCGGCAACTCGAAGCCGAACCACTGGGCGATGCGTTCGCGCAGGATGTTTTCCAGAATCAGCCACAACCAGCTGACCAGCATCACCAGCGCCAACACCCGCGCCAGCTCGGCCTGGCGCTCGACCAGCAGAAAGCTCGCCAACCCCGAGGCAAAGCCAAAGATCGCAACCAGCCCGGGGTTGCGCTGAATCAGCGCGATCAGCTTGAAGAAGTGTTGTTTCAGCACGGGCATGGGGTGAACTCGATTTAGGCGCTGCGCGCCTGGCGAATATAGACACGGCCGGGCGGATAAGCGGGCGCAGAGCATAGCGCGCCCAGCCGGCCAGGGCACACGCATCTGTCGCCTTTGGCCACGCTGTTTGGCCAGCCTTGCCACTGCATCCGCGCAACCCACTGGATAGCCTGCAATGGGGTATCACAGTCGTTAGAAACGCAGCCTTCGCGCCCTCGGGCCGCGCTGCGTATGGAGAGGGTAATGCGCGTTTTGATCACAGGTGCAGCCGGCTATATCGGCCAGCAGTTGCTTAACCAACTGGCTATTCAGCACCCGCAGTGGATGCTGATTGCCGCCGATATTCGCCCGCAGAACCGCGCGGGGATGAAGCTGAATATCGAGCCGGTGCTGCTCGATATCAGCCAGCCGGCCGCCGTGGAAGACTGCGTGGCCACCTGGCAGCCGCAAGCAATCGTCCACCTGGCCTCAGTCGTCACCCCGCCACCTGGGATGAGCGAAGCCCAGCTGCATGCCATTGATGTCGGCGGCACCCAGGCGCTGATCCAGGCGGCTGCGACTCATGGCGTCGAACAGTTGATCGTTACCAGCTCCGGCGCCGCCTATGGCTATGACTCGCAAAATGCCGAGTGGCTGGACGAAGACCAGCCGCTGCGCGGCCACCCCCACTTCGCCTACGCCAAGCACAAACGTGAAGTGGAGTTGCTGCTGGCCGAGGCGCGCGCGCAGCACCCGCACCTCAAGCAACTGGTGCTGCGCCCCGGCACCATTCTCGGCAAACAGGTCAACAACCAGATCAGCGAACTGTTTAAAAAGCCCGCAGTGTTGGGCATTCGCGGCAGCGACAGCCGCTTCGTGTTTATCTGGGATCAGGATGTGGTGGACATTATCAGCCGCGGCCTGCGCCAGCAGAGCGCCGGCATCTTCAACCTGGCCGGCGATGGCGCGCTGTCACTCAAGGAAATCGCCGAACTGCTTAACAAGCCCTACCGCGCCCTGCCGGCCTGGCTGATTCGCAGCGCGTTGCGCGTGCTCAAACCCCTGGGCCTAAGCCCCTACGGCCCGGAGCAGGTGGATTTTCTGCGCTATCGCCCGGTGCTAAGCAATCGCCGGCTAAAACAGGACTTCGGCTTTAGCCCACGCTATAGCTCGCGCGAGGCGTTTCTGGCGTTTTTACGGGCGCAGGGGATTTAGCTGCCGGTTATTGCGCTTTCTGCTGCGCCCGATACTCACCCGGTGTTAACCCAGTCCATTGGCGAAACGCGCGAAAGAACACGCTGGGTTCCGAATAACCCAGCAGCAGGGCGATTTCTGCGGCGGGTAAGTCGCCGGTGCTCAGGTGTTGTTCGGCCAGTTGCTGGCGGGTGTCATTCAGCAGTTGCTGGTAGTTGCAGCCTTCGTCGGCCAGGCGTCGTTGCAGGGTGCGTTCGCTCAGGTGCAGATGGCGCGCCAGTTCGCTGCGATCCGGCTCGCCGCGCGCCAATTGTTCACCGAGCAAAGCCACCACGCGGGCGCTTAGCCCTTCGCTGGGCAAACGGGCGAGCAGGGCTTCGGCGTGCTGGCGCAGCAGGTTTTGCAGTGGCGGGTTGGCCTGGATCAGCGGCGCGCGGGCCAGACTGCGCGGCAGGACGATGCCGTAATCACTGGCGGTAAACTGCAGCGGGCAAGCGAAGGTGTCGCGGTAGCTGTCCAGCGTCGGCGGCTCTGGGTGAACAAACTGCGCGCGCAGCAACTGCCAGTTATCCAGCAGCGGGTGGAGCATCTGTACCCAGCAGGCCATCAGCGCCAGTACGCGGGTGCGGGTGGCCGGCAGTTCGGGATGCAATGGGCGATACAGCAGTTGCAGTTCATCGCCCTGTTCACGCAGTTGCACCTCGCCGCCTTCGCCGACCAGGCGCTGATAGCGCAGCCCGGCAGCCAGCGCGTCGCCCAGGGTCGGGCTACTCTGCAGCAGGTAACCGAGCACACTGAACGGGCCGGGGGCGAGGTTGCAGCCCAGGGCCAGGCCGGGTTCGGCATGCTTGATGCGGCTGAGGTGTTGCCACAGCTGTTCCTGAGTGGCGAAGGGCACACGCGCATCGGGGTCGCTAAGCTGGTTGTCATGCAGCTCGCAGGCACTCATCAGTTGGGCGCGATCAACGCCCAGGCGGCTGGCGGCATGCAGCACCGCGAGGGTGATGCTGGCGCTGACCGAGGTGTGTTGTGACTCGAGTGTGTGCTTGGACATGGCCTGATTCTGCCCAAAGCTGTGGCTTGGCGGTAGCGTTAAGACGTCTAGCTAAACACTTGGTTACTGCTGCGGCCGGTATTACTCCGTGCAACCTGTGGCTGAGCGGTTAGACTCTTGTCCTTCCGGACGCACTCAAAAGGTGCGACCGGCTCAACAATAAACAGAAAAGGAGAACTCCCATGAAAGGTAAATCCCTGGCATGGGCCCTGTCGGCTGCACTCGCAGGTATTACCCTGAGCAGCGCCGTACAGGCCGAAGAGAAATTCGTCACCATCGGCACCGGTGGTCAAACCGGCGTTTATTACGTTGCCGGTCAATCGATCTGCCGTTTCCTCAATCGCGGTGCGGCTGAGCACGGTATCAAGTGCAACGCCCCAGCCAGCGGTGGCGGTGTGGCCAACGTCAACGGCATCCGCAGTGGCGAGTTCAACTTCGGCATCATGCAGTCGGACCACCAGTTCAAGGCCATGAAGGGCGTTGCGCCGTTCGAGAAAGAAGGCGCCATGGAGGACATCCGTGCGGTGTTCTCGCTGCAGAGTGAGGTGTTCACCATCCTCGCCCGCCGTGATGCCAAGATCGCCAGCTTCGATGACCTCAAAGGCAAGCGCGTCAACATCGGCAACCCAGGTTCCGGTCAGCGCGACACCCTGGAAGAAATCATGCAGGTCAAAGGCTGGGACCGCTCTGCGTTCTCCCTGGCTGCTGAGCTGAAGCCGGCCGAGCAGGCGTCTGCCCTGGGCGACAACAATATCGATGCGATGACCTACTTCGTTGGCCATCCAAATGGCGCGATCCAGGAAGCCACCACCACCACCGACGCGGTACTGGTGCCGGTGACTGGTGCAGAAATCGACAAGCTGCTGGCTGAGAAGAGCTACTACACCAAGGCCGATATTCCCGGCGGCGTGTACAAGGGCAACGACGCGCCAACCCCGTCGATTGGCGGCAAGGCGGTACTTTCCACCTCGGCCAAGGCCAGCCCGGAAGTGGTCTACCAACTGGTTAAGTCGGTATTCGACAACATTGATCGCTTCAAGCGTCTGCACCCTGCATTTGCCGACCTGAAAGAAGAAGACATGATCAAAGTCGGCCTCAGCGCTCCGCTGCACGAAGGCGCAGTGCGTTACTACAAAGAGCGCGGCTGGCTGTAAGCCTGTGTAGCCCGGATAAGCGCCAGCGCAATCCGGGACCGCGTTACCCGGATTACGCCTAGGCTTATTCGGGCTACGTGACTGCCCGTGCAAACGGGCTAGTGTTTTCAGATAAGCAAACCCGCAGCTGCAAGGCTGCGGGTTTTGCCGTTTTCCGTACTCTCGAATGCAGGTTCAACCCATGCATGACAAGCAACTGTCCACCGAAGAACTGATCGCCCAGGATGTCGGTGCGCGCACCCCGCTGGGGACCATGGCCCAGGTGATCACCGGCCTGGCTCTGCTCTGGTCACTGTTTCAACTGTGGATCGCCTCGCCGCTGCCGTTCGTGTTCGGCATTGGTGTATTCAATGACACCGAAACCCGCTCTATCCATCTGGCGTTTGCCCTGTTGCTGGCGTTTCTCGCCTACCCGGCCTTTCGCAAATCGCCGCGTGACCGCATACCGCTGCTGGATATCGCCCTGGGCCTGGTCGCTGCCGCCAGCGCCGCCTACCTGTTTATTTTCTACCAGCAGCTGGCCTTGCGCCCCGGTAGCCTGACCACTGCGGACATGCTCACCGCGTGCATCGGCATCCCGTTGCTGCTGGAAGCCACCCGCCGCGTGCTCGGCCCGCCACTGGCGATCATCGCCCTGCTGTTCCTCGTTTACAGCCTGGCCGGGCCCTATATGCCGGGGATGCTGGCGCACCGTGGGGTCAGCTTCAATGCCATGGCCAACCACCAGTGGATCACCACCGAAGGGGTGTTCGGCATCGCCCTCGGTGTATCCACCAGCTTCGTGTTTCTCTTCGTGTTGTTCGGCGCCTTGCTCGAGCGCGCAGGCGCTGGGCATTACTTTATTCAGCTGGCCTTCAGCATGCTCGGCCACTTCCGCGGTGGTCCGGCCAAGGCGGCTGTGGTGGCATCGGGTTTGACCGGGCTGATTTCCGGCTCGTCGATTGCCAACGTAGTGACCACCGGCACCTTCACCATCCCGATGATGAAGCGCACCGGCTTCTCGGCCGAGAAGGCCGGCGCGGTGGAAGTGGCTTCGTCGGTGAATGGCCAGATCATGCCGCCAGTGATGGGCGCGGCGGCCTTTCTGATGGTCGAGTACATCGGCATGCCCTATGTCGAGATCATCAAGCACGCCTTCCTGCCGGCCGCGATTTCCTATATCGCCCTGCTGTATATCGTCCATCTGGAATCGCTCAAGCTCGGCCTGCAGCCGGTGGGCGGGCATCAGCCCAAGCCATGGTTGCGCCGCCTGACCGGTTTCGCCTTCGGTGCGGCGCTGATCAGTGGCCTGTCGCTGGCGGTGTATTACGGCCTCGGCTGGCTCAAGCCGGCGCTGGGTGAATACGCTCTACCAGGAGTCGGCGCGCTGCTGGCGCTGGTCTACCTGGGCCTGCTGAAAATCGCCGCTAGCGTGCCGGTGCTGCCGGCTGAAGACCCGGACGCACCGATCGACAAACTGCCGCAAACCCGTGCCGTGCTGCTCTCCGGCCTGCACTTTTTGTTGCCGGTGGTGGTGCTGGTCTGGTGCCTGATGATCGAGCGTCTGTCTCCGGGCCTGTCGGCCTTCTGGGGCAGTGTGATGCTGGTGATCATCCTGCTGACTCAGCGCCCGTTGCTGACCTGGCTGCGCACCGATGGCACGCATGCCCACGGCTCGTTTATCGATGGTGTGATCGATCTGCGTGAAGGCCTGATTGCCGGCGCGCGCAATATGATCGGTATCGGTATTGCCACGGCAGCGGCGGGCATCATCGTCGGCGCGGTGTCGCAAACCGGGGTTGGCCTGGTGCTGGCTGATCTAGTTGAGCTGCTATCGATGGGCAACCTGCTGCTGATGCTGGTACTGACGGCGATCTTCAGCCTGGTGCTGGGCATGGGCCTGCCGACCACCGCCAACTACATCGTGGTGTCCAGCCTGCTGGTGCCGGTGATCGTCACCCTCGGCCAGCAGAACGGCTTGATCGTGCCGCTGATCGCGGTGCACCTGTTCGTCTTCTACTTCGGCATCATGGCCGACGTGACGCCGCCGGTTGGGTTGGCCTCGTTCGCCGCTGCGGCGGTGTCCAAGGGCGACCCGATCAAGACCGGGATTCAGGCCTTCTACTACAGCCTGCGCACGGCGGTGTTGCCGTTCCTGTTTATCTTCAACACCGACTTGCTGCTGATCGACGTGGATTTCTGGCATGGCGTGCTGATTTTCATCGTGGCAACCATCGCCATGCTGATCTTTGCGGCCGGCACCCAGGGCTACTTCCTGGTACGCAGCCGCTGGTACGAAGGCGTGCTGCTGTTGCTGGTGGCCTTCACCCTGTTCCGTCCGGGTTTCTGGATGGACATCGTGCACGACCCTTACCGCGACATTCCGCCGGCACAACTGGCCCAGGCCCTGGGCGATGTGACTGATGGCAGCCAGCTGCGCTTGCGCATCAAGGGTGAGAACGCGGTGGGCGATGCCCGTGAATTCAGCCTGCTGTTGCCCGTGCCGGAAGGTGCCAATGGCGAAGAACGCCTGGCGAAACTTGGCCTGCTGACCTATGAAGAGGGTGGCAAGGTGCTGGTCGACAGCGTCACCTTCGGCAGCCCGGCGGCCGAAGCCGGCCTGGAGTTCGATCAGGAAATTATCAGCGTGCGCGCCCCAACGGATCGCTGGACCAAGGAGCTGATGTGGATTCCGGGCTTCCTGCTGTTCGCTCTGGTGGTCTGGTTGCAGCGTCGTCGCCGGGCTGACGGGACGGCTTGAGCCGAGCTTGAGGCGCCAGCCTGTTGCGCAGTTTATTGCGCAGCAGGCTGTTGATAAGTCTGTGGGTATCAGGCTGCAAGCCTTTTAAATACTGGCTTTGAGCAAGCTGCGCAACTTCTTGCGCAGAGCTGCGCAAGAAGTTGCTCAACTTTCAGTGAACTGGCGCACAATAGCTTGATGCGCACACCTTTTGTTATTATAACTAATTGATTTATAAGGATTTTATTTAATTGGCATGATTGTCGCTTTAGGGGTAGTTCCCGGATCACTGCAGATCCATGACCCAAGGCAAGGAAAGCACTCATGCCAACACCCGCGTATCTGTCCCTCGAAGGCACCAAGCAAGGCCTGATCACTGCCGGCACTTTCACCGAAGACTCCGTCGGTAACATCTTCCAGGAAGGTCACGAAGACCAGATCCTGGTTCAAGCCTTCAACCACCAGGTCATCATCCCGCGTGATCCGCAATCCGGTCAGCCGACTGGCCAGCGCGTGCACAAGCCGCTGATGATCACCAAAGTCTTCGACAAATCCTCGCCGCTGATCTTCAACTCCCTGACCTCCGGTGAGCGTCTGAACAAGTGCCGTCTGGAGTGGTACCGCACGTCCTCCACCGGTACTCAAGAGCACTACTTCACCATCGAGCTGGAAGATGCCGTGATCGTTGACGTGCAGTCGCGTATGCCGAACTGCCAAGACCCGAACATGTCGCACTTCACTCACCTGGAAGACGTGTACTTCACCTACCGCAAAATCGTCTGGACCCACGAAGTCTCCGGTACTTCCGGCTCCGACGACTGGCGTACCCCGATCTCCGCCTAAGCATTGGCTGAGCTCGTACGACACCGCTTCGGCCAGGCATCGTCCTGGCCGTTGCGTTTCAGTCCTGACAGCAACGCCGGTGAGCCCCCTAGGGTGCGACATGGCGAAGCCTTGTCCACCGAGAGACGTGCTACGCAACAACAGTTTCTTTGCTAAACGTCAGCGCATAAACGTCGAATACGCCCGGTTACCAGCCCGCTGTGCTCGTAAAATTTCCGGCTCATTCATGGATCGAAAGAAGAGGAACAACGAATGTTCGCCGCCGCCAACCAGACTCATTTCAGCCTGACGATCGAAGGCGTTAGCCACGACCTGCAGGTGCTCGAATTCAACGGTCGCGAGGCGATCAGTCAGCCCTTCGAGTTCGAGCTGGAACTGGTCAGCGAACGTCCCGATCTGGACCTAGAAAGCCTGCTGCACCAAGCCGCCTTTCTCGCCTTCGATCAGGCCGGCCACGGCATTCACGGGCAGATCTACCGCGTCGCCCAGGGCGAATCCGGTAAACGCCTGACCCGCTACCACGTGACCTTGCGCCCACAGCTGGCCTACCTGGCGCACCGCACCAACCAACGTATATTTCAGCACCTGACGGTGCAAAAGATCATCAGCCAAGTGCTGCAAGAGCACGGCATTCAGGCCAACGCCTATGACTTCCAACTCGGCTCGATCTACCCCGAGCGCGAGTACTGCGTGCAGTACGACGAATCCGATCTGCACTTCGTCCAGCGCCTGTGCGAGGAAGAGGGTATCCACTACCACTTCCAGCACAGCGTCCAAGGCCATGTACTGACCTTTGGTGACGACCAAACCGTCTTCCCCAAACTCGCGCCAACGGCCTATCAACAAGACAGCGGCCTGGTCGCCGACAAACCAGTAATCAAGCGCTTTGGCGTGCGCGTGGAAACCCGTACCAGCCGGGTGACCCGCCGCGACTACGATTTTGAAAAGCCCAAGCTGCTGATGGAAGCGGACGCCAAGAGCGAATTCAAACCCGACCTTGAGGATTACGACTACCCCGGCCGATTCGTCGACCGTGAGCGCGGCAAACACCTTAGCCAACGCATCCTCGAACGCCACCGCCACGACTTCGAACTGGCGCAAGGCGACGGCGATCAGCCGCTGCTGGTCAGCGGCCACTTCCTGGCGCTGACCGAGCACCCGCGTGCCAGCTGGAACGACCTCTGGCTGCTGACTGAAATCCACCACCAGGGCAAACAGCCGCAGGTGCTGGAAGAATCGGTCACCGATTTCTCCGGCAGCCACCGCACTTCCTCCCCTCTCC
>NZ_JAUXXP010000016.1 GCF_030684895.1 Pseudomonas sp. | reverse complement strand
GGTGGATGACGCTTTTTTCATCCACCGTTTGGACGTTGCGATGGTGGATGGGTGAAGCGTCATCCACCCTACGGAAACAATGCGGCTATGCATGGTGTGTTCCTTAGCGCTGATGGCGAATGCGTGGGTTGGCTAATCCATAAAGGATGTCCACCACGAAGTTGACCAGGATCACCAGGCAGGCGATCAGCAAAATGCCGTTCTGCACCACCGGGTAGTCACGCGCGCCAATCGACTCGATCAGCCATTTGCCGATGCCCGGCCAGGAGAAGATGGTTTCGGTCAGTACCGCGCCCGCCAGCAGCGCGCCGACCTGCAGGCCGAACACCGTGAGCACTGGAATCAGTGCATTGCGCAGGCCGTGCACAAACACCACGCGGGCCGGCGACAGGCCCTTGGCGCGGGCGGTACGCACATAGTCCTCGCGCAGCACTTCGAGCATTGCCGAGCGGGTCATGCGGGCGATCACCGCCAGCGGGATGGTGCCGAGCACGATGGCTGGCAGGATCAGATGGCGCAGGGCATCGACAAACGCGCCTTCCTCATCCGAGAGCAGGGTATCGATCAGCATAAAACCGGTGACCGGTGGGATGTCATAGAGCAGGTCGATGCGCCCGGACACCGGCGTCCAGCCCAGCCACACCGAGAAGAACATGATCAGCAGCAAGCCCCACCAGAAAATCGGCATGGAATAACCGGCCAGCGAGATGCCCATCACCCCATGGTCGAACAGCGAGCCCCGTTTCAGTGCAGCAATCACTCCGGCGATCAGCCCCAGGGTGCCGGCAAACAGCAGAGCGGCGAGGGACAGCTCCAGGGTGGCGGGAAACAGCGTGGTGAATTCGTCCCAGACGCTGGTGCGGGTGCGCAGCGACTCACCCAGATCGCCCTGGGCCAGCTTGCCGATGTAGTCGAAGTACTGGGCATACAGCGGCTTGTTCAAACCCAGGCGCTCCATGGCCTGGGCGTGCATGACCGGGTCCACCCGGCGTTCGCCCATCATCACTTCCACCGGGTCGCCGGGGATCATGCGGATCAGCGCAAAGGTCAGCAAGGTAACGCCGAAGAAGGTGGGGATCAGCAATCCCAAGCGGCGTGCGATAAAAGCAAACATGGGTGTTTGTTACTCCGCATCAGTGTATTCGCGCCAACGGCTACGTGGGCCGCGGGCATAGTGTGTCGATCTGCCACTGGCGCGCAGTTGGTGCGCGTCGGTGGCTCCTGTTTTGAGTACGGCTTGCAGAATCAGTGCCGCTTTACCTTGGCGTAATTGTTCGAGCCCATGGGGCTGAGGGTAAAACCCTCGACATCACCACTGACCGCACTGAATTGCTTGGGGTGAGCCTGGGGAATCCACGGTGCCTGCTGATGGAAAATTCCCAGCGCCTGGCGGTACAGCGCAGCGCGCTGCTGTGGTTCTATGGTTTCCCGGGCCTGGGTGATCAACCTGTCGAACTCGCTATCACACCAGCCGGCCTGGTTCTCGCCGCTCTGTGCGGCGGCGCAAGAGAGGTTGGGGGTGAGGAAGTTATCCGGGTCGCCGTTATCGCCGGCCCAGCCCATAAACACCAGGTCGTGTTCGCCGTTCTTCGCGCGCTTGATCAGCTCGCCCCATTCCATCACGCGGATGTCGGTTTTAATGCCGACTGCTGCCAGGTCGGCTTGCAGCATTTGTGCGCCGAGTGATGGGTTGGGGTTGGTGGGGCCGCCGCCTGGGCGGGTCCAGATCGACAGGCTGATGCCGTTCGCGTGGCCGGCTTCGGCGAGCAACTGACGGGCGCGCTGAGGGTCATGGGGCCAGCCCTCAAGCTGATTGTCGTAGCCGAGCAGGGTTGACGGGTAGGGCGCTACGGCCGGACTGGCGCCTTCGGCCCCGAACTGCGCGCCGAGGTAGGCCTGCTTGTCGAAGGCCAGGTTGATCGCCTGGCGTACGCGCACATCGTCCAGCGGTTTATGGCGCACGTTGAGGGCCACGTAGGAGGTCAGCAGTGAGTCGAGTTCCAGTACCTGCAATGTGTCATCGGCCTTGAGTGCCGGAATATCGAAGGGGCGTGGGTACAGGGCAATGTGGCAGGCCCCGGCGCGCAGCTGCTGGATGCGCACATTGGGATCGGTGGTGATGGCAAACAGCAGTTTTTCTGAAGCTGGCTCACCATCCCAATAGTCCGGGTGGCTGCTGTAGCGCACCTGAGCATCCTTGGCGTAGCGCTGCAATACAAACGGTCCGGTGCCGATTGGCTGGCTGTTGAGCAGTTCCTGCTTGCCGGCTTTGAGCAGCTGCTCGGCATACTCGGCGGAGTAGATCGAGGTGAAGCCCATGGCCAGGTCGGCGAGGAAAGGCGCCTGGGGCTGGTTGAGCACGAAGCGTACGCGGTGCTCGTCGAGCTTTTCGATGCGGGCAATCAGCTTGCCGAATTCCATGGCCTCGAAATACGGGAAGCCGCGGTTGGCCTGAACATGCCAAGGGTGCTTGGGGTCATGCTGGCGCTGGATGCTCCACAGCACGTCATCGGCGTTCATCTCGCGGCTGGGGGTAAACCAGGCGGTGCTGTGAAACTTCACCCCTTTGCGCAGATAGAAGGTGTAGCTCAGCCCATCGGGGCTGATGTCCCAGCGCTCGGCCAGGGCCGGTTCGATTTCGGTGGTGCCGGGTTTGAAACGCACCAGGCGATCAAACAGCGCTTCAGACGCCGCATCGGCGGTTACCGCTGTGGTGTATTGGACGATATCGAAGCCTTCCGGCGCTGCTTCGGTGCACACCACCAGTGGTTTTGCCTGAATGGCTGTGCAGCCGAAAGCGAGCAGCAAGGGGAGATGGCGTAGGTTCAAGTGCATGCTGACTCTCCCGGTGCTTAGAGCAGGTCAAAGGGCAGGGTGCTGACGATGCGCAGCTCGTTGACGCTGCCATCGGCCTGGTTCTGGCTGGCCTTGTGCGACATGTAGGTGACCTTGAAGGTGCTGTCCTTGATTGCTCCGCTCTGCACCTTGTAGCTCGCCATCAGTCCGTACTCGCGGTGTTTTTCGCCATCCTGGCTGAGTACGTCGGCGTAGTTGGCGTGGGCGCCATTGCGCCCGCCGTCGTAGTGAGTGCCGTCGATATCCCAGCCTTTGGCGTACCAGGCCATGGTGCTTAGGCCAGGTATACCGAAATAGCTCCAATCCGTTTCATAGCGGATCTGCGCGGATTTCTCGTTCGGGCCGTTGTAGTCGGAAAGCAGCGAGTTGGCCAGGTAGATAGCGGACGTTTCGTGTACGTAATCAAAGTATTCATCCCCCTCGACCTGCTGCCAGGCCAGGGTCAGGCCGTGAGCCTGATGACCGAGGGTAAAGGCCAGGCTCCAGGTATTGTTATCGATATAGCCGGCTTCACGCGCGCCACTGTCACGGGTGTGGTAGCCGTTGAAGGCGGTGCGCAGGGACAGCTGTTCGCGGTCACCGAGATCGTGGGTAATACCCAGGTAGTACTGGTCCCAGATGTCTTCAAAGCGCCCGCCATACAGTGCTACTTCGAGGTTATCCAGCGCTTTGTAGTTGCCGCCCAGGTAGTTGTAGCGTTCTCCTTCTGCTTGGCGAGTGCCGTATTCGGTGGTCAGGGCTTCATCGCCTGCGCCGGTGCGCGGGCTGGTGCGGCGAAAGCTACCCGCTTGCAGATTGAGGTTGTCCAGCTCTTCACTGACCAGGCCGACGCCGTTGAAGCTGGATGGCAGGGCACGGTTGTCGATGGCGTTGAATACCGGTGTTTCGACTTGAAAACGCCCGACTTTGAGTTCGCTGCGGGAAATACGCGCGCGTAGGTTGGCGATGCCGAGTTTGGACCAGTGCTCCTGGCCATGACCGTTGCTGTCGGCCAGGGTGCGGTTGCCGCCGCCAGCGATACGGCCCTTGCCGCGCTCCAGGTTGATTGCGTTGAACGCCGCCACATCGATGCCGAAACCAACCGTACCCTGGGTGTAGCCGGAGTTGTACTTGAGCTGTGTGCCTTGCACCCAGGTGTAGCGCGACTGGGTGAACTGCGCACCACCATCCTTGGGGATATTCAGGCCGGAATGGCCCTGGAAACGTTCGCGAGCGGCAAAATTGCGGGTACTCAAGGACAGGCTCTGGCCCTCGAAAAAGCCGCTGGCGCTGTCCTGGCCGCTGGGTTCAGCCGCCTGGCTGTAGCTGCTGAGGGTGAGAATGGCGAGGCTCAGGGGAATGCTGGTACGAAGGGTTAAGGTCATTTGCTTGGCTCCTGTAACGGCTTTTTTATTAGGCAAGGAGTGCTCATACGGACTACCTGTCGCAGGGACGAAACAGCCCCGGCAACGCTCGGAAAGCGCATTCTTGCGAACGTTTTGGCAGCTACGAAACACTCAGCCGGTGATTGCCGGGCGAGGAATACAGTCGTTTTTATTAGGTGTTCGGCGGGCCCGCTGGCCCGCCGTTGGTGCACGTTCTCAGCGCGTGTTGCTGACGCCGTAGAAACTGTTGCGCCCGAAGGGGCTGATCTCGAAGCCTTCTACGCTGTTGCGCATGGGCTGATAGACCGTTGAATGCGCGATCGGGGAGATCGGCAATTGTTGCTGGATGATCTGTTGCGCCTGCTGATACAGCTTGGTGCGGGCGTCGCGATCGGTAATCGCCTTGGCCTGCTTGACGACCTTGTCGTAGCCGGCATCGCACCATTTGGAGAAGTTGTTGCCATTGACCGAGTCGCAGCCGTACAGGGTGCCCAGCCAGTTGTCCGGGTCACCGTTGTCGCCGGTCCAGCCGATCAGCATGGCGTCATGCTCACCGGCATGGGCGCGCTTGATGTACTCGCCCCACTCGTAGCTGACGATCTCTGCCTTGATGCCCACCTTGGCCCAGTCGGCCTGAAGCATTTCGGCCATCAGTTTGGCGTTGGGGTTATACGGGCGCTGCACGGGCATGGCCCATAGGGTGATCTTGGTGCCTTCGGCAACGCCAGCCTGCTTGAGCAGGGCCTTGGCTTTTTCGATGTCTTGCGGAATTGCGCTGATGCTTTCGTCATAGGACCACTGGGTCGGTGGCATGGCGTTGACCGCCAGTTGCCCGGCGCCCTGGTAGACCGCGCTGATGATCGCCGGTTTGTCGATGGCCATGTCCAGCGCTTGACGCACTTCGAGCTTGTCGAATGGCGCGCGGGTCACGTTATAGGCGATATAACCCAGGTTGAAGCCAGGCTGGCTGGGCACCTGCAGATTCGGGTCTTTTTGCAGCGCGGCAAGGTCAGCTGGGCGCGGGTTCAGGGTGACCTGGCATTCGCCCGCCTTGAGCTTTTGCGCGCGCACCGAGGCGTCGGTGTTGATGGCGAAGATCAGGTTGTCGATCTGCACATCTTCAGGCAGCCAGTAGTCCTTGTTGCCCTTGAAGCGAATTTGCGCATCTTTCTGATAGCGGTTGAACACGAAGGGGCCGGTGCCGATCGGCTTCTGGTTGATGTCGGCGGCTTTGCCAGCCTTGAGCAGCTGGTCTGCGTATTCGGCGGAGTGGATGGCGGCGAAGTTCATCGCCAGGTTTTGGATAAAGGCCGCGTCCACATTGTTCAGGGTGAAGCGCACGCTGAGGTCGTCGACTTTCTCCACCTTGGCGATGTTCTTGTCCAGGCCCATGTCGGTGAAGTACGGGAACTCGGTCGGATAGGCCTTACGGAACGGATGATCCTTGTCGAGCATGCGCTGGAAGGTGAACACCACGTCATCAGCGTTGAAGGTGCGGCTGGGGGTGAAGTAGTCGGTGCTGTGGAATTTCACCCCAGGCCGCAGCTTGAAGGTGTAGCTGAGACCGTCGTCACTGACCTGCCATTCAGTCGCCAGGGCCGGTACGGCCAGGGTGCTGCCGCGCTCGAACTGGGCAAGGCGGTTGAATAGGGTTTCCGAGGCGGCGTCAAAATCGGTGCCGGTGGTGTATTGGCCCGGGTCGAAACCGCCGGGACTGCCTTCGGAGCAGTACACGAGGTTGCTGGCGGATGCGTATGTCGAGCCGAGAAGCAGTCCGGCGACGAGCATGGCCTGGATGGACGTGTGAGTGCGCATGAGTACCTCATTTATTCTTTTTTTGGGCGTCATTGAGGGCCAGCCTCGTGGGCTGTGATCAGCACCGCTGCGTTCCGACCTGTCGGGTGAATAGGCCGGCCCAGAGCTGCGGTGGAGCGAAATCGCTCAGCAACCTGCCGCGCTCGAAATTAAGTCATGCTGAAATTGAGGTCAATAGAAATTAAGCGCTACTAACATTTGTTGTCATCACACTGTGCTAGCGCGCACCCGTTATCGGGGTCAGGGCGTGCTGTGGTCGTCGAACAGGCTGAGGGTGGTGATGGCCAGCATTTCCGCTACCTCGTTACCGACATTGGCCAGGCGATGGGCCTTGCCGGCATCGAAGTGCACCGAGTCGCCGGCGCTCAGTGGGTACTGGCGGCCGTCGATGGTGTAGAGAATCTTGCCGGATAACACGTAGGCGAACTCGGCACCTTCATGGGCGATCAGTTCGGATTGGTAGCCGACCGGCATGCTCATTTTTACCGCGTTCAACTGGTTGCCCGGGAAGCTGCTGGACAGCCGCTCGTAGGCCAGGGGCTGGCCTTCGATGGTGTAGCGCACCCGCTCGCCCTGGTGGGAGTCGGGCTCGGGTTGTGGCGGTTGGTCGAACAGCACGTTGAGCGGAATGTCGAGTGACTTGGCGATGCTGGCCAGTGAGGAAATCGAGATGCCGGTCAGGTTGCGCTCGGCCTGGGAGAGGAAGCTGGCGGTGAGCCCCGATTCGCTGGCGACTTCATTCAGGGTCTTCTTCGCGGCCCGCCGGTAGCGGCGCAAACGTTCTCCGATGCGATCTGCGGTCATAACCCTGGCTCGTGCTGAAAGAGCGCCAGTATACCGTTCGGCGCCACGCATAAAAGTCGTCGGACAATCCTTAATAAATTAAGTGTGACTTAAATACTTGCTGCGTTATATTTAAGCCTTACTTAAATTACGTCTGATGAATACCGCTAACCATACAAAAGGAGCGCGAGATGACCCATGGTGTTGGAGGTTGTACGCCGCAACAGGCGCTTGCCGGGCTGCACAACATGATGGATGGCGCACAGCCTATCGAACTTGCCGAGTATCAGGCGCGGGTGGGTCGCGCTCAGGCGCGCATGCAGGCCGAAGGTGTTGCCGCAATATTTATCAACGCCGGCAGCAACCTGCAGTATTTCACTGGCGTGCGCTGGCATCCCAGTGAGCGCATGGTGGGCGCCATTATCCCGGCCGAGGGGCCGCTGGAATACCTCGCCCCGGCATTTGAGGTCGGTACGATTCGCGACTTCCAGGTGCTCGCAGGGGTCATCAATACTTGGCAGGAGCACGAAAGCCCCTATCAGTTGCTGCTCGATACCCTGCAGCGAATGGGCATCACGGCCGATCCAGAGCAGCCAGTGAAAGTCGGCCTCTGTCCGACGCTGGCGTTCTTTATGGTCGACGGCATACGCCGCCTGGCCAGAGGCTACGAGTTTGTCGATGGCGCGGTGGTCAGTGCTTACTGCCGGCAGCGCAAATCAGCGGCGGAGCTGGCCCTGATGCAGCGCGCCAAGGACATGACCCTCGAGGTGCACAAGGCCGTCGCCACTGTGCTGCACGAAGGCATCAGCACCACGGCGGTGGCCGAGTTTATTCAGCAGGCGCATCGCGCCGTCGGCGCGGCGGGCTCGACGTTCTGCATCGTGCTATTTGGTCCGGCCAGTGCTTTTCCCCATGGCGTCAAACACGCGCAGACCCTCAAACAGGGCGATATGGTGCTGATCGACACCGGTTGCCAGGTGCACGGCTACCTGTCGGACATCACCCGCAGCTATGTCTTCGGCGAGCCCAGTCAGCGTCAACGTGACTTCTGGAACATCGAGAAAGCCGCGCAGCTTGCAGCGTTCGAGGCCGCGCAGCTCGGCCAGCCCTGCCAGGCGGTGGATGCTGCGGCGCGGCGCACTCTGGAAGCGGCGGGCCTGGGCCCGGATTACAAATTGCCGGGTCTGCCGCATCGCACCGGGCACGGTATCGGTCTGGATATCCATGAAGGGCCCTATCTGGTGCGTGGCGATCTGACGCCGCTGGCCGAAGGCATGTGCTTCAGCAATGAACCGATGATCTGCGTGCCGGGTGAGTTCGGCGTGCGCCTGGAGGATCACTTCTACATGAGCGCCGATGGGCCGCGCTGGTTCACCGTGCCGAGCCATTCGCTGGATGACCCATTTGGGTTGGGATAAGTGCGGTTGCAGTAAATAAAACGGCGGCCATTGGCCGCCGTTTTTTATTGCCGGGATGGTTACTTGACGCCGACGCCGTAGAAGGAGTTCAGCGCGAAGGGGCTGATGCGGAAGTCCTCAACCTTCTTGCTCATTGGTTGGTAGACCGTGGAGTGGGCGATCGGGGTGATTGGCACTTCACGCTTGAGGATGACCTGCGCCTGTTTGTACAGCTCGGTGCGCTCGGCGGTGTCGGTCACGCGCTTGGCGGCTTTCACCAGTTTGTCGTAGTCGGCATGGCACCACTTGGAGAAGTTGTTGCCGTCCACTGCGTCGCAGCCGTACAGGGTGCCCAGCCAGTTGTCCGGGTCACCGTTGTCGCCGCTCCAGCCGATCAGCATGGCGTCGTGCTCGCCGGCCTTGGCGCGCTTGAGGTATTCGCCCCATTCGTAGCTGACGATCTTGGCCTTGATGCCGACCTTGGCCCAGTCGCTTTGCAGCATTTCAGCCATCAGCTTGGCGTTGGGGTTGTACGGGCGCTGCACCGGCATGGCCCACAGGGTGATCTCGGTACCTTCCTTGATGCCGGCGGCCTTGAGCAGCTCTTTGGCCTTTTCCGGATCATAGGCCGGGTCCTTGATGCTCTCGTCATAGGACCATTGGGTCGGCGGCATGCCGTTGACCGCCAGCTGGCCGGCGGTCTGGTACACCGCGTCGATGATGCCTTGCTTGTTTACCGCCATGTCCAGCGCCTGGCGCACTTCGAGCTTGTCGAACGGCGGGTGGGTGACGTTGTAGGCGATATAGCCGACGTTGAACCCGGCCTGCTCAGGCATGTCCAGATTCGGGTCTTTTTTCAGCGCGTCCAGATCCGCCGGCCGCGGGAACAGGGTGACCTGGCACTCGCCGGCCTTGAGCTTCTGCATGCGCACCGAGGCGTCGGTGTTGATGGCGAAGATCAGGTTGTCGATCTTCACCTCGTCCGGCTGCCAGTATTCCTTGTTGCCCTTGAAGCGGATCGAGGCGTCCTTCTGGTAGCGGCTGAAGACGAACGGGCCAGTGCCGATAGGCTTCTGGTTGATGTCGGCGGCTTTGCCGGCCTTGAGCAGGCTGTCGGCGTATTCGGCGGACTGGATTGAGGCGAAGCTCATCGCCAGGTTTTGGATAAAGGCGGCGTCGACTTCGTTGAGGCTGAACTTGACGGTCATGTCGTCGAGTTTTTCGATCTTGGCGATGTTCGCGTCCATGCCCATGTCGGTGAAGTAGGGGAACTCCGACGGGTAGGCTTTGCGGAACGGGTGGTCCTTGTCGAGCATGCGCTGGAAGGTGAACAGCACGTCATCGGCGTTGAAGTCGCGGCTCGGCTTGAAGTATTCGGTGGTATGGAATTTCACCTTGGGGCGCAGGTGAAAGGTGTAGCTCAGGCCGTCTTCGCTGATGTCCCACTTCTCGGCGAGGCCCGGGATTACGGCTGTGCCGCCACGCTCGAACTGGCTCAGGCGGTTGAACACGGTTTCCGCAGCGGCATCGAAGTCGGTGCCGGTGGTGTACAGGCCAGGGTCGAACCCGGCGGGGCTGCCTTCGGAGCAGAACACCAGGTTGCCGGCGGCGCTGGCAAGTGGCGTGCTGGCGATCAGCCCAGCGGCGAGTAGAGCCTGGATGACGGCGTTCTTACGCATAGTGACCTCATGGTTATTGTGGTTGTGATCCTGAGGGGCCTCTTGTGGAGACCTTGGGTGAAGCTATGCAGGGCGTATGCCGCAGGCAAGTGGCATGTCGCAGAGAGAACAGGAATGACGATGCAGCTGTACCTGGTGTCGCAATTCTATAAAAGAGCGGGGATAACATGGCAAAGCGCCGCTATCGTCGGATAACGGCGCTGCTTCTGTTTGTAGCAGTTTTTACGGCATCTGCACTTCGATTACGCCATCGGCATTAATGCTTACCTGGCTGGTGCCGGCTTCGATATCCGGAGTGGCTGACGCATCCATCATCGCTGCGCCTTTCATCGCTTCCATGCGCATGATCGGCGGCTGGAAGCCACCGCTGTTCAGGCTCAGGCTGACGAGTTTGTAGCCGCTGCCGCCGAGGGCTTCGGTGGCCAGTTGCGCGCGGGCCTTGAAGGCTGCCACGGCATCCTTGAGCAGGGCGTCTTCGTGGGTTTTGCGGGTGTCTGAGGCGATACTGAAGTTCATCCCGCCCATCTTCAGGGTTTGCAGCATTTCCCCGGTGAGCTTGGACAACGCGCTGAAGTCAGCGCTTTCCAAGCGCAACTCGGCGCGCTCGCGCCAGGCGGTGATTTTCTGGCCCTTGTCGTCGTACACCGGGTAGCTGTTACGGCTGCCTGAGGCGACGCTGACACCTTTGACCAGGCGGGCCTGGGCGATGCCGGCGTTGAGGGTCTTGCTGATCTGCGCGGCGAGGGCGGCTGGGTCGCTGTCCTGGGCTTCGCTGTAGAGGGTGACGTGCATCAGGTCGTGAGCAATTTCCTGATTGACCTCGGCGCGCAGCGCGACCTGGTTGTAACGCGCTTCTTCGGCCATGGCCGTGGCGCTCAACAGGCTGGTGGCGCTCAGCAGCAGGGCGGTGGCGAGGCGGGACAATGGCAGCATGATGATTCCTTTATGTGATGGGCGCATGGGGTATGCGCGGCTTTCCAGAGGGTAGACGTAGCGATCAGACTGGACGGGTTAAATCCGGTTCCAGAATTTATTCTCGGATCATTGATGAGTGTGACATTGGCTGCGGCGCGTTGCCGCAGTTAGGCGCACAGAGGCTTGGTTATACTCCTGCGGCTCGCTAAATGAGCATCTTGGAGATTCTATGCTCGCACCTGTGCAGCTACTGTCGGCGAGCCGGCAAAACCTCTGGCGCCTGACCCTGATCCGCATTCTGGTGCTGGCGGCGCAGGCCGGTTCTGTGGGCCTGGCGTACAAGTCCGGTGCGTTGCCGCTGCCCTGGCTGGAACTGAGCGTGACCCTCGGCATTTCCCTGGTGCTGTGCCTACTCACCGCGCTGCGCCTACGTGGCCCTTGGCCGGTGACCGAGCAGGAATACGCGGTACAACTGGGCTGCGACCTGATCATCCACAGCTTGCTGCTGTATTACTCGGGTGGTTCGACCAACCCCTTTGTTTCTTATTACCTGGTGCCGCTGACCATTGCGGCGGCGACCTTGCCCTGGCTCTACACCATCACCCTGTCCGGCCTGGCGCTGGGCGGTTACACCTTTCTGCTGGTCTGGTCGCACCCGCTGGAGTTACCGCAGGGGCCACGGGAAAGCCTGCTGATCTACGGCATGTGGTTGAGCTTTGCTTTGGCCGCCGGCTTGATCACCTTCTTTGTGGCGAAGATGGCCGAAGAGCTGCGTCACCAAGAAGAGCTGCGCGCCGAGCGCCGTGAAGAGGGTTTGCGTGACCAGCAGCTGCTCGCCGTGGCAACCCAGGCGGCGGGTGCCGCGCATGAGCTGGGTACGCCGCTGGCGACCATGAGCGTGTTGATCAAGGAACTGCGCCGCGAGCATCAGGAACCGACCCTGCAAGAGGATCTGGCGGTGCTGCAGGAGCAGGTCAAACTGTGCAAGGAAACCCTGCAGCATCTGGTGCGCGCCGCCGAAGCGGATCGGCGTCAGGCGGTGATCGAGTTGTCTTCGGTGGAGTGGCTGGAAACCACCCTCAACCGCTGGCACCTGATGCGCCCCGAAGCCAGTTATCGCTACCAATGCCTGGGCCGTGGCGCGCCGCCACGTATGATGCCGCCAGCCGATCTGACCCAGGCGCTGCTCAACCTGCTGAACAACGCTGCCGATGCCTGCCCGGACAAGCTGGATATCCGTTTGGACTGGGATCATCAATGGCTGCGCCTGAGCATCCGCGACTTTGGCGCGGGTGTGCCGCTGGCGATTGCCGAGCAGCTGGGGCGGCCGTTTTTCACCACCAAGGGTAAGGGTTTCGGCCTGGGTTTGTTCCTCAGTCAGGCCAGCGTCACCCGTGCTGGCGGCACGGTTAAACTGTATAACCACGAAGAAGGCGGCACGCTCACCGAGCTGAAACTGCCGCGCGCCTATGGCCGAAGCTAAGGAAATACCCGAATGAGCGATGAAGTGCTGTTCGAAGGCGAAGAACAACCGCACCTGCTGCTGGTCGATGACGATCCGACCTTCACCCGCGTTATGGCCCGCGCCATGAGCCGTCGTGGCCTGCGGGTTTCCACCGCTGGCTCGGCCGAAGAAGGCCTGGCCCTGGCCGAACAGGATGTGCCGGATTACGCCGTGGTCGACCTGAAGATGGAAGGTGATTCTGGTCTGGTGCTGCTGCCCAAGCTGCTGGAGCTGGACGCTGAGATGCGTGTGGTGATCCTCACCGGTTATTCGAGCATTGCCACCGCCGTAGAGGCAATCAAACGCGGCGCCTGCAACTACCTGTGCAAGCCGGCCGATGCCGATGATGTGCTGGCGGCGCTGCTAACCCAGCATGCCGACCTGGATACCCTGGTGCCGGAAAACCCGATGTCGGTGGACCGCCTGCAGTGGGAGCATATCCAGCGCGTACTTAGCGAGCACGAAGGCAATATCTCCGCCACCGCCCGCGCTTTGGGCATGCACCGGCGCACCTTGCAGCGCAAATTGCAGAAGCGTCCGGTACGTCGCTAAACGTTATGTTCTAGGCATGAAAGGCTGCTGAAAGCTTTCCGCCAGGCAACCTTGCTATCATTAGCCCCCTATCTAACTGGTCAGGGGCTGTCATGCTCGCCGTTGTTCAGCAAACCATCAGCGTAACCGCCCCGGTGTTTTCCATGCTGTTTCTCGGCGTGGCGCTCAAGCGTCTGGGGCTGATTGATGCGGCCTTTATCAACACCGCATCCGCGCTGGTGTTTCGTGGCACGCTGCCCACCCTGTTGTTTCTCGGTATCGTCCAGGCGGATTTGCGCACCGCCTTGCAGCCGGCCTTGCTGGTGTATTTTGTGCTGGCGACTCTGGGCTGCTTTCTGTTGGCCTGGGGCTGGGCGATCCTGCGCTGCCCTGAGGCGGATCGCGGCATCTACACCCAGGGCGCGTTTCGCGGCAACAACGGCATTATCGGCCTGGCGCTGGCCACCAGCATGTATGGCGATTACGGCCTATCGGTCGGCGCGGTGCTCGGTGGGGTGGTGATCCTCAGCTACAACACCCTGTCGGCAATTGTCCTGGCGATTTATAGCCCACAGGCCAAAACCGATGCCTGGAGTCTGACCAAGAACATCTTCAGCAATCCGCTGATCATCGGCGTGCTGGCGGCCATTCCCTTTGCCGTCTGGCAGATTGCGCTGCCGGTTTGGCTGCTGACTTCTGGCGAGTACTTTGCGCAGATGAGCCTGCCGCTAGCGTTGATCTGCATTGGCGGCACCTTGACCTTGGAGTCGCTGCGCGAGAGCAGTGGCATGGCGCTCAGCTCAAGCCTGATGAAGGTGCTCTGGCTGCCCTTGCTGGCAACCCTGGGCGCCTGGCTGTGGGGCTTTCGCGATGCCGATCTGGCGATTCTCTTTCTGTACTTCGCCAGCCCCACGGCGGCGGCCAGTTTCGTGATGGCCAAGGCGGTGGGCGGTAATCATCAGTTGGCGGCGGCGATCATCGTGCTGACCACCCTGGCCACGGTAGTGACCACCAACCTCGGACTGTTTGTGCTGCAGTGGGGCGGTTGGATCTGAGTCGTGCGACAAGGCTGCATCTGCTGGAGCTGCCCCACCAGCCGAGTAAAGTGTGATGGATGCCGGAAACCTCGTCACCGAGACCCGGTGGAGATTGTCAGTTCGCTTGCAAGTCTTTAATTTGCGTCCCCTCGCACCCGTTTTAAAGGATTAAGCATGCGCGGTGTTTACGTGTGTCTCGGCCTGTTGCTGGCGACTGGACTGCAGGCCGAACCGGCGATGAGCCTGGATGGACCGACTGCCGGCTGGCGCTATTCCGGCTTGCTCAATGACATGCAAACGCCGCGCGTGGCGTATCCAACGCCGCCGATTGATCGCGGTGGCCAGCGCAGCCGCAGCATGATCGAAGGCAAGCTGAAAGACCTTGCCGCAGAGCGTACGCCGCACCGCCTGGTGGTCAACGGCAACCCCCTGCCTCTTTATACCGATGCCGAAGGTCGCTTTGCTCGTCCCTACAACTTTGGCGCTGGCTCGAACAGCGTCGAGCTGGTCAGTGCCGAAGGCCAGCGGCTCAAACGCGTGCAGTTTTACGAAGCCAACCTGAGCAAAACCCCGGCGCGGGTGCGGATTGCCCTGGGTTGGGACGATCCCAAGGCCGAACTCGACCTGCATGTGGTGACTCCGGATGGCCAGCATGCGTTCTGGGCCCGCCCGGTGCTGAGCAATGGGGGTGGGTTGGACGTCGACAGCGTCGATGGCCCGGGCCCGGAGATGTTTACCATGAGCGCGCCATTGCACGGTACCTACCTGATTTACGTCAACTACTGGGGCAACCTGAACAGCCAGGGTTACAACTTCCAGGCTGGTAGCAATCAGAACGAGGTGATCACCGCGCAGATCAACCTGGTCTTCAACGAAAACACCGTCAATGAAAAGCGCGAGACCTTCGTCGTGCCGCTGCGCACTATCGGCGATCTGCTACTGATCAAGTCTTTCAACTATTGAGTGCTCCCACAGCAGGGAAGAACTGGGGTTTCCATACATGAGTGACAACACCACACCCGCCAGCGCCAGCGCGTCTGTTCGGCGCCTGCGCCCGCTGCTTATCGGCCTTGCCCTGGCTGTGCCGATAGTCGCGGCCGGACTGTTTGGCTGGTTCCAGGCCATACGAAGCGGCCCGGAGCTGGCCGAGAAAAACGTCCTCGGGCTGGATATGGCGCGCCCGGACGTGCTGATCGAAAGCAGCTCCCTGAGCCGTCTGCCCAGGGATCTGCTGGCCGTGCCGCTGCTGCGCGACACCCTGACCGAAGACCTGGTGTTCTATTACGAGGGCAATGCCGATCGACTCGGTTTGGCCGGCAGCCTGCGCAGGATCATCTTCGAACATGACCTGCAGCTGCGCGATAGTCTGCTCGACGAGCTGCTCGACCAGCCCGCCGATGTTGCCATGTGGCGCGATGCCAGTGGCAAGCTCAAGCATTTCCTGGTGCGTATTCAGCGCGGCGGCCTGGCCAAGGTGCTGGAGCCTCTGGCCAAGGTGGCGCTGGACGACCAGCAGCTTAGCCAGGCCGGTGAGTTGCTGGTCAATGATGAAGTCGTGCCGTTCTATAGCCTGCGCTACAACAGTCATCGCTCGCTGTTGTTCGTCTCTTATGGCGATCAGTTGCTCCTGCTATCGAGCGCTGACATGCTCCTGGCGCCCGAGTCCGAGTATGTTGCCAGTGCCGTAGAGATAGACGAGGCCCCGTCAGTCGACGCCGAGGCGCCGATGCTGGAGCCGGCCTCGCCGGCGCTGGCCAGGGTGTCGGCGCACACAGTTGCGGCGCTGCTGGAGGGTGGGCAACCCTTCCCGGAGCGATTCGGCTTGCCGGCGCGTGAACAACTGGAGCAACGCATTACGCTGGCGTCGAGCTTCCTTGCCCTTGGCTATCAGCGCTTCATTCCGGCATTCGCCGGCGTGCGCTTCGAGATGGACGCCGGCGGCTGGCGCAGCTACCTGGCGCTTAACGAAGCCGACGATCAGCCGACGCTGGATTTCGCCCCGGTATGGCGGGCCATGCCGATGGGCGCCAGCGCCTGTGTGGCGCTGCCGGTGGCAGGGGGAGTATCCGAGCGCCTGTTGAGCAAGGTGGGCACTGAGGAGGCGGTGGCCAAGGCACTCACTGCTCAGCTCAGCGGCGCGGCCGGGCTCTGCTGGTACGCCGAATCGCGGTTGCATTCGCCGTTGCTGGTCGGTCTGCTGAGTGCGCCGCCCAGCGCCGAATTGGATCAGCAGATGGGCACGCTATTCGGCTCGCTGATCGGTGCCTGGGAGGCCAATACGGCGGAGGGCAGCTTCCCCGTGATCGCACAAAGCCTGGGTGAACAGCGAACCTGGCGCCGTGAGGTGAGTTCCAACTTTGGCCCTTATCCTGCCAGCGATGCCCAGCAACCCGAGGCTATGGCGGCGCGCGGCTTTTTCCGGGTAAGCATGGCCCGACATGGTTCGACGCTGCTTTTTTCTCTGGACGATCGGCTGGTCGACAAGGCGCTCAGCACCCTCGACAAACGCTTCCCGCCACTCGCCGACGTGCTGCCTCAGAACGTTCTGGTGCCGGCGTACCTGGCGCCGGACAGCCTCTCGGCGTTGTTCGAGCAGGAGACTTTCGACAGCCTGCCGGCGGACATGGAGCCGGTATTTCGTAACGCCGCGCAGACATTGCTGCTGCCCAAACTGAAAGCCCTGGCCGGACACGGCAAATATGCCCTGACCTTGCCCGCCGGCAGTGAGGCCAAGGAAGCCTGGCAATGGCTGCCTCTGGAGTGGCGTGCGCTGTGAGCATTTGGCGAGTCTGCGTTGCGCTGTGGCTGTTGTGCGCGAGCCTGGGCCTGCGAGCGGAGCCGCCGGTGACGCTCGATCCTGAGCAGTCTCAGGTGTTTCGTGCCTGGTTTGTGCGCATCGCCCAGGAGCAACTGCGTCAGGGGCCTAGCCCGCGCTGGCATCAGCAGGACTGCGCGGGCCTGGTGCGCTTTGCCGCCAATGAAGCGCTGAAAGTGCACGACGCCAAGTGGCTGCGCAGCAATGGCTTGTCCAACCGTTATCTACCGCCGGAGCTGGCGCTGAGTGATGCCCGGCGGCGCCTGGCGCAGCAGTGGCAACAGGGCAATGGCGAGGTCGGGCCCTACGTTAACGCGATCAAACTTATTCAACACAACAGCATCTTCGGTGGCCGCGACCTCAACCAGGCGCGCCCCGGCGATCTGCTGTTCTTCGACCAAGGCGACGATCAGCACCTGATGATCTGGATGGGCCGCGACATTGCCTATCACACTGGCTCCAGCACCCCGACCGACAACGGCATGCGCGCGGTCAGCGTGCAACAACTCATGACATGGAAGGACACCCGATGGATACCCGATGCAATCAACCCCAACTTTATCGGCATTTATCGGCTGCATTTTCTCGCACGCTGATTGCCGTTGGCCGCCACACCTGGCTGCCCGGGGTGGCGCTGTGCGCGGCGTTGCTGGTACCCGTCGTGCAAGCCGACGATTCGGTAGCGAGCAGCGGCTACACGCCGTTGAGCGGTGAGTCGTTCTTCCTGCTTGCCGACAGCAGTTTCGCCAGCGACGAAACCGCCCAGGTGCGACTGGAGGCACCGGGGCGAGATTATCGCCGCTACCTGATGGAGCCTTACGGCGGGGTCGATGTACGGGTGTACCGTATTGATCAGCCGCTGGATTTTCTCAAGCGACAGAAGAATTTGCATCGGGTGGTTGCCGAAGGTCAGTTCAAGGGTGAGGGACTGTCCAATACCCTGTCGTATTTGTGGGACAACTGGTACCGCAAATCACGCCGGGTGATGCAACGGGCCTTCTCCTACGAGTCGCGCAGGCAAGTCACCGAAGAAGCGCCGGAACTGAGGATGGGCGAGGCGATCGTTGCACCCAGCGAATTCGAGGCGCAGCCGCAGTACGCGCCGATGCCTGGCCTGCCCATGGTCAGTCAGTTCCGCTATCCGCTCTGGGAGGCGAAGAGCATCGCCCCGCCAGAGGGCGTAGAGCTGGCAGGCTCGTCCAGCCAGTTCGTCAACAGCATGCCGGGTAATGTCTACATCCCCCTGGGCAAGCTCAAGCCGGGCTTATATCTGGTCGAGGCGCTGGTTGGTAAATATCGCGCCACCACCGTGGTGTTCGTTTCCAATACAGTGGCGGTGAGCAAGATCGCTGGCGGCCAGTTGTTGGTCTGGACCGCGCGTAAGCATGAGGGCAGTCCGGTGAGCGGCGCCAAGGTGCTGTGGAGTGACGGTCTGGGCGTGATGAGCAGCGGCACCACCGATGCCCGGGGGCTGTTGCGCTTGCAGCATGCCAGCCCGGAGCGTTCCTATGTGCTTGGTGAGGATGCCGAGGGCGGTGTGTTCGTCTCCGAGAACTTCTATTACGACAGCGAAATCTATGACACCAAGCTCTACGCCTTTACCGACAGGCCGCTGTACCGGCCGGGCGATTGGGTCGAGGTGAAAATCGTTGGGCGTGAGTTCAAGAATGCCCGCGATTCGGTCGCCGCGACCAACGCCCCGGTGGCGCTAAGCGTTCTCGATGCGACCGGCAGCGTGTTGCAAACCCTGCGCCTGGAGTTGGATGGCAAGGCCGGCACCCAAGGCCGTTTCCAGTTGCCGGAGAATGCCGTGGCCGGGGGCTACGAGTTGCGCTTCGCCTACCGTGATCAGCTCTACAGCAGTGCCTTCCGCGTGGCGGACTACATCAAGCCGCATTTTGAAATCGCATTGAATCTGGACAAGGCCGACCTGCGTACTGGCGAGGCGATTACTGGCAATCTGACGCTACTCTATCCAGACGGTAAACCGGTCAAGGATGCGCGCCTGCAACTCAGTCTGCGCGCGCAGCAGTTGTCGATGATCGACAACGAGCTGCAATACCTCGGTCAGTTCCCGGTGGAGCTCAGCAGCACCGAGCTGCGTACCGACAGCAAGGGCCGCGCGGCCCTGGAGCTGCCGGCGGCGGACAAACCCAGCCGTTACCTGCTGACCGTGTTCGCCAGTGATGGCGCGGCTTACCGGGTCAAAACCAGCAAGGAAATCCTTATCGAGCGCGGTGCCGCGCACTATCGTCTGGCAGCCGCGCAGCGCTTTAGCCGCGTCGGCGAGCGCATCACGTTCGGCTACAGCGCCGAGCAGCCGAGCACTCTCAAGCCTGCCCGCTACGAGTGGGTACGCCTGGAAGACCAGAGCCAGGGCGACGCCAGCCTGGAGGCTGAGAGCAAAGGGTTCACCATTGCCTTCGAGCGGCCCGGCACCTATAGCATTACCCTGAAAAACCGGCATGGCCTGATCCTCGGTGCCACCGGTCACACGGTTAGCGGTGAAGGGATCAAGGCCGTGGCCGGCACGGTGGAGATCGTCTTCGACAAGCCCGAGTACCTGGCGGGCGACGAAGCGCTGGCGCTGATCACCTTCCCCGAACCGATCAACGATGCCTTGCTGACCCTGGAGCGCGATCAGGTGGAAGCCACCGCGCTGCTGTCCCAGGGCGCTGATTGGCTGGAACTGGAAAAGCTCAACGATACCCAGTACCGCGCGCGAATTGCGGTCAAGGCGGATTTCTCGCCTAACCTGACGTTCTCCGTGCTCTACACCAAGGGCGGGGATTACAGCTTTCAGAATGCCGGGATCAAGGTCTCCCAGCCACAGATCGAGATCGACATCGTCGCCGATAAACAGCAGTACCAGCCGGGCGAGACTGTCACCGTCGAGATCGCCACGCGCTTTGCCGGCCAGCCCAATGCCACGCGCCTGACGCTCAGCGTGGTGGACGAGATGATCTATGCCTTGCAACCGGAAGTCGCCCCGGGAATTGATCAGTTCTTCTATCACCCGCGGCGCAACAACGTGCGCACCAGCGCCAGCCTGTCATTTATCAGCTACGACGTCGCTTTGCCTGGTGCGCCAACCGCCCCCGGCCGCGCCAATCGCAGCGAGCGCGGGGTCAAAGTGCTGGAGCGGCCACGCCGCGAAGACGTCGACACGGCTGCCTGGCAACCGGATCTGGTTACCGGTGCCGACGGCAAGGTGAGCTTCAGCTTCCGCATGCCGGATTCGCTGACCCGCTGGCGCATCACTGCGCGTGCGGTCAACGAGGATGGCCAGGTCGGCCAGAAGAAGCAGTTCATCCGCTCGGAAAAACCCCTGTACCTGAAATGGAGTGGGCCAAGCCTGTTTCGCAGCGGCGACCGCCCGGCCTTGGGCTTGTTCGTCTTCAACCAGGGTGAGACGGCGACCAAGGCTGAGTTGCTCAGCCGTTATGCCGGGCAGGAAAAACGCATCGAACTGGCCCTGGCCCCAGGCATCAACTACGTGGCGCTGGCCCAGGATGCAGTCACTGCGGCGCAATGGAGCGGCGAGTTGCAACAGGACGGTAAGACCGTCGATGCCCTGAACGTCAGCCTGCGCACCCACGCTGCCGGCTGGCAGGATCTGCAAAGCCAACGCCTGACCGCCAATGCGGGCAGCAACCCGCTGAGCCTGCCGGCCGATGCCTCAGAGGTAAGCCTGCGCCTGGAGAACGGCGTGCAAAGTCTGTTTATGCACAACCTGGATGCGCTGCTGGAATATCCCTATGGTTGCGTTGAGCAGACTGCCAGTCGCCTGCTGCCGCTAAGCCTGGTCTATCCGGCGCTGGCCAAGGGTGAGCCGCGGATCGGCGAGCGCCTGCGCCTGATCATGCAGAACAGCCGCCTGCGCTTGGTGCAGATGGCTGGGCCGGAGGCCGCGTTCACTTGGTGGGGCGAAGCTGGCGAGGCGGATGCCTTCCTTACGGCCTATGCCTATTACGCCGACTGGCATGCCAGCCGCGTACTGAATATCGCCTTGCCAGCGGAGCATTGGCAGCGGGTATTGGAGGTCTATGCCAAGCAGGCGCTGAACACCCCGCCGTTGCAGCGCGCGCTGATCCTGTCCTTCGCCCGTGACATGCAGCTGCCGGTGAACAGCCTGCTCGAAGGCCTGCTCGCCGATCTTGGCCGCGCCGGGGAGGGCGAAGCTATCACCCTTGCCGATGATGGTGTAGCCAGCCTGATTATGAGTGCTCCAGATTCGACCCTCGGGTTAGCCATCGCCCGCGTGTTGACCGCGCACCTGGCGAATCAAGCCAAGGTGGCTGTGCCGCCTTCATTCAAGGTGCAGCTGGAACAGGCCGAGGGTGTGCTCGTCGCCAGCGATCATCCATTTGCCGAAGCCATCAAGCTGACCCTGGCTGTTCCGGATCAGGCCCGCGCCGTTGCCTTGCTGCAGCGTCTGGCGCCGGAGCAGTCGACGCTAGAGCGGGCCCTGGTGTTGACCTGGCTCAAGCGCGTTATTGAGGAGGTGCCAGTGCTCGCCGCGCCGGAGCTGGGCGCTGGCTGGCTGGCGCAGCCAAGCACCAGTGGCGAGCGCGTCTGGCATTGGCAAGGAGAAGGCCTGCCCAGCAGCCTGGATCTACCGGAGAATCTTGCACAATCGCTGCAAGTTGCAGTGAGCCTGCGCAGCAGCCAAGCGCCGCTCAGCAACCTGCCGGTCAAGGTCAGCCGGCGGTTGCTGCGCCTGGTGCCAGGGGAGAATGCTTTCGAGTTCAGCGCCGAGGAAGTGGGTGACGATACGCTTTCCAGTGACAGCCTCTACCTCGACGAAGTGACCCTGCACACTGAGGCCGAACGCCCGCTGCGCTACGGCCTGCTGGAAGTGCCATTGCCGCCTGGCGCCGATGTCGAACGCACCACCTGGGGTATTCAGGTCAGTGGTTTGGGTTCCGCAGAAGCCGCACCACTGGAAAAGGCCCGTCACGAACCCGGTCAATTGCTCTATGCCGTGCCGATCGACAGCCTGCAAGGCACACAGGTATTCCGTCACCTGGTGCGCTTCTCGCAGAAGGGCCAGTTCAGTCTGCCGCCAGTGCGTTATCAACGCATGTACGCGCCACAGGATCAGGCGCTGGAAAGCCAGCCGGCACTGGCTGAGCTTGAGGTTGAGTAAGTCGGTGCGCCTGGCCTGCTGGCTGCTTGCCTGCCTGCCGCTGGCTGCGCCTGCTGCGCCGCTGAAGCTGGCGCTTGGCGCCGGGCCGGAAGCACGCCTGCTGCAACTCGATCAACGCCAGGTGCTGTCGCGCGGCGCGGTGCCTGCCGAGCTGCAGGCGCCACTGGGCAGTCTGTGGAAGTTGTTCGTCTATGCCTATCTGGTCGACAACCAGCAGCCCGAACAGCCCTACATGTGCAAGGGCGAGAACCGCGACGAGTTGTATTGCTGCGCCTCTGGCGAGAGCATCGAGCGCGATCAGGCGTTGGTGCAGTCCTGCGGCCTGTATTTCGCCCCGCAACGTTTGCAGTTGGTGGCGCAGGATTGGGCGCGCTATTGGCAGGCGCATGACGCGCCCGCATGGCTGCAAGACTTGACCCGCCTTGAGCCGCAACACAGGGTGCCGGTCAGCGAGTTGTTGAGTGTTTTGGCGCGGTTGCCCGCCCAGCAGCAGGCACGTGAAGTGCTTCTCGACGTGCTGCTGCAACCCTCCCAGGAAAAGACCCTCAGCGTGTTGGGGGCACGCATGCGGGTGAAGACCTGGAGTTGGCTGGCTGAGCATGATACCCGTGCGCGTCAGGGCGGTTTCGCGGGCTGGTTGGTCGACGGCACGCCGCTCTGGGTGGGCGGTTCGGGCACCAGCCAAGATGTTCTCCAACGCTATGCCGAGGCATTGGAGGCGGCGCTGCCGAACGGCCCTTCGATGGATGAAGGGCGCTGCGTCGAGGTGGCGCTGTTCGCCCGCTACCCGGTGCAGGCGGTGCTGCAGCGCGATACAGGCCAGCGCGCCGCCAATGGCGCCCTGCGCGGCTCATTTGAGGTGCAGTTCGTCAATGGCAACCGCTTGTCGGTCGACAGCTCCGGCGAGTTATTTTTGGCTGTCGGTGCATCTGCCCCGCAACTGACGGCGCGGTTAGCGCGCGAGGAGTACGTGGCGCGGGTGCTCGATCGTGAGGCGAGCGCACAACCGGCCGAGGCGGCCAAGGCTCTGGCGGTGGCTATTCGCACCTATCTGTTGCAAAGCGCCGAGCGCCGCGGCGATTGCCTGGCGATCAGCGACAGCAGCGCCCGACAGCGCGTAGCGCCACGGCCGGCCTCGGCCGCCGCCCGTGAAGTAACCGCGTGGACTACCGATCTGGTGCTCGCGGGTAGTGCGGTGAATTATCACGCCGACCTGCCCGGCAGTGATCGGCTTTCCTGGCAGCACGCCATGGAACAGGCTGCGGCGGGAATGCGCTACGACAGTATTCTGCTGCGTGCCTTCCCGCGTGCCAGCTTGACGCGCTGGAATAAACCCCATGCTGCTTGCCAGCCCCTGGTCGCTGCCGAAGCCTGGTTGTTGGCGCAGCAACGCACCTGGCGCACGCGACTCGATGCTGAGCCCGGCTACAGTGAAACCCGTCAATTTGCGGTCTGTCAGTTGCTTTCCGGGCGCCCCTACGTCGACCGCGAGCGGCGGCGTATCTTCGTCCGTGGCCTGTACTCCCTGCAGGATCGCCTCGACCTGACTCATGAGTACCTGCACCTGGCCTTTGAGGCGCACCCCAATAGCCAGGACGAAGACTACATAGAACACCTTGCCCGCCACCTGCTGCTGGAATAGCCATGATCTTTCGCCGCACCCCAATTGCTCTGTTACTGGTCAGCCTGTTGCCATTCGTTGCTGCCGCCGAAATCCGTTTGGATACCCCGCGCGCTGGCTGGCGCGAGGGCTCGGCCGAAGGCGCGCATTTTATGCAGGCGGTCAATTACCCGGCCTCTTCGGTCAATAGTGCGGTCGATCAGGCCGAGACGACACGCATCCGTGGCCTCATTCAGGGCGTGCCCAAGGTTGCGGAAAAACCGGCGCGGCTGATCGTCAATGGCATCAGCATGCCACTCAAAGTGCAGGAGGACGGCCGTTTCGACCGGCCGTTCGTATTTCCGTCGGGCAGCAATAATGTCGAAGTGCGCAGCCCGGATGGCCAGCAAACGCGGCGTGTGCAGTTCTACAACCAGGGCAGCGGCGAGACCCCTGCCAAGCTGCGGGTGGTGCTGGCATGGGACACGGACAACACCGACCTCGATCTGCACCTGGTTACGCCGGACGGCGGGCATGTCTGGTATGGCGAGCGGGGCCTGGCCAACGGCGCGGCGCTGGATGTTGATGTGACCACCGGCTATGGGCCGGAGATGATCGCCTCGCCGACGCCGCAGCCGGGTCAATACCTGGTGTATGTGAACTATTACGGCGGCGCAGGCGCGTCGGCACTGACCACCGCGCAGATCACCCTGATCAGTCAGGAAGGCACGATAAACGAACGGCAGGAGTCGTATATCGTGCCTATGCGTTCTACAGGTGAGCTGACCTTGGTCAAAAGCTTCAGCTATCCCTGAGGCTTATCACCGCCTGGGGCGTTTATGGACAACGCCCAGCGAGGGTCATGGCCAAACCCCCGTCTAGAGGCTCAGATGCGCTGTTTGTGCCAGGCGCGCCCCGCAATGATCACCAGGGTCACCGCGGTCAGCGGCAGGGCGTAACCCAGCATCGCATCACCGAAAACTTCGGCAAACGGGCGGCCAGTCGACGACAGCACCAGGTAGACCGTATAGGCCAGGTAGTAGGCGAGGAACAGCAGGCCTTCCCAGCGGTTGATGCGGTAGCCGGCGAAGAAGATCGGCAGGCAGGCTACGGCCACGGCGATCATTACCGGGAAGTCGAAGGCCAGGGCATTGGCGGCCACCTTAATCGCTTGAGGGGCAACCATGGAAGCCAGGCCCAGTACGCAGAGCAGGTTGAAGATGTTGCTGCCGACAATATTGCCCACGGCAATATCACGTTCGCCCTTGATGGCGGCCATGATCGAGGTGGCCAGTTCCGGTAGCGAGGTGCCGATGGCCACCACGGTCAGGCCGATGACCAGCTCTGAAATACCCCAGGCGCGGGCCAAGGTGGAGGCACTTTCAACCAGGAAATTGGAGCCGGTAACCAGCAGCACCAGGCCCGCAATGATCAAGCCGAGGTTGATCACCCAGGCGTAGGGTTTGGCAGGCTCGTCGAGACCAAACTCTTTGGCAAACTCATCATCCTCACCTGAGCTTTTGTCGCGCAGGGAGCTAATGATCAAAAAGCCGGTGTAGCTGATCACGCCCGTAAACAGAATGATGCCGTCCAGGCGGCTCAAACTGCCGTCCCAGGCCAGGGCGTAAACCACTAGGCTGGCGCCGATCATGATCGGCACATCCAGGCGGATCAGCTGGCGCGAGACAATCAGCGGTGCCACCAGCGCAGTCATGCCAAGGATGAGCAAAATGTTGGCAATGTTGCTGCCGATTACGTTGCCAATGGCCAAATCACCGCTGTTGTTGAACGCCGCTTGCACGCTGACGGCGGTTTCCGGCGCGCTGGTGCCGAAGGCCACTACGGTCAGGCCGATGATCAGTGGCGGAATGCCGAATTGCGCCGCCAGTTTGGCCGCGCCGCGTACCAGTACTTCAGCGCCGGCCACCAGCAGCACCAGGCCGGCGATCAGGTAAACAAAGGTCATCAGGGTCATTGCAAGGGGCTCCAGGAAAGTGGCGCTAGTTTAATCATCGGCTTGCGTTGCGCCAGAGGCTGATCAGGGCTGTCTAGTGCTTCTTTGTAAACAGCTGTGTTCAGTTGGCCAGTTGTTCCACGCGCACCGGTACTACGCCGTCGCGCAGCATATCCAGCTGCTCGGCGGCTTTTTGTGACAAGTCGATGATGCGCTTCTTGCTGTAGGGGCCGCGGTCGTTGATGCGCACCACCACGGTTTTGTCGTTGCGCAGGTTGGTTACCTGTACCCGACTGCCAAACGGCAGGCTGCGGTGTGCGGCGGTCAGGGCGTTCTGGTCGAAGCGTTCACCGCTGGCGGTTTTGTTGCCGTGATGGCGCGCGCCGTAATAGGACGCCTGCCCTTCGGCACGGTAACCCTGCGGGTCGACCTGGCCCTGGCTGGCGCAGGCGCTGAGCAAGAGGCTGGTTAGGGCGATTAACAGAAGGCGCATGGCGGCTCCATGATGGGGCGGCGGAAAAAACAACGCCGGGCTGACCCGGCGTTGTGTATTACCACAAGGCTCAAGCGTCGAGCTTTTTCTTCAGCAGTTCGTTCACTTGGCCGGGGTTGGCCTTGCCTTTCGAGGCCTTCATGGCCTGGCCGACAAAGAAGCCGAACATCTTGCCGCGCTTGGCTTCATCAGCAGCGCGATACTGTTCGACCTGCTCGGCGTTAGCTGCCAGCACTTCGTCGAGCATCGCTTCGATGGCGCCCGAGTCGGTGACCTGCTTAAGGCCTTTCTTCTCGATCACTTCGTCGGCGCTTGCGCCTTTGCCGGCGGCCAGGGCCTCGAAGACCATCTTGGCGATTTTTCCGCTGATGGTGTTGTCCTTGATGCGCAGGATCATCCCGCCCAGCTGCTCGGCGGAAACCGGCGACTGTTCAATCTCCAGGTTGTCCTTGTTGAGCAGGCTGGACAGCTCGCCCATCACCCAGTTGGCGGCCAGCTTGGCGTCGCCACACACCGCATTGACTGCCTCGAAGTAGTTGGCCAGTTCGCGGCTGGCGGCCAGTACGTCGGCGTCGTAAGTGCTCAGGCCGAACTCGGCTTCGAAGCGCGCGCGTTTCTCGACTGGTAGCTCCGGCAGGCTGGCGCGAATCTCGTCGAGGAAGCTTTGCTCAATCACCACCGGTAGCAGGTCCGGGCAGGGGAAGTAACGGTAGTCGTTGGCTTCTTCCTTGCTGCGCATGGAGCGCGTCTGGTCCTTATTCGGGTCGTACAGACGGGTTTCCTGCACCACCTTGCCGCCGTCCTCGATCAGCTCGATCTGGCGCTGCACTTCATGGTTGATGGCTTTCTCGATGAAGCGGAAGGAGTTGACGTTCTTGATCTCGGCGCGGGTGCCGAACTCGGCCTGGCCGACCGGGCGTACCGAGACGTTGCAGTCGCAGCGCAGCGAGCCTTCGGCCATATTGCCGTCGCAGATGCCCAGGTAGCGCACCAGGGCGTGGATCGCCTTGACGTAGGCCACGGCTTCCTTGGCTGAGCGGATGTCCGGCTCGGAAACGATTTCCAGCAACGGCGTGCCGGCGCGGTTAAGGTCGATGCCGCTCATGCCGTGGAAGTCTTCGTGCAGGCTCTTGCCGGCGTCTTCTTCCAGGTGCGCGCGAGTGATGCCGATGCGTTTTTGCGTGCCGTCTTCCAGGGTGATGTCGAGGAAGCCCTTGCCGACGATGGGGTGGTCCATCTGGCTGGTCTGGTAGCCCTTGGGCAGATCTGGGTAGAAGTAGTTTTTACGCGCAAAGACGTTGCTCGGCGCGATTTCGGCATCAATCGCCAGGCCGAACTTGCAGGCCATGCGCACGGCTTCGGCGTTGAGCACCGGCAGGGTGCCGGGCATGCCGAGGTCAACCAGGCTGGCCTGGGTGTTGGGCTCGGCGCCGAAGGCGATGGCGCTGGCGGAGAAAATCTTCGATTGGGTGCTGAGTTGGGCGTGGATTTCCAGCCCGATTACGGTTTCCCATTGCATGTCTGTGCTCCTTAGAATCCGCTCAGGACTGGTTGATGCCAGTCAGTGACTTGCTGGCGTTGAGCCAGGCGTGAATTTCCAGGCAGACCACGGTCCACGGTTTCCCATTGCATGTGTGTCGTCCTCAGAATCCAGCCGGAGCTTGGGTGTGCCAGTCAGTAACCTGTTGGTACTGGTGGGCGACGTTGAGCAGGCGGCCTTCCTGGAAGTAAGGGGCGAGCAGTTGCACACCAACCGGCAAGCCATCGATGAAGCCGGCAGGCATCGACAGGCCGGGGATGCCGGCGAGGTTGGCGGTGATGGTGTAGATGTCTTCCAGGTAGGCGGCGACCGGATCGTTGTTCTTCTCGCCAAGTTTCCAGGCCAGGTTTGGCGTGGTTGGGCCGAGGATCACGTCGACGTCATTGAAGGCGGCGACAAAATCATTCTTGATCAGCCGGCGGATCTTTTGCGCCTTGAGGTAATAGGCGTCGTAGTAACCGGCGGACAGCGCGTAGGTGCCGACCATAATGCGCCGTTTAACCTCAGCACCGAAGCCTTCGCCGCGCGAGCGCTTGTACAGGTCTTCCAGGTTCACCGGGTTTTCGCAGCGATAACCAAAGCGCACGCCGTCGAAGCGCGACAGGTTGCTGCTGGCTTCGGCTGGAGCGATCACGTAGTAGGCGGGAATCGCGTGCTGCATATTCGGCAGGCTGATGTCTTTGACGGTCGCGCCGAGCTTTTTCAGCGCGTCCACCACCGCCATTACCTTCTCGCCGATGCGTGCATCGAGGCCGGCGCCGAAGTATTCCTTCGGCAGGCCGATACGCAGGCCATTCAGCGGCTGGCTGAGGACGGCGAGGTAGTCGTCCACCGGCTGATCGACGCTGGTCGAGTCTTTGGCATCGAAACCGGCCATGGCTTGCAGCATCAATGCGCAATCTTCAGCCGTGCGGGCCAGTGGGCCGCCCTGATCGAGGCTGGAGGCGTAGGCGATCATGCCCCAGCGCGAAACGCGGCCGTAGGTCGGCTTGATCCCGGTAAGGTTGGTCAGCGCAGCGGGTTGGCGGATCGAGCCGCCCGTGTCGGTGCCGGTAGCCGCTGGCAGCAAGCGTGCAGCGACCGCTGCAGCCGAGCCACCGCTGGAGCCGCCCGGCACGCGGGTGACGTCCCACGGGTTTTTCACCGCACCGTAGTGGCTGGATTCGTTGGCCGAGCCCATGGCGAATTCGTCCATGTTCAGCTTGCCCAGGGTCACGGCGCCGGCGGCGGCGAGTTTGTCGACCACGGTGGCGTTATACGGAGCCTTGAAGCCGGTGAGGATCTTCGAGCCGCAGCTGGTGAGTACGTCCTGGGTGCAGAACAGGTCTTTGTGACCAATCGGTGCGCCAAGCAAGGCGCCACTTTCACCATTAGCGCGGCGTGCGTCGGCGGCTTGCGCCTGCTCAAGCGCCAGCTCTTCGGTGACGGTGATAAAACTGTTGAGCTGCGGGTCGAGTTGGGCGATGCGCGCCAACAGGTTGCGCGTCAGTTCCTCAGCGGAAAACTGTTTGTCGGCGAGTCCGCGGGCGATCTCGGCCAGGGTAAATTGATGCATGGCTAGGCTTTTCCCTTACTCAATGACTTTCGGAACCAGATACAGGCCGTTTTCCACAGCCGGGGCGATGGCCTGGTAGGCCTCGCGCTGGTTGCGTTCGGTGACCTGGTCGGCGCGCAGGCGCTGAGTGGCTTCCAGCGGGTGGGCCAGCGGCTCGATGCCGTCAGTATTGACTGCTTGCATCTGATCAATCAGGCCGAGAATGTTATTGAGGGTCTCAGTGGTACCCGGGATATCGGCTTCATTCAGGCCCAGTCGAGCCAGATGAGCGATTTTCTCCACGTCGGAGCGTTCAAGCGCCATCAGGTTTCTCCCTATATAAAGCAGCGCAGTCGCTGGCCGCCTTTGGAAATGTGAACGAGTCGCCATGCACGGGTGCGCAGGGAACAGATAGTGACAGGTGGCGGTCAAAGGCCGCGATGATGGGCCTTAAAGCCCTGAAAAACCGGCAATCTAACATATTGGTGCCTTGCTCAAAATCCCTGCCGTTGTTAGAGTTTGCCGCACTTTTTAGCAGCGCCTTTACCGCGCTTCGTCTTTACCCACGCGTTGCCTAGGGTCCTTATCCCATGTTCAAAAAACTGCGTGGCATGTTTTCCAGCGATCTGTCGATTGACCTGGGCACTGCCAATACCCTGATTTATGTCCGCGATCGCGGCATTGTGCTGAACGAGCCGTCCGTGGTTGCCATCCGTACCAGCGGCAACAACCAGAAGAGCGTGGTCGCCGTCGGTACCGAGGCCAAGCGTATGCTCGGTCGTACCCCGGGCAACATCCAGGCCATTCGGCCGATGAAAGACGGCGTGATCGCCGACTTCAGCGTCTGCGAAAAAATGCTGCAGTACTTCATCAACAAAGTGCACGAAAACAGCTTTCTGCAGCCATCGCCGCGCGTGCTGATTTGCGTGCCGTGCAAATCCACCCAGGTCGAGCGCCGCGCCATCCGTGAGTCGGCCCTCGGTGCCGGTGCTCGCGAAGTGTTCCTGATCGAAGAGCCAATGGCTGCTGCCATCGGTGCCGGCCTGCCGGTTGAAGAGGCGCGTGGTTCGATGGTCGTCGATATCGGTGGTGGTACCACTGAAATCGCCCTGATCTCGCTTAATGGTGTCGTTTACGCAGAGTCTGTGCGCGTTGGCGGCGACCGTTTCGACGAAGCGATCATCACCTACGTGCGCCGTAACTACGGTTCGCTGATCGGTGAATCCACCGCTGAGCGCATCAAGCAGGAAATCGGCACCGCTTACGCTGGTGGCGAACTGCGTGAAGTCGACGTACGTGGCCGCAACCTGGCCGAAGGCGTGCCACGCAGCTTTACCCTGAACTCCAACGAAGTGCTCGAAGCGCTGCAGGAATCCCTGGCGACCATCGTCCAGGCGGTGAAAAGCGCGCTGGAGCAATCGCCGCCAGAACTGGCTTCCGACATTGCCGAGCGTGGCCTGGTGCTCACCGGTGGTGGCGCGCTGCTGCGTGATCTGGACAAGCTGCTGTCGCAGGAAACCGGCCTGCCGGTTATCGTCGCCGAAGACCCGCTGACCTGCGTTGCACGCGGTGGCGGTAAGGCTCTGGAAATGATGGATCGCCACACCATGGACTTGCTGTCCTCGGAATAAGCGCGACCGCTCCAAGTCTTGAGCTGCAAGCCGGGTTTTACTCGCTTGCAGCTTTTGTTTTGCTGCCTGACGCTGTGAGGAGCTGCCGATCAAACCGCTATTTGCCAAAGGTCCTTCGCTGGGTGTGCGCCTGCTGGTGTTCACCGTGCTGTCGGCTGCGCTGATGGTGGTCGATGCGCGCTTCACTCTGTTGCAGCCGGTGCGGGCGCAGCTGGGCCTGATCGTCGAGCCGGTCTACTGGGTCGGTCGCTTGCCGGTGCGGGTGTGGGAGAGCGCGACTCAGGAACTGAGTACGCGCAATGAGCTGGCCGCCGAGAACGAAAAGCTCAAGGCCGAACAGCTGATGATGCAGCGCCGGCTGCAGAAGCTTGCCGCCCTCACCGAGCAGAACGTGCGCCTGCGCGAGCTGCTCAACTCGGCTGCGCTGGTCGATGATGACGTACTGGCCACCGAGCTGATCGGTATCGACCCCAACCCCTTTACCCATCGCATTCTGATTGACAAGGGTGAGAAGGATGGCGTGTTCCTCGGCCAGCCGGTGCTGGACGCCCGCGGCCTGATGGGCCAGGTGGTCGAGGTCATGCCCTACACCTCGCGCGTATTGCTGCTGACTGACACCACCCACAGCATTCCGGTGCAGGTCAATCGCAATGGCCTGCGTGCCATCGCCAGCGGCACCGGTAACCCGGAGCGCCTGGAGCTGCGGCATGTCGCCGACACGGCGGATATCAAGGAAGGTGATCTGCTGGTCAGCTCCGGTATGGGGCAGCGTTTCCCGGCCGGTTATCCGGTGGCCATGGTCAGTGAAGTGATCCACGACTCCGGCCAGCCGTTTGCGATTGTCCGTGCGGTGCCCACGGCTATGTTGAACCGCAGCCGCTATATGCTGCTGGTATTTACCGATCCGCGTACGCCGGAGCAGCGCGCCACCGAGTCGGCGCAGGCGCAGGAAGCCCTGGATCGTGAAATCCTGCAGCAGGCGCAACCCGCGGCCGACGCACCAGCAGCGCCCGCCAATCCGTCGGAGGCAGCGCAATAATGGCCGCACGTTCAAGCAATATCTGGGTGGTCTGGCTGACATTTGCTCTGGCGCTGTTGCTTAGCGTATCGAGCATGCCCAAGTTTATGGAGCTGGGCCGGCCGCTGTGGCTGGCGCTGTTTCTGACCTATTGGGTGCTGGCGTTGCCACATCGCGTAGGCATGACCACGGCCTGGGCCATCGGCTTGTTGGCCGATGTGCTGAATGGCAGTTTGCTGGGGCAGAATGCGCTGATCCTGACCCTGATCACTTTCCTGGTGCTGACCCTGCATCAGCGTTTGCGCATGTTCCCAATGTGGCAGCAGAGCACGGTGCTGCTGGTGGTGTTCGGCCTGGCGCAGCTGGTGCAGCTGTGGCTGAACGCCCTGACCGGCAGTCGCCCGCCGACTCTGACCTTTGTCTTGCCGGCGCTGGTCAGTGCCTTGCTCTGGCCTTGGGTCTGCACCTTGCTGCGCGGGCTGCATCAGCGTCTAGGCGTCAATTAAGCAAGGCCGCTCGGCCTTGCGTTTATCCGACAGGGAGAAGTCAGCATGGCCACCCTCTATCTCGCTTCCGGGTCGCCGCGTCGCCGTGAACTGCTGACGCAAATTGCTGTGCCCTTCCTCACGCAAATCGCCCCAATTGATGAAAATGCATTGCCAGGTGAGTCGCCAATCGCCTATGTAGAGCGTCTGGCTCGCGCCAAGGCGCAGGCTGGGCTGGCGCCATTGGCCGATACTACGGATGCCGTGGTGCTCGGCGCCGATACCGCCGTGGTGCTCGATGGGCGGATTCTCGGCAAGCCTGTCGACCGTGACGATGCGCTGGCGACCTTGAGTGCTTTGTCCGGGCGCACTCATCAGGTGCTGACGGCCGTGGCACTGGCCAGCCGCGAACGGCTGGAGTCGCGGGTGGTCACAAGCCAGGTCACCTTCCGTGCGTTGAGTCAGGCGGAAATCGAGGCTTACTGGGCCAGCGGCGAGCCGCAGGACAAGGCCGGGTGTTACGGTATTCAGGGCCTGGCGGCGGTGTTTGTCAGCCAGTTGCACGGCAGTTATTCGGCGGTGGTGGGTTTGCCACTGTGTGAGACTGCCGCGTTGCTCGCAGAATTTGCTATTCCGTGCTGGCAGTCGCTGCCAGATCACAGTCAAGAGGTTGCGGGTCGCGGGTGATGGCTGGCACGAGTGCCACAGTCCCGGCTTTCAGCATGCTCTCACAAGAGATAAGCGCATGAGTGAAGAGATCCTGATCAACATCACGCCGATGGAGTCGCGCGTGGCGGTGGTGGAAAACGGCGTACTGCAGGAAGTGCATGTCGAACGCACGCAGAAGCGTGGCATCGTCGGCAATATCTATAAGGGCAAGGTGGTGCGCGTGCTGCCGGGCATGCAGGCGGCTTTTATCGATATCGGCCTGGAGCGTGCGGCGTTTATTCACGCGGCGGAAATCTCCAGTCGCGAAGGCCCTGCGGTGGAAAGCATCAGCGCCCTGGTGCATGAAGGCCAGAGCCTGGTGGTGCAGGTCACCAAGGACCCGATTGGCAGCAAGGGCGCGCGCCTGACCACTCAGCTGTCGATCCCCTCGCGTTACCTGGTGTATATGCCGCGCACCGCCCACGTTGGCATCTCGCTGAAAATCGAGGACGAAGCTGAGCGCGAGCGTCTGAAGCAGGTGGTGGCCGATTGCGTGGCCGCCGAAGGCATTGAGGAAAGCGGCGGCTTTATCCTGCGCACTGCGGCCGACGGCGCCGGGGCCGATGAAATCCTCGCCGATATCCGTTACCTGCGCCGTCTGTGGGAGCAGATTGCCACGCAGATGAAAGTCGGTCCGACGCCGCTGGTGATCTACGAGGATCTGTCCCTGGCGCTGCGCACCCTGCGCGACCTGGTCAGCCCGAAAATCGAGAAGATCCGCGTCGACTCGCGGGAGACCTTCGGCAAAATCACCCAGTTCGTCGATGAGCTGATGCCGGAAATCGCCGACCGCCTGGAGCACTATCCCGGCGAGCGGCCGATCTTTGATCTGTATGGCGTCGAGGACGAAATCCAGAAGGCCTTGGAGCGTAAGGTGCCGCTCAAGTCCGGTGGCTACCTGATCATCGATCCGGCTGAGGCGATGAGCACCATCGATGTGAATACCGGCGCCTTCGTCGGCCATCGCACGCTGGAAGAGACCATCTTCAAAACCAATCTGGAAGCCGCCACCGCGATTGCTCGCCAGCTGCGCCTGCGCAATCTCGGCGGGATCATCATCATCGACTTTATCGACATGATCGATGAGGAGCACCAGCGTCAGGTGCTGCGTACCCTGGAGAAGCAGCTGGAGCGCGATCACGCCAAGACCAATATTATTGGCATCACCGAGCTGGGCCTGGTGCAAATGACCCGCAAGCGCACCCGTGAAAGCCTTGAGCAGGTGTTGTGCGAGCCGTGCAGCTGCTGCCAGGGACGCGGCAAGCTGAAAACGGCGGAAACCACCTGCTACGAAATATTTCGCGAGATTCTCCGTGAGGCGCGGGCTTACCAGCCGGAAGGCTATCGTGTGCTGGCCAATCAGAAAGTGGTCGACCGTCTGCTCGATGAAGAGTCGGGCAATGTCGCCGATCTCGAAGCCTTTATTGGTCGTACCATCAAGTTTCAGGTCGAGACCATGTATTCCCAGGAGCAATACGATGTGGTGCTGCTCTGATATGGGCGTGAACTGAATGCAGGCGTTGGCGCGTTGGACTGCCCTGCTGCTGCGTGGCGCATTGGGGGTGTGCGCTTTGGCGCTGGTATTGGCAGCGCTGTATGTCAGCCTTGGCCGCGAGCTGGTGCCGCTGGTCGCCGAATACCGCCTGGACGCCGAAGACAAGGCCCGTGCAGCGCTGGCCATGCCGGTGCAGATCGGTGCGCTGGAAGGCCTCTGGCAAGGTTTTTCGCCGGTGCTGATCGCTCACGATGTGGCGGTCGGTGAGGGCGCCGGGGCCTTGCAGCTGGATCAGGTGCGCGTGGTGCCGGATGTGCTGGCCAGCCTGCTGGCGCGGCAGCTACGTATCGCCCGGCTCGAGCTGGATGGCCTGCAACTGGTGGTGCAGCAGGGCGAGGACGGTCGCTGGTCGCTCAAAGGCTTACCGCAACGCAGCGACCCGGCGCCGTTGGATCTGGCTCAGGTGCTGACGCAATCGCAGATGGTCAAGCGCCTGTCGCTGTTTAACAGCCAGATCACCGTACAAGCCTTCGAGCAGCCGGCGCGGACCCTGACCTATGTCAATCTCACCCTGCGTAACGGCAGTATTCGACAGCGTCTGGACGGCCGCCTGCTGTTGCCTGACGGCCAGCCACTGGCCCTGCAGTTGCGCACGCGGATAAGCGCCAAACGCTGGCAGGAGGCCGAAGCCGAGCTGTACCTGAGCTTGCCGCAGAGCGATTGGGCTGCCTGGGTGCCGGCGAGCCTGCTGGCGCAATGGCGGCTTGAGCAGTTACAGCTGGGCGGCGAGGTCTGGTTGAGCTGGGCCAATGGCGGCGTACAGCGGGCGGTCAGTCGTCTGCATGTGCCACAGCTCAAGGCCGGCTATGCCAAGCGCGAAGCGGTGGCGCTGCATAATCTGGCGTTGAATGCCTATTTCACCCGCACCGAGCTGGGTTTCAAGCTGGTGCTGGATGACCTGGCCTTCAGTCGTGATGAGCAGCGCTGGGGCGAGGTGCGCCTGGCGCTGACCCAGCAGGCGGAAAGCGCAGACGTGCAGGAGCAATGGTTGCTGAGTGCTGATCGACTCGACCTGGCGCCGCTGCAGCCGCTGGTGGCGGGGCTTGCACCGCTGCCGGATAACGCCCTGGGGTTACTCGAGCAGCTCAAGCCGCATGGCGCGCTGCGCAATATTCAGCTCGACTACCGGCCGCACCTGACCGATAGCAAGCGTCTGCAGTTCTCGGCCAATCTAGAGCGCATTGGCTTTGCTGCATGGCACGGCTCGCCTGCTGCAGAAAATGTCAGCGGCAGCATCAGTGGTGATCTCGGTCAAGGTGAGCTGCGGGTTGATAGCGAAGACTTTTCCCTGCACCTCGATACTCTGTTCCCCAAACCCTGGCACTACCAGAAAGCCAATGCCCTGCTGACCTGGCAGATAGATGAGGAAGCGTTCACCCTGCGCAGTCCGTATCTGCAAGTGGTGGGTGAGGAGGGGCCGGCTGCCGGTGATTTTCTGATTCGCCTGCGTTTCGACCCGACGCAAGAAGACTATATGGACTTGCGCGTCGGCCTGCGTAACGGCGACGCGCGCTTTACCGAGAAATACCTGCCGAGCCGCGCGCCGGGCATGAGTGCCGACCTGGACGCCTGGCTGAAAACTGCCATCCGTGGTGGCGCGGTCGATGAAGGTTATTTCCAGTACCAGGGCTCGCTGAACAAGGGGGCCGAGCATGCTGCGCACAGCATCAGCCTATTCTTCGCCGTGCATGATGCCGAGCTGGCCTTTCAGCCCGGCTGGCCATCGCTGCGCGAGGGGCGTGGCAAGGTGTTGATCGAAGACAGCGGCGTGCGCGTCGAACTGGCTGAAGGACGCATTCTCGATAGTCGAGTGAACAATGCCCAGGCGCTGATCGCGACTGCATTGCCCGGTCAGCCGCCACGTCTGTTGTTGACCAGCGAGCTGAGCAGCAATGTCGATGATGCCCTGCATATCTTGCAGCAAGCGCCGATCGGCACTGCAGAAACCTTCGCTGGCTGGACTGGCGCGGGGGCGCTGGCTGGCAAGCTCAAGCTCGACCTGCCGCTACGTAAAGGCCTTGCCCCGGAAGTGGTGGTGGATTTCGCCACTGAAAGCGCACAACTCAGCCTGCCCAACCCGCCGCTGCAGTTCAGTCAGTTGCAGGGCGCCTTTCGTTACAACACCGCCAGCGGCCTCAGCGCCCCGGATATTCGTGCCCAGGTACTGGGTCATGCGATGCGCGCCAAGGCGCTGGCCGAAGGCGCGCGCGGCAAGGCGCGCAGTCGCATCGAGGCCAACGGGCAGATCGCCGTCAAGGAGCTGAGCAGCTGGCTGGGCGTGACCCAGCCGCTGCCCATCAGTGGCAATCTACCCTATCGCCTCAACCTGACCCTGGACGGCGCCGACAGTCAGTTACGTGTGAGTTCCACCCTCAAAGGCGCCACGCTGGCGCTGCCGGCACCGTTCGGCAAGACCGCTGCCGAGGAGCGTGTGACGCAGTGGCGCATGACCCTGGGTGGCCGTGAGCAGCGCTACTGGCTGGATTACGCCGAGTTGCTGAGCCTGACCTTGGCCGCCCGTCCGGGGCAGTTCAACCAAGGTCGCGGCGAGATTCGCCTGGCCGATGGCCCGGCCAGCCTGCCGACCAGTCAGGGCCTGCGTGTGCGCGGGCGCGTGGCCGAGCTGGACTGGTCGGCCTGGCAGCAGGTGTTGCAGCCCTATGCCAGCGTGCCAGTCGATGATGCGCAGCGGCTGTTCAAGGACGCGCAGCTGCGTATTGGCCGTTTCAGCGGTTTTGGCATCAGCCTGGATGCGTTAGAAGTGGCGGTTCAGCGCGATGCTGCAACCTGGGCAGTCAGCCTCGACAGTGCGCAGCTGAAAGGCCAGGTCGGCTTGCCGGATACCCGTGAGCTGCCGATTGCCCTGACGCTCGATTACCTGCGCTTACCGGCGGCAGAGAAGAAGGCTGCAGGCGAGCCTGTGGTCGAGGCACCAGACCCGCTGGCCAGCGTTGATCCGAGCAGCTTCCCGGCGCTGGACGTGCGTATTGCCCAGGTTTATCAGGGCATCGAACCGCTGGGCAGCTGGTCGCTCAAGGCGCGTCCGGTCGGCACCGGGGTGCATTTCAACGAGCTGGACCTCAACCTCAAGGGCTTGAAGATTGGCGGTCGGGCCACCTGGCTAAACGCCGCAAGCGGCATGCGCAGCAGCTATAAGGGGCGTATGGGTGGCGCCGATCTGGCTGATGTATTGATCGCCTGGGGCTTTGCCCCCACCGCCAGCAGCCGAGATTTTCATCTGGATGTGGATGGCGACTGGCCCGGCTCGCCGGCCTGGTTTGGCATGAAGCGTTTTAGCGGCACGCTGGATGCCTCGCTGCGCAAGGGCCAGTTCTCCGAGGTGGAAGGTCCGGCTTCGGCGCTGCGGGTATTCGGCTTGCTGAATTTCAACTCGATTGGTCGACGCCTGCGCTTGGACTTCTCCGATCTGCTTGGCAAGGGCCTGAGCTATGACCGGGTCAAGGGCCTGCTGGTGGCCGATAACGGTGTGTTCGTGACCCGCGAGCCGATCACCCTTGAAGGGCCGTCGAGCAATCTGGAGCTCAATGGCACCCTGGACATGGCCAATGATCGCATTGATGCCAAGTTGTTGGTGACCCTGCCGGTGACCAACAACCTGCCTTTGGCCGCGTTGATAGTTGGTGCGCCGGCTATTGGTGGGGCGCTGTTTATCGCCGATAAGCTGCTGGGTGACCGCGTGGCGCGCTTTGCCAGCGTGCAGTACGACGTCAAGGGCTCCTGGCAGAACCCGGATATCAGTTTCGACAAACCCTTCGAGAAACCGCAGTAAACCCGCACGGCGAATATGCAGCCGTGCAGTCTGCCGGTATGGCTTGTAAGCTGAAGCCTGATACCGATAGAGAGATAAGGCAGTCATGACTTTCGCAGTCATTCAAATGGTCAGCCAGGCCGATGTCCTGGCCAATCTGGCGCAGGCTCGGCAGTTGCTCGAACAGGCTGCTGCGCAAGGTGCGCGGCTGGCGGTGCTGCCGGAAAACTTCGCGGCCATGGGCCGGCGTGATCAGGCCGCACTGGGGCGTGCCGAAGCGTTGGGCGAGGGGCCGATTCTGCCCTGGTTACAACAGGCTGCCCGCGATCTGGGCCTGTGGATTGTCGCCGGCACCTTGCCCTTGCCACCGGATGGCCAGCCTGACGCCAAGGCTCATGCCTGCTCCCTGCTGATCGATAATCAAGGCCAGCGGGTGGCGCGTTATGACAAGCTGCACCTGTTTGATGTGGATGTCAGCGACAGCCACGGCCGCTATCGCGAGTCTGACGATTACGCCTTCGGTAGCCTGGTGGTGGTAGCCGATACTCCGGTTGGGCGTTTGGGTCTGACGGTGTGTTATGACCTGCGCTTCCCCGAGCTGTACAGCGCGTTACGTGCGGCTGGCGCCGAGTTGATCAGCGTGCCGGCGGCCTTTACTGCGGTTACCGGCGCGGCGCATTGGCAAATACTCACCCGCGCGCGGGCCATCGAAACCCAGTGCTATGTACTGGCGGCCGGTCAGGGCGGCAGCCATCCGGGCGGGCGCGAGACCTTTGGCCATTCGGCGCTGGTCGACCCTTGGGGGCGCGTGCTCGCCGAACTGCCACAGGGGCCGGGCGTCCTGCTGGCCGAGCGTGATGCGGCCGAGCAGGCGGCGATCCGTCAGCGTATGCCGGTGGCGCGGCATAAACGATTTTTTGCGGCAGCCGAACCACGGCTGCCAGGTGCAACAGTCATAAACGAGATTGAGCAATGAACAATATGTTGGTGTCCGTCAGTGAACATCTGCTGGGGCCGGGCGGTTTGACCATTGAGCATCTGCCTGGAATTTTGGCCGACCTGGCCGGGCCGGGAATCGATGCGGCCGATCTGTACTTCCAGAGCCAGGTTTCGGAAACCTGGGCGCTGGAGGATGGCATCGTCAAGGAAGGCAGTTTCAACCTTGATCAGGGCGTCGGCGTGCGCGCTCAGTCCGGCGAGAAAACCGGTTTTGCCTACAGCAATGCGATTACCGCTGACGCCTTGAGCCAGGCGGCACGCGCGGCCCGCTCGATTGCCCGCGCCGGGCAGAACGGCCGCGTGCAAGCGTTCAGCAGCCCGCTGGTCAAGCCGCTGTATGCCCAGGACAACCCGCTGGATGTGCTGGGCCGGGCGGAAAAGGTCGAGCTGCTCAAGCGCATCGACGTCGCCACTCGCGCCCTTGATCCGCGCATCAAGCAGGTTTCGGTCAGCCTGGCCGGGGTGTGGGATCGCATTCTGGTCGCCGCTAACGACGGCAGCCTGGGCGCGGATATTCGCCCGCTGGTGCGCTTCAATGTCAGCGTGATCGTCGAGCAGAACGGTCGCCGCGAGCGCGGCAGCCATGGCGGCGGCGGACGTACCGATTACCGCTACTTCCTTGAGCAGACCAGCAACAACGAAGAGCGCGCCATGGGCTATGCCCGTGAGGCCCTGCGCCAGGCGCTGGTCAACCTCGAAGCGATTCCGGCCCCGGCAGGCACTATGGCCGTGGTGATGGGCGCAGGCTGGTCTGGCGTGCTGCTGCATGAAGCAGTCGGCCATGGCCTGGAAGGCGACTTCAATCGCAAGGGTAGTTCGGCCTACAGCGGCCGTATGGGCGAGCAGGTGGCCTCCAGCCTGTGCACCATCGTCGATGACGGCACCCTGGCCGAGCGCCGCGGCTCCCTGAGCATGGACGATGAAGGCACGCAGACCCAGTGCACCACGCTGATCGAGAACGGCGTGCTCAAGGGCTACATGCAGGACAAGCTGAATGCCCGCCTGATGGGCGTGGCGTGCACCGGTAACGGTCGCCGTGAGTCCTATGCGCACTTGCCGATGCCGCGCATGACCAATACCTACATGCTGGCTGGCGAGAGTGACCCGGAAGAAATCATCCGTTCGGTGAAGAAAGGCATCTACTGCGCCAACCTTGGCGGCGGCCAGGTGGATATCACCAGCGGCAAGTTCGTGTTTTCCACCAGCGAGGCTTACCTGATCGAGGACGGCAAGATCACCGCCCCGGTCAAAGGAGCAACGCTAATCGGCAATGGTCCGGAAGCCATGAGCAAGGTGTCGATGGTTGGTAACGACCTGGCGCTGGACAGCGGCGTCGGTACCTGCGGCAAGGACGGTCAGTCGGTGCCGGTTGGCGTGGGCCAGCCGACGCTGAAGATCGATGCGATTACGGTGGGCGGGACGGGCGGTTGAGATTTGTAGGATGGGTTAGCCGAAGGCGTAACCCATCATGACCGAGAGGCCTAGCGCAAACCGCGCTGGGTTTCATCCAGCTCGCGGATGTATTTGAAGATTTTGCGTGAAGCGGCAGGCGCTTTGTTCTGCGCCAGTTCGTGCTGGCCCTGACGGATCAGCTGGCGCAGGTGCTGGCGGTCAGCGTCGGGGTATTCACCGACAAATTTTTCCAGGGTGTCGTCGTCGCCGTTGAGCAAACGGTCACGCCAGCGCTCCAGATTATGAAAGCGTTCGTTGTACTGGCGGGTGGAGGCATCCAGCTGGTCGAGCAGGGTCAGGATGGCTGGGATGTCCTGATCGCGCATCAGTCGGCCGATAAACTGCACATGGCGCTTTTTCGCGGCATTGGCCGTGTGCTTGGGCGCTTCGGCCAGCGCGCGGCGCAGCTCGTCGGTCAGCGGCAGCTTGTTCAGCAGGTCGAGTTTCAGGGTAGTCAGGCGTTGCCCCAGATCTTGTAGCGCATGAAACTCGCGCTTGACCTGGGTTTTGCTCTTCTCGCCGGAGAAGTCGTCAAGGTATTCAGACATGGTGGCGGTCCAGTGGAAAACGCCGACATGATAGCAGCAAGTTTCCAGCTGTAAGCGTCTGGCCTGTTTGGCCGCGCTTGCCGCTTATCGTTCAGGAGTTCTTATGAGTGCAGTAGACATCGTCGGCCCCCAGGCTGTGCCGCATTTGCAGGCGCAGGTGGAGCAGATTATTGCTGAAGCGAAAAAGCAGGGCGCGAGTGCCTGTGAAGTGGCAGTTTCGGTAGAGCAGGGCTTGTCCACCACGGTGCGTCAGGGTGAAGTGGAAACGGTTGAATTCAATCGCGACCAGGGTTTCGGTATCACCCTGTATGTCGGTCAGCGCAAGGGTTCGGCCAGCACCTCGGCCAGTGGCGAAGCGGCGATTCGCGAGACCGTAGCGGCCGCGTTGGCGATTGCCAAACATGCCTCCGAGGACGAATGCGCCGGTTTGGCCGATGCGGGCTTGATGGCCCGCGAACTGCCGCAGCTGGATCTGTATCACGCCTGGTCGATTACCCCGGAGCAGGCTATTGAACAGGCCTTGAGCTGCGAGGCAGCGGCCTTTGCCGCAGACCAGCGGATCAAGAACGCCGATGGCACGACGCTGAATACCCATCAGGGTTGCCGGGTTTATGGCAACAGCCATGGCTTTATCAGCGGTTACGCCAGCACGCGGCACAGCTTGAGCTGCGTGATGATCGCCGAAGATGGCGGGCAGATGCAGCGCGACTACTGGTACGACGTCAATCGCCAGGGCGAATTGCTGGCCGATGCCGGCAGCATTGGCCGTCGCGCTGCCGAGCGTGCAGTAAGCCGTTTGGGCGCGCGTCCGGTGCCGACCTGCGAAGTGCCGGTGCTGTTCGCTGCAGAATTAGCGGGTGGCCTGTTTGGCAGCTTTCTCGCGGCTATTTCCGGCGGCAATCTGTACCGCAAATCGTCGTTTCTTGAAGGGACACTCGGTCAGCAGCTATTCCCTGAGTGGTTGACGCTGGATGAACGCCCGCATATCCCTCGCGCCTTGGGCAGCGCGGCCTTCGATGGCGACGGTCTGGCGACCTATGCCAAATCCTTTGTCGAGCGCGGCGAGCTGCTGTCCTATGTGCTCGGCACCTACTCCGGACGCAAGCTGGGCATGCCCAGCACCGCCAACTCCGGCGGCGTGCATAACCTGTTTGTCAGTCACGGCGATGAAGACCAGAAGGCGCTGCTCAAGCGCATGGGCCGCGGCCTGTTGGTCACCGAACTGATGGGGCAGGGCCTGAACATGGTCACCGGCGACTATTCGCGTGGTGCCGGTGGTTACTGGGTGGAGAATGGCGAGATCCAGTTCCCGGTGCAGGAAGTCACCATTGCCGGCAATATGCGCGACATGTTCAAGCAGATTGTTGCGGTGGGTAATGATTTGGAACTGCGCAGCAATATCCGCACCGGCTCGGTGCTGATCGAGCGCATGACGGTGGCCGGTAGTTGATTCCGCGTGTATGAAAAAGGGGCTGTCGCGTAAGCGCTCAGCCCCTTTTTACTGTCCCTCGATCAGCTATTCGCCTTCGTCGAAGTAGTTGTTGATCAATTCGCTCAGCGCCTGCAGCGCTTCGGCATCCTGTTCGCCTTCGGTATGCAGGTGTACGGCCGTGCCTTTACCGGCGGCGAGCATCATCACCGCCATGATGCTCTTGCCATCGACCAGGCTCTCCGGCGTGCGGCCAACTTTGACCTGACAGGGGAAACGCCCGGCGACGCCGACAAACTTGGCTGCCGCGCGGGCGTGCAGGCCAAGCTTGTTGATAATGGTGATTTCGCAGGCGGGCATCGCGGCAATTCCTTAACTGAGGTCGCGGTGGCGAATCTGAACATTTTTCAGGATGGGTTTGAGGGTTTCACCCAGGCGGTTGGCCAGGTACACCGAGCGGTGATGGCCGCCGGTGCAGCCAATCGCCACCGTGACGTAGGCGCGGTTGCTGGCAGCAAAGCGCGGCAGCCACTTGGTCAAGTAGGCGAGAATGTCCTGGTACATGTCCTCGACATCGGCCTGGGCCGAGAGGTAATCGACTACCGGCTGGTCGAGCCCGGAGAAATCGCGCAAGTCCGGCTTCCAGTAGGGGTTGGGCAGGCAGCGCACATCGAATACCAGGTCGGCATCCACCGGCATACCGCGCTTGAAACCGAAGGATTCCAGCAGAAACGCGGTGCCCGGCTCTGGCTGATTGAGCAGGCGCAGCTTGAGGCTGTCGCGCAGCTGATACAGATTGAGATGGGTGGTGTCGATTTTCAGATCGGCCAAATCGATGATCGGCCCGAGCAGCAGGCTTTCATCGGCGATGGCTTCGGCCAGCGAGCGGCTTTCGTTGGTCAGCGGGTGGCGCCTACGGGTTTCCGAGAAACGCTTGAGCAAGGTCTCTTCGTCGGCATCCAGGTAGATCACATCGCACTTGATATGCCGCGCGCGAACTTCTTCAAGCAGCTCAGGGAAGCGCTTGAGATGGCTCGGCAGGTTGCGTGCATCAATCGACACCGCGACCTGCGGATGCAGCAGTTCGGTGTGCAGCAGGGCGCGCTCGGCCAATTCAGGCAGCAGCCCGGCCGGCAGGTTGTCGATGCAGTAGAAGCCGTTGTCCTCAAGTACATCGAGGGCGGTGCTCTTTCCTGAGCCGGAGCGACCGCTGACGATGATCAGGCGCATGCTCAGGCTCGGTTGAGTTGGCTTTGTACGTCCACGACCACCTGATACAGGGCTTCGCTGCTTTCGGCTTGGCGCAGACTGGTACGTACATCGCTGCGATCAAGCATGCTGGCGATCTGCCTGAGCAGTTCCAGGTGAGCATCGGTGGCGGCCTCTGGCACCAGCAGGACAAACAGCAGGTCCACCGGTGCACCGTCGATGGCATCGAAGTCCACGGCGGCGTCCAGGCGCAGCAAGGCGCTGATCGGCGCAGTGCAACCGGGCAGGCGACAGTGCGGAATGGCAATGCCATTACCGAAACCGGTCGAGCCGAGTTTTTCGCGGGCAATCAGGCTTTCGAAGATGTCTTGGCCGTCCAGGTCAGGCAGCTCGCGCGCCACCAGGTTGGCAATCTGTTCGAGAACACGTTTTTTGCTGCCGCCCGGCACGTTCACCAGGGAACGGCCGGGGGTCAGGATAGTTTCAAGTCGGATCATAGGAGATAGACGATGTCAGCGGGCCATAGCGCCCTGTTGACGTTCGAGCTGTTTTTCCTTGTGTTTGATGAGTTGTCGGTCGAGTTTATCAGTCAGTAGATCGATGGCTGCGTACATGTCTTCATGCTCGGCGTTGGCAACAACTTCGCCGCCGGCAATGTGCAGGGTCGCTTCGATTTTCTGTTTGAGTTTCTCGACCTCCATGGTGACTTGCACGTTGGTAATTTTGTCGAAGTGGCGCTCCAATCGGCCGAGTTTTTCGGCGATGTAGTCGCGTAGGGCGTCGGTCACATCCAGCTGGTGTCCACTGATGTTGACTTGCATACCGCTTTCTCCTTGTTGCCGTGTGTAAGAGGCAGGCGAGAGACCTGCCGCCGGAACACTGTGGCGTGGAAGACTCTACGGAACGAGCCTGGCACGGTCGCTGATTGCTTGTTGGCAGTATGGCTGCTTTTGCGAAAAGGCGAGGCCGGGGGTGTTCTGTATCGAGTGGTCGTCTTCCTTCTTCGTGCCGCCTTAGATCAATCGTTTGCGCTCACTGGAAGGCGCTATTCCGAGGGACTCACGGTACTTGGCGACCGTGCGGCGAGCGACTTGAATGCCCTGTGCTTCCAGTAAACCAGCGATCTTGCTGTCACTCAACGGCTTTTTCGCATTTTCCGCCGCGACCAGTTTTTTGATGATGGCGCGGATCGCAGTGGACGAGCATTCGCCGCCCTCGGAGGTGCTGACATGGCTGGAGAAGAAGTATTTCAGCTCGTAAATGCCACGCGGGGTATGCATGAATTTTTGCGTGGTCACACGCGAGATGGTCGACTCGTGCATGCCCACCGCTTCGGCAATATCGTGCAGCACCAAAGGCTTCATCGCCTCGTCGCCGTAATCGAGGAAGCCGCGCTGGTGCTCGACGATCTGCGTGGCGACCTTCATCAGCGTCTCGTTGCGGCTTTGCAGGCTTTTGATAAACCAGCGCGCTTCCTGCAGCTGGTTGCGCATAAAGGTGTTGTCGGCGCTGGAGTCGGCGCGTTTCACAAACCCTGCGTATTGCGCGTTCACCCGCAGGCGCGGCATGGCTTCCTGGTTGAGTTCCACCAGCCAGCGCTCGTTGTGTTTGCGCACGATTACGTCGGGCACCACGTATTCCGGCTCGCTGGATTCGATCTGCGAGCCGGGGCGCGGGTTGAGGCTCTGAATCAGGTCGATAACCTGGCGCAGCTCATCTTCCTTGAGCTTCATGCGGCGCATCAGCTGGCTGTAGTCGCGGCTGCCGAGCAGGTCGAGGTAGTCACTGGCCAGGCGCTGAGCTTCGCTCAACCATGGGGTTTTCGTCGGCAGCTGACGCAGTTGCAGGAGCAGGCACTCGCCCAGGTTGCGCGCGGCGATGCCGGTAGGCTCGAACTGCTGGATGCGATGCAGCACGGCTTCGACTTCGTCGAGCTCGATATCCAATTCCGGATCGAAAGCTTCGACCACTTCTTCCAGGGTCTCTTCCAGGTAGCCCTGTTGGTTGATGCAGTCGATCAGGGTGACGCCGATTAGGCGATCCTTATCCGACATCGGGGCCAGGTTGAGCTGCCACAGCAGGTGGCTTTGCAGGCTCTCGCCGCTGGAGGTGCGGGTGGTGAAATCCCACTCGTCGTCATCGTTGCTGCTGCTGGGCAGGCTGCTGGCGCTGGTCTGGTAGATGTCTTCCCAGGCGGTGTCGACGGGCAGCTCGTTGGGAATACGCTCGCCCCAATCGCCTTCTTCCAGGTTGTCCACGGTCTGCGTGGCTTCCTGGTAGTTGGTTTCCTGATAGGGCGCTTCGGGCTGTTCGCTGGGGCTGGCGCTTTCTGCGCCATCGGCCATAGGGTCCGAATTGTCGAAATCATCGCCATCTTCCTGGCGTTCGAGCATCGGGTTGGACTCCAAGGCCTCCTGGATCTCTTGTTGCAGATCCAGGGTAGACAGTTGGAGCAGGCGGATGGCCTGTTGCAGCTGCGGTGTCATCGTCAGCTGCTGGCCCATTCTCAGGACTAGCGATGGTTTCATTGCAGACCTTATTTACCGGCGTCTGTGCGCAATCCACTACAGGGCGTTTTCAAAAAGCGCCACTAGGAAGCAAATTATATGCCTGACTTTAAGGGTTTTGCCTAGCCTTGGCTGCAGTCAGCTTGAGAAAAGCTGTGGTTACAGCCGGAACTCATGCCCCAGGTAAACTTCTTTGACTGTCTGGTTGGCCAGAATTGCCTCGGCATCACCTTCGGCGATCAGTTGACCATCGCTGACGATATAGGCGGTTTCGCAGATATCCAGGGTCTCGCGCACGTTGTGATCGGTGATCAACACACCGATGCCCTTGGCTTTGAGGTGATGGATGATCTGCTTGATGTCGCCCACGGAAATCGGGTCGACACCGGCGAACGGCTCGTCGAGCAGGATGAACTTGGGGTTGGTTGCCAGGGCGCGGGCAATTTCCACGCGGCGGCGCTCACCACCGGACAGGCTCATGCCGAGGTTGTCGCGGATGTGGCTGATATGGAATTCCTGCAGCAGGCTTTCAAGTTCCTTGCGGCGTGAGGCGCCGTCGAGGTCCTTGCGGGTTTCCAGGATGGCCATGATGTTGTCGGCCACGCTGAGCTTGCGGAAAATCGAGGCTTCCTGTGGCAGGTAGCCAATACCGGCGCGGGCGCGGCCATGCATGGGCTGATGGCTGACGTCGAGGTCGTCGATCATCACGCGGCCCTGATCGGCCTGTACCAGGCCAACGATCATGTAGAAGCAGGTGGTCTTGCCGGCGCCGTTGGGGCCTAGCAGGCCGACGATCTGTCCGCTGTCGATGCTCAGGCTGACGTCACGCACGACCTGGCGGCCTTTGTAGCTTTTAGCCAGGTGTTGGGCTTTCAATGTGGCCATTATTACTGCGCCTGCTGGTCGGCTGGTTTGTTCTTCGGCTGGATCACCATGTCGATGCGCGGACGTGGCGCAGTGACGTTGCTGCCTGTGGCGCGGCCGGCGTTGACGATCTGGCGCTGGGTGTCATAGACGATTTTCTCGCCTTCGAAGGTGTTGCCTTCCTGAATCACCTTGGCTTGGTCAATCAATACAACGCGATCATTGGCCATGAAGTATTGGATGGTCAGGCCGTAGGCTTTGACGATCTGCTTGTCGGCGGACGGTTTCTGCTCGTAGTAGGCCGGCTTGCCAACCGAGGTAAATACCTCGACATCGCCCTGGGCGTTCTGGGTGATGGTCACGGTGTCGCCGGTGACCTTCATGGTGCCCTGGGTGATGACGACGTCGCCGCGATAAACCGCCACGCCTTGCTTGTCGTCCAGTTCTGCGCTGTCGGCCTGGATGCGAATCGGCTGTTCGCGGTCGGACGGCAGGGCCCAGGCGCTGACACTTCCGAGTGCGGCGCTGAGGCTAAGTAGTAGGGGGAGGGTGTTAACGAGCCTCATGCTGACCTCTTACGTTGGACAGCAGGAGCATCCTGCCGTCATTCATGTACGCTTTCATTCCTTTTGCCGTGGTCACCCCATTGGCCGCGTCGATTCTAACGGCTTGCTGGGTCTGCGCATATTCCTTCTCGGGGAATACGGTCAGGCGACTGGTGGTGAGGATAGTCGGGCGACCTTTGGCGTCGGTACGCTCAACGCGCACCTTGTCGATCAGTTCGACCTCAACACCGCCTGGCGATACTTCGCCGCGTTCGCTGCGGATTTTCCAGGGCAGCTCGGTGCCGCGGAACAGGTTCATGTTCGGGCTGGTCATTAGGGTGATGTCGCTGGCCTTGATGTGCTCGACCTTGTCGGCGTTTAGCTCGTAGTGCAGCTTGCCATCGGCCTGGTATTGCACGGTATAGGTGTTGGTGGCGTAAAAATCGATGGCGTTGTCAGTTTCAGCGCTGCGCGATTGCTGGCTAAAGCCATCCGGACTGAGGTTCCAGTAGCCGAGTGCCGCCACTAGCAGGGCGACAAAGGCGAACAGAACAATATTGAATAACTTGCGGGGCATGGTTGGCCTATAGGTAAGCGGCTTGAGCGGCTTCAAGGGTGCCTTGGGCGTGCATGATCAGTTCGCAGAACTCACGTGCGGCGCCTTCGCCACCGCGAGCACGGGTGATTCCGTGGGCATGCTGGCGGACAAAGCCGTCGGCGCTGGCGACCGCCATGCCCAGGCCTACGCGGCGGATCACCGGCAGGTCGGGCAGGTCGTCACCCAGGTATGCGACCTGTGCATAGTCTAGGCCCAGTTCGCCGAGTAGCTCATCGAGTACCACCAGCTTGTCTTCGCGGCCCTGGTACAGGTGTTGAATCCCCAGGTTCTGCGCGCGGCGCTCAACCACCGGGGTTTTGCGGCCGCTGATAATAGCGGTGCGCACGCCCGAGTTGATCAGCATCTTGATGCCATGGCCGTCGAGGGTGTTGAAGGTCTTGAATTCGCTGCCATCGACCAGAAAGTACAGCTTGCCGTCGGTGAGCACGCCGTCAACGTCGAAAATCGCCAGTTTGACGGCTTTGGCGCGTTGTAGCAGATCGGGGTTGATCACGTCGGCGCTCATCACATCACCCCGGCGCGGAGCAGGTCGTGCATGTTCAGCGCGCCAATTGGTAGGTCGTTGTCGTCGATCACCACCAGCGAGCTGATCTTGTGGTCTTCCATGATTTTCAAAGCCTCTGCCGCGAGCATTTCCGCGCGGGCGGTCTTGCCGTGGACGGTCATTACGTCATCAATAATGGTCTGGCGCACGTCAATATTACGATCCAGGGTGCGGCGCAGGTCGCCGTCGGTAAATATTCCGGCTAGGCGGCCATCGTTCTCGGTCACCACGGTCATGCCCAGACCCTTCTGGGTCATTTCCAGTAGCGAGTCGCGTAGCGAGGTGCCGCGCTTGACGCGTGGTAGGCTGTCGCCGGCGTGCATGACGTTCTCCACCTTGAGCAGCAGGCGTCGGCCCAATGCACCGCCCGGGTGGGAGAAGGCAAAGTCTTCGGCGGTAAAGCCGCGGGCTTCCAGCAGGGCAATGGCCAGGGCGTCGCCCAGTACCAGCGATACAGTAGTGGAAGAGGTTGGGGCCAGGTTCAGCGGGCAGGCTTCCTGGGACACGCGGGCGTCCAGGTTGACTTCGGCGGCCTTGGCCAGTGGCGATTCCGGGTTGCCGGTCATGCTGATCAGGCGGATGCCGAGGCGCTTGATCAGCGGCAGCAGGGTGACGATTTCTGCGGTGGAGCCGGAGTTGGACAGGGCCAGCACCACGTCGTCGCGGGTGATCATGCCCATGTCGCCATGGCTCGCTTCGGCCGGATGCACAAAGAACGCGGTGGTGCCGGTGCTGGCCAGGGTGGCGGCAATCTTGTTGCCGACATGGCCGGACTTGCCCATGCCGACCACGACCACGCGGCCTTTGCTGGCGAGAATCAGCTCGCAGGCGCTTACGAAATCACCGTTGATACGCGCCAGCAGATCCTGGATGGCTTCGAGCTCCAGGCGAATGGTGCGCTGCGCTGACTGGATCAGATCGGTGGACTGGCTCATGACTTCTCTGCGGCGTACGGGCTAAAAGCTGCCGATTATAACGGTAAAGGGGCGCCTGCCCAGTGTTTCCAATTGTCAGTTGTTGGTTGGAACTGTGCGGCGCTTATCTTCGGCAACACCTTCAGTCTTGGGCGAGGAATGCGGCGATGGTATAGTTCGCGGCCATTTTCGGTACGTTCGACGAGCCGTAGTGCCCTTTGTTCGGGGCGGTGCGTCAGTCAGGCAAGCGTTGAGCAAGGAGTCCAGATGAGCGCCGAGAACCCGTATGCAGTTGAGCTGAAGGGCGTCAGCTTTAAACGCGGCGAGCGGGATATTTTCCAAAACATCGATATTCAGATTCCCCGTGGCAAGGTCACCGGGATCATGGGGCCGTCTGGCTGTGGCAAAACCACCCTGCTGCGCCTGATCGCCGCTGAGCTTAAGCCGAGCCAGGGTGAAGTCTGGGTCAATGGCCTGAATTTGCCGACGCTGTCGCGCAGTGAACTGTTCGATATGCGCAAGCAGATGGGCGTGCTGTTCCAGAGTGGTGCGCTGTTTACAGACCTGGACGTGTTCGAGAACGTCGCTTTTCCGCTGCGAGTGCATACCAAGCTGCCGGAAGAGATGATTCGCGACATCGTGCTGATGAAATTGCAGGCAGTGGGCCTGCGCGGTGCTCTGGAGCTGATGCCGGATGAGTTGTCGGGCGGTATGAAGCGCCGCGTGGCGCTGGCTAGGGCGATTGCCCTGGACCCGCAAATACTGATGTATGACGAACCTTTCGTCGGCCAGGACCCGATTGCCATGGGCGTTCTGGTACGTCTGATTCGTCTGCTGACAGATGCGCTGGGGATCACCAGCATAGTGGTGTCCCATGACCTGGCGGAAACCGCGAGCATTGCCGACTACATCTATATCGTCGGCGACACCCAGGTGCTGGGGCAGGGCACGCCTGACGAGTTGAAAGCATCTGAGGACCCCCGCGTACGTCAATTTATGCAGGGCATTCCCGATGGTCCGGTGCCGTTTCACTTTCCTGCGGCCAATTACCGCGACGATCTTCTGGGGGAGCGCTGATGCGCAAGACATCTGTGCTCGAGCGGGTGCGCTTGTTCGGTCGCGCCGGTATTGATGTGGTGGCTACGCTGGGGCGTTCGGTGCTTTTTCTGCTGCGCGCACTGTTTGGTCGGGGTTCGACCGGCAACAGTTTTCAGCTGTTGATCAAGCAGTTGTATTCGGTTGGGGTGATGTCCTTGGCCATCATTGTCGTGTCCGGCATCTTTATCGGCATGGTGCTATCGCTGCAGGGCTTTAGCATTCTGGCCAAATACGGCTCGGAGCAGGCGGTGGGGCAGATGGTCGCCCTGACGCTGCTGCGTGAGCTGGGGCCGGTGGTGACTGCCTTGCTGTTTGCCGGGCGCGCCGGCTCGGCGTTGACCGCAGAAATCGGCAATATGAAATCCACCGAGCAACTGTCGAGCCTGGCGATGATCGGCGTTGACCCGCTCAAATATATTGTCGCACCGCGCTTGTGGGCTGGTTTTATCTCGATGCCGCTGCTGGCGATGATCTTCAGTGTGGTTGGTATCTGGGGCGGCGCGATGGTCGCCGTCGACTGGCTGGGGGTTTATGAAGGCTCGTTCTGGGCCAATATGCAAAGCAGTGTTTCGTTTCGCGAAGATGTGCTCAATGGCGTGATCAAGAGCGTGGTTTTTGCGTTTGTCGTGACCTGGATCGCCGTGTTCCAGGGCTATGACTGTGAGCCGACTTCGGAAGGGATTAGTCGTGCCACCACGAAAACCGTGGTGTACGCCTCACTCGCCGTATTGGGGCTGGACTTTATTCTGACCGCTTTGATGTTTGGAGATTTCTGATGCAGAACCGCACGCTGGAAGTTGGTGTCGGCTTGTTCCTGTTGGCCGGGCTGTTGGCTTTGCTGCTGCTGGCCTTGCGCGTCAGCGGCCTGACCGTCGGCAGCAGCGACAATACCTACAAGGTGTATGCGCACTTTGAGAATATCGCCGGTTTGACGGTCAGATCGAAAGTGACCATGGCCGGAGTGACCATCGGCAAGGTCACCGCGATTGATCTGGACCGCGACAGCTATATGGGGCGTGTCACCATGGTGCTGGATGATGCCGTGGATAACCTTCCGGCAGACTCCACTGCCTCGATTTTGACCGCGGGCCTGCTGGGCGAGAAGTACATTGGGATTAGCGTGGGTGGCGAAGAAGAGGTGCTGCGCGATGGCGGCACTATTCACGACACGCAGTCGTCATTGGTACTGGAAGACCTGATTGGCAAGTTTCTGCTTAATTCGGTCAACAAAGACCAGGCTAATTAAATAGAGGTACTGATTATGTTCAAAGCACTGCGTAACGGTCTGTTTATCTGTTTGGCCGCCATGTCCTTGCCGTTGCTGGCGGCTCCGGCGGCCCATGAAGTGGTGCAGCAGACCACCACCACGCTGCTGGCCGACCTCAAGGCCAACAAGGAGCAGTACCGCACCGATCCGGGCGCGTTTTACAACGCCCTGAACAGCATTCTCGGCCCGGTAATGGATGCTGATGGTATGTCCCGTGGCGTGATGACCGTGCGTTACTCGCGCCAGGCTTCGCCGGAACAGATGCAGCGCTTTCAGGAAAACTTCAAACGCAGCCTGATGCAGTTCTATGGCAATGCCCTGCTCGAATACAACAACCAGGACATTCGTGTTCTGCCGGTTGCTGGTCAGCAGGACCCAGAGCGTACAGCGGTTAATATGGAAATCAGGGACGGCAAGGGCGTGGTCTACCCGCTGTCCTACACCATGGTTAATCAGGGCGGCACTTGGAAGATGCGCAATGTGGTGATCAATGGCATCAACGTCGGAAAACTGTTCCGTGACCAGTTCGCCCAGGCCATGCAGGACAATCGCAATGACCTGGACAAGGTCATCGATAACTGGACCGAAACCGTCGCCAAAGCCCGCCAAGGGGCTAATGCATCGTGAGTCAGGCCAGTATCAGCGAGGCGTCGCCCGGGGTTTTCAGCCTGGTCGGTGTACTCGACTACTTGAGCGTCCCGGCGCTGCGCGAACAAGGCGCGCGCCTGCTCAAGGTCAGTCCGGCCGCTGCGTGCGTGCTCGATTGCGCCGGCGTGGAGAAGTCCAGCAGCGTCGGGCTGGCGCTGTTACTGGCGTTTATGCGTGACGCCAATGCGGCCGGCAAGAGCCTGAGCGTGAGCAATCTGCCCAAGGATATGCGTGAGATCGCGGGCGTTTGCGGGCTGCTGGAGATTCTTCCGCTGCAGGTCTGAGCGGGGCTTCGGTCGGCTGGCAATAATGCGGGGTTCGCAGGCGGGGGGCTTTTTTGTATGATGCTCGGCCCGCGAGCGTCTGCTCGGCAGTCGTTAATTCATGCAGTGATCGAGGTTGAGCATGCAGGCCTTAGAAGTAAAGAGTCTCCTTGAGGCTAAATTGCCCGATACCCAGGTGGAAGTTGAAGGCGAAGGCTGCAACTTTCAGCTGAACCTGATCAGTGACGAATTGGCCGCCCTTAGCCCGGTTAAACGCCAGCAGCAGATCTACGCTCACCTCAATGCCTGGATCGCCGATGGCAGCATCCACGCCGTGAGTATGAAATTCTTCAGCCGTGCCGATTGGGCTGCGCGCTCCTAAACCGAGAGAATCATGGACAAACTGATTATTACCGGCGGTGTGCGCCTTGATGGCGAAATCCGCATTTCCGGGGCGAAGAACTCTGCCCTGCCGATTCTCGCTGCCACCCTGCTCGGTGACGCGCCTGTCACTATTTGCAACCTGCCGCACCTGCACGACATCACCACCATGATCGAGCTGTTCGGTCGCATGGGGATCGAGCCGATCATCGACGAGAAGCTCAGTGTGGAAGTCGACGCGCGGGCGATCAAGACCCTGGTTGCACCCTATGAGCTGGTGAAAACCATGCGCGCATCGATCCTGGTGCTCGGCCCGATGGTCGCGCGCTTCGGTTATGCCGAAGTGGCCCTGCCAGGTGGCTGCGCCATCGGCTCGCGTCCGGTTGACCTGCACATCCGTGGCCTCGAAGCCATGGGTGCAATCATTGATGTCGAAGCCGGCTACATCAAGGCCAAGGCCCCGGAAGGCGGTCTGCGTGGTGCGCACTTCTTCTTCGATACCGTCAGTGTGACCGGTACCGAAAACATCATGATGGCCGCCACTCTGGCCAAAGGCCGCAGCGTGCTGGAAAACGCCGCGCGTGAGCCGGAAGTGGTTGACCTGGCCAACTGCCTGATCGCCATGGGCGCGAAAATCAGCGGTGCCGGCACCGACACCATCACCATTGATGGCGTTGAGCGCCTGCACGGCGCGCGCTTCAGCGTGATGCCTGACCGTATCGAAACCGGCACCTACCTGGTGGCTGCGGCGGCCACCGGTGGCCGGGTCAAGGTCAAGGACACCGATCCGACCACCCTGGAGGCGGTGCTGTCCAAGTTGCAGGAGGCCGGTGCTGAAGTCACCTGCGGCAACGACTGGATCGAACTGAACATGCATGGCAAGCGGCCGAAGGCCGTCAACCTGCGTACTGCGCCGTATCCGGCGTTTCCCACCGATATGCAGGCGCAGTTTATTGCCCTCAATGCGATTGCCGAGGGCACCGGTACGGTGATCGAAACCGTATTTGAAAACCGCTTTATGCACGTGCATGAAATGATCCGTATGGGCGCGCAGATTCAGGTCGAAGGCAACACTGCCATTGTTACCGGCGTCGAAACCCTCAAGGGCGCGCCAGTCATGGCCACCGACCTGCGTGCGTCGGCCAGCCTGGTGATCTCGGCGCTGGTTGCCGAGGGCGACACCTTGATCGACCGCATCTACCACATCGACCGTGGCTACGAGTGCATCGAAGAAAAACTGCAGATGCTGGGTGCCAAAATCCGCCGTATTCCGGGTTGATGCCATGCTGACTATTGCCCTTTCCAAAGGCCGGATTCTCGATGACACCCTGCCGCTGCTGGCGGCGGCGGGCATCGAGCCGACCGAGAACCCGGACAAAAGCCGCAAGCTGATCATCCCCACCACGCTGGACGATGTGCGCCTGCTGATCGTGCGTGCCACCGATGTGCCGACCTATGTCGAGCACGGTGCGGCCGATCTTGGTGTGGCCGGTAAAGACGTGCTGATGGAATACGGTGGCCAGGGCTTGTACGAGCCGCTGGACCTGCGTATTGCCCAGTGCAAACTGATGACTGCTGGTGCTGTCGGGGCACCTGAGCCGAAAGGCCGGCTGCGTGTAGCGACCAAGTTCGTCAACGTGGCCAAGCGGTATTACGCCGAGCAGGGCCGTCAGGTCGATATCATCAAGCTGTATGGCTCGATGGAGCTGGCGCCGCTGGTGGGCTTGGCTGACAAAATCATCGACGTGGTCGATACCGGCAACACCCTGCGCGCCAATGGCCTGGAAGCCCAGGAACTGATCGCTACGATCAGCTCGCGCCTGGTGGTGAACAAGGCGTCGATGAAGATGCAGCACGCGCGCATTCAGGCGTTGATCGACACCCTGCGCGATGCGGTCGAAGCGCGACACCCCCGCTGAGTCTTATGGCCGCCGCTGTGCGGCCTAACCTATCCGCGTTATAGCCAAAATTCTCAGGTGCCCGCGCGGAGTGGTTGTTACTCTACGGGCGCTTGAGCATTTGCCAATTTAAGAGGCCCGCTATGACCGCTCCTATCGCTATCCGCCGACTCAATGCCGCTGACCAGGACTTTGCCCAGCATCTGGATCATCTGCTGAGCTGGGAAAGTGTCTCGGATGATGCGGTCAACCATCGCGTGCTGGAGATCATCAAGGCGGTGCGTGAGCGTGGCGATGTGGCATTGGTCGAGTTCACCAAGCAGTTCGACGGTCTGGATGTGGCCTCCATGGCGGATCTGATTCTGCCGCGCGCGCGCCTGGAGCTGGCCCTGACCCGCATCACCCCGGAGCAGCGCAGCGCCTTGGAAAAAGCCGCCGAGCGCGTACGCAGCTACCACGAGCGGCAGAAGCAGGACTCCTGGAGCTACACCGAGGCCGACGGTACGGTGCTGGGGCAGAAGGTTACGCCGCTGGACCGCGCCGGCCTGTATGTGCCGGGCGGCAAGGCCTCGTACCCATCCTCGGTACTGATGAACGCGATTCCGGCCAAGGTTGCCGGCGTGCCAGAAGTGGTGATGGTGGTGCCAACCCCGCGTGGCGAAATCAATGAGCTGGTGCTGGCGGCCGCCTGCATCGCTGGGGTCGACCGGGTATTCACCATTGGCGGCGCCCAGGCCGTGGCCGCGTTGGCCTATGGCACCGAGAGCGTGCCGCCGGTGGACAAGATCGTCGGTCCCGGCAATATCTATGTCGCCACCGCCAAGCGCCACGTGTTCGGCAAGGTCGGCATCGACATGATCGCCGGTCCTTCGGAGATTCTGGTGGTGTGTGACGGCCAGACCGATCCGGACTGGATTGCCATGGACCTGTTCTCCCAGGCCGAGCACGACGAAGACGCCCAGTCGATTCTGGTCAGCCCCGATGCGGCCTTCCTTGACCGCGTCGCCGAGAGCATCGCCAAACTGCTGCCGACCCTGGAGCGCGAGACGATTGCCCGCACTTCGCTGGAAGGTCGCGGTGCGCTGATTCTGGTGGCCGATATGGCGCAGGCCATTGAAGTGGCCAATCGCATTGCCCCAGAGCACTTGGAACTCTCGGTAGAAAACCCCGAGCAGTACTTGCCGCTGATCCGTCACGCGGGCGCGATCTTTATGGGCCGCTACACCGCCGAGGCCCTTGGCGATTACTGCGCCGGCCCCAACCACGTGCTGCCAACCTCCGGCACGGCGCGCTATTCCTCGCCGCTGGGGGTGTATGACTTCCAGAAGCGCTCGTCGATCATTCATTGTTCGGCCGAGGGTGCATCGGAGTTGGGCAAGGTTGCCAGTGTGCTGGCCCGTGGCGAGTCGCTGACCGCCCACGCCCGCAGCGCCGAGTACCGCATCAAGAGCTGATGGCTGTTTTGTAGGGTGGACAACGCTTTGCTTGTCCACCGTCTTGTCCGGTGGAAAACGCTTCGCGGTTTTCCACCCTGCGCAAACCGAAGAATTCGAGGAGAGAAGGGCAGATGAGCAAATTCTGGAGCCCCTTCGTCAAAGACCTGGTGCCTTATGTACCGGGTGAGCAGCCGAAACTGGCCAAGCTGGTCAAGCTCAACACCAATGAAAACCCTTATGGCCCGTCGCCCAAGGCCATCGCGGCCATGCAGGCCGAGGTCAATGACAACCTACGCCTGTACCCGGACCCCAACAGCGACCGTTTGAAGCAAGCGGTGGCCGATTATTACGGCGTGCAGACCGCCCAGGTATTTGTCGGCAATGGCTCCGACGAGGTGCTGGCGCACGCTTTCCACGGCCTGTTCCAGCATGGCCAACCGCTGCTGTTCCCGGATATCAGCTACAGCTTCTATCCGGTGTACTGCGGCCTGTATGGCATCGACTCCGTGCAGGTGCCGCTGGATGAACAGTTCCAGATTCGCGTGGAAGATTACGCGCGGCCCAACGGCGGCATTATTTTCCCCAACCCGAACGCACCGACTGGCTGCCCTCTGGCGCTGGAGGCCATCGAGCGCATGCTCCAGGCCAACCCGGATAGCGTGGTGCTGGTGGATGAGGCCTATATCGACTTCGGCGGTGAGACGGCGATCAGTCTGGTGGATAAATACCCCAATCTGCTGGTCAGCCAGACCTTATCCAAGTCGCGCTCCCTGGCGGGGCTGCGGGTCGGTATCGCGGTCGGCCATCCTGATCTGATCGAGGCGCTGGATCGGATCAAGAACAGCTTCAACTCCGACCCGCTGGATCGCATTGCGATTGCCGGCGCTGCGGCGGCGTTTGCGGACAAAGCGTATTTCCAGCAAACCTGCCAGCAGGTGATCGACAACCGTGAGGTTGTGGTGGCTGGGCTGGAGAAGCTGGGCTTTGCGGTGTTGCCTTCGGCGGCGAATTTTGTCTTTGCCCGTCACCCGGATAAAGATGCCGCGACCCTGGCCGCTGGCCTGCGGGAACAGGGGGTGATCGTGCGTCACTTCAAGCAGCAGCGCATTGCCCAGTTCCTGCGCATCACCATTGGCACGCCGGAGCAGAACCAGGCGCTGCTGGATGCGCTGCAAGACTTGTAGCTTGTAGCCCGGATGCAATCCGGGAGCGCCACTACCTACCCCGGATTGCATCCGGGCTACGCAAAAGCCAGCGCCGCGTAAGCCGCGCTGGCTTTTTATTGCCTGCGTGTTACTCGTGGTGCGCTTTGCCGAGAAAGGTCAGCGAGGTAAACAGGCCGCGCGTTTCGATATCCTTGTCGCCTTTGACCGGCAGGCTGATGGACGCGCTGATGATATTCAACCCTTCGTTGCGTACCAGCACCTGGGCGCGCCCTTCAGTATCGGTGGTGGCGCTGACCTGATGCGGCGCACCACGGTAGTCACCCACCAACTCAACCCCGGCAGCCGGCTTGCCATCCACCAGCACCCGCACCGCCAACGGCTTGCCGGGGCCGACCTTGAGCGGGTCGACTTCCGGCAGGATAACCATCTTCAACTGATCCAGCTTCGGCAACTTGGCGCCTTCCTGGTAGATCGCCAGGCTGTATTTAAAGGTGTGCAGCGACTCGGTCGAGTTCGGCACTTTACTGCGGCCCTGGTTGATCCACTGTTTGTCCGGGGTCAGTGACCAGGCGCCGTTGTCCAGCGCCACGCCGAGCACCGCCGGGGTTTTCAGTGGTAGCAGGCGCGCGTGATCGTCCAGGCGCTGGACGCTGACCGGGATCATCTTGCCAGCGCGGTCATAGGCCCAGGCGCCGCTGATTTTCTCGGCCTTGAAGGCATTGTCCTCGGCGCCGTGACCGTAGATGGTTTCGATATGGCCGCGGCGCTGTTCGGTCCACAGGCCGTGGGCCTGGACGTGCCCGGCGAGTAGGGCGGCGAGCAGTGCGGTAAGCATGATGGGTTTGGCAGTACGCATACTGGGGTTCCTTGAATGGTGGGTCAGAGATTAAGGGTCAGGCTGAGGCTAAGGTTGCGCGGCTCGCCGGGCATGACCCAGACGCTGTTGTACGCGCGCTCGTAGTACTCGCGGTCGAACAGGTTGTTGAGGTTGAGGCCGATGCTCAGGTCATCGCTGGCCTGGTAGTGGGCGAGCAGATCGACGGTGTTGTAGGCCGGTAATTGGAAGTTGCTGCCAGCTTGCCCCGAGCGATCCCCCACGTAGTTGAACGCGGCGCCGATGTCCGAGCCGCACAGGCGGCCGTCCTGAAACTGGTAGACGGTCAGCAGGCTGCCGCTGTGGCGGGCGACGCCGAGCAGCTTGCTGCCTACGGGCAGGCTGTTATCTTCGGTGACTTCGGCATCGATATAGGCGTAGGCGCCGATGATGCGCACGGCATCGCTGAGCTGGCCGCTGAACTGCATATCCAGGCCCTGGCTGCGGGCCTTGCCGGCGGCGATGCTGTCGCCGGGGTTGCCCGGGTCAGCGGTCAGCACGTTTTCCTTGTCGATATGAAACAGCGCGATGGTTGCACCCAGGCGGCTATCAAGCAGGTCGAGCTTGAGCCCAGTCTCATAGCCCAGGCCCTTTTCCGGTTTGAATACCGTGCCCTGGCTGCTGATGCTGTTGGGTTTGAACGAGGTGGAGGCGTTGGCGAACACCCCGACCTGCGGGGTCAGTTGATAGAGCAGGCCAGTGCGGGCGGTGGCGACATCCTGGTTCTGCTTGTTGCTGACCCGCGTGCTGCGGTTCAGCGCGGTTTGCTCGAAGCGTTCGAGGCGTGCGCCGATCAGGCCACTCAGGCGCTCGCTAAAGCTGATCTGATCCTGCAGGTTGAGGGCATAGCTCTCGGTGTGCTCAAAGAAATCGTTGGGGTTGACGATGGCCGGCTTGGCCTGGCCGTACTGCGGTTGGTAGATGTTCTGGCCGTAGCCCAGGGTTGTCGCGCTTTGCGGGTACTTTTGGCTGTTGCGGTAGTTCTCGTACTCCAGGCCGGCGAGGGTCTGGTGCTGCCAGCTGCCCAGGTTGAAGCTGCCGTGCAGCTCGGCCTGGGTGATGCTGTCGTTCCACTCAAAGCTGCGCTGGCGATAGAAGCGCGTCAGCGTGTCGCCGACCAGGCGCGATGGCTCGGAGCTGTTGCCCTGCAGGCGGCCCTGGGCGTAGTGGTTGGCCAGGCGCAGTTTCCAGCTGTCATTAAGGTAGCGCTCCAGGCTGACCTGCAGCATCTGGTTGTCGTTTCGCACGCTGCCGTCGTTCGGTTCGCCCATAAAGCTGGAGTTTTTCACCGCGCCCATGCGGTTGTTCACCGCCGGAATGCCACGGTCGAATACCGACTCGGTGCGGCTGAATTCGCTCTCGATCAGCAGCAGGGTGTCGGGGTTCAGCTGCCAGCTCAGCGAAGGGCTGACGATCTGCCGTTCGCTGCCGACGTGATCGCGAAAGCTCTGGTTGTCCTCCACCGCCAGGTTGATCCGCGACAACAGGGTGGCCTCGTCATTCAGCGGGGTGTTGACGTCCAGGCTGCTGCGGTAGCGGTCCCAGCTGCCGGCGCTGGCCCTGAGCTGGCTGAAAGCTTCGGCCTGCGGTTTCTTGCTGACGATATTGATCATGCCGCCCGGGTCGCCACGGCCATACAGGCTGGCGGCCGGACCTTTGAGCACCTCGATGCGCTCGATACCCGAGGTATCCGGCGAGCTGGAGCTGCCGCGGTTGATGGTGAAGCCGTTCTTGTACAGCTCGCCGGTGGTGAAGCCGCGCACGCTGTAATTGAGGAAGGTCAGGCCGCCGAAGTTGTTCTGCCTGGACACGCCGCCAGCAAAGTCCAGGGCGCGGTCGATGCGCGTGGTGCCCAGGTCATCGAGCACCTGTGCGGGTACCACGTTGATGCTCTGGGCGATCTGCGCAATCGGCGTATCGGTGCGGGTAGCGCTGGCTGAGCGGGTGGCGCGATAGCCTTGCACGGGGCCATCCGCCTGTTCCTGGCGCGCGGTGACGGTGATGGTGGACAGCTCAACGGGGTTTTCTGCTGCAGCGGCAAAGGCGCTGGGAACCAGCAGGCTGGCAAGTAAGGCGTGGGCGGCGCGCAAGGGAGAGCATCCTTCAATTGAGATTTAATGTAATAACATAACATTAAATCTGAGAAGAGTTATCGCTTGCGTTGCGCAATTTGCAAAAGGAGGGGGTTAGCTGCCGTTGACGGGCGGCCGTACGCCGATTTCTGCGCTCAGTTGCAGCGGTTTGCCGTTGCGCAGGATGTCGATGCTGATCTTCTGTCCCGGCTTGGCGCGTGCCACCTGGTTCATCGAGCGGCGGCCATCGCCGGCGGCTTCGCCGTCGATGCTGAGAATCAGATCGCCCGGTTGCAGGCCGGCTTTCTGTGCCGGGCCGTCGCGGTAGATGCCAGCCACGACGATGCCAGGGCGACCGTCCATGCCGAAGGATTCCGCCAGCTCCGGGGTTAGCGGTTGCACCTCGATCCCCAGCCAGCCGCGAATCACCTGGCCGTGCTCGATAATCGCCTGCATTACATCCATCGCCAGCTTTACCGGGATGGCAAAGCCGATGCCTTGCGAGCCGCCGGATTTGGAGAAGATCGCGGTATTGATGCCCACCAGGTTGCCGTAGGCATCCACCAGCGCGCCGCCGGAGTTGCCGGGGTTGATTGCCGCATCGGTCTGGATGAAGTCCTCGTAGGTGTTGAGGCCCAGCTGGTTGCGCCCGGTGGCGCTGATAATGCCCATGGTCACGGTCTGACCGACGCCGAACGGGTTGCCGATGGCCAGGCTGACGTCGCCAATACGGATATTGTCCGAGCGGCCGAGGATGATAAAGGGCAGGTCCTGCAGGTCGATCTTCAGCACCGCCAGGTCGGTCTCCGGGTCGCTGCCAATGATCCGCGCCAGGGTTTCGCGGCCATCTTTCAGGGCCACAACGATCTGGTCGGCACCGGCGACCACGTGGTTATTGGTCAGCAGATAGCCTTCCGGGCTCATGATCACTGCCGAGCCCAGGCTCGACTCCATGCGCCGCTGCTTGGGCAGGTTGTCGCCGAAGAACTTGCGAAACTGCGGGTCCTCGAACAGCGGGTGTGCGGCTTTGTTAACGAATTTGGTGGTGTAGAGATTGGCCACGGCGGGCGATGCGGTGGTGACTGCATCGGCATAGGACACCGGGCCTTCCTGCATGCGGCTATAGAACGGTGCCTGACGTACGTGCACGTCTTGCCCCGGCAGGCCGACCCATTGCGGGAAATACTGCATGATCAGCAGTGCTGAGAGCACGCCGACCAGCAGGGGCCAGCCGAGGAAACGCAGGGACTTGAACATCGATCCAATCCTGAGGGTTGCCGGGGGCGGGTGTGCCCCTTAAGGTGCGCCATTATAGAGAAGCCGCTGCGAATAAAGCAGCGCCGTGCAACTGTTGATAAGGAAACCTTATGGCCATTGCTCTGGCGACCCTGGTGGAAGAAGCCGACCGCTACCTGAATGCTGCGCGCATCAATGATTACTGCCCCAATGGCCTGCAGGTCGAAGGCCGGCCACAGGTGCGGCGGATCGTCAGCGGCGTTACCGCCAGTCAAGCGTTGGTCGATGCAGCGGTCGAAGCGCAAGCCGATGTGCTGCTGGTGCACCACGGCTACTTCTGGAAGGGCGAAAACCCCTGCATCACCGGGATGAAGCGCCGCCGTCTACAGACCCTGCTGGCCAATGACCTCAGCCTGCTGGCCTATCACTTGCCGCTGGATGTGCATGCCGAGGTGGGCAATAACGTACAACTGGCCGCGCAGCTGGGGATTACCGTGGAAGGCCCGCTGGAACCGGAAAATTCGCGTACCGTCGGCCTGATCGGCTCGCTGGCAGAAGCCATGACCGCGCGTGATTTCGCCCGCCATGTGCATCAGGTGCTCGGCCGTGAGCCGCTGCTGGTTGAGGGGGGCGCGATGATTCGCCGGGTTGGTTGGTGCACTGGCGGTGGCCAGGGCTATATCGATCAGGCGATTGCCGCCGGGGTTGACCTGTACCTGACAGGCGAAGCCTCTGAGCAGACTTTCCACAGCGCCCGGGAAAACGGCATCAGCTTTATCGCCGCTGGCCATCATGCTACCGAGCGTTATGGGGTGCAGGCGCTGGGCGATTATCTGGCGCGGCGCTTTGCCATTGAGCATGTGTTTATCGATTGCCCCAATCCCATTTAGGTCGCATTTCCGGCCTTTCCTGTAGGTATAAAGCTAGATCGTTTCGATCTAAGAGGCCTCCTGAATAGAATAGGGTGCTGTGATAAAGTGCCGCCCTCGTCCACGGCCCGTAGGCCGTCCAATAACGCTCTCTTCATGAGATAGCCGTGAGTAGCCATGCTCGATAAATTGACGCATCTGAAGCAGTTGGAGGCGGAAAGCATCCACATCATCCGCGAGGTAGCCGCCGAGTTCGATAACCCGGTGATGCTGTACTCCATCGGTAAAGACTCCGCCGTGATGCTGCACCTGGCGCGCAAGGCGTTCTTTCCGGGCAAGCTGCCCTTCCCGGTGATGCACGTCGATACGCGCTGGAAGTTTCAGGAGATGTACAGCTTCCGCGAGAAGATGGTCAAAGAGTACGGCCTGGACCTGATCACCCACATCAACCCCGATGGCGTGGCGCAGGACATGAACCCCTTCACCTACGGCAGTGCCAAGCACACCGACGTGATGAAGACCGAGGGTCTCAAGCAGGCGCTGGACAAGTACGGTTTTGACGCCGCCTTCGGTGGTGCGCGCCGCGATGAAGAAAAGTCCCGCGCCAAAGAGCGTGTCTACTCCTTCCGCGACAGCAAGCACCGCTGGGACCCTAAGAACCAGCGTCCTGAGCTGTGGAACGTGTACAACGGCAAGGTCAAAAAGGGTGAGTCGATCCGTGTGTTCCCGCTGTCCAACTGGACCGAGCTGGACATCTGGCAGTACATCTATCTGGAGCAGATCCCGATCGTGCCGCTGTACTTCGCCGCCGAGCGTGAAGTGATCGAGAAGAACGGCACGCTGATCATGATCGACGACGACCGCATCCTTGAGCACCTCTCCGACGAAGAGAAAGCCCGTATCACCAAAAAGATGGTGCGTTTCCGCACCCTCGGCTGCTACCCGCTGACCGGCGCGGTGGAGTCCACTGCAACCAGCTTGACCGACATCATTCAGGAAATGCTGCTGACCCGTACTTCCGAGCGTCAGGGCCGCGTTATCGACCACGATGCCGCCGGTTCCATGGAAGAGAAAAAACGTCAGGGGTACTTTTAATATGTCGCACCAATCCGATCTGATCAGCGAAGACATCCTCGCTTACCTGGCCCAGCACGAGCGCAAGGAACTGCTGCGCTTCCTCACCTGCGGCAACGTTGACGACGGCAAGAGCACCCTGATTGGCCGCCTGCTGCACGACTCGAAGATGATCTACGAAGACCATCTGGAAGCCATTACCCGTGACTCGAAGAAGTCCGGCACCACCGGCGAGGAGGTGGATCTGGCGTTGCTGGTCGACGGCCTGCAGGCTGAGCGCGAGCAAGGCATCACCATCGACGTGGCGTACCGCTATTTCAGCACCGCCAAGCGCAAATTCATCATCGCCGACACCCCCGGCCATGAGCAGTACACCCGCAACATGGCCACTGGCGCCTCCACCTGCGACCTGGCGATCATCCTGATCGACGCGCGCTATGGTGTGCAGACCCAGACCAAACGCCACAGCTTTATCGCCAGCCTGCTGGGCATCAAGCATATCGTTGTGGCCATCAACAAGATGGACCTCAAGGGCTTCGATCAAGGCGTATTCGAGCAGATCAAGGCTGATTACCTGAAGTTCGCCGAAGGTATCGCGCTCAAGCCGAGCTCGCTGCACTTCGTACCGATGTCGGCGCTCAAGGGCGACAACGTGGTCAACAAGAGCGAGCAGTCGCCTTGGTACACCGGCCAGTCGCTGATGGAAATTCTCGAAACCGTGGAAGTCGCCGGTGATCGCAACTTCACCGACCTGCGTTTCCCGGTGCAATACGTCAACCGTCCCAACCTGAACTTTCGTGGTTTCGCCGGCACCCTGGCCAGCGGCATCGTGCGCAAGGGCGATGAAGTCATCGCCCTGCCGTCGGGCAAGGGCAGCAAGGTCAAATCCATCGTCACCTTCGAAGGTGAACTGGAACAGGCCGGTCCAGGTCAGGCAATTACCATCACCCTGGAAGACGAAATCGACGTCTCCCGTGGCGACATGCTGGTACATGCCGACAACCGTCCGCAGGTGGTCGACAGCTTCGACGCCATGCTGGTGTGGATGGCCGAAGAGCCGATGCTGCCGGGCAAGAAGTACGACATCAAACGCGCCACCAGCTATGTGCCGGGCTCGATTGCCAGCATCAACCACCGCGTCGATGTGAACACTCTGGAAGAGGGCGCGGCGAGCAGCCTGCAGCTCAATGAAATCGGCCAGGTGCGCATCGCCCTGGATGCGCCGATTGCGCTGGACGGCTATGCGCACAACCGCACCACCGGCTCGTTTATCGTGATTGATCGCCTGACCAACGGCACCGTCGGCGCCGGCATGATCATCGCCGAGCCAGTTGGCGCGCAGGGTTCGGGCGGCCATCACGGCAAGCTGGCGCATGTGTCTACTGAAGAGCGGGCTACACGCTTCGGCCAGCAGCCGGCCACCGTGCTGTTCAGTGGCCTGTCCGGCGCTGGCAAGAGCACCCTGGCTTATGCCGTGGAGCGCAAGCTGTTCGACTCCGGTCGCGCGGTCTATGTGCTGGACGGGCAGAACCTGCGCCATGACCTGAACAAGGGGCTGCCGCAGGATCGCGCCGGGCGTACCGAGAACTGGCGCCGTGCCGCGCACGTTGCGCGTCAGTTCAACGAAGCCGGCTTGCTGACCCTGGCAGCCTTTGTTGCGCCGGATGCCGAAGGCCGTGAGCAGGCCAAAGCGCTGATCGGTGCCGAACGCCTGATCACCGTGTACGTGCAGGCGTCCCCGCAGGTTTGCGCCGAGCGTGACCCGCAAGGCTTGTACGCGGCGGGTGGCGACAATATCCCGGGTGAGTCCTTCCCGTATGACGTGCCGCTGAATGCCGATCTGGTGATCGATACGCAGTCTGTGTCGGTAGATGAAGGGGTCAAGCTTGTATTGGCTCTGCTGCGTGAGCGCGGCGCGATCTAAATCTGCTGCACATTAAAAAGCCCCGTCTAGTGCGGGGCTTTTTATTGCCTATCCGGTCATCGAAGTGACCGGATCAGCCACTGTTACTTGTTCTTCAAACCGTAGCTTTCATCGAGCATGCCTGGCACATCGGCGCTTTTCGGCGCGTAGTCCTTAGGCATTTCATGGTGGACCGGTGCCTTGATACGTTCGCGCTTTTCACTGCTTTCATCGGCATGCAGGGTGGCGAGCAGGCGCTGGCGGGTCAGCTCGTCGAGTGCCAGGCGGTTGGCCCCGTCAGACAGGTGCTGTTGCACGTCCAGTTGAGTCTGGCTGAGCTTTTTCACCAGATTGGCGGTGGTGTTGAAATGAGTCACCACTTCGCTTTGGTAGGTATCGAAGCGTTCTTGAATTTCATCCAGCTGGCGCTGGGTGCGGCTAGGGGCTGCATTGGGCGCCAGGCGGGCAATCAGGAAGCCAATGGCAATGCCTGCTACCAGGGTAATGGCGGGTAGCAACCAGGCGGTAAGCGTCTGTTCCACGAGTCCTTCCTCTCTAAACGGCTTTGCTTTACGTTAACGGCTCGAACCTGTGCTGTATACCGCAATGCAATGCCGAGATGTGTGCGGCGGTATGGCTGTGTAGCAGCGCAGGCTGTCAGCTAGACGAGTCGACCCACTGCGAGGTCACGGAGTTCCCTGTTGCTCACCCGCGAAACCCCTCTGATGATTGCTGGCCCCTGCGGCCAACTCGAAGCCCTGTGGCTGGACACCCCCGACGCCCGTGGCGTGGCGCTGATCTGCCACCCCAACCCGGTGCAGGGCGGCACCATGCTCAATAAGGTGGTCTCCACCCTGCAGCGCACTGCCCGTGACAGTGGCCTGGCCACGTTGCGCTTTAATTACCGCGGCGTCGGCGCCAGCGCCGGCAGCCACGATATGGAAAGCGGTGAAGTGGATGATGCCGAAGCCGTGGCCAACTGGCTGCGTGCGCAGCGCCCCGAGTTGCCGCTGACTTTGCTGGGTTTTTCCTTCGGTGGTTTTGTTGCCGCTGCGCTCGGCGCCCGCCTGGAAGCCCAGTGTGTGAAGCTCGATAAGCTGTTTATGGTGGCCCCGGCGGTGCATCGCCTGAGCGAGGAGGTGCCCCCAGCCAGCAACTGCCCGTTGATCCTGATTCAGCCCGAAGACGATGAAGTGATCGACCCGCAGGTGGTCTACCAATGGTCGGCGGCACTCGGGCGTGCCCATGAGCTGCTGAAAGTGGCAGAATGCGGCCACTTTTTTCACGGCAAGCTTACTGATCTCAAAGATCTACTGCTGCCGCGTCTCTGATCTGATTGAGCCCCAATAAGCGAACGTTATGACTACTCGTATCCTTACCGGCATCACCACCACCGGCACGCCGCATCTGGGCAACTACGCGGGCGCGATTCGCCCGGCCATCGTTGCCAGCCGCGCCGCCGATGCGGATTCGTTCTACTTCCTGGCTGACTACCATGCGCTGATCAAATGCGACGACCCTGCGCGCATTCAGCGTTCGCGTCTGGAAATCGCCGCCACCTGGCTGGCGCTGGGTCTGGATACCGACAAGGCAACTTTCTACCGTCAGTCGGATATCCCCGAGATTCCCGAGCTGTGCTGGCTGCTTACCTGCGTCGCCGGCAAGGGCCTGCTTAACCGCGCCCACGCCTACAAGGCGTCGGTGGATAAGAACTTGATCGATGGTGAAGACCCGGATGCGGGCATCACCATGGGGCTGTTTAGCTATCCGGTGCTGATGGCCGCGGACATTTTGATGTTCAACGCGCATAAGGTGCCGGTCGGCCGTGACCAGATCCAGCACGTAGAAATGGCCCGTGACATCGCTCAACGCTTCAACCATCTGTTTGGCCAAGGCCGAGAGTTGTTCACCTTACCCGAAGCGGTTATCGAAGCCGACGTGGCCACCCTACCAGGCCTCGACGGGCGCAAGATGAGCAAGAGCTACGACAACACCATTCCGCTGTTCAGTTGTGAGAAAGAGCTCAAGAAAGTTATTTCTTTGATCGTTACCGATTCGAAAGCTCCGGGTGAACCTAAAGATCCAGACAACTCACATCTGTTCACTCTCTATCAAGCCTTCGCCACGCCTGCTCAGCTGTCGGAGTTCCGTGCCGAGTTGATTAATGGTCTGGCTTGGGGCGAAGCAAAGAGCCGCCTGTTTCAACTGCTCAATAATGAGCTGGGCGAAGCCCGCGAGCGTTATCAGGCACTGATCAGCAAGCCGGCGGATCTGGAGGATATCCTCCTTGTTGGCGCCGAGAAGGCCCGAAATATCGCCAGGCCTTTCCTCGGCGAGCTACGCGAGGCTGTGGGCCTGCGTTCATTCAAGCCAAAACCAGTTCAGCAACAACTTACTCTTCAGGATGTTGGAAGAGGAGTGGCGCGCCTTTTGGGAAAAGCCCAAGAGTTTGCTGAGGGAATGGCTGAAGGGATCGCTGAAATTGAAGCAGCTAAGAAAAAAGCCAAGAAAAGTCGCTTTGTCAGCTTCCGCGACGACGACGGCAGCTTCCGTTTCCGCCTGCTGGATGCCGCCGGTGAGCAGCTGTTGCTGTCCAAGTCGTTTGCCGATGGCAAAGCGGCCGGCATGATCAACAAGCGTCTGCAGTCCGGCGAAGCACTGGATATCCGCGAGCAGGACGGCGGCTTTGGCGTCTGGCTGGACGACGAGTGCGTCGCGCAAAGCCCGGCATTCGCCGACAGCAGCGCCTGTCAGGCAGCGATCCAGCGCCTGCGTGAGGCGCTAGCTCCCCAGGAGTAAGTGGTACGTAGGATGGGTTGAGCCTGCGATACCCATCACTCGGCAGCATGGGTATCGCTGCGCTCAACCCATCCTACGGCTGTTGTTATTTGGCTACCGATTGCCAATCAACGGG